>JBCDED010000076.1:0-18986 GCA_039179985.1 Pseudomonadota bacterium
CGTACCGATGATCGTGCTGACCGGCGCCGTCGACCCAGACGAGGCGCTCACCTACACCCATCAAGTGCTCGACCATCAGGCGGTGTTCCGGCCGATTACCAAGGCAACGTTTCAGCTGACGCCGGGCGGGGCTGGGTTGATTGCCGAAAAAGCCGTTGCCGTCGCCACGGAACCGCGCCAGGGCCCCGTGCATATCGACGTGCCGATCAGCGTTGCTGACGCGCCGTCTGCGCCGCATCCCGCGCGCCGTCCTGCTGCCGTTCCTGCGGTACCATGTGGTACCACCCTTTCGACACTGGTGTCCTGGATCTCCGAAGCCGAGCGACCTGTCGCCATAGTGGGTCTCGATGTGCTGCAGGAAGGGTCCGAGGCAGATGTAGGCGCGTTCCTTGAAAAACATCAAATACCCTTCATAACCACTTATAAGGCCAAAGGCTTTCTGCCGGAGATCCATCCGTTGTGCCTCGGGGCCGCAGGGCTGTCGCCCCTGGCCGACACGCGCCTTGTCCCGTTTGTGCGGGACGCCGATCTGGTGCTGTCGCTGGGCTATGATCCCATCGAGATGCGCGTCGGCTGGCGCGACCCCTGGGACCCGGCACAGCAGCGCGTAGTCGATATCGCGGCGGTGCCAAACCGGCACTACATGCACCAGGCCACCCTGAACCACGTGGGCCACGTGGGCGCGACGGCTGCCGCGATCGGCGAAATGGCAACGCCCAGGGCGCGCTGGATCTCAGGTGCGGCGACCGAGCTGAACGCGAGGCTCAAGGCTGATTTTCCCCACGATGACGACTGGGGGCCCGCTGCGGTGATCGCCGAGGCGCGCGCAGTTCTGCCCGACACCACGCTTGCCACCGCAGACAGCGGGGCACACCGTATCCTGCTGTCGCAGATGTGGGACTGTTACGCGCCGCGCCAGCTGATCCAATCTTCGGCGCTCTGCACGATGGGCTGCGCGGTACCGATGGCGATCGGCGAGGCGTTGGTCGCGCCCGAGAGGCCCGTCATCAGCTTTTCTGGCGATGCAGGTCTATTGATGGTCGCGGGCGAGCTTTCCACGGCGTTGGAACTGGGTGTGAAGCCGATTTTCCTTGTCTTTGTCGATGCTTCGCTCGCGCTGATTGAACTAAAACAACGTCAGCGGCACATGACCAACCGCGGTGTCGAATTTGACCGCCACGACTATGCCGCCATCGGCCGGGCCTTTGGTGGGCAGGGAGCAACAGTACGCTCGCGGCCGGAATTGCGCGCGGCCCTTGAAAGCGCCCTTGCGGCGGACACCTTCACGGTCATCGCCGCCGAGATCGACCGGGAGAGCTATGATGGCAAATTCTGAGCAGCTGGCCCATGGGCCACTCAAAGGGCTGAAGGTCCTCGATCTGAGCCGGATCCTGGCCGGACCGACCTGCACGCAGCTGTTGGGCGATCTGGGCGCCAGTGTCCTGAAGATCGAAAACCCGGCCACGGGTGGCGACGATACGCGTACCTGGGGCCCGCCGTTCGAAACCGGCGTGGACGACCAGCCCACCGACCGGTCCGCCTATTACATGTCGTCGAACCGGAACAAACGGTCCGTGGCGGTCGATATCGCCACGGAAGACGGACAGGCTCAGATCTTGCGGCTCGCCAAAATGGCGGACGTCGTGATCGAGAACTTCAAACCCGGAGGCCTCGCCAAATACGGGCTCGACTACCCGAGCCTGTCCGCGCAGGCGCCGGGGCTCGTCTATTGCTCGATCTCCGGGTTCGGTCAGACCGGCCCGAATGCGTCGAAACCCGGATATGACCTTCTGGCGCAGGGCTATGGTGGCATCATGTCCCTGACGGGCGAGCCGGACGGCGCCCCGATGAAGGTCGGGGTCGGGATCGCCGATGTTGTCTGCGGTATGTATGCGACAACCGGTATTCTTGCGGCTCTGCGGCACCGGGATGCGACGGGTGAGGGGCAGCATATCGACCTGTCGCTGGTGGACAGCCAGGTGGCCTGGTTGATCAACGAGGGCGCGAACTATCTAGCCAGCGGCAAGGTTCCACAGCGCCGGGGCAACGATCACCCGAACATCGTGCCGTACGGCGTATATTCCGCAAAGGATGGCCATGTGATCCTTGCGGTTGGCAACGACGGGCAATTCGCCCGCTTTGCCGAGTTCCTGGGAATGCCGGAGCTTGCGGAGGACGCGCGCTTCTCAACGAACCCGGGCCGGATCGCCAATCGTGAGGTGCTGGCAGGTATCCTCGAACCAGCGCTCGCCGTCCTGCCCATGGCCGAGATCGTGGCGGGTCTTGAGGCGCGGAAGGTGCCTATTGGCCCTGTGAACCGGCTCGACCAGGTCTTTGCCACCGATCAAGTGGCCGCGCGCGGCATGCAAATCGAGATGCCGGGCGATGCTGGACCTCTTCGGCTTCTGGGCAATCCGCTGAATTTTTCCCGGACACCTGTGACCTATCGCCGGCCGCCGCCGCACTTTGGCGCAGATACCGATGAGGTTCTTTCCAGTGAAGATCCTTTTGACAGCTAAACCAATCTAACGTCAGCAAAGTTTCGCCTGAGAATGGCGCGGTTTCGGCGGAATCGGCCCTATTTTTGCACACGGCCCGTCACAGGCGCGTGACTTTCGATGACACCTGCTTTTTGTGTGAACCCGGCCTGTTAGGTGTCTTCGCATGACAGGCCATTTTGTGGATTAGGACACGGCATGCGTGAAGACCTCTTTGGACAACCAACGACACTGGAGACCCAAGAGGCTTTGGAGGCCTGGAACGAAGCTTTGCTGGCTTTTCTGGCCCATGGCGCTGCAACGGCCGAACATCTCGGCGTGGTCCTGCAGGCCGAGCCGCAGTTTGCGCTTGGCCATGCGGTCAAGGGGCTTTTCATGCTGCTCCTGGGCCGCAGGGAACTGAATGAGACCGCCGTCGAAGCACTGGCCACCGCTAAGGCGGCAGAGGCCGCCGGGGCGATCTCCTGGCGCGAGCGTCGCTACATTCTCGCGCTCGAGCACTGGGTCGGCGGTGCGCCCCTGGCATCGGTCGAGACGCTGGAAGGCATCATGAAAGCCCATCCGGACGATCCGCTGGCCATGAAACTCAGCCACGCTATCCGGTTTGTCCTTGGGGATTCCGCAGGTATGCGGGCGTCCATTGAGGCTGTGCTTCCAGCTTACGCGCTCGATCACCGGGCGCGCGGATATCTTCTGGGCTGCCATTCTTTCGCGCTGGAAGAAACCGGCGACTATGCGGCCGCTGAAACGGCGGGGCGCGAGGCGCTCTGGACCGCTCCAGATGACGCTTGGGGGCTGCATGCCGTCGCCCATGTCTACGATATGACAGGCAATCCACGGGGCGGTATCGACTGGTTGTCGGGTCGTGAATCCGCCTGGGCCCACTGCAACAACTTTCGCTATCACGTCTGGTGGCATCGCGCGCTGATGCACCTCGACATCGGCGAAGTGGACACTGTACTGGCGCTCTACGACACCGAAATCCGCCGGGACAAAACCGACGACTACCGCGACATCTCGAACGCCGCCTCGCTTCTAAGCCGGCTGGAACTCGACGGTGTGAATGTCGGAGATCGCTGGGAAGAACTGGCCGACATCTCGGCCAAACGGACCGAAGACGGCTGCCTGATCTTCGCCGACCTGCACTATTTGCTGGCGCTTGTTGGTGACTGCCGGCAGCAGGCGACCGATACGCTTATCCAACGGCTTCGCAAGGATGGGAAATCCGGACATACTGAAGCTGCGCGGCGCATGGCCGATCCGGGCATAGCGGCGGCAGAGGGGCTGCACGCCTTTGGCGAGGCGGACTACGAAGCCGCCTTCCTGAACCTCTCGCGGGCACGTGGCGCGATGCAGCGCGCCGGCGGAAGCCATGCCCAGAGGGACGTTTTCGAGCGGCTGACCATTGACGCAGGGCTGCGCGCGGGGTTCTTGGAGGCTGCTGAAACGATGCTGGCGGATCGCCAGCGCCGGCGTGGGGGATTTGAAGATGGCTATGCTGCCGCTCGCAAGGCGATGATCGCCGCGGGCCGCCTGAAGCAGCCTTCGGAAGTCCTGCCCGCAGGCTGACGCGGGGGACGGACAGATGGTGACGACGACGCCGAACCACGACTTCGCCGTGAGTTCCGCGCCGCCCGTTCGCAAGGCCGGGCTGCGGGACCCGCGGCTCGACTTCTACCGGGGCATCGCGATGTTCATCATCCTGATTGCTCACACGCCGCGCAACTGGTGGACCGGGTGGATCCCGGCGCGGTTTGGGTTTTCGGATGCTACCGAGATTTTCGTGTTCTGTTCCGGTATGGCCTCGGCCATCGCTTTCGGAAAAGTCTTCGCCGAGCGCGGCTGGATGATGGGCACGACCCGCACGGTCTATCGCATCTGGCAAGTCTACTGGGCCCATATCGGGCTGTTCTTTTTCATCGCAATGATGCTGGCGGCGCTGGAATACTATGGCAACTTCGAGAAGAGTTATGTGAACACGCTGAACCTCTGGCCCTTCTTTCGCGATCCAATGCCGCAACTCGTGGGGCTCTTTACGCTGACCTACGTGCCAAATTACTTCGACGTCCTGCCCATGTATCTGGTCATCCTGATGATGATGCCCCTCATGATGGCTCTGGCGAAGGTACATGTGTGGCTCGCCTTGGGAACCAGCGTCGGGATCTGGTTCATGGCCAACCTGGGCTGGCTCGCCTTGCCCGCCGAGCCCTGGTCGGACCGGCAGTGGTTCTTCAACCCATTTGGCTGGCAGCTTGTGTTTTTCACCGGCTTCGCCTTCATGCGCGGCTGGCTGCCCAAGCCGCCTGTTAGCACGACACTGGTGATCATCTGTGCCGGATTCCTCGTGCTCTCGGCGCCTTTTGCATCATGGAAGGTCGTCAACTGGCTGGCCATCCCGATGCCCGAATTGGCCGAATGGCTCAAAGATCTGCGCCCGGGCCTCAGGGACTTCCGCACGAAGACCGAGTTCGGCATTCTGCGCTATCTGCACTTTTTGAGCCTTGCCTATATTTTCTGGGTGGCCGCGGGCGAGGGGGGCTGGCGGCTGCGCGAAACCAGCGCGGGGTTCATGGGCCAGCTTTGGGCGAGCACGGTGACCGTGGTCAGCAAAGTGGGTCAGCAGTCGCTTGCCGTTTTTGTTTTCTCCATGGCGCTGGCGCGCTTCATGGGCTTTATCCTGGATCAGGTCGGCCGGACCGGAACGACCGTGGCGCTGGTGAACCTGGCGGGTCTCGCGACCATCGTCGGGGTGGCCTACACGGCGGCCTTCTTCAAGTCGTCGCCCTGGAAAAGGAAACCGGCATGACAGGGATCGGGCGGCGCGCGTTTCTGGCCGGGTCTGCCGCGGCAACGGCGCTTATGGCAACCGGCGCCCGCGCGGCCGACGGGCGCGTGATGTTCCGCCGCGAAGACGTCGTTGTCCGCGCGGAAATGATGTCGGCCAAGCGGTACATGCCAGCCCCGGCGGTGCCCGAGGACTGGATCAATCTCAGCTACGATCTTTACAAGTCGATCTGGTTCGATCCCCGCAACGCGCTTTGGGAAGACAGCAATCGCCCATATTCGGTCGACTTCTTCCACCCAGGTCTCTATTTCCCGCGCCCCGTTGGCATCCACGAGGTGGAAGGCGGCTACGCGCGGCGCGTGCCCTTTGATCTGTCGCTCTTTGACAAGACCGACAAGGTGCCGGATCTGACCATCGACGACACGCTCGGGTACTCTGGCTTCCGCCTGCGGACAGAACTGGACGAGCCCGGCGTGCGCAACGAATTCTGCGTGTTCCAAGGCGCCAGCTACTTCCGGGCTATCGGCGCGGGGGAGTTCTACGGGCTCTCGGCCCGCGGGCTGGCCCTGAAAACGGCGGACCCTCGCGGCGAGGAGTTTCCTGAATTCTCCGAGTTCTGGCTCGAAGCGCCCGCACCCGGACAGAAAAACTTCGTACTCCACGCGCTTCTCGACAGCCCGTCCGTGACGGGCGCTTACAAGTTCACCATCACGCCCGGGCTGACTTGTGAGATGGAAGTCGAGGCCACGCTTTTCCCGCGGGTGCCGCTCGATCACGTCGGTCTTGGCCCTCTGACCTCCATGTTCATGTTTGACGAAACGAACCGGTCGCGCTTTGACGATTTCCGGCCCGCCGTCCATGACAATGACGGGCTGATGGTCCGGAACGGGGCGGGCGAGACGATCTGGCGCCCGCTGGCCAACCCCAAAAAGCTGCAAATCTCGGCCTTCTCGGATGAGAACCCCAAGGGCTTTGGCCTGATGCAGCGGTCCCGCAAGTTCTCTGACTTCGCGGATCTCGAAGCGCTCTACCACAAGCGGCCGGGCCTCTGGATCACGCCGCGCGAGGATTGGGGAAAAGGAGCGGTGGCGCTGGTCGAGATCCCCACCGACAAGGAAATCTACGACAATATCGTGGCGTTCTGGCGCCCAAGCGAGGTCTTGCATCCCGGGAACCGCTACGATTTTCGCTATCACATGGCCTGGGGCGACACCCCGCATCCGGAAGTGGAGGTCCCGCGTGTGATGAACACCCGTCTCGGCAAGCGCGAAGCAGGCGGCTACATCGTAACGATCGATTACGAACCGCACCCGCTGCACGAGGACGGGCCGGAAAGCTTGGCTGTCTACACCCAGTCTCCCCATGCGCCGGTGAGCAACGGCGTCCTTCAGCGGAACCCCGAAACGGGTGGGCTGCGGCTGGCGTTCCGGTTCGAGCCCGATGAAGAAACCCAGCTCGTCGAACTGCGCGCGCAGCTTCGGCGCGATGGCGCGTTGGCCAGCGAAGTCTGGCTTTACCGATGGACGGCTTAGGATGGGGGCATATGTCGGCGCAGCATCCGCTGATGCCGCCCGAGGCGCCCATGGGCCTTCCCGAACAACGCTTCGACCGCCCGTTCCGCGACGCGGCGGCGCCGGGGGTCAGTTCCGGCAAAACCGTGTTTCTCTGGAGGCTTGTTGTCTTTGCGGTGACGCTTTCGGCGACCGGCGGGCTCAGCGCTATCATGTTGGGCTGGTTTGCCGGCGAAGGGATTAGCTTGCTTGAAGGGAGCCTTGTCGCGCTCATCTGCTTCAACTTCTTCTGGATTTCCCTGACGGTGGTGACCGTGCTTGCAGGGCTTGCTTCGTTGTCGCGCCAGCCCGTGCAGCCGCCCGACCAGAGCCCGGCGGAAAGTCTCGATGTGGCGCTCCTGGTGCCCATCTATAACGAGGATCCGGCTCTTGTTATGGGCAATGCCCGCGCCATGATGGAAGCGCTGCGCCGCAAGCGCGGGCGGCACAGCTACACGCTATTCATTCTCAGCGACACGCGGGATGATACCATTGCCGCCGCCGAAGAAGCGGCGGTTCTGGCGCTCCGGGGCCAGCTTAAGGACGGCACAGAGGTCTTCTACCGCCGCCGCGCCCGGAACACGCGCCGCAAGGTGGGCAACATCGCCGACTGGGTCGAGAACTGGGGCGGCGGCTGGCCTGCGATGCTGGTGCTGGATGCCGACAGTCTGATGACCGCGCGGGCGATCAGCCGCCTCACGGATGCACTTGCCCGCGACCCGGGGGCGGGCCTGATCCAAAGCTTTCCGCAGCTTATCGGCGCGCAGTCTGTATTTGCACGCTCGCAGCAGTTCGCCAATGGCGTCTACGGGGCCGCACTGGCCGAGGGACTGGCGCGCTGGACCGGGCAGGAAGGCAACTACTGGGGTCATAACGCCATAATTCGCACAGAAGCCTTCGCGCGCTGTGCAGGGCTGCCCGACGTGCGCTCGATCCGCGGCAAGCGCCGGATCATCATGAGCCACGATTTTGTCGAGGCAGGGCTTTTGCGCCGGGCGGGCTGGGGCGTGCGGTTTCTGCCCCGGATCCGGGGCAGCTACGAGGAAACGCCGCCGACGCTGATCGACCACATCGCGCGGGACCGCCGCTGGTGCCAGGGCAATCTGCAGCACCTGCGCCTTCTTGGGACCCGGGGCATGCGCGCCGTGTCCCGCTTCCATCTCTTCCACGGGGCGATGGGGTACATCCTGTCGCCCGTTTGGTTTGTCCTGCTCCTGATCTGGGCGGCGATCGGCAACGGCGAAGAAGCCAGCCTTCTGTCCTATTTCAGTGAGGACAACCCGCTCTTTCCCACATGGCCAGAGATGAACGAGGGCCGCCATGTGCTGGTCCTGCTTTTGATGTATGCGATGCTTCTGATGCCGAAAATCCTGGGCGTCATCGCGCTGCCCTTTGCAGGCACGCGCGTGTCTGATCTCGGTGGACCGGGACGGCTTGCGGCCTCGTTCCTGGCAGAGGTTCTTCTGTCCATCGCCTATGCGCCGATCCTGATGGTCCAGCAGTTGATCGCGGTGTTCCGGACGATCTTTGGGCTGCAAAGCGGCTGGTCGGCCCAGGTCCGCACCTGCGGCGACCATGGGTTTACGCGCCTCCTGCGCGCCCATTGGCTCGAAACGATCAGCGGCGTGACGCTCGTCGTGGGTATCTGTGCCGGGCTTGTGACCCCTTGGCTCCTGCCCATTGCCCTCAGCCTGGCGCTGGCGATCCCGCTCTCGGGGCTCAGTGGCAGGCAACCCGGGCGTTGGGCCAAGGGACTGCTTGGGACGCCTGAAGACTACCGGGAACCCCCGATCATGGGTGCGGCCCGACGCTACCGCGCCGAGTTCCGCGCGCAATTGAGTGCGATGTCCGCGCCGGCGGAGTGATCAGCTTTCGGGCAGCGCCTCGAACCAGTCCGCCATCATGTCCGCCCATCCATCCGGGACCGTGTGACCCCCAGGGAAAAGCGCGAACTCCAGCGCGCTGCCTTCGGTGCAATCGGTCCAGACGCGGCGCCAGAAGGGCGCCCCGAGATCAATCTCGTCGGGCCGCATCATGTCGCAGCCATTGGCCTGGCGCCAGATTTCGAGACCTGCAAAGATGTCGCCCTGCCGAAAACGCCCGCCGCCCAACGGCCGCCCTTCCAGTGGTACGGTCCCGTCCTGCCAGCCGTGGGTATGCAACAGCCGCACCGGCCCCTCGCAGCTTTCGGGATGCGGCCGCCAGAAGCCGCCCGAGACAGGGGCATAGGCCGGGAAGGTATCCGGCGCCGCGCAGGCGAGGTAGGATACCATGAACCCACCGGCAGAAAAGCCGCCCAGAACGACCTTGTCGGGGCTGGTGCCAAATCGGTCCGCAGCCGTGGTCACAACCTCGCTCAGAAAGGCGGTTTCATCGCGCCCTGCGGGGTTGGAACGGAAGTTCCAGCTACCTGCCGGGCTGCCTTCCTGCATTGGCACGGCATTGGGTGCGATAACGGCCCATCCTCTTTCGAGAAGCGGCTCCACGATGCGCGTGTTGCCAATGGTCGCCCCTCCATGGCTGCGGTAGCCATGAAGGAAGACGAGCACCGGCGCCGCCTCAGCTGTTTCGGGCAGTTCGATGTGATAAAGCCCGCTTTCGGACACGCAGGGTTCAGGTGACCCGTCGCAACCTGCCTCCGCCACCGGAGCGATCCCAGACGCGAGCGCCGCCACGCCAAGGGCAGCCCAAATTCTCGAAACGTGCATGATTACTCCGTCCAGGTCTTAGTGGGCAGACCGGCTTTGATCCATCCCGGACCCGCGGCGGATCCCCGCATGCCTTCGGGCACATTGATGATATTGGTGAAGCCGGCTTGGGTCAGTCGGTTGCTCAGGCGCGCTGACCGCACGCCCGCCGCGCAAATCAGCGCGATCGGCGCGTCGAAATCGCCGCCCACGTGGTCTTTCAGCAGATCGGCAAAATTGTCGCGCCGCATGTCGAGGGCCAGCGCGTGTTCGCCGATGCCGGTCATTTTCCATTCATCGGGGCGGCGGATGTCGACCAGTGTAATTTCGTCAGAGGCCGCCTTCCGGTGGGCTTCGGAGACAGATAACTCACCCCCGGCGAACGCGGGCGGCGTGCTGATATAAGCGTAACCGCCCGCAGCCACGGCGACCGCGCCGACGGCGCCAAGGATCAATGACCTGCGGCGGACAATGTGCGGAGTGTGTCTGCTGACCTCATGAGGTGTTTTCATAGGCGCCGCGGCATTCCTCATGCATTTTGCGTGGAAGATGTTGGACCTAACCTAGCGGATCGCTCCGGTTGGCCAGAGTAACTTATCTGTGAAATTCTAGCCCAGAGATATCACCTGGCCAGCACGCGTCCGGGTTTTTTCGACCACGGCCGCGTTTGGAAGGTCATTTTGTTCGGCCCGGGCTAGGGCCGCGTCCGGGTCGAGGCCATGGGTGAGCCAACGGTCGATGAGCCGTGTTCGCAGGGTGGCACGGGGCACGTCCAGAAAGACGGAGGTTGACCAAAGCGCGGCCAGTCGCGACCACGGCGCCTCCTCCATCAGAAGGTAGTTCCCTTCGACGACCAGGGTCCGCACCTCTGCCGCGATGTCGATCGCCCCGGCAATGGCCAGATCCCGCGTCCGGTCAAAGGCGGGCAGAATGACCGGTTCCCCCGATCTCAGGCGCTCCATCGCCAGAACGAACCCGGCGGCGTCAAAGGTCTCGGGTGCGCCTTTCCGCTTGCGCAGGCCGCGGGCGTCGAGAACGCGGTTGTCGAGGTGAAAGCCGTCCATCGGGACAAGTGCCGTTGCAGCGCCAAGTGTGCCCACCAGCGCTTCTGCGACGGTTGATTTTCCGGCGCCCGGCGGACCGACGATGGCGACCAGTCGCCGCGTGCCGTTTTCAGGCACCTTCGGCAGACCCGACGCTATTCGCGCTGCGATGTCGGCCGCCGTGGGCATGGGCTCAGGCGGCCTGTGCTTCCGGCGGTTCCTTGGCCCCCGTCATGAAGGCCACTGCGTCGGACATACTGTGGTCTTTGGGGTTAATCACGGTCAGCCGCTTGCCCAGCCGGTGCACATGGATACGGTCGGCCACTTCGAAGACATGGGGCATGTTGTGACTGATCAGAATGATCGGGATGCCCCGGGACTTCACGTCGAGGATCAGTTCTAGCACCCGGCGGCTTTCCTTCACGCCCAGTGCGGCCGTGGGTTCGTCGAGGATGATGACTTTCGATCCGAAAGCTGCCGCGCGCGCCACCGCGACGCCCTGACGCTGACCTCCCGACAGGGTTTCGACCGCTTGCTTGATGTTCTGGATGGTCATCAGGCCAAGCTCGCTCAGCTTTTCGCGGGCGAATTTCTCCATTGCCGGACGGTCGAGCTGCCGGAAGTACTTTCCCATGAAGCCCTTCTTGCGCAGCTCCCGGCCCATGAACATGTTCTCGGCGATGGAGAGGGCAGGGGACATGGCAAGCTGCTGATACACCGTCTCAATGCCATGGGCGCGCGCTTCGAGGGGAGACGAGAAGCTGACAGGCATACCGTCGAGCATCACCTCGCCGTCGTCGGGCACGACCGCGCCCGAGACCGCTTTGATGAGCGTGGATTTCCCCGCGCCGTTGTCCCCGATCACGGCGAGGATCTCGCCCGGATACAGCTCGAAGTCGCAGTGATCGAGCGCGGTCACGCGGCCGTAGCGTTTGACCAGATTCTTTCCTTGCAGAATGGGTTCCATCAGACTGACACCTTTCTGATCCACTGGTCCACGGCCACAGCGCCGATTATGAGCGCGCCGATAAGCAGGAATGTCCATTGAGCGTCAGCGCCCAGGAGGCGCAGGCCCAGAGTGAAAACGCCGACAATCAGCGCACCAAAGAACGCTCCGAGGATTGAGCCGCGCCCGCCAAAAAGCGAGATCCCTCCGATCACCACGGCGGTGATGGATTCGATATTAAGAAGCTGCCCCGACGTCGGCGAAACGGACCCGATCCGTCCAATCAGCGCCCATCCCGCGAAGGCGCAGATGAGACCCGAGAGCATGTAGACCGATATCAGCACACGGTTGACCTGAACGCCGCTGAGTTCGGCGGCATCGGGGTCATCTCCGACCGCATAAACATGTCGGCCCCAGGCTGTCTGACGCAGGCAATAGGCCAGGACAACCACCAGAAGCAGCATGAAGATCACGCCGTAGGTAAGCCGGGCGCCGCCGATTTGGATGGTGGTTCCGAAAACTTGCAAGAGGGCGGCGTTTTCTTCGATGTCCTGCGCCCGGATGGTCTCGTTCCGCGAGTAAAGGAAGTTCGTCGCCAGCACGATCTGCCACATGCCGAGTGTCACAATAAAGGGCGGCAGTTTCACTCGGGCCACAAGCCAGCCATTGATAAAACCGATTGCGGTGCCGCAGGCGAGGCCGCAGGCGACAGCGATTGCCGGCGGGATGCCGTAGCGGAAGGTGAACTGGCCCATAACCACGCTGGACAAAACGGCGATGGCTCCCACGGACAGGTCAATGCCCGCGGTCAGGATAACGAGGCTTTGTGCCGCTGCCACGATGCCGACGATCTGGACCTGCTGAAGGATGAGCGTCAGCGCAAAAGGCGAAAAGAATTTCGAGCCCAACAGCAGCCCGAAAATCACGATGGCAAGCACCAGCACGATCAGGGGGACCAGGGCGGGTGTGGTGTGCAGGGCGTGCTGCAGCGTTCCGACAAACCCGCGGTGGTCGTCGTCGAACTCGGCGACTGTGGTCGAGGCTTCTTTCAGCGACGACTCATAGTCCTGCCCTTTCGAGGCAGTCTCTGACATGGGTCTCCCCCCTCGTATTAGTTTATTGGATGCGTCTTGGTGCGCCTTGGCCCCAAGTCTAGTCAGGTCTCAACAGGCCTGTCCATGCGGACGATGTGCACGGGGCGCTGCCGCGCCCCGCTATGGTCTTACATCTGGATCAGCCCCAGCAGAGGTCCGTGCCCTCTTTCACCGAGATACTGTCCACGCCATCGACCGGCTGGTCGGTGACCAGCGCGACGCCGGTGTCGAAGAAATCCTTGCCCTCAGTCGGTTCGGGCTTCACGCCTTCGTCGGCCCATTTCTTGATGGCCTCGATGCCAAGGGACGCCATCAGCAGAGGGTACTGCTGGCTGGTGGCGCCGATCACACCGTCGGCCACGTTCTGCACACCCGGACAGCCGCCGTCGACGGAAACGATCAGCACGTCGTTTTCGCGACCAACGGCTTTCAGAGCTTCATAGGCGCCCGCAGCGGCCGGTTCGTTGATGGTATGCACCACGTTGATGGTCGGATCCTTGGCCAGAAGGTTCTCCATGGCCCGGCGACCGCCTTCCTGGTTGCCGTCGGTCAAGTCGCTGCCCACAAGGCGCGGGTCGTCTTCATCGCCAATTACGTTCGGGTCTGCGAGATCCACGCCAAAGCCGTCGAGAAAGCCCTGGTTGCGCAGCACGTCCACTGTGGGCTGGCTGACGTTCAGATCCAGCGTGGCGATTTTTGCATCTCCGGCGCTGTCGCCCATCTTGGCCTTGGCCCACTGGCCAATAAGTAGACCGGCCAGATAGTTGTCGGTCGCAAAGGTCGCATCGGCCGAGTCGATGGGTTCAAGCGGCGTATCGAGCGCGATCACTAGAACACCGGCGTCCCGGGCCTGCTGCACGGCGGGCACGATGGACGAGGTATCAGAGGCGGTGATCAGGATGCCCTTGGCACCGTCGAGAATGCAGGTCTCGATCGCCTGCACCTGCGTTTCATGGTCGCCGTCCACTTTACCGGCGAAGGATTTCAACGAAATGCCGAGTTCTTCTGCCTTGGCAGTCGCACCTTCCTTCATCTTCACGAAAAAGGGGTTGGTGTCGGTTTTGGTTATCAGGCAGGCGCTGATTTCGTGGCCGGCGGCGGATGCACCTCCGGCGGCGGCGGTGAGGGCGATTGCGGATGCGCCCAGCAGATGGGTGAGTTTCACGGTAGTTTCCTCCCAGTTCTTCATGTGCCCGGTGCCCGGGCTTTCGGGTCGGGGTCCCTTTATTCCTCCCCGAAACCGATGCCGAGGATCGAAAGATTCGAAGCGTTTGTCAATAAATAAATCAGAGTGAATTATTATTGACGCGCGCCGGTAAATTTCCCAATCTGCGCTACAAGGAGGAGACCGCGTGGCCGAACAGACGATGTCGGATGAAACGCAGCCGCTTGGCCCCAGACTGCAGGGGTCCAATGCCGCAGGCATGCGTGCGCGCAACGAGCGGCTGGCGCTTTCGCTGGTGCGTCGCCACGGCGCGCTCGCCAAATCTGAGATCGCCCGCATGACAGGGCTCTCGGCGCAGACCGTTTCGGTGATCATGCGCGCCCTGGAGAACGATGGCTTGTTGGTGCGTGGTGAACCCGTCCGCGGCCGGGTGGGCCAGCCCTCCGTGCCCATGGGGCTTGCGGCGGACGGCGCTTACTTCCTTGGGCTCAAGATCGGCCGCCGTAGTTCGGAACTGGTCCTGACCGATTTTCTTGGAGCGGTGGAGACACGCGCCCGCCGTTCGTATCCCTACCCAACACCCGAAGCGACGCTGGAATTTGCGTGCCAAGAGATTGAAGAGGTCCTGAACGGCCAGACACCGGACAGGCAGACGCGGCTCGCGGGTCTCGGAGTGGCTATGCCGTTTTTCCTCTGGAACTGGGCGCAGACCCTTGGCGTTCCGGCGGAAAACATGGCGGGCTGGCGCGATTTCGATATGCGGGCGGAACTTGCTGCGCGGACCGGGCTTCCGGTCTTTCTGGAAAACGACGCCACGGCGGCCTGTAGCGCGGAGCTCGTCTTCGGCCCGCAAGAGGGCCCGCGCGACTTTCTCTATTTCTACATTGGCTACTTTGGCGGCGGAGGAGTGGTTCTGAACGGCCAGCTCTTTTCCGGTCGCGGTAACGCGGGCGCCCTGGGTCCGTTGCCGGTCCCTTCGGGCGATGGCGGCGTGCGCCAGTTCATCGATTTCGCCAGCCTCTACGTACTCGAAGACATGATGCGCCAGAACGGCGACCGCACGGAAGGCCTTTGGACATCGGTCGAAAACTGGCACGTAGAGGACGCCATCCGCGACGCCTGGCTTGGGACCGCCGCCAAGGGGCTTGCCCATGCAACCCTGGCGGGCTGTTCGATCATTGATTTCGAAGCGGTGAAGATCGATGGCTGGATGCGCCCTGAGTTGCGGTCCGCACTGGTCGCCGAGACCAACCGGCAGCTCGACGGGCTGAACCTGACCGGAATGGCGCGCCCCGAGGTCTTGCCGGGCACAATCGGACCGGACGCGCGGGCGCTCGGTGCCGCGAGCCTGCCTTTGGCACAGAGGTTTCTGATCGAAGGCTAAGGTGCCGCGAGCAGCACATCGGTCACAAAAGTGAAATGCCGTCGGGGTACAGAACCCGAAACCGGAAGCGGAGAGGGGCATGGGGACATCAAAACAACATCTTACCGCCCATGCGTGATGTGATCATCAGCTCTGTAGAGGCCATGGAAACGCCACCCGATGCAGCGCGGTCGGAGGCTGTGGTCGAAGGCGGAAGCGCCAGGGCTCATGCCCGGTTTCAGGCCGAATGGCCCTGCCTCAATACCGTGGAAGTCCGCCAGCCCTCGGGGCCGCAGATGCCAGATGAGATCACCGTTGCCGCCTGGAACATCGAGCGCTGCAAACGGGTGGAAGACAGCGCTGAGGCGCTGAATCGGGCCGGAGCGGACATCGTGCTTGCGACCGAGGTCGATTGGGGGATGGCCCGGTCGTCCCAAAGGCACACCCCCCGCGATCTCGCCGCGGCGCTTGGCATGGGCTACGCCTTTGGCGTCGAGTTCGTGGAACTGGGCACGGGCGACGCCTTCGAGACCGAGGATTTCGCAGGCATGCCCAATGACCACGGGCTTCATGGCAACGCCATTCTGTCACGATTTCCAATGACTGACGTGGCCCTACTGCCGCTCGATGATGGCGGCTACTGGTACGTGCAGTCGCCCAAGGGCGACGGGCAGCACCGCGTGGGTGGGCGCATGGCCATGGCCGCGCGGGTCGGCGGCGTGGTTTTCGTCGCCGCACATTACGAAAGCGAAAGCGACGCAGAGGGCCGCGCGGATCAAACCCGGCGGCTCACACGGAGCCTGCAGGACATCTATGGCGACGGGCCCACTGTTATCGGGGGCGATTTCAACACGCGCGCCTTTGCCGATCTTGCGATTGGTGCGGCGGCGACCATGGAAAACCCGGCGACGACGGAACCGAGCTTTGCGGTCTTTGCTGAAGCCGGCTTTGACTGGCAAGAGGCCAACGCTCCCGGAACCACGACGCGCGTTCCGCCGCGCCGCGTGGCACAGTACCCGCTGAAGAAACTCGACTGGGTGCTGACCCGTGGTGTGACGGCATCGGACCCGCGGATCTGGCCTGCGGTTTCCCTGTCTGGCGTGTATCTGTCCGATCACGAGCTTCTGACCGTCCGGATTTCCCGCTAGCGCCCCGTCTTGCCAGCCCTATCCGGCCCCCACTAGGCTCTGCGTCAGAGGGCAGGAGGCTAAGCTATGGACATTACTGTTGCCGGGGCCGGGATCGGCGGCCTGACGTTGGCGCTGATGCTCCACGAAAAGGGCCTTAAGGTCCGGCTTTACGAGCAGGCGAGCGAGGTGAAGGCGCTTGGTGTGGGTATCAACACGCTGCCCCATGCCATTGGCGAGCTTAGTGCGATCGGTCTTCTCGACCGGCTTGACGAAGTAGCGGTGCGTACCAAGGCGCTGATCTACAAGACCGCCGACGGCTGCAACATCGTGGCGCAGCCGCGCGGCACCTATGCAGGGCACGCTGCACCGCAGTTCTCGGTGCATAGGGGCAGGTTGCAGCAGGTGCTTTTTGACGCGGTCTTGGCGCGCCTCGGCCCGGACGCCGTTGTGACGGATCGCCGCTTGGTGCGCTTTGAAGACACTGGCAAGGCCGTGACGGCGCAGTTTCAGGCCCGCGACGGCAGCGGGGAAACGATCACCGCCGACATTCTTGTGGGCGCCGACGGTATCCATTCCACCGTGCGCAAGCACTTCTACCCGGATCAGGGCCCGCCCACCTGGAATGGCATTCTTATGTGGCGCGGGGCGACCTGGTGGCCGCAGTTTCTCGACGGGTGCACGATGATCGTGGCGGGCGGCATGCGGCGAAAGCTTGTGCTTTACCCCATTGCCCACGATCCCGCGCGCCCTGGCATGGCGCTGACGAACTGGGTGGTCTGCGCGAAACTCGGGGACGCCGCCACACCCATTCCTGGTCGGGACGACTGGTCGCGCCCGGCACCACAGGCCGAGGCGCTGGACCATGCCGACGGGCATCTTTCGGTTCCGGAAACCGATATTCTTGCGCTGATCCGCGCGACGGACGAGATTTTCCTTTACCCTATGTGTGACCGCAATCCATTGCCGCGCTGGAGTCATGGACGGGTCACCCTCTTGGGCGATGCGGCGCATCCCATGTATCCCGTGGGCTCCAATGGTGCGAGCCAGGCGATTCTCGATGCCCGCGCCCTGACCGATCGGCTTGCCTCGGGACAGGACGCCGCCGTGGCGCTGGCGGCCTATGATACCAACCGGCGGCCCGTCACCGGCGAGATCGTCGAGGCCAACCGTAGCGGCGGGCCGGAACGGGTGATCGATTTTGTGGAAGAGCGGGCGCCACAGGGTTTCGACGATGTGGAGGACGTGGCGACACCCGAAGAACTTCGCGCCATCGTCGGGGACTATTCGAAACTTGCGGGCTTCGCGGTGCCCGGCAGCTAGCGCGCTAGAGGTGCAGGTGCCTCTCCAGCCGCTTGCCGCCGTCGCTCCGGGCGGCGTCGCCGCCCATGGTCAGCAGGATCTCACCCTTTTCGATCACATAGTGACGGTCGGCGAGGTCGGTGAGCGCCTTGAGGTTCTTGTCGATCACCAGAATGGCTTCGCCTTCGGCTTTGAGCGCCGCAATCGTGTCCCAGATTTCCTTGCGGATAAGCGGCGCCAGCCCTTCGGTGGCTTCGTCGAGGATCATGAGCCGCGGGTTTGTCATCAGCGCGCGCCCTATGGCGACCATCTGCTGTTCGCCGCCTGAAAGCTGCGCGCCGAGGTTCACGCGCCGTTCGGCGAGCCGCGGGAAGACCGACAGCACCCGGTTGAGCGTCCAGCGGCCCGCGCCGCCCGCGCGCGACGTTGCGATTAGGTTTTCTTCCACCGAGAGCGTCGGAAATACCTGGCGACCCTCCGGCACAAGGCCCACGCCCGCCTGGCCGATCCGGTGAGCGGGCAGGCCGGTCATGTCGCGCCCGTCGATCTCCACCCGTCCGCCGGTGGGCCGGATCAGCCCCATGATCGCGCGCACGGTCGTTGTCTTGCCCATGCCGTTCCGACCCAGAAGGGTGACGACCTCGCCCTCGGCGACGCTCAGATCAAGGCCAAAGAGGACTTCGGCCGCGCCGTACCCGGCGTGCAGATCGCTGACCGAGAGCAGGCTCATGCGGCACTGTCCTCGCCCAGATAGGCGGCACGGGCCGCTGGGTCGGCGCGCACCGTATCGGGCGTGCCGCTGCTCACGATCCGCCCGCCCACGAGCACAGACACCCGGTCGGCCAGCGCAAACACCGCGTCCATATCATGCTCCACCAGCAGGATCGGGTAGGTGGATTTCAACTCGCGCAGCGTCTCGATCAACGCGCCGCTTTCCGCCCGACCCATGCCCGCCATGGGTTCGTCAAGGATCAGCGCCTTCGGCTGACCCGCCAGCGCGATCGCAAGCTCCAGTGCCCGCTTTTCCCCGTGGCTGAGGGCACCGGCGACGGCCGCTGCGCGCCCGGCAAGGCCAAAGCGGTCCAGGGCCGCCATGGCCGCGCGATTGAGCGCGGCTTCGCGGCCCGCAGGCCTGAAAAAGCGAAAGCTGTGCCCGGCGCGCGCCTGCGCGGCCAGCGCGACGTTTTCGAGGGCGGTGAAGTCCGGCAGGATCGAAGTGATCTGGAACGTCCGTGCCAGCCCAAGCCCAGCACGGCCGTGGACGCTGACGCCGGTCACATCCAGGCCGTCGAAATAGACCCGACCTTCGTCGGGCGTCAAAACGCCCGAAATCTGATGGATCAGCGTGGATTTCCCGGCCCCGTTTGGACCAATGAGCGCGTGACATTCGCCCGCGCAAAGCGTCAGGTCGACGCCGTCGGTGACC
>JBCDED010000077.1:0-18986 GCA_039179985.1 Pseudomonadota bacterium
AAAACGGCCCCACAGCGCTCTGGGCTACCGACCACCGGCACCGGAAACAATCGTCCAGATGGACCAGAGGCCGATCATGCACTAACAATCATATCGGACCAGTCAGATCAGGCTACCCATGATGACGGCCTTTGCTATCGGTTGGCAGATGCACTTCGGGGTCGAAGACGCGAATCGCTTCGCAGCGGCGCTCATTGATGGCTTTACCAAGTTTCTTGTGCCCCCTACCTTGCAGGAAGATGGAGCAGTCGGTTTTGCCGCAACATAGGATGGCGAGTTGGCCAGTGTGGCGGTCGTATTCGGTGGTGATAGGCTGCAA
The DNA here is from genome assembly GCA_039179985.1 of Pseudomonadota bacterium. Taxonomy (GTDB): domain Bacteria; phylum Pseudomonadota; class Alphaproteobacteria; order Rhodobacterales; family Rhodobacteraceae; genus JBCCMQ01. The sequence goes on from JBCDED010000077.1 coordinate 320, forward strand.
GTAGGGGATGGGTACCGGTCCGTTGAAACCGCCCCGTTGTTTTAGTGTTTAGGCTGTTACGCTGCTAAGGCAGCGTAACAGAAAGCTCGCCGACCGCACCAGAGCGCCCAGACCAAACGGCTACCGATAAAGCTGGGAATAATAATGATTTCATGCTGTGTTAGCGTAGGAACCGTCGAGCAGCAGCACGGTTCTTTGGCAAAGCGCTGTCCTTAAATGGAGACCCGAGCAAGATCGTCATCGACAAAAGTGGAGCTAACGCAGCGGGCATTCGAGAGGCAAACAAAATCCTCAACCGGTTTGGCTGCCGAGACAACGTCCACACGGCCAGGTCCAAGTATTTGAATAACCTGATCGAACAAGATCATCGATTTATTAAGCGTCGCGTACGGCACATGTGTGGGTTCAAATCGTTTAGATCCGCATCAGCTGCTTTGGACGGCATCGTTAAAGGTGCGCAACGGTTGTTCCGAAGAGGTCTAGAATGGACATTAGACGACGTGAATGCCTTTTCGGACCGGCGTGATCGGGTTTCGAAGGAATTGAACCAACTTCTTCACACCGAGTTCAAAGAACCTGGCGTAGTGAAGCTGTCTCCTGAGAACAAATAGCCGAGAGGTTTCTGTGCGCAATTTTGACGGGGAGCTAGTCTCGCGCCAGAGCCAAATTTACCATGCTTAGGGGGCCTCCCAGTCTCTGTCGTGAAGCGGCTCGGTCTACTTCGTAGTCAGCCACAAAAATCTTGCGCAGAACTGTCTAGCAGCGTCGTGCGTCAAGCTGAGGAGACTTCGGAAAATCCGGCAGATTTTTTCGTGCTCCTACGTGGGCATCTGGTTGCAAGAGATACTTTAATATCCGCTCGGCGCGTTTCGTTCCGTTTGCGGAAGAGAAGCGACCATCAGAAGTAGAAAGTCCCATGTCGTGAGCGACTTAGACAAGCCGGGTGGCGCATGTATTGTGTCTCACCATTGCGTCACACCGCGATGGATGTGCACTTAACACATTGATCTTAAAGAGAATGGTGGGCGACCCTGGAATCGAACCAGGCATGGGTCTCCCCGGCGGAGTTACAGTCCGCTGCCGCACCTTGCAGCACGTCGCCCGTGGCCCGGAGTGGCTCCGAACGCTTGGGGTGGATACCCGCCGGTCTGGGACCCGTCAAGGCGAAAAAGCGGCGCTCTGGCCTTGCGTCAGGGGACCCCGGCAGGCTAGGGCCGGACGACCAATTCAAGGCGCGTGACGTGAAAAAACCAAGCTGGATCATCGAAAAGGAAAAGGCCCGCCGGGCGGGCGCGAACGAGCGGCTCTGGCTTTTCGGGCTCCATGCGGTTGAGGATGCCTTGCGCAACCCTGCACGGCAGAAATTCCGGTTGGTTCTGACCCAGAATGCGCTGACCCGGCTGGGCGAGGCGGTGGGGATGGGCGAACTGACACCTGAGATTGCCGATCCGCGGCGCTTTCCCGTGCCGCTCGATCCATCGTCGGTGCACCAGGGGGCCGCGCTGGAGGTGAGGCCGCTCGACTGGGGACCGCTCGATGTGCTGGCCACGGCGCCGGGCGAGGGCGCGCCGGTTTTTGTTTTGCTCGACCGGGTGACCGACCCTCACAACGTCGGCGCGGTTCTGCGCTCGGCCGAGGTCTTCGGCGCCCGCGCCGTGGTCGCCCCGCGTCGGCATTCGGCTCCGGAGACGGGGGCCTTGGCAAAATCGGCCTCAGGCGCACTGGAACGGCAGCCCTATGTGCGCGTGGCCAATCTGGCAAACACGATCACCGAGTTGCAAAAGCTGGGTTTCCGGGTGATCGGGCTCGACGGGACCGGAACCGCGGACCTGCCCGACGAGATCGCCGCCACGCCTGGGCCGCTGGCGCTGGTTCTCGGGGCCGAAGGGCCGGGATTGCGAGAAAAGACCAAGGAAACTTGCGACATTCTGGCCAAGATCCCCTTTGCGGGGGCCTTTGGCTCGCTCAACGTCTCAAATGCGGCTGCCGTTGCCTTATATTCAGCCTCAAGACGCTGAAAGGACGGATGTGAATGGCCCAGCCGATGAAAATTGCCACTTGCTGTTACTGCGGCACCCGCGCGGCACTGGTTCTGGACAAAAGGCGCCACGAGTTGACCTGCTCGGCGTGCGGCGCACCGCTCCATGACATGAAGTCCCTGCGCAAGGACGCCAAGACGGAAGACGGGCACGTGGGCCACTGGTTTCGCGAGGACCGTGCCGACCTGAAAAAACGCAAGGGCGTGAAGAAGAAAAAGAAGAAAAAGCGCGAGCCGCTTTGGAAGAAGGTGATTGAAGAGGCCTTTGACGTGGTCGAGGACGTGTTCGACTAGATGGCGCCGTACACCCGACACCACATCACAGCTTCTTTATGCGGGCTTTTTTCGTACCGGAATGTTCCTATCTGTAAGTCAGTTGCTGGTTTGGAACTCCAGCGACACCTAACTGTCCCTCGTTCCGTGACTCGCGCCCGGCCGCACATTGCACCGGGCGCCTTTTTGTGCGTACGCCCCGGGGAGGCAGGTTTTGGAGCACTATAGCGACGCCCATCTGCGTGGGATCCTCACGACGACAAAGGTGATTGCCACCGTCGGCGTCTCCACCAACGAGGTGCGGCCCTCCTTCTACGTGGCGCGCTACCTGAAGCTGAAGGGCTTCGCGGTGATACCGGTGAATCCGGTCTATGCGGGGCAGAGCGTTTTCGGAGCAGAGGTCGTCGCGGGTCTTGGGGACATCGCCGCGCCCGAAACCGTCGACATGGTCGATATCTTCCGTAAGCCCGAAGCGGTGCCTGAAGTCGTGGACGCCGCCCTGGCGTATCTGCCGAACCTCAAGACCATCTGGATGCAGATCGGGGTCATGCATGCTGGAGCGGCGGAACAGGCGCGGGCGGCCGGGGTGACGGTGATCCAGAACCGCTGCCCAAAGATTGAATTTCAGCGGCTTTTCGGAGAACTCCGCATGGGCGGTTTTAACACCGGGATCATCTCGTCCAAGCTCTGAGGCGGGCGTTAGCCCTTGCGGCTGGATTTCTCGGCAAGGCCCGATTGTTCGGTGCGGCGGGTGAGTTCCGCCTCGATATCCGCGAGGGTCACATCCCGTGCCGCGAGCATGACCAGAAGGTGATAGAGCACGTCGGCGGCTTCGGCAGTCAGGGCCGACCTGTCGCCTCTCACAGCTTCGATGATCGCCTCAACCGCCTCTTCGCCGAACTTCTCGGCGCATTTCTCCGGACCCATCGCCAAAAGCTTCGCAGTCCAGCTCGTGTCCGGGTCCGCGCCTTTGCGTGCCTCGATCGTTGCGGCGAGAACGGCGAGTACGCTCATGACAGCCTCACGTCGATGCCGGCGGCGGCCATGTGCGATTTCGCCTCACCAATGGTAAAATCGCCAAAGTGGAAGATCGATGCCGCAAGAACCGCGCTGGCGCCGCCGTCACGGACCCCGTCCACGAGATGGTCGAGCGTGCCGACGCCGCCGGAAGCTATCACCGGGATACCGACAGCCTCTGAAATTGCGCGGGTCAACGGGATGTTGAACCCCGCGCGCGTGCCGTCGCGGTCCATGGAAGTCAGCAGAATTTCCCCGGCGCCCTTGTCTTCCACGGTCCGGGCGAATTCGACGGCGTCGATGCCAGTCGGGCGGCGGCCGCCGTGGGTGAAGATCTCCCAGTGGCCGGATTCCACGGTTTTGGCGTCGATGGCGACCACGATGCACTGGCTGCCAAACCGGCTCGCGGCTTCGGCCACCACATCGGGGTTGGCGACAGCGGCCGAATTGAAGCTCACCTTATCCGCCCCTGCGAGAAGCAACGCGCGGACATCTTCATGCGTCCGGACGCCACCGCCGATCGTCAGGGGCATAAAGCATTGCTCAGCCGTGCGTGTGGCAAGATCATACATCGTGCCGCGGTTCTCATGAGTTGCGTGGATGTCGAGAAAGCACAACTCATCCGCCCCTGCCGCATCATAGGCCTTGGCGCTTTCCACGGGGTCGCCCGCGTCGATCAAATCGATGAAGTTCACACCTTTGACGACGCGGCCATCGGCGACATCGAGGCAGGGTATGATCCGGGTCTTCAGCATGGGCTCCGCTTTAGCCGCTCGCGGGCGCGCGCGCCAGCCAAGATCAGGCCAGCGCCTTCAGCGCCGCCGCCAGATCAATCGCGCCATCATAAAGCGCGCGCCCCGAAATGGCTCCCGCGATCACGCCGGTCGCGCGGAGCGCCACGAGATCTTGCATGGATGATACGCCGCCCGAAGCGATTACCGGAATGGACGTTGCTTGCGCAAGCTCTGCCGTGGCGGCGATGTTTGGTCCCTGCATGGCGCCGTCGCGGTTGATGTCGGTATAGATGATTGCTGAGACGCCTGCGTCCTCAAAGGCTTTAGCCAGATCGGTGACCCGAAGATCGGTTTCTTCGGCCCAGCCATGGGTGGCGACAAGACCGTTTCGCGCATCGAGCCCCACGGCCACCCGCCCGGGAAAGCGCCGTGCGGCCTCGCGTACGAGGTTTGGCTTTTCGGCGGCGGCCGTGCCGAGAATGACCCGGGCGATACCCTTGCAAAGCCACATCTCGATGGTCGCCATGTCGCGGATACCGCCACCAAGCTGCACCGGAACGCTCACGGCAGCGAGTATGGCCTCGACCGCGTTGCCGTTGACAGGCACACCTGCAAAGGCGCCGTTGAGGTCAACAAGGTGCAGCCACTGGCACCCCGCGGCCTCGAACGTGCGGGCCTGGGCGGCGGGATCATCGTTAAAGACTGTGGCCTCGGACATCTCGCCCTTGAGCAGACGCACGCAGGCGCCGTCCTTAAGATCGATTGCAGGGTAGAGGATCATCGCGGCGGTCCTTTGGCGTAGCGTCGGCGGTGTTTTGCATATGCGGCTCCGGGATGCAAAGCGACGGAACGTCAGGCTTGCAGCGGATGTCCGGAGAGACGAAGGGTGCCGCCGGAGTTTGATTGGAGACTGACATGCTGAAACGCAGCGCTTTGATTTTCACACTTCTGGCCGCCCCGGCCTTTGCCGCTGATCCGCTGGAAGGCGTCTGGCAGACCGCAGCCGATGACAACGGCAATTTCGGCCATATCCTGATCGCCACCTGCGGCGTTGCGCTTTGTGGGACCCTCGTTCGCGCCTATGATGTCGGAGGCACGCAGGTGTCGAGCCCCAATGTGGGCAAGCAGATCATCTGGGACATGCAGCCGATGGGTGATGGCGGCTACGGCAAGGGCAAGATTTATTCGCCGGACCGCGACAAGACCTACGCTTCCAAGCTCAGGCTGGACGGCGATACGCTGGCGGTCTCGGGCTGCGTTCTAGGGATCTGCCGCGACGGGGGCACCTGGCGGCGGGTCAAATAATGCCGAAGCAGCGGCCCGTTCTCGAAATTCTCTGCAATGCGTGTTAGCTTCCGCGCTGTCTCGCGTTGCCACCACGGGCCGAACCTATGATCCGATCCTTTTTCGCTGCATGCTTTATGCTTCTTCCCACGCTGGCCTTGGCCAGTGATCCTTTGCTGGGCATTTGGCGCACGGAACCGGACCGCAAGGACCTGACGGCTCATATTCTGGTCCATGCATGCGGCCAGCGGATATGTGGCGATGTGCAGGAAGCCTTTGATTCTGCGGGAAACAGCGTTGTCACCCAGAACGTGGGGCGGCGACTTTTCTGGGATCTTGTGCCAAAAGGCGACGGCACATACGACGAAGGCACCGTCTTTGTTCCCCTGATGAACGTGACCGCCCGGGCCAAGGTGCAGATCATTGGCCCAGACCGCATTCGCGTTATCGGGTGCAAAGCGATGGTCTGCGACGGGCAGGTCTGGACGCGCGTCCAATAACGTTCAAGGCGCCCAGTTAAGGAAATTCCCAATCAGCCGCAGGCCCGCCCGCTGGCTTTTTTCCGGATGGAACTGTGTGCCGATGACGGTTCCGGTACCGACTATGGCGGTGATCTCGCCGCCATAGTCGCAATGGGCTAGCCGGTCTGCGCTGGCGTCCGGTACGAAGTGGTAGGAGTGGACGAAGTAGCAGTGATCACCGGTGGCGATGCCGTCCAGAACGGGGTGGGGGGTCTCACTGAGGATCAGGTCGTTCCAGCCCATATGGGGCACTTTCATCGAACGATCCGCTGGGTCGATTCGACGTACCTCGCCACCGATCCAGTCAAAGCCTGGCGTGATTTCGTACTCTAGCCCGCGCGTCGCCAAAAGCTGCATTCCCACGCAGATGCCCAGGAAGGGACGGCCGCGCGCCCGCACCGCCTCGTCGATGGCCTCAAAAAGACCAGTCCGAAGAAACAGCATCTCCCGGCAGTGGGGAAAGGCCCCGTCGCCGGGCAGGACGATCCGGTCGGCGCGCAGAACATCCTCGGGCCGGTCGGTGACGACTACCTCGCCCGCGTCCGTTTCACGCGCCATGCGCTGGAACGCTTTCTCCGCAGAGTGAATGTTCCCGGAATCGTAGTCGATCAGAGCGGTGAGCATGGGCCCTAGAGCGTGCCTTTGGTCGAGGGCACCGCTTCCGATCGCCGCGGATCGACCTCAATGGCCTCGCGCAGCGCGCGAGAGACGGCCTTGAAGGCGGCTTCGGCAATATGGTGGCTGTTGATTCCGTGAAGCGCGTCCACGTGCAGGGTGATCCCGCCATGGGTGCTCAGCGCCTGAAAAAACTCTCGCGCAAGCTCGGTGTCAAAAGTGCCGATCTTTGCCGTTGGAAATTCCACGTTCCAGACGAGGAAGGGCCGCCCGGACAGATCGAGCGCCACGCGCACAAGCGCGTCGTCCATGGGCAGAAGGCAGGACCCATAGCGCCGGATGCCGCGCTTGTCGCCAAGCGCGTCGCGCAGGGCCTGGCCCAGGGCGATGCCCACATCCTCAACGGTGTGGTGGTCATCGACGTGCAGGTCACCGTCGCAGCGGACGGTCATGTCCAAAAGCGCATGCCGGGCAAGCTGGTCGAGCATATGATCAAAGAACCCGACGCCCGTGGCATTGTCATAGGTGCCGGTGCCGTCGAGGGTCACCTGGACCCGAATGTCAGTCTCCGCCGTTTTGCGGGTGATTTCTGCGCTGCGCATGGCCGTTCCTCTATTCGCCGCGCCTTATAGGCGGCGGTGGAGCGGCTTCCAAGCGGGTTTGCGCCCGGGCGGGGGACCCGGGCGCCTTTGTTGCCCCTTTGCTCTGCTGGCGTGCCGACGTTTGGGAGCTTACTCGGCAGCGAGGCGCAGTTCGGGGCGTCCGGGTTGGCGTTCGGCCAACGCGGCTTTGTTCTTGGCGCGCGGGCGAACGAGGGCGAACATCTGCGGCGTGAAGTAGAAGCTCACCACGGTCGAGAGCAGCACACCGCCCGCAATTGACATCGCGAAGGGCGGCCAGAACCCGCCGCCCGCGAGGATCAGGGGCAAGAAGCCGCCAAAAGTGGTGATCGTGGTCGAGATGATGTGGCGCGACGAGCCCATCACGACATCGGTCATCGCGTCGGAATCGCCGGCGCTTGCTGCCTTGTTGTTCTGAAGGCCCGTCAGGATGATGATCGCCGCGTTGATCGACACGCCGATGGAACCGATGACGCCGATGATCGCAGTGATGCCGAAGGGATACCCCATGACCGCGAGCGCCAGGATCGACAGTCCCGCCGAAAGCCCGGCAACGATGAAAGTGACACCGGCCAGCCGGAAGGAATTGAACGTCAGGACCACGGCCGCAATCGACAGGGTGATGATGATGCCCAGCGAGGCGAGAAGGTTGTTCACCGTATCGTTTCGCGCATCGGAATCGCCGCCGAATTCCAACCGGTAACCACTGGGTAGCACAAAGCCGGAAGTTTCGAGTGCGGTACGCGCCGCTTGTAGGGCTTCTTCGGGCAGGACGCCGGGCTGCAGGAAGGCCTGAACCGTGTTCACGCGCTCGCCGTTCCGACGGGTGATTGCGGCGGCCGCAGGCTCGATGCGCACATCGGCAATAGCCGAGAGCGGCACGCCCGGAAGAACGCCGCCAGCGGCAGTGGAGCCGGCTGTCGACGGCAAGATCGGCAGGGTCGCGATCCGTGTCAACTCGCCCCGTACGTCTTCGCCGAGGCGGACGCGGACCGGCAGCTCTTCCGTGCCTTCAAGGAGGCTGCCACCGGTGACCCCTTCAAGTGCGGCCTGCAGTTGGCCGGCCACATCGCCGAGCGTCAGTCCGACCAGATTGGCGCGGGCCTCATCCACATCGACCGAGACCTTCGGCGCGCCGCCTTCCAGACCGGCGCGGGCGATGGTGATCGCATCCTGCGCCAGAAGAACACCGCGGATCTCATCGCCGAGCGCACGAAGCTGCGCGGTGTCGGCGCCCACAAGGCGGAACTCGATGGGGGCATCCACGGGCGGGCCTTGAACCAGACCACGCACAAGAACACGCGCATCGGGAAAGGCCGCGTTCAGCCGGTTCTGCAGCGGTTGAAGCAAGGCAGCCGTGGCCTCGGGCGAGGCGGTCGTCACCAGAGCTTGCGCAAACTCAGGCGCGTTATCGCGGTTTCCGACCACATTGTAGTAGAAAGACGGCGCGCTTTTTCCGATGGCCCAGGAGACTTGATTGATCGTCTCTTCGGCGCGCAGGTAGGCGTCCATTTCCATGGCCCGGGCGGTGGTCATGTCGATGCCGGTTCCGGGCGCAAACTCCACCTCTATGTGAAACTGGTCGCGGTCGACGCCGGGGAAAAACTGTGCCGTAAGGGTCGGGAAGCTGGCAAACCCCATGACCGGAAGAACCAGCGCCAGCATCACCGAACGCACCGGATTGCGGATGCCCCAGGCGACGGTGGCGCGGAAAATACGGCCGAAGATGCCGGGCTTGATCCCGCAGGAAAGCCAGCCGCGTCCCTGGCCCTGAGGCAGCATCCAGCCCGCGATTGCCGGGGTCAGCGTGACGGCGACGGCAAAGGACCACGCCAGCATCAAGACCACCGCTATGGCGATTGAGCCCACGAAATCGCCCGCCGGACCCGGCAGAAGGATCATTGGCATAAAGCTGAGCGCGGTGGTCACGGTGGAGGCAAGGAGTGGTGCGGTCAGGCGGCGCACCGCCTCGCGCACGGCGTGAAGCCGGTCCATGCCTTTGACGAGCCGCTGCCGGACTTCATCGGTCATCACGATCGCCGCATCGACCAGAAGGCCAAGCGCCACGATCAGGCCTGTAACTGACATCTGGTGCAGGGGCAGGCCGATGATGTTCATCGAGGCAAGCGTCGCAAGGCTGACCAGCGGCAGGACAAGGGCAACGATCAGCGCTGCGCGGAAGCCGAGGGTGATCAGAAGGACTCCCACCACCAGCGCCACGCCGATGGCCATATTGATGCCGACGTCGGTCAGACGGTCGGCGGTGTATGTCGACTGGTCAAAGACCAGTTCCACGCTTTGCGAGGCGGGCAGGGTGGTTTCGAACTCGGCCAGCGCCCCTTTGATCTGCTCCATCCAGGCATCGACTTGCAGACCATCGACCAACTGCGCGGCCACCAGGACAGCAGGCTGACCGTTCGACACGGCATGCTCAGTGGCGGGCAGTTGCGGCCCGCGGGTGATCTCGGCGATATCGCCGAGCCGCAGTACCGCACCGGTGTCGTCCTCTCGCATCGGAATACGGGCGATCCGGTCCAACGCTTCGATTTCGCCGGTGACGTTCAGAAGCAGGTTCGCATCACCGCTTTGCAGGCGCCCGGCCTGCATCTTGGCGTCGGCATTGCTGATTTTGGCGGCAACTTCCGTTGCGGTCAGCCCAAGCGCAGCGCTCCGCGCCGGATCGAGACGCACCAGCACCTCTTCTTCCGGCGCGCCAAACCGCTCCACAAAATCGGTGCCTGGTACGTTGCGCAGGGTGTCTGCCAGCACTTCGGAATACCGGCCTGTAACCGCGAAGGGGGCGGCGTCGGTTGTGGGCGTAATGGCGACGATTGCCGAGAAGGCGCCAAGCCCGTCACTGTTAAAATCTGGCGGCAACACTCCGGCGGGGAACTCTCGCGCAGCGTCATCCAGCGCGTTCCGGGCATCTGTCCAAAGCTGCTCGATGATCTCGGGGTTGACCGTTTCCTCAAGCTCGACGGCAACCACAGATACGCCGGTCGTCGATGTGGACTCGATTATCGAGATCTCGGGAATGGTCTTCAGTTCGTCCTCAATCTTCGCGGTGACCAGCGCCTCGACGCGGTCGGGCTCGGCACCGGGGAAGATCGTCGTGACGGTCGCGTTGATCTGTGTGATCGTCGGGTCTTCCTGCCGGCCCAGGGCCAGAAGCGCCGAGAGACCGGCGGCAACGATCACAAGGATCGCGAGGGCGACAAGCCGGGGGTTTTCGAAGGTGCGCGTTTCCATCGGGCTCACTCCGTGACCGGCTCGACGCTCTGACCGACGGTCAGCCTGTGGACGCCCGAGGCGACGACCAGGCTGCCAGCCGGCAGGGCGCCGCGTACATAGGCGCGTTCGGCATCCGCATAGATCAGTTCCACGGCTTCGCGGGCAATGGCGGGCGCTTCCGCGTCGTCGACGAAAAAGACTGTCCACAGCCCACGCTCGCCTTCGCTGAGCGCTGTCAGAGGCAGCCATGTGCCCGTGCCAGCGATGTCCCGCAAGTGAGACAGACGCGCCACCTGACCAAAGGGCGGCAGCCGGTCTTCGGGGACGTCGAGGGTGAAAAGAACGGCAACGGTCCGCGTCAGTGGGTCGATGTCTGAACGGATGCCCTCGAACGTGGCGGTCAGGGTCTGCGTGCCCACGTCCACATCCACGCTGCCCTTTTCGACTATCTCGCGGGCCACATCGGCGGGCAGGCCGACACGCAGGCGCGGCGCGCTCTTTTCGAGCAGTTTCACCACCACCTGTCCGGGGCTGAGCCGCTGACCTTCGTCGGCGGACCGGCTGCCCACGCGCCCGTCGAACGGCGCCCGGATGACGGCCTTGTCGATGGCTATATCAAGCCGCGAAATGCTGGCGTCGGACTGGGCAATCCGCGCCTCCAGTTCGGCGACGGCAAAGCGCGCCTCATCGGAACGCTGTTGGGAAGAAAAGTTCTGGCTGGCCAGTCTAGCCTGCCGTTCGGCTGTCAGGACGGCGAGGTCGCGCTGCGCAATCAGCGCGTCTTTTGCGGCCAGTTGCGCGGCGCGTTCGGCTTCAAGTTCTCGGATGTCGAGGCGGGCAATCACGTCGTCTTCGGTTACCGTGTCGCCTTCGTCGACCAGAACCTCCGCAAGCGTCCCGCCAGCCTCAAAGCCGAGTGTCGTTTCCCGGCGCGGCTCCACCACGCCCAGATAGTCGGCGCGCACGCTGTAGCTGTCGGAGGGGACAACGGGGATCACGGCCACGGGCATCGGCGGAATGGGGTCGGCGGCGATGCCGTTGCTCGCCCGCGCCTCGATCAACCGCGTGCCTGCGTTCAGAAGCCCGATGGCGATCACGGCCACGCAGGCCGTGCCCACAAGAATGAAAAGCCGGCGCATAGCGCTGCGCCAGAGAGGGGGGCGTGCCGTGTCGGTCATAACTGCCTCCAAAGGTCCCGAAGTCCAAAGCAACTTGAATGTTAGAGTTGCTTACATAATGTGAGAGGTACTAACTTCCACAAAAAAAAGCAAGCGAAGAGAAAGTGAGATGGGGCCATGGCAGATGTGACGTTAACTGTTGCTCAAAAAAAGGGCGCCTATCACCACGGCGATCTGAGGCAAGCGCTTTTGGAGGCGACCCGCGAACTCGTTGAACTTAAAGGGCCAACGGGCTTTTCGGTGTCCGAGGCGTGCCGGCTGGCAGGCGTGTCTACCGCAGCGCCCTATCGGCATTTTTTCCGACCGCGAAGCGATGCTGATCGGCGTGGCGATTCAGGGGATGGAGCGGATGGCTGCGCGATTCGCTGCCGCGCTTGAGGGCTGCGAGCGCGGCTCGGTCGAGGCCATCGTGGCCATCGGGCTGGAATATATTGCCTTTGCCGAGGCAGAACCGGGCGTCTTTCGGATGATGTTCGCCGCCCAGGAAGGCGACGGCGACGATATCCGCACCCAGGGCCTCGTGTGCTACGGCATCGTGCTCGACCAGGTGGCGGCCTATCTGGGCTGCGACGAGGTCACCGAAGACATCCAGAACGCCACCTTCCCGCTCTGGACATTTGTCCACGGCCTGGCGTTCCTGCGCATTGACGGAAAGATGGATGTGGACAAGGTCACCGATGACCTGCCGACCATCGTCGCGAGCGCCACAAAGCGCCTGCTCGCGGATCGGCTATAACGATCTGTTAAAAATTGGAGCGGGCGATGAGATTCGAACTCACGACCCTTACCTTGGCAAGGTAATGCTCTACCCCTGAGCTACGCCCGCGTCCTTGGGTGAGCCGCTGAATAGACCGAAGTGCGGAGGGCTGCAAGGGCGAAATTGGCCTTGCCTGCGAAATGCCGCGCGGCGCGGTCCACCCCCGCAGACAGATCAGACATAGAGACGGCGGCCTCCGGGAGCAGGGGCCGCCGTCTTGCCGCCGGCAGGGTGCCAGCGGGGTCACGGGGTGCGCGAGGGGGGCAAGCGCACCCCGGAGCCTTTGGCCTTAGTCCAGCGACTCGAGCCGGTCGAAAGCCAGGGCATTCACCGTGCCGTCGGGGTCCGAGTTGATGCCGAAGACGCCATTGCGCTCTGCGCCATCGTCGCTTTCAGCGGCAAACCGGGCGGTGATCTCACGGGTCAGGTCGGAACCCGTGCCGCGGGAGACCAGATCGCCGCCAAAGACCACTTTGGCCTCGTTGCCACGCAGGGAAGACTTGTTCTGCATTTCGGCCAGCTCGGCGGTTGTGTAGATGCCGGGCTCCACACCGAGGCTGCGTGCCAGCTGATCGTTGGCGAAAGCGGGGGCAGCCAGAAGGGCGGCGAGGGCGGCGGTAAGGGTCAGGGTTTTCATATCAGTCACTCCAGGGTCAAAACCAGGCACAAGAAGCCGTGCGAGGGGGGAAGCCGGGCAGGCCTCTCCTGTTCCCGGACTCGCTGTCGTGGGGACAGAAGCGATCCTCCGGGGTTTTGCTTTTCAGCAAATCTGTCAGGCTTTTAGGCGCGTCTCCTTATGCAAACTGAACGGTTTGGTTCAGTACAGCGGTAGATGTGAACTCCCGTGAGCATTGCAAGCCGCCAGGGGGAATTTTTTTCCGCTACACGGGTTTGTTACCGCGGCCGGAAGATCGCTACTCAAGTTCGATCAGAAGATCCTTGGCGTCGATCTGGCTGCCAGCGGCGATGTGTACGGCTTTGACTTTGCCGTCCCGGTCCGCATGGATGCCGGTTTCCATCTTCATCGCTTCGATGGTCAGCAAGAGATCGCCCGCTGTTACCGGTGCCCCCGCTGTCACCGCGACCGAGGCTACGACGCCGGGCATGGGCGCGCCGATATGGGACGGGTTACCCGGATCGGCCTTGGGTCGTTGCGCCTGGCTTGCGGCTGATTTTCGGTCGGCCACACGAATGATGCGCGGCTGGCCATTCAGTTCGAAGAACACTTTGACCTCGCCGTCGTCGTTCACGTCCGACACCGCCTGGCAGCGGATCTCCAGCGTTTTGCCCGGATCAATCTCGGCGGTGATCTGTTCGCCTGACTGCATGCCGTAAAAGAACGTCTGGGTCGGCAGGGTGCGGACGGGGCCGTAGATCTCGTGGCGTGTGGCATAGTCGCTGAAGACCTTGGGATACATGAGATAGCCGTTGAGGTCTTCGCCATCCACGGGCAGGCCAAGCTCGGCTTCCAGGTCCGTCCGGGTCTTTTCGAGGTCGACCGGGGGCAGGGCGGCGCCGGGCCGCTCGACCGAGGGCGTCTCGCCTTTCAGGATCTTCGACTGCAGCGCCTTGGGCCAGCCGCCCGGTGGTTGCCCTATGGCCCCGCGCATCATCTCGACCACGCTGTCGGGGAAGGACACATCGGTCTTGGGGTCTTCCACATCCGCGCGGCTGAGCCCCTGGGCCACCATCATCAGCGCCATATCGCCCACGACCTTTGACGACGGCGTGACCTTCACGATATCCCCAAACATCTGGTTCACATCGGCATAGGTCTGGGCCACCTCATGCCAGCGCTCTTCCAGACCCATGGACCGGGCTTGCGACTTAAGGTTGGTGAACTGTCCGCCCGGCATCTCGTGCAGGTAAACCTCGGAAGCGGGCGCCTGCAGGCCAGATTCAAAGGCGGAATAATGGGCGCGCACCGCTTCCCAGTAGTTCGAGATTTCGCGGATCGCTCCGATGTCGAGCCCGGTGTCCCGCGGGGTGCGGGCCATGGCTTCGACGATGGAGCCCAGCGTCGGCTGGCTGGTGTTGCCCGACAAGGCGTCCATGGCCGCATCGACGGCGTCGACACCGGCCTCTGAGGCCGCAAGCACCGTCGCGATGGCCGCGCCCGAGGTGTCATGGGTGTGAAAGTGGATGGGGATCCCGACCTCGTCTTTCAGCGCCTTGATCAACATCGAGGCGCTCGAGGGTTTCAGGAGCCCCGCCATATCCTTGAGACCCAGAACATGGGCGCCGGCGGCCTCCATTTCTTTGGCCATGCCCACGTAGTACTTCAGATCGTATTTTGCGCGCCCGGGGTCCAGAAGGTCGCCCGTATAGCAGATCGTGCCCTCGCAGATCTTGCCCGTTTCGAGCACCGCGTCCATGGCGACGCGCATGTTCTCGACCCAGTTGAGACTGTCGAAGACGCGAAAGACGTCGATTCCGGTTTCCGCGGCCTGTCTGACAAAGGCTTCTACCACGTTGTCGGGGTAGTTGGTGTACCCGACGCCGTTTGAGGCGCGCAGCAGCATCTGAGTCATGATATTGGGTACCGCCGCGCGGATGTCGCGCAGGCGTTGCCAGGGGCATTCCTGCAGGAACCGGTAGGCCACATCGAAGGTCGCGCCGCCCCAGCATTCGAGACTGAGCAGCTGCGGCATGTTGGCAGCATAGGTCGGCGCCACCCGGATCATGTCAATCGACCGCATGCGTGTGGCCAGGAGCGATTGGTGCCCATCGCGCATGGTTGTGTCGGTGACAAGAAGCTGCCGTTGCGCCAGCATCCAGTCGGCGACGGCCTTGGGCCCCTTGGCTTCCAGCAGATTGCGCGTGCCATCCCTGGATGCTCCGGGTTCGAACGCGGGCGCCTTTGGCGTGCGCAGGCCTTCGGCAGGGCGCGGCCTTCCGGCCGTCTCGGGGTGCCCGTTCACGGTAATATCCGCGATATAGGTCAGAATGCGCGTCGCCCGGTCGCGACGGGGGGTGAAGTTGAAAAGCTCCGGTGTCTGGTCGATGAACTTGGTATGGTACTCGTAGTTCAGGAACGTCGGGTGCTTCAGCAGGTTCTCGACAAAGGCGATGTTCGTGGACACGCCGCGAATACGGAACTCGCGCAGCGCCCGGTCCATGCGGGCGATCGCCGCTTCCGGCGTGGGCGCCCAGGCCGTCACCTTTTCCAGAAGGCTGTCGTAATACCGCGTGATGACCGCGCCTGAATAGGCGGTGCCGCCGTCCAGACGGATGCCCATGCCCGTAGCGCCGCGGTAGGCGGTGATGCGGCCATAATCGGGGATGAAGTTGTTCAGGGGATCTTCGGTGGTGATGCGGCACTGGATGGCGTGGCCGCGCAGCTGAACGTCGTACTGGCTGGGCGTGCCGGTGGCCTCGACCAGCGACTTCCCCTCGGCGATCAGAATCTGCGCGCGGACGATATCGATGCCGGTGACCTCTTCGGTCACGGTATGCTCCACCTGCACGCGTGGATTGACCTCGATGAAGTAGAAAGCGCCGGTTTCCATATCCATCAGAAACTCGATCGTGCCCGCGCATTCGTAAATGACCTCTTCGGCGATCTTGCGCCCAAGGCCGCACACCTCTTCCCGTTGGGCGGGGCTGAGGTAGGGGGCCGGGGCGCGTTCCACGACTTTCTGGTTGCGCCGCTGGACCGAACAGTCCCGTTCCCAGAGGTGGTAGATCGCGCCGTGCTGGTCGCCGAGAATCTGCACCTCGACGTGCCGCGCGCGGGCGATCATCTTTTCCAGATACCCCTCGCCATTGCCAAAGGCGGCCTCCGCCTCTCGCCGGCCCTCGCGGATCTTTTCTTCCAGTTCGCCCGGCCCGTTGATCGGCCGCATCCCGCGGCCGCCACCGCCCCAGGAGGCCTTCAGCATCAGAGGATAGCCAATCTCTTTGGCCTCTTTGGCAATGGCTTTCATATCATTGCCCAGAACGCCTGTGGCCGGGATTACCGGAACGCCCGCCTTGATGGCGACCTGCCGGGCGCTGGCCTTGTCGCCCAGGGCGCGCATCGTGTCGGCTTTGGGGCCGATGAACGTGATGCCCGCCTTGGTGCAGGCGTCAACGAAATCAGGATTCTCGCTCAGCAGCCCGTAGCCTGGGTGAATTGCGTCGGCACCGGACATTTTGGCGACACGGATGATTTCGGGGATCGACAAATAGGCCGCGACGGGACCGAGACCTTCGCCGATCTTGTAGGCCTCGTCCGCCTTGAACCGGTGCAGGCTCAGCTTGTCTTCTTCGGCATAGACCGCAACCGTCCGCTTTCCCAGTTCATTGGCTGCCCGCATGACCCGGATGGCGATCTCGCCCCGGTTGGCGATCAGGATTTTCTGGAACTCAGGCATGCGGCGCCCCCATTTTGCAGTTGCAGCATGTTTATGACAGCGAAACGACGGGGCGCAACGCGAATGATGCCGTTTCAGGCCAAAATGAGCCGCTCACGTACCTGTCTGGGCCGTTCAATGGCCATTTGGCCCATATCAGCCTTCATGCTGTCGCGCAGAATATGGGCCACATGGGCTCCACCTTTCTCGCCCAGGGCGCCAAGGCCCCAGTGCCAGGCGCGTCCCAGCATGATGAAGTCAGCACCGCAGGCGATGGCCCGCAGAACGTCCGTACCCGACCGCGCCCCTGAATCGAAGACAATCGGCACGTCCGGCCCAATGGCGGCGCGCACCTCGCGCAGGGCTGAGACCGCCGAAGGCGCGGCGGAGAACTGGCGCCCGCCATGGTTGGAAATCCACAACCCGTCGGCTCCGGCCTCAAGGATCTCTTCGGCCTGCTCTACTCCGAGGACCCCCTTGACGATGATGGGGCCGTCCCAATTGTCTTTCAGCCATTTGAGATACTCGAGATCAGGTGCGATCCGAAGCTCGTAGCCGATGTGATCGGTGCCGGGACGGCTGGCGCGAACGTCGGCGTATTTTTCCAGTGTCTCGATACGTGGCCAGCCGTGGGACCGGATGCGCCGGAGCATGGCAATCGACCAGAGTGGGCTTAACGCGCAACTCAGCGCCACGCGCGGCGTGATCTTCATGGGCTGGGTGATCTGGGCCCGGCGCTGGCGCTCGCGGCGGCTGGGCGTCGAGACATCGACGGTCAGCACGAGTGTGTGAAATCCGCAGTCGCTGGCACGCTTGAGGATGTCCTTGCGGATCTCGTGGTCCCCCGGCGGATAAAGCTGAAACCAGCCCATGCCCTTGAGGTCGGGGGCTAGTTCTTCCGGCGTTGCCGCGGCCATCGTCGACATGCAGTAGGCGATCTGTTCCTCACCTGCGGTTTTTGCCAGCAGCGCTTCGCCGTAGGGCCAGATGACGCCGGACATCCCCACGGGCGCAATGCCGACCGGCATCGAATAGGTGTGGCCCATGAAGTCGGTGGTCAGATCCGGTTTGTTCGCGCCCTTCAGGACACCGGTCCTCAGGCGCACCGTGTCCAGATCACTTTGGTTCAGTGCATGGGTGCTCTCATCGCCGGTCGCGCTGTCGAGCCATTCAAAAGCAAAATGAGGCATCCGCCAGCGGGCGCGGGCACGAAGGTCGGAGATAGCCGGAAAACGATCGTCAAGGTCCATGGGGCGTTTCTACGGGAACTTGCCGGCTTGGCAAGCCAAGGGGCGGAACATTGCGCGAACGAAGCTTTAACTTATGGCCGCTTCGCGCTAGATTTCCTGCATGAGCAGTTTCGACGAAGCCGACGCCTTTGAGGCCGGCGCCAAAGCATCGCTGGCCGCCCGGGCTATGGCCGCGCGCCCGACGCCCTATCTGGACGACCTGAACCCCGCACAGCGCGAGGCTGTAGAGGCCCTGCAAGGCCCCGTGCTGATGCTGGCAGGCGCAGGAACGGGCAAGACCAAGGCGCTGACAACCCGGATTGCGCATCTTCTGAACACGGGCACCGCGCGCCCCAACGAAATTCTGGCGGTCACCTTTACCAATAAGGCCGCGCGCGAGATGAAGCTCCGGGTGGCCAGGCTTCTTGGCCAGACCGTCGAAGGCATGCCCTGGCTTGGCACCTTCCACGCGATCTGCGTCAAACTTCTCCGACGGCACGCAGAGCTTGTGGGGCTGAAAACGAATTTCACCATCCTCGACACAGACGATCAGGTGCGCAGCCTTTCTTGATAGGCGGCATACAGCTCTCCACCCTGGTGATTGAAGGCGCCCGCCTCGGCCGAGGGGAGTTTTTCCGGCGTGAAGGCCCGGTTTTTCCAACTGTCGATCAACGAGGCTAGTTGCCGCGCGGGCCAACGTTTTTCGTCGATGTCCGCGGCGATGATCAGTTGTTTGAGCAGCCGCACCTGATCGTCTGTGTCGAGGATGGTGAAATTCGTTTTCAGCCCCACAAGCTCTGCGTGCCGTCGGAGAAGTTTGACGCAGATCGCGTGGA
>JBCDED010000078.1:0-17965 GCA_039179985.1 Pseudomonadota bacterium
AACTGAACGGGCGCTTGGTCAGGATGATCAGCTGCAGAAGCGGCTGCCAGATCCGGCGCCGCGTACAAGTCGATCTGGAACGAAGAGGCGGGTGAAAGCCCGCTCATGACGATCACCAAAGACCAGACGGCCAAGATCAAAGACGCGATGCACGCCCGCTACGGCGACCATGTGATGGTCGATTTCTGCATGCGCTACGGCAACCCTTCGACCCCGTCAAAGGTCAAGTCGCTCACCGAGGCGGGCTGCCGCAAGATTCTGTTTTTTCCGCTCTATCCGCAATACGCGGGCGCAACGACGGCCACGGCCAACGATCAGTTCTTCCGGTCCCTCCTGGATTTGAAATGGCAACCGCCTGTGCGCACCGTTCCGGCCTATTTTGACCGGCCTGACTACATCGACGCGCTCGCGCAGTCGGTGGAACGCGCCTATGCCGGCCTTGAGAACCGCCCCGATATCCTGGTGTGTTCCTACCACGGCGTGCCACGGCGCTATCTGATGGAGGGCGATCCCTACCATTGCCAATGCGCCAAGACGACCCGGCTTCTGAAAGAACGGCTGGGATGGAACGACACCGAGATTAAGACGACCTTCCAGTCGCGCTTTGGCCCCGAAGAATGGCTCAAGCCCTACACGGTGGAAGAGGTCGCGCGCCTTGCCGAGGAAGACGGCAAGAAAAAAATCGCCGTCATCGCGCCAGCCTTCTCGGCCGATTGCATCGAGACGCTCGAGGAAATCAACGAAGAGATTCGCGAGAGCTTCGAAGAGGCCGGCGGTGAAGAGTTTACCTACATTCCCTGCCTCAATGACGACGACGCCCATATCGCGGCACTGAGTTCGGCCATCGACGACAACCTCAAGGGTTGGATCGCCTGACAAAAAAACCGCCCCGGAAACCCGAGGCGGCTGAAAAAGGCATTAAGGCAGTTCATGATCCTGTCCCCGTGGGCGCGGGATCATACTTTCCACCAGCAGACCATCTACGCGATCCCGCGCTGGTTTCCGAGAACCACTATGAACACCAGGGGTTGGTTCCCGGAACAAGGCGCCGCTCTTGCGGTTCGTCCTCTGCCTCATATGTGGCCAGGTCAGAGCCGGTCTGTTTTAGATTTCGCGCCAAGTTCCGGGCGAAACGGGCCAGACAAACGCCTTCCCCAGAAAGCTTCATAAAGACGTTACAAACGGCACGACCGCCAACATCCTTGGCACTTTTGCAAAAGCGCGTGCCGCTGCCAAATGCCACTTTCATTGTGTTCGGTGGTGAGCGTCAGTGCTGATGGGGCACCGCCGGACGTCCCCGGGCGCTGCTCACCACCACTTGCGCGCCCGGGGTTCGACCGCACCTCGTGGGGGGGTGCGACGAGGGGTGGCAGCGATCAGGCGACCGACTCCAGGCCGATCGCTGCTGCCCGTACCGACCGCGGCGCCTTTCCTGTCCAGCGCCGGAACGCGGTCGAAAAGCTGCTCAGATCCGAATAGCCCAGCAAGAACGCAATCTCGGTCAGGCTGAGATCACTGTCTTTCAGGTAAGCCTCGGCAAAGACGCGGCGTAACCCGTCGAGCACCCGCCGGAAGCTCGTCCCTTCCTCGGCAAGCCTGCGGGACAGAGTGCGCTTGCTCATCCCAAGTGTCCGAGCCACATCGCCCACATCCGGCACGCCCTGCACGGCACGGTCTGTCAGCGCCATCTCCACCCGGTGCACCAGGTCGGAGGCCTGCGAGCGCCTTTGCGACAAAAGATCTTCACAAGTCTGCTTGAGGATCTTCGCCAGCCGGTGATCCCGGGTCACCAGCGGCAGATCGAGCTGCGACTGGGACCAGGTCACGCTGTTCTCGCGCGCACCAAAGGTGATATCGCAGCCGAAGAACCGGCCAATTTCATCACGGCCATCCCGACGCGGGTAGACGAAGGTCACCGCCTCCGGGCGCAGATCGCGCCCCGTCATCATCCGCGCGCCCCGCAGAAAATGCACCGCCGCCCACTCGACCAGCTGGCGCCGCGTGACCGAGGCCGGGGCCTTGTACCGCCAGGCGATCTTCCCCGACTTCTCCAGCATCGAGGCATCAATCTGCGAGGCTTCGGAAAAGACCGCCATATAGCGCTCGATATTCAGAACCGCGTCGCGCAGGGTGGGCGAAGACAGACCCACGTAGGAAATCAACCCTGCATCGCGGAAGTCAGTGGTCTGACCGAACCGGAACCCCAGCAAATCGTCTCCGGCTTCCTTCGCCGCCGCCTCGTAGAGGCCCGCGATCTCGCGGAACGGAAGACGCGCGTTTTCGTTGCGCAGCGCCCGTGGTGACACATCCGCGGCCCGCAGCACCGGCGCCGTGGGAACGCCCTTGTGCTGCAGGTAGGCGATAAGCTCTCGCGCCCAAACAGCGCTGTGGAGAAGCGGTTTGTCAGGCAAAATGCACCTTGTCTAAAATGAAGCCACACCAGTTTGGCAAAGACTACCGCGAAGCGGCGCGAATTCAAAAGTTACCTGAGCAACCGGGGGTGTCGGCACAAAAAAGCGCCCCGGAGGGCGCTTTTATCGCAATTGCTCCCGGACCGCGTCAGATCAGCAGGACCTGCGTGCCCACCTTCGTCATGCCGAAGAGCTCGGCGATGTTCTCGTTGTAAAGACCTATGCAGCCGTTCGACGAGCGGCGGCCGATCTTGCGCGTGTCATGGGTGCCGTGAATCCGGTAATAGGTCCAGGACAGGTAGAGCGCATGGGTGCCAAGCGGATTGTCGGGGCCCGGTGGCACAAAGTCCGGCCATTCGGGGTTCCGCTCTTTCATTGAGGGCGTCGGCGCCCAGCTTGGGCCTTCCACCTTCCGCACCACCTCGGTCCGGCCAAGGCGCGTCAGGTCCTCGGACATCGGCACCGATGTCGGATAGAGCCGGTAGGTGCCGCCGTCGGCCGACCAGTAATGCAGGGCACGGCTGGAGATATCTACCAGGACGGCGCCATTGTTGAGGTTGTTGAAATAGGGTTGCCAATCCAGAGTGCGGAAACTGGAAATGTTCCGCGGGACGATGTCGCGGTTCAGACCGTCGATGGTAACGGTTTCTGTGCTATCCTGCGCCAGAAGCGGCGTCGCTGCGCCAGCCACAAGTGCGCTACCTGTCCCGATAAAAAAGCGGCGGGTAAATCGCGTCGTCATGACGTGTTCACTCTCTTTCGTGAAGCCAGTTGTGGAGAAACTATAAATGCCAACCGCTGCGCTCACAACACACGCGGGCGTGAACTTGCCCGGCGCGCAGTTTCGTGTATTTGCGCCACACCCAACGAAAGGGTAGAGGGTGTCAATCGGTGGAGCGAAGGGCAGACATGCGTATTTTCTGGTTGATTTCACTTTTTCTGGGGCTGGCGGCCTGTACGAACCCCACATTTGATGCCCCGGCCGGGCAGGATGTTTATTCGATCAGCCAGCGTGACACAGCCGATATCCAGTTCCGGATGCTGGACTCAGTCAACGCGATCCGCTCTCGCGCCGGAGTGTCGCAGCTAAGCCTCTCGCCCGAGTTGATCGCCGCCGCGGCCACCCATTCCCGCGATATGAGCCTTCAGAACCGTCCTTGGCACTTTGGCTCGGACGGCTCTTCGCCGATCGACCGCGTGAACCGCGCCGGGTTCAATGGCACACTTGTGGGCGAAACCATATCGGAAACCTATGAAACCGAACTTGAAACGCTGGCCGCGTGGATGGATGACCCCAACACACGCGGCGTTATCTTGTCGCCCGACGCGAACACCCTGGGCATTGCCTGGTATCAGGAGTCCACGGGCAAGATCTGGTGGACAATGGTGCTTGGCCGGCAGGGCCTGCCGCGCGTCTGACGCCGCCCTCAGGCGAAGATGGAAATCGGCGTTCCGACCGCGACCATCCAGTAAATCTCGCGCATCTCGTCATTGGTGACGGCGATGCAGCCCGCCGTCCAGTCTGGCCTGTCAGCGGGTTCTGGGCGTTCGCCCCGCCTACCGCGCACACCGTGGATGAAGATATCACCGCCGGGGCTGCGGCCCTGGGACCGGGCGAAGGCGATATCCTGCCGGTTCGGGTAGGAAATGCCCAGTGACAGGTAAAAGCTGCTCTCCGGGTTGCGGCGGTCAATATGGTAGGCCCCTTCGGGCGTCTTGCCGTCGCCTTCGAATTGCTTCGGGCCCTCTGCGGAAAAGCCAAGACCCACGTCATAGTTCCGCAGAACCGCGTTTTCATGCATCAGATAAAGATGCCGGCGATCTTTGTGGACCTGGATCGATGTAATCTCCGGCCCGGCATACCGGCTGGCGGCATCGGGAAAGTCGTTGCGGCCACAGCCAACCAGCGCTGAAGCCCCGAGCATGGTCAACACGTTGCGTCGCGAAGTCATGAAGCCTGTATTCCGATCGTTTGTTGCCGGTTCTCTTGGCGCATCGTTACCCAAAACTGAGGAAAAAGTGAATCCCTCACGTGACAGCAGATGGGCAATTTTACCTGCGGGAGAGTTGAGAAACGATTTCGATGTGCGGCGACCAGCGAAACTGGTCGACCACCTGCACCCAGTCGAGTCCGAAACCGGCGTCCACCAGCCTGCGGGTATCGCGGGCAAAGGTCGCCGGGTTGCAGGACACCAAGGCAAGCCGCGTCAGGGTCGATTCGGCAATCTCGGCTACCTGTGCGGCCGCACCCGCCCGGGGCGGATCGATGACAGCCGCGGCGAAGGGTTTCAGCTCGCTGGGCTGAAGCGGATTTCGAAACAGATCGCGCGGCTCTACCGTGACACGGTGCAACCCGCCCGCCGCGCGCCACCCGGCGCTCAGCGCCTCCAGCGCTTCGGGCTCGGCTTCTACGGCGTGAACCTCGGACGTCTCACTCAGCGGCAGGGTAAAGGTGCCCGACCCGGCAAAAAGATCCACGAGCGGCCCCTGTGGACCGACCGCCTCTTCAACCCCGGCCAAAAGGGCCGCTTCACCGGCACGGGTCGCCTGCAAAAATCCGCCCGCCGTCAGTGGCACCGGCGCGCGACCCATGGACAGGGCCGGCACCGCGTTCTGCGCTACCGGTTCTTCATTCCAGGTGAGCCGGGCTAGCGCCGGTGTTTCTCGAATCACGGCAGAAAGCGTCTCTAGCAAGGCCAGATCCAGCGGCTTTCCCCCAGACACAGCCACATCGAGCCCGGTGTCGCTTTCGGTCACCTGCAGGGTCAGCGTGCCCTTCCGTGTTCCTCCCGCCAGAACCATCTCTGTCAGGGCAGGACGCGCAGCCGAAAGAGCGGGCGCCAGAAGCTGGCAGTCCGGCACATCGACGATGGTGTCAGAGGCGCGCGCATAAAATCCCAGCAAAGCGCCCGATTTCGTGCGTCGTCCAGCCAGGGTCGCGCGGCGGCGGCTTTCGGGCGGCGAGGTAATCACCGGACGCAACGTCGCCTCGACCCCGACGCGGGCCAGAGCGGTCTGCACCTGCGACACCTTCCAGCCAGCCACAAAGGCGTCGCTGGCGTGTTGCAGAAGGCATCCGCCACAGGATTTCGCATGGCGGCAGGGCGGGCGCACGCGCTCTGGCGAAGGCGTCAGAATGCGTGCCGCCGTCATTCTGCCCTCGCGGATCACGCCGCTGACCGTCTCGCCTGGCAAAGCGCCATCGATATAGACCGGCCCATCGGCCACGCCGTCGCCGCGCGCACCCAGATGGTCCACAACCAGGGTTGTTTCTTGGTGGTTCTCGCTCAAATCAGGCCGGAACAGACACTATTCCGCCGCCTCAGCGAGCCCGATGAAGCCACCCGACTGCCGCTCCCAGTATTTGGCATAAAGCCCGCCCTGTGCCAGCAGATCGTGGTGGGTTCCGGCCTCAACGATCTGCCCGGCGTCCAGAACCACGATGCGGTCCATGGTGGCGATGGTCGACAGGCGATGCGCCACGGCCAGAACGGTTTTGCCTTCCATGACCTCGCTCAAGGCGTTCTGGATCAGCGCTTCGACCTCGCTGTCGAGTGCACTTGTGGCTTCGTCGAGGACAAGGATCGGCGCGTCTTTCAGAATGGCGCGGGCCAGCGCGACCCGCTGGCGTTGCCCGCCCGACAGTTTCACGCCGCGCTCGCCCAGATGTGCGTCATAGCCGGTGCGGCCCCGGTGGTCCTCCAGCGTCAGAATAAACTCATGGGCCTCGGCACGTTTGGCCGCGGCGATCATCTCGTCCTCGCTTGCGCCCGGGCGGCCGTAAAGAATATTGTCGCGGGCCGAGCGGTTGAACATGGCTGTTTCCTGCGTGACCATGCCGATCTGGCGCCGCAGGCTTTCCTGCGTCACGGTCCGCACATCCGTCTCCCCCACCAAAACGGTGCCTTTTTCGGCGTCATAGAGCCTGAGCATCAGGGCGACCAAAGTGGATTTACCGGCGCCCGAGGCCCCGACAATGCCGATACGCTCGCCCGGATGTATGGTCAGGTCGATCCCTTCCACACCGCCCGTCTTGCGGCCATAGGCAAAGCCAAGGTCACGGAATTCCACCTTTGCTGTCGCGTTGGTCACGCTGAGCTCGTGGGCATCCGGTGCATCCACCAGCGCATGGGCCGGCGACAGGGTGTTCATGCCGTCCTCGACCTCGCCGACGTTCGAATAGATCGCCATCAGCGTAAAGCTGACCCAGCCGGTCATCTGGGCAATGCGAATGGCAATCGTACCTGTCGCGGCGATATCGCCCGCCGTCGCCATCCCGTTTTGCCACAGAACGAGCGTTGTGCCGACCAGCACCACGGGCAGAATGCCCGCCAGCGTCATCAGGCCCAGCCGGAACGCCGCCGAGAGCACGCCGAATTCCAGCACCCGGTTGCGGAAGACCTCCATCGCGCCGAGCGCCGCCTGATCTTCATGGCTGGCATGGGCAAAAAGCTTCACTGTCTTGATGTTGGTGATCGTATCGACAACCTGCCCCGACACCATGGCCCGGCTTGCGGCGCGCGCCTTGGACCGGGTGCGGATCTTGGGCAGGAACCAGCGGATGAAACCGAGGTAGCCCACCAGCCACACCGCCAGTATCAGCGCGAGACCCCAGTCGATCGTGGTCAAAAGCAGGGTCGCCCCGACCAGCGAGGCCAGCGCAAAGGCGACCACGTTGATGAACTCCGAGGTCACATCGGTCACTGCCCGCGAGGTTTGCATCTGCTTTTGCGCGATGCGTCCAGCGAAATCGTTGTCGAAATAGGTGACATCCTGGCCCAGCGTCCAGCGGTGAAGCCGGGACAGCACGAGCGGGTTGATGTTGGGCGCCACGACAATCGCGTTCGCGGCGGCACTGGCAGCAAAGACCAGTGGCCGGAAGACGAGGAAGAACAGCACACAGCCCGCAAGAAGAAGCCAGTGCGCGGAAAAGAAGCTTTCGGTGCCGGAGGCGAGCGCGGCATCGATGACGCGGCCAAGGATCAGCGCGGCCATGACCTCCAGTGTGCCGGCGAGAGCCGAAATCGCGGCAGCAATCAGCAGGATCGGCATTGCCCCGGCAAGGCACCACTTAAAAAACGCCAGAAGAGTGCTCGGCGGCGGGCCCTCGGCGGGGTCGAAAGCCCCTATCAGACCACCAGGTTTTTTGGCCAGCGCCTCCATACGGGCCGGCCAGGTACGCTCGCTCATTCCGCTGCCTCAGTTACTCCCAGGAAGCCGCCAGACTGGCGGTTCCAGAACGAAGAATATAGCCCGCCCTGCGCCAAAAGCCCGGAATGCGTGCCCTCTTCCACGATACGGCCATCGTCGATGACCACGATCCGGTCGAGATGGGCGATGGTCGACAGGCGGTGCGCGATCGCGATGACTGTCTTGCCTTCCATCATTCCGTAAAGCGTCTCTTGAATCGCGGCTTCGACCTCGCTGTCGAGCGCGCTTGTCGCTTCATCCAGCACTAAAATCGGCGCATCCTTCAGGATCACACGAGCCAGCGCGATCCTCTGCCGCTGGCCACCCGACAGTTTCACGCCACGCTCGCCCACATGGGCCTCATACCCTTTGCGGCCCTTGGGGTCTTCGAGCCCGCCGATAAAGGGGTCCGCCTGCGCCTGTTGTGCAGCGCGGATCATATCCTCTTCGCTGGCGTCGGGGCGTCCGTAAAGAATGTTGTCGCGGACCGAGCGGTGGAGCAGCGTGCTGTCCTGCTGCACCATCCCGATCTGCTTGCGCAGACTGTCCTGCGTGACCTGCGTGATGTCCTGACCGTCGATCAGAATACGCCCGCCTTCGGCGTCGTAAAACCGCAAAAGAAGCTTCACGAGGGTCGATTTGCCCGCCCCCGACCGTCCCACCAGACCCACCTTTTCGCCCGGCGCAATTGTCAGCGAAATCCTGTCTAACCCGCCGCCGGTCTTGCCGTAGTGGTGGGTCAGACCGTCGATCTCGATCCGGCCTTCGGTAAATTCCAGCGGCTTTGCATCCGGTGCATCGACCAGCGTGATCGGCTGGGCAATCGTCTCCATCCCCTCGGCAACCACACCGAGGGACCGGAAGAATGTGGTCAGCGCCCACATGATCCAGCCGGTCATGGCGTTCAGTCGCAGGGTCAGCGCCGCGGCCGCCGCGACGACGCCCGCCGTCGCCGCCCCCTGCACAAAAAGATAAAGCGCCCAGCCCACGACTCCCACGATCAGCAAGCCGTTCAGGATCGTCAGCGCCACGTCCATGGTGGTGTAGATCCGCATTTCGACCTGGAACGTCTCACGCGTTTTCTCGATGGCTTCCTTGGCGTATTCTACTTCGGTGTCATGATGTGCAAACAGCTTCACGGCATGAATGTTGGTATAGCTGTCGACGACACGGCCCGTGACCTCGCTGCGCGCATCCGAGGCGGCTTTCGACGCAGGGCCGACCCTGTTGACCGTCCAGCGCACGAGAAAACCGTAAAGCACCAGCCAGGCGATCAGGGGCAGCATCAGGCGCGGATCGGCATCGGCCAGCATGATCGCGGCGCCGATGATGTAGGCCAGCGCAAAGGTGATCGCGTCGAAGACATGGAAAATCGCCTCGCCCGCGGCAGGCGGTGTCTGCATGATCCGGTTGGCGATCCGCCCCGCAAAATCATTCTCGAACCAGCCGACGGACTGGCGCAGGACCTGCCGGTGCGCCCGCCAGCGGATAAGCGTGCCGAAATTCGGCATCATCGCATTGTTCAGGATCAGCACATCGAGCGCCTGCAAAGCCGGACGCAGGAACAAAAGGAACAGCCCCATCAGGATGAACTCGGTTCCGTAGGTCTGCCAGACCTCCGCCGGGGTGCCCCGTGTCAGAAGGTCGACGACGCGGCCAAGATACCAGATCAGGCCCACTTCCATGAAAGCGACAACAATCGAGCCCAACGTCGCATAGGCGAAAACGCGGTGAAAGGGGCGCGCATACTCCGCCAGATACGGCCAGAGTCGCGTCGGCGGACGGTCGACCTCGTCGTAAGGGACGTAGGGATCGACCATGTTTTCGAAGAACCGAAACATGGGATTGAGCCAGAAAGTCAATAAACGGTTTGGTTTAGTTATACGACCTTTGTAACCAAATCAAAACCACCCGTTTGGAGGCGGTCACGACAGAAGCGCGGCCTTGTCCAGGGCGAAACCTGACGCGATCCACCGCGCTTCCAGCTCTTTGAGGCGCGCACCCAGTTCGGCGCCCTGAAAGGCGGGCAGAAGATCGTCCGCACGGACGGGAAAGACAGCGCCAGCGCCGCGCGCAAGATCGGCCTCGGCGTTCGGCGGCAAGGGATGTTCCAGCAAGGCCGCCCGCAGCAGAAGCGCGTCGCGCCCGATTTCTTCCCCGAGCCTGTAGCCAAGTTCCGATGCCGGTGCCGGTCCAGCGGCGGCCGCGCGCAATTCGCTCAGGCGCCGCGCCAGCGCCTTGCTCAGGCGCAAGGCCGCGGGCACATCCGCCCCGCCCAGCACAGCAAGCCGGCGGATGGCTTCCGGCGGCACATCCGCTTCGTCCTCCAGATGCACGAGCAGCGCCAGTGACCGCGGGTCGCTGCCGGGCAGAACGCGTGCCAGAACACCTGTCTGCGCCATCGTGCCTGTCGCCGGGGCGGGGTCTGGCGCGGCCAGCAGTTTCAACATCTCACCACCGACCCGTTCCTTGGAAAGTGTCTCTAACCCGGCCAGATTCATCGAAATTGCGGACAAAGCCTCGGCGTCCGGTCCACGCTCGGGTGCGCCGTACCAGGCCTGGAACCGAAAAAACCGCAGACTGCGCAGATAGTCTTCCCGAATGCGGTCCGAGGCCGCACCGATGAACCGCACGCGGCGGTCCCTCAGATCGCTCAGGCCACTCCCCACGGGGTCCGCCACATCACCCTCGGCACTGGCATAAAGCGCGTTCATGGTGAAATCCCGCCGCGCGGCGTCATCATCGATGCTGTCCGAGAATCGAACTGTGGCGTGGCGCCCGTCGGTTTCCACATCTTTTCTGAAGGTCGTGACCTCAAAAGCGGACTGCCCCGCCACCACCGTGACCGTACCGTGGTCGAGGCCGGTGGGTACGGGCCGCAAGCCGGCGGCATTCGCCAGATCCATGGTGGTCTCGGGCCGCGCATTGGTGGCGATATCCACATCCGTGACCGGCGCGCCAAGAAGGGTGTTGCGCACACACCCTCCTACGAACCATGTCTGATGACCTTCCGCCCGTAGCGCCCGCATCACCATGCGCGTGTCGGCGGCGTCAATCCAGGGCGCCGAGATGCGCATCAGACGCGCCCGGGCGCGGCGATGCTGCGCAGAATGCGCGCCGTGGCGCCCCAGATGTAATAGGGACCATAGGGGACTGTATAGTAGTAGCGGCGTTGCCCACGCCAGCGCCGCGACTGGACCTGAAAGCGGTCGGGATCGCTCACATGGGACCAGGGCACGTAGAAAGCTTCGTCCACCTCGCCCGGCTCTGGTTTGATCACGAAATCGTCTCTAATCCACCCCAAAACGGGCGTCACAGAGAATCCGGTGACCGTTTCGTGGGGCGCCAGGGTGCCGATGATCTCCACACGGTCCCGGGGCAAGGCCACCTCTTCCTCCGCTTCGCGCAGCGCGGCATCGGCGGCGTCCAGATCACCGTCGTCCACCTTGCCGCCGGGAAAGGCGATCTGGCCAGGGTGATGTTTCAGCCGCGAGGACCGCTTGGTCAGTAAAAGCCGCGCCGACGCGCCCCGCCCCATCACACCCACAAGTACGGCCGCAGGCCGCAGCTTGCGACCTGCGAGAAGCACCACGTCGGGGTTCAGGTCAAAATCCGACGACGGCACCGCGCCCCGCTGAAGGAGCGCGGCAAGGTCGGGGACCTCAGCTGTCATCGCCCACCGGCTGCGTGGCCTCGAAACCCAAGGTGGCCGGGTCGAACTCGTAGTGTGCGCCGCAGAATTGGCAGTCCGCCGTGACAATACCCTCGTCCGTCGTCATATGGCCGATGTCCTTGGCCGAATAGATCGACAGGCTCTGGCGTACCTTGTCCGCAGAGCAGGTGCAGCCGAACTGCACTGCCTGCGGGTCGTAGACGCGTGGCGCTTCCTCGTGGAAGAGGCGCAACAGAAGATCCGTCGGGTCCACCGCCGGACCAACCATTTCGAATTCTTCCACGGTGTCGAGCAGAAGATTGGCCCGCGACCAGTTCTCGCCGTTCTCGTCGTCCAGAAGATCTTCGGCGGTCAGAAGCCCGGCTTCACCGCTTCCGCCTTCACCGGTCACGAAGGGTGACGCCTTTGGCATATGTTGCAGCATCACGCCGCCCGCCCGCCAGTGGGCGTCTTCGCCCGGCAGCGTCGACGTGCCAAAGGTCAGCTCGAACCGCGTGGGCAGTTGCTCGGACTGCGCGAAATAGGTCTCGGCACAGCGCGCCAGCGACCCGCCGGCAATCGGTGTGATCCCCT
The DNA here is from genome assembly GCA_039179985.1 of Pseudomonadota bacterium. Lineage (GTDB taxonomy): Bacteria > Pseudomonadota > Alphaproteobacteria > Rhodobacterales > Rhodobacteraceae > JBCCMQ01. Next base: position 11,848 of record JBCDED010000078.1, read on the forward strand.
GATACGGTACGGTCCCTTCACCCTGGTCGATGAGAATCGCAAAATAGCCCTTGCCGATCAGATCGAAGGGCTCTTCACGGCCGATCCGTGCCTCATCGAAGCTGGCATAGGCCCGCATGCGCGCCGGGGCGCCTTCGGCAGAGGGCGCAAAATAGTCGGTCGCGATGAGCCGCGCCGGGCCATCGCCGCGCACCTGCAACGACAGTTTCCACCGCAGCTTGACGGTCTGGCCAATCAGCGCGGTCAAAAGCGCCATTTCGGCCACCAGCGTTTCGATCTGGGGCGGGTACTCATGCTGTGCCAGGACACGGTCGAGAACGCCGTCAAGACGCGCAACCCGGCCACGGATATCCGACCGGTCGAGCTGGAAGGGCAGCACGGTGTCATCCCATGCGATTTGGGCGCCAAGAGACATTGGGGTTTCCTTACGCGTTTCGGGTTGGCATACCCCGCCTCGCAGGCCGCGACAACGTGGGTGACCCTGAAACGGGGCGACGCAAGCAAGCACGGAGGCGGGAGTGAACCGAAGATATGGGGAACCTGTGCGCCAAAACAAGCGCTACCAAGCGCGACCCGGTGCCTATGCGCTCCTGCCCAGAGGTCGGACCCTGCTTCTGACCCATCAGGCGGAACCGGAGCCAGAGTTTCAGCTGCCCGGCGGCGGCATCGACCCCGGCGAAACCCCGATCGAAGCGCTGCACCGGGAGGTGCGCGAAGAAACCGGCTGGCGGATTGCGCCCCTGCGGCGCTTGGGGCTCTACCGGCGGTTCACCTATATGCCCGAATACGACCTTTGGGCCGAAAAGCTGTGCCACATCTATCTGGCGCGGCCGGTTCGCCCGCATGGTGCGCCGTCGGAACCCGGCCATGCGGCGGTCTGGGTCTCCGGTGATCTGGCGGCCGAGGTTCTGGGCAGCCCCGGCGACCGGGCCTTCACCCGCAGCTGGCTGGCCGGCTAGTCATCTTTCCGGCGACGCGGCGCAACCCAGCCCGCGGCAAAGGAGAAAAGCACACCCGAAACATCGTCAAGCGGCGGCACGCCCCCGGAAAACCGTTCGAGCTCTGCCGTCAGGCTGTCGAGGGCAACGGCGGTTTCCGCCCCCCGCAATTCTGCAAAACAGTCTCTCAGCCGGTCATCGCCAAACTGTGCGCCCCGGGCGTCTTCGTACTCTGTTACGCCGTCCGAGTAGATCAGCAAGGCATCGCCCGCGCGAAGCCGGACCCGGTGCTGCGTGAAGTCCGCCCCGGGGATCAGCCCCACAGGCAGCCCGCCGTCGCCGAGCGTTTCCACGGCGCCCGACGCGCGCCGCAAAAGCGGATCCGGATGCCCGGCCTGGCAAAACACCATCTCGCCCGTTTCAAGGTTCAGCTGCGCAAGGAGCAGGGTGAAGTAGTGCTCGGTCTCCAGCTCGCCCAGCGTCAGATCGTTCAGCCGTCTGACAGCATCCGCCGGCGGCAGCGCTTTCGGGGTGCCGTCGGGGGCCCGGACAAGCGCGATGTTCTGGCTGGGTGACGCACCGGACAGAAGACCGGCCAGACGGGCCGTCATCAGGGCCGAACTGACGCCATGTCCGGAGACGTCGATCGCGAAGATCCCGATATTCGCTGCGTCGATCGGAAAATAACCGACCAGATCGCCGCCAACATGCCCCGCAGGGCGCAGGGCAAAAGCCAGTTCCGAGCCGTCGAACTGCACATGCCGCTCCGGCACCAGTGACTGCTGGAGTTTGCGCGCCTCTCCGAGATCACGGTCAAGCGCCTCATAAAGCGTACTGATTTCGGCAAGGTTCTCGCCAATCTGGCGGTTCTTTTCGGTTAGCTCGCGGTGCATCTGCAGAATGCGCTCGCCCGCGATGATCCGGGCGCGCAACTCATCCGCATTCACAGGTTTTGTCAGAAAATCGTCCGCACCGGCGTTCAACCCTTCCGCTATTTCGCCTTTCTCACTCTTTGAGGTCAGAAGGATAAAATACCCGTAGCCGGCGCGCGGCGTATCGCGAAATGCGCGGCAGAGTTCGAGACCGGTCATGCCCGGCATCATCCAGTCGCTGATAACGATATCCACGGCTGCGTTTTTGCAAACCTCCAGCGCCTCGGATCCGTCGGCGGCTTCCAGCACATCGTGGCCCGCTTTGCGCAGGCTCGACGTGAGAATGCGCCGCTGCAGCCGGCTGTCGTCGACCACAAGAATGCGGGACGGCCGGGCGCCTCCGGGTTCCGCCAGAGAGGCGATGTCTTTCGCTGCGACCTGCAAAATGTCCTGCGCGGTGAATTACGTTGGCCCCTTCTCCTCCCCTCGCCTTAAGATGACGTGAACGCGCGCATTTTAGCTATTCGGCGACCCGGGGTTACCCCCTGTTAAACCCCTCGTGCCACCTTCTGCGGCGGGGGTCTTTGACGACATGAGGGTGGTCTTGATCAATTGGGACAGGGTCGCGGAACTGCGCGACGAAGTGGGTGAAGAAGACTTTGGCGAGGTTGTCGAACTCTTCCTTGAAGAGGTTGAAGGCACGCTCGACAAACTGCGCACCGCGCCAGAGATCGAAAAGCTCGAAGATGATTTGCACTTCCTGAAAGGCGGTGCTCTGAATCTCGGGTTCGACGAATTTGGACAGCTATGTATGATCGGCGAACGCGCCGCTGCCGATGGCAAGGCGGCCGGAATCGATTTGGCGCAGATCCTGAAGTCCTACGCCGTATCCAAAGCCGCCTTCATGGCGCGCGCGGCGGACTTCGGGCTTGCGGCCTGACGCCGCTCAGACAACGAACTGCGCCAGCATCTCGTCGTCGGTGATGTCGCTGTAGGTGAACCCGGCGGCGTCCAGCCGTGCAAAGAGGGCGGCAAAGTTGTCGGGACTGGACGTCTCCAGCCCCAAGAGAACCGAGCCGAAGTTACGCGCCGATTTCTTGAGGTACTCGAACCGTGCGATGTCGTCATCGGGGCCGAGCGTCGCAAGAAACTCTTTCAGCGCACCAGGTCGTTGGGGCAACCGCAGGATGAGGTACTTTTTCACGCCCGAATAGCGCTGCGCCCGTTCTTTGACCTCTGGCAGACGCTCGAAATCGAAATTGCCGCCCGAGGTCACACAAACCACGGTCTTGCCCGCAATCCGCCCGGCCACCTGAGGCAGCACATCCAGCGCCAGCGCTCCGGCGGGTTCCAGCACGATACCTTCCACGTTCAGCATCTCGACAATGGTCGTGCAGATCCGGTCTTCGGGCGCGACGAGCACCTGGCCCGGATCCACACCCTTCAACACCTCAAACGTCCGCGCGCCGATCCGGGCCACCGCCGCGCCGTCCACGAAATTGTCAACTGAGGGCAAGGTCACCGGTCTTCCCGCCGCCAGGGCCGCCGTCAGGCTAGCCCCACCCGCAGGCTCCACATAGTGAACGTCCGTCGCCGGCGCGTCGGCCGACAGGTACTTCGTGACCCCCGACGACAGCCCGCCCCCACCAACGGGCAGGATGACGATGTCTGGCGCGCGTCCCAGCTGGCTCAGCATCTCCACCGCCACGCTCGCCTGACCCTCGATCACATCGGGATCGTCAAAAGGCGACAGGAAGTGTCCGCCCGCCTCGGCACAGTACGCCTGCGCTGCAGCCAGCGTGTCGTCGAAATAGTCACCGGTCAGCCGCACCTCGATGGCATCCCCACCGAACATACGGGTCTTCGCGATCTTCTGCTGCGGTGTCGTGACCGGCATAAAGACCACGCCCCGCACCCCGAAATGCCGGCAGACAAAGGCCACGCCCTGGGCATGGTTTCCGGCGCTGGCACAGACAAAAAGCGCCTTCTCCGGATCCGCCGCCAGCACCTTGCGCATGGCATTGAAGGCGCCCCGGATCTTGTAAGACCGCACGGGGCTCAGATCCTCGCGCTTCAGCCAGACATCGGCCCCGTAGCGGGCCGACAGAAGATCGTTGCGCTGCATGGGCGTGGGCGGAAACACCGTGCGCATCTTGGCCTCGGCCAGAAGCGCCATGTCGGAAAACGGGGTCATCCGGCGCTTTTGCCGGAAAAGCCTGTCCGGGGAAAGGGGTCAGGGCAGGTCGCGGTTTTCCACGAGCACGCCGTAGAGCGTGGTAAGAACGCTGATACCAAACATCAAGCCGAACCACGAGACGATCACCTGGTAGGCCACCGTGTTCAAAACCGGGGCGAGTGGCGTCAGCAGAAGAACGCTGGGGATCAGAGCGACCAGATTGACAAGAACGGCGACTGTCAGAATGGCGCCTTTCACAGGCCAGGTGTAGCCAGACGAATGGGTCAGGCCCATGGGATGACCGATCGCAGCGGCTGGCAGGATCAGGGAAAACAGCATCACCGCAGCGCTTAGCGCCAATTGCACGATGAAAGCGCCGACGGTCATTACCAGGGCAGAGTCGCTCACCGAAAGTCCAAACATGACAAACAGGGCCGGAATCGACAGAACCAACATCGCAAAGACGAGGCGAACGACGGCCCAGAGATAGCTAAGCATTCTTGTTCCGTGCCATTTTGGGGTGACCGCCCCCGGTTGTTCGTCCAGCAGAATGAAACGATGCCAGCCGATCACAACCCAAAGGTAAACGGTGGCAAAGGCGACAAAAATGACAGGAACTAGGAGAAACGCCGGCGCGTCGGGTAGGAAGATCGTGCCTTGGGCTTCGGTCGCGCCCGGCGGAAATAGCCCCGGGGCGACGCGCGTAGATACATAGAATGCCAATCCGAAGACAACCACGTAAGGCACCACGCTGATCCGCAGCGCAGGCCCGATATTCATCACGACGATGCGCACCGCGTGCACAAAGATCCGCCAGCCAAGCAGCATCGAAAATTCCTTTCGAAAAGAACCTTAGAGTTTGCAATAAAGGCCGGTCAACCGCACCTGCTTGTTCTCGCCCAAAAAACCGGATACGTCGCGCGGCGACGTGAAGTGACGGAGCGTGGAATGTCTGCCCCCAAGAAAGTGGTTCTTGCCTATTCCGGTGGGCTCGACACCTCGATCATCCTGAAATGGCTGCAAACCGAGCTCGGCTGCGAGGTCGTCACCTTCACCGCCGACCTTGGCCAAGGGGAAGAACTGGAACCGGCCCGCGCCAAGGCCGAGATGATGGGCGCCAGCGCCATCTACATTGAAGACCTGCGCGAAGAGTTCGTGCGCGACTTCGTTTTTCCGATGTTCCGGGCCAATGCGCTTTACGAAGGGCTCTACCTGCTCGGCACTTCTATCGCCCGGCCGCTGATCTCGAAACGGCTGGTTGAGATTGCCGAAGAAACCGGCGCCGATGCGGTGGCGCATGGGGCCACCGGCAAGGGCAACGATCAGGTCCGGTTCGAGCTTGCGGCCTACGCGCTCAACCCCGATATCACGGTCATCGCGCCATGGCGCGAATGGGATCTAACCAGCCGGACCCGGCTGATCGACTTTGCCGAGAAAAACCAGATCCCCATCGCCAAGGACAAACGCGGCGAGGCGCCTTTCAGCGTCGATGCGAACCTCTTGCACACCTCGTCCGAGGGAAAGGTTCTGGAAGATCCTGCAAATGACGCGCCCGACTATGTCTACCAGCGCACGGTGAACCCCGAAGATGCGCCGGATACGCCGGAATTCATCGAGATCGGCTTTGAAAAAGGCGATGCGGTCAGCCTGAACGGCGAGGCCCTGTCGCCCGCCACGCTTCTGACGCGCCTCAACGAGATCGGCGGCAAGCATGGCATTGGCCGCCTCGACCTCGTGGAAGGCCGGTTCGTGGGCATGAAATCCCGCGGTATCTACGAAACACCGGGCGGCACGTTACTTGTGGAAGCGCACCGGGGGATCGAGCAGATCACACTCGACCGCGGTGCGGCGCATCTGAAGGACGAGCTGATGCCGCGCTATGCGGAACTGATCTATAACGGCTTCTGGTTCAGCCCGGAGCGCGAGATGCTGCAAGCCGCCATCGACAAAAGCCAGGAGCACGTCGAAGGGGAAGTTCGCCTGAAGCTCTATAAAGGCAACGTAATCACACTCGGTCGTTCATCGCCGAAATCGCTCTATGCAGAGGACCTTGTCACATTCGAGGATGATGAAGGCGCATACGACCAAACCGATGCTAAAGGCTTCATCAAACTCAATGCGCTACGTCTCCG
>JBCDED010000079.1:0-17406 GCA_039179985.1 Pseudomonadota bacterium
CCGCCAAGGCCTCCGTTCCCGCAGTGACGGCCGCGCCTCCCGCCCCGAAAAAGCCGGCCCAGCCCGTTGCTTCGGACAAAGAGAAAAAGCGCAAGGAGCGTATGGGTGAAATTAAAGTCCAGCTCCACAAGGAACTGCTTGAGTCCCTGAACCTCGCGGCCCTCGAAAGCGCCGCCGAAAGCGATCTGCGGGCCGAAATCGCGGCAATCTCGGCCGAAGCGCTGACCCAGATGGGCGTGGTCCTCAACAAAGACGACCGTCAGGTTCTGCATCAAGAGCTTTTTGACGAAGTGACGGGCCTTGGCCCGCTGGAACCGCTGCTGAAGGACGAATCGGTCAACGATATTCTGGTCAACGGCCCCCAGCAGGTGTTCGTGGAACGCGACGGCCGGCTGGAGCTGTCGGATGTCACGTTTAAGGATGAACGCCATCTGCTGCGCATCATCGACAAGATCGTGTCTGCGGTCGGTCGCCGCGTGGATGAATCGAACCCCTACGTGGACGCCCGTCTCAAGGACGGATCGCGTTTCAACGCAATGGTGCCGCCGATTGCCGTCGACGGCAGCCTGGTCTCCATTCGTAAGTTCAAGAAAGAAAAACTGGCCATCGACGACCTGGTGCGCTTCGGCGCGTTCACCGAGGAAATGGCGGCCTACCTTCAGGCAGCGGTATCGACCCGCCTGAACGTGATCGTCTCGGGCGGTACCGGTTCGGGTAAAACGACAACGCTGAACGCGCTGTCATCCTTCATCGACAACGCCGAACGCATCCTGACGATCGAGGACACAGCGGAACTCCAGCTGCAGCAGACTCACGTGGGCCGCATGGAAAGCCGCCCAGCAAACGTCGAGGGCAAAGGCGCCGTCACCCAGAGGGACTGTCTCAGAAACGCCCTGCGGATGCGTCCCGACCGCATCATCGTCGGCGAGACCCGCGGCGACGAGGTGATCGACATGCTGCAAGCTATGAACACGGGCCACGACGGCTCGATGACCACGATCCACGCGAACTCGGCCCGCGACGGCGTCAGCCGTCTTGAAAACATGATCTCGATGGCCGGGATCGAAATGCCGATCAAGGCCGTCCGTGCCCAGATCGCCAGCGCTGTGAACCTCATCGTGCAGGCCAGCCGCCTGCAGGACGGGTCGCGCCGCATGGTCTCGATCACTGAAGTCACCGGCATGGAAGGCGAAGTGATCTCCATGCAAGAGATCTTCCGGTACGAGCGCCTTGGCCTTGCCGGCGATGGTAAAATCATCGGGCGGTTCAACGCCACGGGCGTCCGGTCGCACTACTCCGACCGCTTCCGCCAGTGGGGGTATGACCTGCCGCCTTCCATCTTCGAACCCATCGCGGCGGAGTAAGCGGTATGACTATCTCGATCGAACCGATCATCTACGGCCTGATCTTCATCGCCGTTCTGGCCCTGGTCGAAGGCCTGTATCTGACGGTCTTCGGCAAATCCATCCGCCTGAACAACAAGGTCAACCGCCGGCTCGAAATGCTCGAGAAAGGCGGCAACCGCGAAGAGGTGCTCGACCAGCTCCGCAAGGAGATGAGCCAGCACATTCGCGGGCGGTCGATCCCGCTATATTCCGTGCTGTCGGACAAGGCGCAGAAGGCAAACATTGCCTTCTCGCCAAAGGCCCTGATCGTGGTCATGGCGGTCTTGTCGGCGGTGGCCTTCCTGCTTTTGACCATCGCGACCAGCGCGACGGTTCCCGTGCGCGCGCTCGTGGCAATCACCTTCGGCGTCGGCGGCGTCTATGTCTGGGTGAACAAGAAAGCCAAGCAGCGCATGAGCCTTCTGGAAGAACAGCTTCCCGATGCGGTGGAACTGATGGTGCGCTCGCTGCGCGTCGGACACCCGTTTTCAGCCGCGATTGGCATTGTGGCGAAGGAAGTGGCCGACCCGCTGGGCACCGAGATGGGCGTAATCGCGGATGAAGCCGCCTATGGACGCGATATCGGAGAAGCGCTGAAAAACATGGCCGAGCGGATCGACATGCAGGATTTGCGCTTTCTCGCGGTTGCCGTGACTATCCAGCAGCAATCCGGCGGTAACCTGGCAGAAATCCTGGCCGGTCTGGCCGCGGTGATCCGCGCCCGGTTCAAGCTTTTCCGGCGCGTCAAGGCGATCACGGCCGAGGCAAAGTGGTCCGGCCTCTTCCTGTCGGTCTTTCCCCTGGTGGCGCTGGTCATGATCAACGTTATCCAACCCGACTACTACGACGATGTGAAAGAGACGTCGCTCTTCATTCCCGCCTGTCTTGTGGTGGGTGTGTTCCTGACAGCGAACATCTTTTTCATGCGCATGATGGTCAATATCAAGGTCTGAGGTCTCGAGATGGAATTGCTGCAACCGGTCAATGATTTTCTGACCGAAACCTTCGGACCCCTTGGTCCTCTCTATGCGCTTGGCTTCGTCGGGCTCATCATGGTGCTGCTGACGCTGCCGATCTTTCTGACGCAGAAGAAGGATCCGCTTTCGAAGCTGAAGAACGGCAAGAACCAGTCCCGCACCGCGGAAAGTGGCGAGTCGCTGCGCTTTGAAAGCAACAACGCCGCTAAGCTTGAGAAATTCTCCAAGTTCCTCGAACCCGAAGACGAAGGCGAATACTCGGCCACACGTCTCAAGTTGATGCAGGCGGGGTACCGTTCGAAATCGGCGGTGCGCACCTACAACTTCGCGCAGTTCGCCCTTGGAATCGGTTTCCTGATCATCGGTGTGCTCGTCGCGATCCTGACTAGTGCCACCGGCGAACCCTCGCCCCAGGCGATCATCGGGTTCATCATGGTCCCAGGCGTCATCGGGTACATGCTGCCGAAGTACTGGGTCGCCAAACGGCAGCAGGAACGGCAGGAAGAAATCACCAATGGCTTCCCGGATGCGCTTGATATGATGCTGGTCTGCGTCGAAGCCGGGCAATCGCTCGACCAGTCGATTATCCGGGTCTCCCGCGAGATCCGCGCCGGCTTTCCGGCGCTGGCCATGGAATTCGAAACGGTTGCCAACGAAATGAAGGCCGGCAAGGACAAGGTGCAGGTCCTCAAGGATATGTCCGAACGCGCGGGCGTGTCGGATGTGTCGTCCTTCGTGACCGTGCTTATCCAGTCGGCCACTTTTGGTACGTCGATCGCCGAAGCACTCCGGGTTTATGCGTCGGAAATGCGCGACAAACGGGTCATGCGTGCCGAAGAGAAGGCCAACGTGTTGCCCACGAAACTCACCTTGGGCACAATGATGTTCACCGTACCGCCGCTGATGATCATCTTGATCGGTCCATCGGTGTATAACGTGTACGAAACACTGAACAACCAATCCCTGTGAGGGCAGTATAATACACAAACGAGGGGCACTGGCAGTAAGCGCGGTACTTTGTGCCGCGCTTACGGCGTGCACGGAACCCACCCCCGCAGGCCCGTTCGCGCCAAGCGGCGTTCAGCAGGGCGAAAGCGGGGTCGATGGGCTCCTGGTCGGGCACCGACTGATGGCGGCAGGCGAATACGAACTGGCGCTCAAGTCCTACTACCGGGCCGGCGCCGAGCAGGGCATTACCGTGGACGTCCTGTCGGCCATCGGCTCAGCGAACCTGCAGCTGGGGCGCCTAGGACAGGCTGAGCGGGTGCTGCGTGACGCCATCGTGGTTGACGAGACCTTCGTTCCAGCCTGGAACAATCTTGGCGTGACGCTCTACGAACAGGGAAAATATGCTGAAGCCGAAAGGGTTTTTCAGGTTGCCTTCAAGCTCGATAGTGGCGCATCCGCCGCAATCCGCGATAATCTCGCACTAGCCGTCGAAAAGATTAACAACACGGGCTATGCTCCCGAAAAAGAAACAAACTTTAATCTATTGCGGCGCGGCGCCGGGGACTACACCTTGTTGCCGACGCCGTAGAGGCATCGAGCAGCAAAAGGACGCAGAAACATGCGCCATAGACCCCATTTTATCCTGTGCGTAGGCGCCGCTTTGGCCCTTGCGGCCTGTGAGAATCCTGAAAAAGCCGAAGTCGAACGCGCGATGGAAACCGTGAATGCGATCGACGATTCCAACCTCAGCGACCTGATGCTGTCGACCTCATCGCCTCAGGAAGGCGTGACCTATTTCACACGCGCCAGCCAGGAACAGCCAGACCGGATCGACCTCAAGCGCGGGCTTGCGATTTCGCTGGTGCGCGCCAAGGAAGCCGAGCGGGCCATTCCAGTCTGGAACGACGTCATCGCCATGGAAGGCAGCACCGCCGACGATAAGGTGGGACTTGCCGATGCCGAAATCCGCGCTGGCCGCTGGGACGAGGCCGAAGAAACGCTGAATAGCGTGCCTCCTACCTACGAGAGCTTCAAGCGCTACCGCCTGGAAGCCATGGTCGCGGATAGCAACCAGAAATGGAGCGAGGCCGACAGCTTCTACGAGGTCGCGGTTGGCCTGACGACGAACCCCTCGGGTGTGTACAACAACTGGGGATACTCCAAGCTGACGCGCGGCGACTATGCTGGCGCCGAAAAGATGTTCTCGCAGGCGCTGATCTACGACCCCGATCTTTTCACTGCCAAGAATAACATTGCCTTAGCCCGCGGCGCGCAGCGGAACTACACGCTGCCCGTCATTCCCATGTCGCAGACCGAGCGCGCACAACTCCTGCATACACTGGGGCTTGCCGCGGTTAAACAGGGCGACATCGTAACCGGCAAGGGTCTTTTGAAAGAAGCCGTCGACAGCCATCCTCAACATTTCGAGGCCGCCGCTCGCTCGCTGGCCGCGCTTGAGGACAACGTGACCAACTAAACCCGATGCGTGCCCCGGGTCGCTGACTCGGGGCACGCGCGCTGCCACACGGAGCTGCCCGGTGTCACCCGCCCTCGCCTTTCTGATCTTTGCGACGCCCATCTGCCTCTGGGCCGCCTACAGCGACATGAGGTATATGAAAATCCGCAATCAGGCGGTTGCCGCGCTGTTGCTGGTCTACGCCGTTGTGGGGTTCTTCGTGCTACCGCTCGAAGACTATCTGTGGCGCTACACCCATTTTGTTGTGGTGCTGGTGGTCGGGTTTGTCTTGAGCCAGGTGCGCGCCATAGGGGCCGGAGATGCCAAGTTCGCGGCCTCGATGGCACCGTTCATCGCGCTGCAGAATGCGGTGACGTTCATCTACCTCTTTGCGGCGCTCATCATTGTGAGCTTCGTCCTGCACCGCGTTTTGCGGCGCCTGCCGATGGTCAAGCGCATGGCCCCCGACTGGGTTTCGTGGACACACAACAAATTCCCCATGGGTCTCGCCCTGGGCCCCTCCCTGATCATCTATCTTGCCCTAGCGGTTCGCAACGGGTTTGTCCCCTAGTCCCCTTAACGCTGCAGTTCGTACAGCACGTAGAGCGGGCGCCGCTCGGCCACAGTGGCTGTCACCCCTTCGGTCTTTGAGAAAGCGTTGACCAGCGCCTGCCGTGTAGGGGGATGAATCGGACAGAGCGGAAAAAGGGCATAGCGCGCGTCCCCAAGACCGGAAAGGTGGCCGTACTGCCAGGGGGCCCCAAGCTCCGGCACCGGGAAATCACCGTAAAGCCAAAGGCTTGTCAGAATGTCCATGAAAAAGACGTTCTCGCCCGCATATCCCAGCCCTTCCAGATCCTGGGCGATGCCCGCAAAGTAGCTCGCCAAACCACCACTAAGATCGCAGGCGGCAAAGACCTCCTCATTCAGACCTTTAGGCGGCTCCAGTTCATCTTCGAGATCCGCCGCGAACGGCGCGTGGGCGCCCCCCGGGCCCATCTGATCCATTACAAAGCTGGCTCGGTAAAGCCGGTTTGCCGGTGCCAGAACATCCCCGTACCGCCCTTCCTGCCGAATAACGGAAACATAGCCCTCGGGGTCGGCGGAGAGATGCCGGAACGGGCTGTAGGCGAGGTTAAAGAACGATGGCGCGGCCAGCGCCGCGATGAAGATCGACAGACCAAAAAGCACGGATTTGTACCGGTCCCGCGCCTCTGGACCCAGGCCCGGCACGACGGCAAGGATCAGAAGCGGGATGAGGTAGAGCCACTGGGGATCGTTGCCGAAATTCTGGTAAGTGATGAACACGAATCCGGGAAAAAGCAGCAACAGCCCGAGCCCCTGCACCAGTGCGCCGGCCCGCCTGAACACGATGACGGTTGCGAGAAGTGACAGGTTTGCCGCAAGGAACGCCGGGTTGCCGAGGATCTGGCGCAGCGGCAATCCCGGCATGATGCGGGTCTCGGACGCTACAACGGCCAGAACATCGCTCAGGTAGCGCAACCAGAAATTCACGCCGAGAAGTCCCGTGACTGCAGCGAAGGTCACCGCAAAAGTCAGCGTGGCGCCCCCGAGACAGCGCCAGTTTTTCTGCGCAAGAAGGACCACCAGGATGCCAGGCGCAAGGCCCGCGACATAGCTGACCTTTGTCAGAAGCAAGGCCATTGCACACAGGCCCAGGAAGATGCCATCGATGGTCCGGGATGTCCCGTCACGCGCTGGCAGCAGGACCAACGCGATGGCAACAAAGGCGTAGGCCCAGGCCCAGCGATTGTAGTGCATTGAAAGCGAAAGCGTCGGCGCGCTACCGCCGTGGACAAAGGCGGTCGAGAGCGCAGCAAGCATCAGACCAAAAACCACAGCCAGCGGCAAGCTCAGCCGGGTGATCCCGACCCACCAAGCTCCTGAAAGAACCGCAGCGCAGACAAGGGCTTGCGCGACGGCGAAGGCGGCGCCGACCGACACTCCGCTATCCATAGTCCACGTCACGGGCCAGAACGCCAGCGCACCGATCGGCGTCAGAAAATCAAGGTGCGGCGTGGCGCCCTGATCGATCCGAAGCAGGATATCAAGAAGATGGATGATGTCGCCTTCGTGCTTGGCTGCATAAACGCCGCCGCGCAGAATGCCCGCACCACCAAAGACAATCAGAATGCCCAAAAGGCATAGTCCCAGTTTTGCCGGGTGTGCCCGCTCCATCTCTGCCCCGCTTTGGCAATTTTTTAGCCACATTAGTAGGAGATTGTTTCTCACGCGAAGCCCTTTTTCGAGGGCACAGAGGTATTTTTGCTTTGGACGCCGCACGTTCGAAGCGCATGACACAGGACTGACCTGCCATGAATATGCAAAGCGTGAACGTCATTGCGCCGCCGCCCATCAAGCGGCTTGAAGATATCGGACTGCCGACGGTGATGATGCGCGACTTGCTTCTGAAAACCATGTTCCGGATGAACCTGGAGTACATCAGCGAGATGTCAGAGGCGCTGTGCCTGCCGATCCCGGTGACGCAAGAGCTGGTCGACCTCGCACGCGAACAGAAACTGGTGGAAGCAACCGGTACACTCCATGCGACCTCGGGCTCGGAAATGGGCTTCCGTCTGGCCGACGCGGGCAAGGCCCGCGCGCTCGACGCGCTCAGCCAGTCGGAATACTACGGCTCAATGCCTGTGCCGCTGGAGGATTTCGGCGATCAGGTGAAACGCCAGTCCATCCGCAACATCCAGATCACCCGCGACCAGCTGACGGGCGCCATGGGTCACCTGATCCTGCCCGACGAGTTGCTTGACCATCTCGGACCGGCGGTGGGCTCGGGCCGGTCGATCCTGATGTACGGACCGCCGGGCAACGGTAAATCCTCGATTTCAAACGGTATTCGCGATGCACTGGGCGACAACATCTATGTGCCGCGCGCCGTTGAATACTCCGGTCAGGTGATCACCGTGTATGATCCGATCGTGCACAACATCATCGAAGACGCCGAAGACGACCCCAGCAGTCTGCGCCGGACTGCCAACCGCCACGACACACGTTATGTGCTGTGCGAGCGCCCGACAGTGATCACCGGCGGTGAACTGTCGCTGTCGATGCTGAACCTCGTCTACAACCCCACCTCGCGGACGTATCAGGCACCCTTGCAGATGAAGTCCTCCGGCGGCGTCTTCATCGTGGACGACCTTGGACGACAGGAAGAACCACCGCAGGCCCTGATCAACCGCTGGATCGTTCCGCTCGAAGAAGGCAAGGACATTCTGGCTTTGCAATCCGGCGAGAAGTTCGAGACGCCGTTCGACACACTGGTGATCTTCTCCACCAACTTCCACCCTAACGACATCTTCGACAAAGCGGCCCTGCGCCGGATCTTCTTTAAGATCAAGATCGACGGACCGACCCAGGAAGACTATCTGAAGATCTTCGCCATGGTCGCGCGGAAGAAAAAGATGCCGCTCGACGAAGATGCGCTGATCCATCTTCTTCAGACGAAATATCCAACGATCGACAACATCTACGCGAACTATCAGCCGATCTTCCTGATCGACCAGATGATCTCGATCTGCGAGTTCGAGGGCATTCCCTACCAGATGTCACCGGATCTGATCGACCGGGCCTGGGCAAACATGTTCGTCAAAGACGAAAAGATCGTCCACTAGAATATTGTTATCTTTAAATAAATGGCGGTCCAGTGCGGTCGCCATTTGCATTTCAGATCAAACTCTGAGCTTCTCGGTTGCAGACGCCGCCGATCTGTTTAGTTTTGGGGCAAACCATGAACATGGGGCCCCATGCAACTTCCCGCCGCTCTACAGGCTTGGTTCGACAGCCGCGGTTGGAGCCTCCATCCGCACCAAGTGGCCATGCTCGACCGGGCAGCGGCGCCCGCGCAGCTCCTGATCGCGCCCACGGGCGGCGGCAAGACGCTGGCGGGATTTCTGCCTACATTGGCAGAACTCTTCGAAGCGCCAGGGGAAGGGCTCCATACGCTTTATGTCTCGCCGCTGAAGGCGCTTGCCGCAGACATCAAGCGGAACCTGCGAACACCTGTGGAAGACGCCGGTCTGCCGATCCGGATCGAGGACCGCACCGGTGACACCAGTGCCACGCAAAAGAAACGCCAGCGTGCCGACCCGCCCCACATCCTGCTCACCACACCGGAAAGCCTGGCGCTGCTCATTTCCTATGAAGACGCGCCACGGATGTTTGCGGGGCTCCAGCGGGTGATCGTCGATGAAATCCATGCTCTGACCGAATCGAAGCGCGGCGACCAGCTGATGCTCGCGCTGTCGCGGCTGTCGTCGCTTTGTCCTGACCTCAGGCGCGTCGGCCTGTCAGCCACGGTAGAGGATCCCGGCGAAGTCGCCCGCCTTCTCGCAAAGCACCCAGACCCTTGCGAGATCCTGAACGCCGACCCTGGGCCCGACCCCGACATTGCCATGCTGGAAACGGAAGAGGCCCCGCCCTGGGCCGGTGGCGGCGGGAAATACGCGATCTCGGCCGTGCTGGATCAGGTCCGCCGCCACAACACCACGCTGATTTTCCACAACACCCGCGCGCAGGCCGAGCTGTTCTTTCACCACCTCTGGCTCGCCAACGAAGACGCCCTGCCCATCGGCATCCACCACGGCTCGCTTGCCCGGGAACAGCGCGAACGGGTCGAGGCGGCCATGGTGGCCGGGGACCTCAAGGCCATCGTCTGCACCGGGTCGCTGGACCTTGGGATCGACTGGGGCGATGTGGACCTTGTGATCCAGGTCGGTGCGCCGAAGAACGTCAAGCGGCTCGTGCAACGGATCGGCCGCGCCAATCATCACTACAACGCCCCGTCAAAAGCCCTGCTCGTCCCTGCCAACCGTTTCGAAATCGTCGAATGCGTGGCCGCCCTCGGCGCGGTTACGGAAAAAGATCTCGACGGCGAACCCCGCGGCGCGGGCCCGCGCGACGTTCTGTGCCAGCATATCCTCATCGCCGCCGCCGCCGGCCCCTTTCACGCCGACGCGCTCTATGCCGAAGTTACCACTGCGGGCGCCTACGCCGGCCTGTCGCGGCCCGACTTCGACGCCTGTCTCGATTTCGTCGCCACGGGTGGTTACGCGCTGCGTGCCTATGACCGCTGGCAGCGGCTCTTGCAGCGGCCCGATGGCGCCTGGCAGCTGCGCGACCCACGCGCCGCGCGCCAGATCCGGATGAACATCGGCACCATTCAGGACACCGACACCTTGAAGGTCCGCGTGCGCGGCCGGGGTGGTCCGCCCTTGGGCGAGATCGAAGAAGGCTTTGCCGCCACGCTCACGCCCGGCGACACCTTCTTAATCGCGGGTCAGATCGTGCGCTACGAAGGCTTGCGCGAAATGACCGTTGAGGTCTCGCGCCGCGCCGCCGACAAGCCCAAGATCGCCACGTTCATGGGCACCAAATTCGCCACCTCGACCCGGCTCACCGACCGCATCCTGGAGATGTTTCTGCAAGACGACTGGCCGGACCTGCCGCCGCATACCCGCGACTGGCTGGCCCTTCAGCGCGACGCCAGCCAGATGCCACGGCGCGACCGGCTGCTTATCGAGAGCTTTCCCCACGACGGGCGCGAACATGCCTGCATCTACGGGTTCGCAGGCCGGAACGCCATGCAGACACTCGGGCTTTTGGTGACCGCACGGATGGAGGCTATGGGCCTTGCGCCGCTCGGCTTCGTCTCCACCGATTACGCGGTTCTCATCTGGGGGCTGGAGCCTCTGCGGGATGCCCAAGCGCTTTTCACCGCCGAGGGCCTGCGCGACAGTTTCGAGACCTGGCTCGCTGGCAACGCTGTGATGAAGCGCACGTTCAAGGCCAGCGCCGTCATCGCCGGGCTCATCGACCGCCAGACAATGGGCACGTGGAAGACCGGGCGGCAAGCTACGTTTTCCAGCGATATCCTGTACGACACGCTGGCCAAATACGACCCCGGCCATCTACTGATGCAGATCACCCGCGAAGAGGCGCTGCGCGGTCTGGTGGATTTCGGCCGGATCGAGGACATGCTGGCCCGCGTGGGAACGCGGATCGACCACGTCACCCTGCCCCGCGTCACGCCGCTCGCTGCGCCGCTGTTTCTGGAGGTCGGCAAGGTGCCTGTGAAAGGTATGGCCGAAGAACGACTTTTGGCGGAAGAAGCAGAGCGGCTCCTGCAGACCGCCGGTCTGGGGAACTTGCCGGAGCCGCGCCCGAAACGTTGGCACGTGCCATACTGAGTTTCCCTTGCTCCCGCCCCGCGACACTGGCAAGAACAGATCATGAACAGGCTCGAGTTCCATTTCGCCGGCCAGGATCTGACCGCCCTGCCCTCCGGTGCCCTCTGGTGGGCGGCGACCGGCACTCTTGTGGTTTCGGACCTGCACCTCGGCAAGGCCGAACGCCGGGCGCGCCGTGATGGCCAGCTTTTGCCGCCCTATGAGACACAGGAAACGTTGGATCGGCTCGATTCCGATATCGCCGAACTGGCGCCGGCACGCGTCATCTGCCTTGGCGACAGTTTCGACGATCTCTGGGCCGCCGCCGCCCTGGCAGATACCGCGCGGCTTTGGCTTGCGCGGCTTCAGGCGGGGCGGGAGTGGATCTGGATCGAAGGCAACCACGACCCTGGCGCTACCGACCTTGGCGGCACGCACAGGGCCGAACTGGCGCTTCAGGGTCTCACCTTTCGCCATATCGCGGCCCCCGAGGGCAGAGCGGAGGTTTCGGGCCACTACCACCCCAAGGTCCGCCTGCCCACGCGCGGGCGCCTTGTCGTGCGCCGCGCTTTCCTTCTGAACGCGCGGCGCCTCGTTCTGCCCGCCTACGGTGCCTATACGGGCGGCCTGTCCACCGACAGCGCATCGCTCACCGGCCTCATGGGGCCGGGTGCCGAGGCGCTCCTGACCGGGAAAACCATGCACCGCATCCCGATGCCGTGCTAGGCAGGCCCCATGGAGCCCCGCACCCCCGATCCCGCGCCTTTCATCGAGGCCAGTTTCGCGCGCCAAAGCATGATGGCGACGCTCGGCGCGACGCTGGAAACGATCGCACCCGGTCGCGTGTCGATCGCGGCACCGCTGTTGTCCACAAGCCTGCAACAACAGGGCTACGGCCATGCGGCGCTGACCTTTGCCATCGGTGATAGTGCTGCGGGTTACGCTGCGCTGACGCTCGTCGCACCCGAGGCCGAGGTGCTGACGGCGGAGATGAAAATCAACCTCCTTGCACCCGCTGCGGGCGACCGGCTGATCGCCGAAGGCCGGGTGATCAAACCGGGCCGGCGGCTCATCGTGGTGCAATCAGATGTCTTTGCCGAAACCGCCGCGGGTCGCCGCCACATCGCCCTGATGCAGGGCACAATCATGCCCGTTGCGCTCTAGGCGGTCAGGCCTTCGGGCTCGGGCAGACCATTTTCCCGGCAACAGGCCGTCAGCGTGTTGGCCAGAAGGCACGCGATGGTCATGGGGCCAACGCCGCCCGGCACCGGCGTGATCGCACCCGCAACCTCCGAGGCCGCAGCGAAATCCACGTCACCCACCAGCCGCGTGCCGCCCTCGGGCTTGGCGATGCGGTTGATACCCACGTCGATCACCGTCGCACCGGGTTTGATCCAGTCGCCCTTGACCATCTCGGGCCGCCCGACCGCCGCCACCACGATATCAGCGCGGCGCACCACATCCGGCAAATCCTTAGTGCGCGAATGCGCCACTGTCACGGTACAGCTGTCACCCAGAAGCAGGTTCATCATCGGTTTGCCGACGATGTTTGACCGCCCGACCACTACGGCATCGAGTCCCGACAAGGATCCGTGATGATCGCGCAGCAGCATCAGGCACCCCAGGGGCGTGCAGGGCACCATGGCCTTCTGCCCGGTCCCAAGCAGCCCGACGTTTGAGATATGAAACCCGTCCACATCCTTTGCCGGATCGATGGCATTGAGGATCTTCGCGCTGTCGATATGATCGGGCACCGGCAACTGGCACAGGATCCCGTGGACCGCCGGATCGGCATTGAGATCCGCGATCAGCGCCAGAAGATCAGCCTCAGACGTTGCCGCATCGAGCCTATGCTCGACCGACCGCATGCCAACTTCCAGCGTCTGCTTGCCCTTGTTGCGCACATACACCTGGCTTGCCGGATCCTCACCCACCAGCACCACCGCCAGGCCCGGCGTGATCCCGTTCTCGGCCTTCAGACGCGCCACATGCCCTGCCACCTCGCCGCGCACCTGCGCCGCAAAAGCCTTGCCGTCGATGATCTGAGCGCCCATGGCTGTTTCCTTCTTTGGTCTTCAAATACTCATGCCGCAGGCGGCGGTGGCCGGGGCGCAAGGCCCCGGACGCCGCCTCGCCCGTCAGAACAGCCCTTCGACCTGTCCGTCCGGATTCAGTCCGATGGCCTCGGCAGAGGGCACGCGCGGCAGACCGGGCATGGTCATGATCTCCCCGCAGATGGCCACCACGAAGCCGGCCCCAGCCGAAAGACGCACCTCGCGCACGGGAACACCAAAGCCCGTGGGCGCGCCGCGCAGGGCCGGGTCGGTCGAGAAAGAATACTGGGTTTTGGCCATGCAGACGGGCAGATCACCGTATCCCTGCTCTTCCCACTGGCGCACCTGGTCGCGGATCTTTTTGTCTGCCAGCACCTCGTCGGCGCGGTAAATGCGCTTGGCGATGGTCTCGATCTTCTCGAAAAGGCCCATCTCGTCGGGGTAAATTGGCGCGAACTGGCTTTGGCCGCTGTCGGCGATCTCGGCCACGCGGGTCGCAAGCTCTGCGGTGCCTTCTGAACCAAGCGCCCAGTGCTTGCACAGGATCGCTTCCGCCCCTTCGCCCTTCACAAAGTCCTTGACCGCCTGGACCTCGGCATCGGTGTCGGTCACGAAATGGTTGATGGCGACCACCACTGGCACGCCAAAGGATTTGACGTTGGCGATATGGCGCCCGAGGTTCGCGCAGCCGGCCTCGACCGCGGCGACGTTCTCGGTGCCAAGGTCTTCCTTTTTCACGCCGCCATTCATTTTCATCGCACGGCAGGTCGCGACCAGCACCACGCAATCGGGCGCCAGCCCCGCCTTTCGGCATTTGATGTTCATGAACTTCTCGGCGCCCAGGTCCGCCCCGAAACCCGCTTCGGTCACCACGTAATCCGCCAGCTTCAGCGCGGTCTTCGTGGCGATAACCGAGTTGCAGCCATGGGCGATATTCGCAAACGGCCCTCCATGGACGAAGGCAGGGTTGTTTTCCAGCGTCTGCACAAGGTTCGGCTGCATGGCGTCTTTCAACAGCACCGTCATCGCGCCGTCGGCCTTGATATCGCGGCAGTAGACCGGGCTGCGGTCGCGGCGGTAGGCCACAATCATGTCGCCCAGACGTTTTTGCAAGTCCTCCAGATCACGGGCAAGGCAAAGGATCGCCATGACCTCTGAGGCGACGGTAATGTCAAAGCCCGCTTCGCGCGGGAACCCGTTGGCAACACCACCCAGCGAGGCCGTGATCTGCCGAAGCGCGCGGTCGTTCATGTCGACAACGCGCCGCCAGGTGACGCGGCGGGTGTCGATCTCCAGCGCGTTGCCCCAGTAGATGTGGTTGTCAATCATCGCGGACAACAGGTTGTGGGCGCTGGTGATGGCGTGGAAGTCGCCGGTAAAGTGGAGGTTCATCTCCTCCATGGGCACCACCTGGGCATAGCCGCCGCCTGCCGCGCCGCCCTTCATCCCGAAGTTCGGCCCAAGCGAGGCTTCGCGGATGCAGATCGCGGCGTTCTTGCCGATCCGGTTCAGCCCATCGCCAAGGCCCACGGTGGTCGTCGTCTTGCCTTCGCCTGCGGGCGTCGGGTTGATGGCGGTGACAAGGATCAGTTTGCCGTTTTCCCGGCCGTCCAGGCTTTCGATGAAGCTTTGGCCAATCTTTGCTTTGTCATGGCCGTAGGGCAAAAGATCGTCCGAAGGGATACCGAGTTTGGCACCGATTTCCTGAATTGGCTTTTTCTGTGCCTCGCGGGCGATTTCAATGTCGGATTTATGGGCCACCGGTCAGCATCCTTCACAGGCAGGGATTTTCCTTCCCCGCCTATAGCCCCCGCCGCGACGAGGCAGCGGGACATTTCCGACATTTTGGGTCGCACCTGCGTCCGAGTGCCGCTCAGGCGGCAGCGGCGGCATCCTGGAAGTACGGCAGCGCGTCTTCGATCATCTCCGGCGTTGCCGTCAGGCAGATACGGAAATCTGCAGGCCGTTCAAAAAGCGTACCTGGCATCACGAAAACACCGCGCTTTCCAAGGTTTCGGGCAAAAGTCTCGGCATCGCCGCCGGGTGCCGCCCCCCAGAGATAGAATGTCCCCGCCGGTTTGGTCATGTTGTAGCCCCACTGGCTAAGCGCCCCGTGCATCCGGTCCCGTTTGGCCTTAAGGGCGCCTAGATCGATCGAGACCTTTTCGAGATCGCCAATGCCGTACTGCAGAGGCGCATCCGGAAACGCCCAACCGTCGGCGATCTGGCTGGTGATGGACAGCGCGCGCAAGTCCTCGCGCTCCTGACGGGGCATTTCGGGGCAGATCGCCAGGTAGCCGATGCGCAGGCCGGGGGCGAGCATGATCTTGGCATAGCTGTAGTCGATCAGTGTCCAGGGGTAGACTTCGGCCGGGCTGACGAAGGGCACGCCGTCAAACCGGATGCGGCGATAAGGCTCGTCCGACAGGATATAAATCCGGTGTCCGATCTCGACCGATTTCCGGTCAAGCATCGCAGCCAGCGCCTTCAGTTTTTCGCGGGTATAGACGATGCCCGTGGGGTTGTGCGGCGAGTTGACGACAACGACACGGGTGCGCGGCGTGATGGCGGCCTCAATCGTACCGATGTCGAGGTCGAATGTCCCCTCTTCCAGCGGCACCTTGACCGGAACAGCATTGCGCGCCGCAAGGACCGTGGCGTAGCAGAACCAGCCGGGCACCGGGATGATGCATTCGTCGCCCGGGTCGCAAAGCATGGAAAACGCCAGCGCGATCGCCCCGAAGGCGCCCTGAGTCAGTTGAATGTCTTGCGGCGCAAAGGCCAGCCCCAGTTCTTCGGACAGCGCAGCGGCGACCGTCGCCCGCGGCTCTTCCTCGCTGGTTTTGTAGGCGAAGTAATCGGTGGTGGCCGGTTCCGCCCGGCGCTTAAGAACCTCTACAAGGCCAGGCAGCGCCATCTCATGCGGATTGCCGAAGGTGAAATCAGCGACCACGTCGGTACCATCGGCGGTGTCGCGGTAGCGGCTGAAGAAATCGAAGATCACCGAAAGCTCGGCAGCTGCGGAACGGGCGCGTTGGGACAGATGGGTCATGAAAGAACCTTTGCGTTGAATGCGCGCAACCTGCCACGGCGCGCCCCCGATCCAAAGCAATTCCGGGTTTCAGTTGTGTTGCAAATTTTGCCCTCCGAAACAAAAAAGGCCCGCGCGACCGGCGGGCCTTTATCAGAGTAACCGCAGTTTAGACGGTCGGTTCGGGCTCCATGCCCGGATCCGCTTTTGGCGGCTTGGGCTTGGTTTTCGGGATCGCGGTCAGGGACGGCTTGTCGCCCGCTTCGGGTGTGCCGTCATCGTCGTCACCCCGGTTCAGCGGATCGCCGCTGATCACCTTGGTAATCTCGGACCCCGTCAGCGTCTCGTATTCCAGAAGACCCTGCGCCAGTCGGTGCAAATCGTCGTCCTTCTCCATCAGGATACGCTTGGCCGTCTCATAGCCTTCGTCGACGATCGAGCGCACTTCTGCATCGATCTTCTCTTGCGTCTCGGGCGAGTTGCTCGACGGCGTGTTGTAGGTGCCAAGGTAGCTCTGCTGTTCGTTGGCGTAATCGATGTTGCCAAGCTCATCAGAGAAGCCGAACTGCGTGACCATCGCACGGGCGATCTTTGTCACCTGCTGGATGTCCGAGGCGGCGCCTGACGTCACATTGTCTTTGCCGAAGATCAACTCTTCCGCCACCTTGCCGCCCATGGCCATGGCGATCTTGGACTTGTATTTGGTGTAGGTCACCGAAAGCTGATCCCGCTCGGGCAGAGACAGAACCAGCCCAAGGGCACGGCCGCGCGGGATAATCGTGGCCTTGTGGATCGGGTCGTGCTGCGGGACGTTCAGACCGACGATGGCATGGCCCGCCTCGTGATAGGCGGTCAGCTTTTTCTCGTCCTCGGTCATGACCATCGAGCGACGCTCGGACCCCATCATAACCTTGTCCTTGGCGTTTTCGAAGTCTTCCATAGTCACGAACCGGCGTCCCACGCGGGCCGCCATCAGCGCAGCTTCGTTCACGAGGTTGGCCAGATCGGCGCCCGAGAATCCGGGCGTGCCGCGGGCGATGATGCGCAGGTCCACATCGGGGCCGAGCGGCACCTTGCGGGCGTGGACGCCCAGAATCTTTTCGCGGCCTTTGATATCCGGGTTCGGCACCTGCACCTGACGGTCGAAGCGCCCGGGGCGCAGAAGCGCCGGGTCGAGTACGTCAGGACGGTTCGTGGCCGCCACGATGATAATGCCTTCGTTGGCTTCGAAACCGTCCATCTCGACCAGCAGCTGGTTCAGCGTCTGTTCGCGTTCGTCATTGCCGCCGCCGTAGCCCACGCCACGGGACCGGCCCACGGCATCAATCTCGTCGATGAAGACGATGCAGGGCGCG
>JBCDED010000080.1:0-17372 GCA_039179985.1 Pseudomonadota bacterium
CGGTGATCCGGGCAAGCTCGGCGTCGCGGTCGTCGAACCGGCCCTCTGCATGAGCCTCGCAATAGGCGCCGGTGTGCAGTTCGATGACCTCTGCACCGATCCGGTGGGCCGCTTCGATCTGACGCCGTTCGGCCGCAATGAAGATCGACACGCGCGAACCCGCTTCGCGCAGGGGCGCGATGAAATGGGCCAGCCTGTTTTCCTCGCGTGCGACCTCCAGACCGCCCTCCGTCGTCTTCTCTTCGCGCTTTTCGGGCACAATGCAGACAGCGTGGGGTTTGTGGCGCAGGGCGATGGCCTGCATCTCGTCCGTCGCCGCCATCTCGAAGTTAAGCGGCACCGACAGGTCAGCCATCAGCGCCTCTATGTCCTCGTCCGAGATATGGCGGCGGTCTTCGCGCAGGTGCGCGGTAATGCCGTCAGCGCCCGCTTCTTCCGCAAGTTTCGCCGCGCGAAGGGGATCGGGATAGGCGCCGCCACGTGCATTCCGGACGGTCGCCACATGGTCGATGTTCACGCCAAGCCGTAAATGGTTCTGGTTCATGGTCCGTTCCTTCTGTCAGCCGAAGCAGACTAACTGGTTCGGGACCGCTCTGCCAGTGCAGCCTGACGTTTGATTGCTTTCTCCCGCAGCCGCTTTTGTCGCCGCTTCTGGTAGGCCGTGATGACGGGAACGGACAGGTAATAGGCAATCAGCCCCGCAATGAGACCGGGGATGATCCCGCCCACGAGGTAAGGGAAAAAAACTTCGTGGTAGAAGACGGAAAGGCCCCGCCAGTCCGCGGTGTCGTCCGTAAACATCGCCAGAAAATTGTGCCAAAGGTCCGACCAGGCATCTACAAATTTCGACCCGAGCGAACTTTCCATCTCTGGATCGGGCTTTGTACCCAAAAGAAAGTGACCCGTCTGCAAAGACACGATCCCGATCGGCACGTAGGTCAGCGGGTTCCCAAAGAAGGTCGCCAGCAGCGACGCCAGGATGTTTCCGCCGATCAGACGCGCGAAGATGGCCGAGATTATGAAGTGCAGCCCGTAGAACGGTGTAAAGGTGGTGAAGACCCCGGCGAAGATCCCGCGCGCGATTTTGTGGGGTGGATCGGGCAGACGGCGCAGGCGCAGCATCACGTAGGAGGCCGCACGTCCCCAACCGCCGCGCGGATAAAACGTCTCCGCCACGACCTGGGAATAGGTCCGCTTGGAACGCCGCTTGAATACTATGACCCGACCCCTTCGTTACGCCACACGTTCCGTCGTCCGATACCTTTCAACTGCCGCCACATCGCCCTCGGCTTCGAGCGCGGTGCGTACGGCATGCAGATGCTCTGCATCCCGCAAATCCACGTCTACCAGCAATCGGTAGAAATCTGGTTTCCGGTCTACGAATCTCAAGTCTGAAATATTGGCCTGTTGCTCTCCGATCAACGTGCAGATCCGACCAAGCACACCCGCATCGTTAGAAATCGTCAGATCGAAGGACACGGCGTTCACCGCCGGATGCCGCCCGGCACTCCAGTTCAGATCGACCCAGCGGTCCGGCTGATCTTCAAAGTCCTGTAGCGTCGGACAGTCGATGGCATGCACGACCACGCCCTTGCCACGATAGGTAATGCCAACGATTCGCTCCCCGGGCACGGGCTGGCAGCAGGCGGCACGATTGAAACTCTGGCCGGGCTCCAGACCGATCACGGACCGCGCCGCATCAACCTCGTCTTCGGCGCGCTCAGCCAGAAGCTCGGGGTAGAGCGCCTCCACCGCCTCGCGGGCGTTCATCTCGGCGCTGCCAAGACGTGCAAGCAGTTCGGCGCTATTTTTCAGACCGAGCTTCGCGGCCGCCGTGGACAGCGCCTTGTCGGTTGCGCGCTTGCCCACATGCTCGAACGCCACGCGCGCCAGTTCCCGGCCAAGCTTGATAAACCTTTCGCGGTCTTCTTCGCGCAGGGACCGGCGAATTGCCGATTTCGCGCGGCCCGTAACCGCGATGTCGATCCATGTGGCCTGCGGGCGCTGGCCATCAGCGGTGATGATTTCCACCGACTGACCGTTCTTCAGCCGTGTCCAGAGCGGCACGCGGATGCCGTCGACTTTGGCGCCGACACAGGAATCCCCGATCCGCGTGTGGATCGCGAAAGCGAAATCGAGCGGCGTCGCCCCTCGCGGCAACTGCACCACATCGCCCTTGGGCGTAAAACAGAAGACCTGATCCGAATACATCTCAAGCTTCACGTGCTCTAGAAATTCGTCGTGATCCTCGGCGTTCTCAAAGCGCTCGGTCAGCGAGGCAATCCACTTGGCGGGATCGACAGCAAAGGGGTTTTCCACCCGTTCGCCATCGCGGTACGCCCAATGGGCTGCGACCCCGCTTTCGGCCACCTCGTTCATCTCCAGCGTGCGGATCTGCACCTCCACACGGCGCCCGTCGCGCCCCGACACGGTGGTGTGGATCGACCGGTAGCCGTTCGACTTTGGCTGGCTGATGTAATCCTTGAAGCGGCCCGGAACCGCGCGCCAGCGTTGGTGGATGGCGCCGAGGACACGGTAGCAGTCGGCCTCGTCTTCGGTGATCACACGAAAACCGTAGATGTCGGACAGCCGCGAAAAACCCTGCTGCTTTTCCTGCATTTTCCGCCAGATCGAATAGGGCTTTTTGGCCCGGCCAAAGACCTGCGCTTCGATGTCGGCCTTTTCAAGCTCGCTGCGGATGTCGCCAGTGATACGGTGCATCACATCGCCGGTTTCCCGTTGCAGCGTGATGAAGCGGCGGATGATCGAGGCCCGGCCTTCGGGGTTTAGCACGCGGAACGCCAGATCCTCGAGTTCCTCGCGCATCCAGTGCATACCCATCCGGCCCGCTAGCGGCGCGAAAATGTCCATAGTCTCTCGGGATTTCGAGACCTGTTTTTCCTGTGGCAGCGACCGGATCGTGCGCATGTTGTGCAGACGGTCGGCAAGCTTCACGAGGATCACTCGCAGATCCTTTGACATCGCCATGAAGAGCTTGCGAAAGTTCTCAGCCTGCTTGGTTTCCGTCGATGTCAGCTGCAGGTTGGTCAGCTTGGTGACGCCGTCGACAAGCTCGGCAATCTCGGGACCGAACCGTTTCTGTACCTCGCTATAGGTCGATTTGGTATCTTCGATTGTGTCGTGCAGAAGCGCGGTCACGATCGTTGCGTCATCAAGGCGTTGTTCGGTCAGGATGGCTGCAACGGCCACTGGATGCGAAAAATAAGGCTCTCCGGAATGCCGGAACTGGCCGTCGTGCATCTTCGCGCCGTAGTCAAAGGCGCTGCGGATCAGCGCCTCATCGGTTTTTGGATTGTAGGTGTGAACCAGTTCGATCAGGTCGTCGGCGTCGATCATCTGGTCCGCCCACCACCCCGAGGGCGCAGGCGCTTAGCGGCGCTCCTGCGCTTCCATGAGTTCCCGCAGCAACCGCTCTTCGGACATGCCGTCATCGACGGGCTTGTCCTGTTCGGCCCCCATCAGAAGCGCCATCGCGTCCTCTTCGGGCTCATCGACTTCGATCTGGGTCTGGTTGCTCTCGATCATCCGCTCGCGAAGGTCATCGGCCGACTGCGTTTCTTCGGCAATTTCGCGCAGGCTGACGACCGGGTTTTTGTCATTGTCCCGGTCCACGGAAATTGCGGCACCGCTGGAGATTTCACGGGCACGATGCGCAGCGAGCATCACCAGTTCAAACCGGTTTGGTACCTTGTCAACACAGTCTTCCACCGTCACGCGGGCCATGGTCGCTCCTGATGCAATAAAGGATTCGCAGACCCGCTACATAATCCTGCGAATTTGTCTTGACAAGCGGTTATCCCCAATCAAAGCGGGTCCCCCGGCCAGTTTGCAGGCGAAACTGACCGCAACATCTGAGCGGGCCGCTAATTGCCTTCCGTGGTTTGCCTCAAAACTGAGCGTCCGGCGGGAAGATTCATTAAGGTTTGTTAATCATCGCCGGCCCGGATTGTAGGTTGCGGATACGGGGTTTTATCTTATGTTTGTCGGCCAAGCGTCGCTTCGTATTTTTGTTACAACCACTCACGGCTGTGGCGCTGATTAGGAAGGAATAATTATGTTCTACAGAGATGAGCGCCTGGCGCTCTTCATTGATGGATCGAACCTTTATGCAGCCGCAAAGGCTCTGGGGTTCGACATCGACTACAAGCTGCTGCGACAAGAGTTCATGCGCCGCGGCAAACTGCTCCGCGCCTTTTACTATACGGCCCTGCTAGAAAATGACGACTATTCACCGATCCGGCCACTTGTGGATTGGCTCAACTACAACGGTTTCACCATGGTGACGAAGCCGGCCAAGGAATATGTCGACAGTCAGGGCCGCCGCAAGGTCAAGGGCAATATGGATATTGAGCTTGCCGTGGACGCCATGGAACTCGCCCCACGCGTCGATCATATCGTGCTCTTCTCGGGCGATGGCGATTTTAAGCCGCTCGTGGAAAGCCTGCAGCGCCAGGGCGTACGCGTCTCGGTCGTCTCGACGATCCGCAGTCAGCCACCGATGATCGCTGACGAACTTCGCCGTCAGGCCGACAACTTCATCGAACTGGACGAATTGAAGGAAGTCATCGGCCGTCCTCCGCGCGAACCGCGCGAAGGGGTAGAAGACGCCCGCTTCAGCGAAACCGCCGAAGAGTGATCTTCCCCGCGCCCGCGCCCGGGTGACTGGACGCAGGCCGCGACACAGCTTAGGTCTTGGCGCGCAAGGAGGCGCCATGACCAAACCCCCTCTGACCATTCTCTTGGCTGCACCCCGCGGCTTTTGCGCCGGTGTCGACCGTGCGATCAAGATCGTCGAAATGGCGCTCGAGAAATGGGGCGCGCCCGTCTACGTCCGACACGAGATCGTACACAACAAATTTGTGGTCGACGGACTGCGCAACAAAGGCGCGGTCTTTGTCGAAGAACTCCACGAATGCCCGACGGACCGGCCGGTCATTTTCTCGGCACACGGTGTGCCTAAATCCGTCCCTGCAGAGGCTGAGCGGCGCGAGATGCTGTTCGTGGATGCGACCTGCCCCCTGGTCAGCAAGGTCCACATAGAAGCGCAGCGCCACTTCGACCGCGGACTGCAGATGGTCATGATTGGCCACGCGGGTCATCCGGAAACCGTCGGCACCATGGGCCAGTTGCCGGAGGGCGAGGTGCTGCTTGTCGAGACCACCGAAGACGTCACCGGTCTCGACGTGCGCGATCCCGGAAAGCTGGCCTACATCACGCAGACGACGCTGTCAGTGGACGACACCGCAGGGATCGTGGCCGCGCTCAAAGAGCGTTTTCCCGAAATCGTGGGCCCGCACAAGGAAGACATCTGCTACGCCACCACGAACCGGCAAGAAGCCGTCAAGGCCGTGGCGCCGCGCGCGGATGCGATCCTGGTGATCGGCGCGCCCAATTCTTCTAACTCCAAACGCCTTGTGGAAGTCGGCGCCAGGGCCGGCTGCGCCTATGCGCAACTGGTCCAGCGCGCCGATGACATCGACTGGAGGGCGCTCGAGGGCATCCGCACGCTCGGGATCACGGCGGGTGCCTCGGCCCCTGAGGTGCTGATCGAAGAGGTCATTGACGCTTTCCGCGCCCACTATGCCGTTACGGTCGAGGTCGTCGAGACCGCACAGGAGAACGTGGAGTTCAAAGTACCCCGCGTCTTACGCACCCCCGCATGAGCGCGATCCCGCGCAGCGCACTGATCCTCGGGCTCGCGGGTCTGATCCCTTTCGTCTGGGGCACGCTCACGGTCTACGTACCTCCCCTGGCGCTGTGGGGCACCAGCACGCTTGGGCCCCGGTTCGTCGGCCCCTACGTCCAGCTTTTCTACGGCTCTGTGATCCTGTCGTTCATGTCAGGGGTGCTTTGGGGCTTCGCCACCAAGACCGAAGGCCGCAGGGCCGCCGTCTGCTACGGTCTGTCGGTCATCCCGGCCCTCTGGGCGTTCTTTTTCACCGGCGGCGGCCCAACCTCAACGGCCATCAACCTGGCGGCGGGCTTTATTGGCCTTCTCGGGCTCGACTGGCTTTTCTGGCACCACGGGCTCGCTCCGGGCTGGTGGATGCACCTGCGCGTGCTTCTGACCGGCATCGTCGTTCTTTGCCTTCTTGCCACGGTGTTCTGATGACCGCAGACGACAGCACGATCAAATTCTACAACGAGAATGCCGACCAGTACCGCGCCCGGTTCGCAAAGAACGAACCCAACGCAGCGCTGGCCGCCTTCATCGACATGTTGCCGGCCGGTGCCCACGTGCTGGACCTTGGCTGCGGTCCCGGCAACTCGGCAGCGATGATGAACGCCGCTGGGCTCACCGCTGAGGGATGGGACGCATCCGAGGAAATGGTCGCCGTCGCGCGCGAGACCTTCGGCGTCGAGGCGCGCTGCGCCAGGTTCAGCGACCTCGATGCCGACGGTTTCTACGATGGGATATGGGCCAACTTCAGCCTGCTCCACGCGCCCCGCGAGGAGATGGCTGGACACATCGCCGCGATCCACCGCGCCCTGAAGCCCGGCGGCGTCTTCCACATCGGCCTCAAGACCGGGACCGGAAAAGCGCGTGACCAGCTGGAACGGCTTTACACCTTCTACACAGTGGCGGAACTTGAAGGACTTCTGACCGGTGCAGGCTTCCGCATCGCCGCGCAGCGCGAAGGCGTGTCCCGTGGAATGGCGGGCACCGAAGACCCCTTCGTCATCATGCTGGCCCATGCCTGAGTTATTCGCCTACACCGACGGCGCCTGTTCCGGCAATCCGGGTCCGGGTGGGTGGGGCGCGCTGCTGATCGCTCGGGACGGCGACGCAGTGCTGAAAGAGCGTGAACTGAGCGGCGGCGCGCCAGACACCACCAACAACCGCATGGAACTGATGGCAGCGATCAGCGCACTTGAGGCGCTAGAACGGCCCACAGATATCACCATCGTCACCGACAGCGCCTATGTGAAAGGCGGCATCACCGAATGGATCGCAGGTTGGAAACGTCGCGGCTGGAAGACTTCGACAAAAAAGCCCGTCAAAAACGAAGACCTCTGGCGGCGCCTGGACGAGGCCAACGGGCGGCATCGCGTGACTTGGGAATGGGTCAAGGGCCACGCCGGACACCCGGAGAACGAACGCGCGGATGAGCTTGCCAGGCAGGGCATGGCGCCCTTCAAGCCAGGCTAGTCTTTCCGCCCGAAATAGGTGAATGCCCACAGTAGCAGGACCGCGCCGCCCGCGGCGCCAAGAATTGCCGTAACCGGACCCAGCACGAACAATCCGCGCAGGATGTAAAATCCAAGGCCCGCGCCAATCAGGGCGATGGCAGTGTAGGCGATGTGCTTTTGCGTGACGGGGTAGTTCAGGAACACATAAAGCCCGATCGCCCCGCCGATGACGGCAATCATCAGGATTGGCATGAACGACCCTCCGAAACTGCTTCCTGGTCTTCCTCCATATAGGAATAGAGCGCCCTGTCCTAAGGGAGTGGCGGTCAGTCAATCACATCCGGCAGGGTCAGGCCGCGCAAGATGTCTTCTGCGCACATCGATTTTTTTCCTTGCCGTTGAGCGCGGGTAATTTCGACGGCGCCCACTTCGCAGGCGATCCGGAAACCCTCCAGGACCGCGCCGGGCGCGCTGCTGCCTTCTGCCAGCCGCGACCCCAGTAGCTTTACCCGCTCCCCCGCTATCTGGCACCAAGCCCCGGGAAAGGGCGACAGCCCCCGGATCAGCCTGTCGACCTCGACCGCCGGCGTTGCCCAGTCGATGCGCGCCTCGGCCTTGTCGATCTTCTTTGCGTAGGTCACACCCTCGTCGGGCTGCGGATGTGGCGTTAGCTCCTCGATCCGCTCCAGGGTCTTGACGATCAACCGGGCGCCAAAGGGAGCCAGACGGTCGTGAAGTTCGCCCGTGGTTTCTTCCGCACCGATGCCAGTCGTCTCGCTTAGAAGCACCGGACCCGTATCAAGCCCCGCCTCCATTTGCATGATCGCAATGCCGGTTTCCGCGTCGCCCGCCATGATGGCCCTGTGGATGGGCGCGGCGCCACGCCAGCGCGGCAGGAGCGAGGCGTGGATATTCAGGCACCCCTTCGCCGGCGCCTCAAGCACAGCTTGCGGCAAGATCAGCCCGTAGGCCACGACCACACCGACATCGGCGCCAAGCGCGGCGAAGTCCGCTTGCGCCTCGGGCGACTTTAGGCTGGCGGGATGCCGGACCGGGATGCCAAGGGTCTCGGCCCGTGCGTGAACAGGGGTCGGGCGGTCGTTCTTGCCGCGCCCGGCGGGACGCGGCGGTTGAGTGTAGACGCAGACAATCTCGTGCCCGGCCCGGTGAAGCGCAGCCAGAGCGGGCACCGAAAAATCCGGCGTTCCCATAAAGACAACCTTCACGCCCGTCTCCGTTTCTGCGCTTTTTTCAGAAGCATCGCGCGCTTGGTGCGGCTGAGGTTGTCGAAGTACATTCGCCCGTTCAAGTGGTCGATCTGGTGCTGGACGCTGGTGGCCCAGAGATCTTCGAAGTCGCGGCGCTCGATGACACCCATGTCACTCAGAAAACGCACACTTACCCGCGCCGGGCGCTCTAGTCTGGCGGAGACGCCGGGCAAGTTGGGGCTGCCTTCGTCATAGCCGCGCAGGATCTCGCTTGCCTCCAGAATCTCAGGATTGGCCAGCCGGATCGCCTTCCCGCGCTCGGTCGAGCAATCCACCACTGCAAGGCGCAGCATGACCCCGATCTGCGGCGCGGCAAGACCAAAGCCGGGCATGGCCTCCATCGTGTCGACCATGTCGTCCCAGATCGCACGTACCTCGTCGGTGATCCCGTCAATGGGCTCTGCCACACTCTGCAGCCGCGGATCGGGCCAGGGCACAAAGGGGCGGATCATTCCAGCGCTCCGATGGCGCGCAGGTCGTCCGATAACCGCGCGCGCTCTTCGGCGTCGATCCGGTCGAACCAGAGGATACCGTCCAGATGGTCATATTCGTGCTGTATGCACACGGCTTCGAAGCCGTCGAAGCGTCCTTCCCGGCGCTCGCCTTCAAGGTTCGTCCAAGCCAGAACGACCTCCGCAGCGCGCGGCACCGACCCGGTGACCCCGGGGATCGACAGGCAGGCCTCAGCGCCCGTCAGTTTGGGGCCGATCAGCTCAACGATCTCGGGATTTATGAACGTCCGCACGGCCCGGTCAGCGCCGTCTTTCCAGTCGCAATCCATGACGAACAGCCGCAGCGAACGACCCACCTGCGGCGCGGCAAGACCCCGGCCTTTGGCCGCATACATCGCTTCGGCCATGCCCGCGGCCAGCGTCCTGATTTCGTCGGCCACATCCGCAACCGGTGCCGCCTCTGCGCGCAGGACAGAATCGGGATACGTGACGATGTCCAGCGCCATGGCCTAATCCGTCCGCGCGCGCTCGCGCTTGAGTTTCAGCATCTTGCGCGTGATGATCTGTCGTTTGAGCGGCCCGAGGTAATCGATGAAAAGCTTGCCGTTCAGGTGGTCAATCTCATGCTGCACGCAGGTCGCCCAAAGGCCGTCGAACCTCTCGCGGTGCATCTCGCCATCGAGACCCAACCACCGTACTTCGACTTCGGCGGGCCGGTCCACATCGGCGTATTGCTCGGGGATCGACAGGCAGCCTTCCTCATAGGTCGACAGATCCTCCGACGCCCAGGTAACTTCAGGATTGATCAGAACCATGGGCCGGGGTGGGGCGTCTTCCTCTTTCACGCAGTCCATGACCAACATCCGGTCGAGCGCGCCCACTTGCGGCGCAGCCAGCCCGATGCCGGGCGCGTCATACATCGTCTCCAGCATGTCGTCGGCCAGCCGGCGCAGACCGTCGTCGATCTCTTTGACGGGCGCGGCTGTCTTTTTCAGGCGCGGATCAGGGTGCAAGATGATCTGTTTAAGTGCCATGGCGCAGATTTATGCCAAGCCCCGGGCGGGTGCAATGCGGGTTGCAGCCACCAGGCAAGCGGCCTAGGTGCATGTTCCATGCAAGTGAATCTGACCGACACCCCCGATTTCGATACCCCAACCGACCGGCGCAACACGCTCTGCCAGAAGTGGGACGGCGCCCCGAGGCTCTTTGGCGTCTCCGCCGACAGTTCCCTGCCGATGTGGGTTGCAGACACGGATTTCCGCGCGCCGGACGTCGTGCAGGAAGCGCTGCAGCGGATGGTCGATCACGGCATCTACGGCTACATGGGCGACTACGGCCCCTATAAGGCTGCGATCAAGTGGTGGATGGCCGAACGCCACGACTGGGAGATCGAGGAAGACTGGATCCTGACCACCTTTGGCCTCGTCAACGCAATCGGGATTGCGCTGGATGTCTTCACCGGGCCAGACGACGGCATCATTACCTTCACGCCCGTCTACCATGCCTTCGCGCGCATGGTGAACGCCTCGGGCCGCCAGCTGGTGGAACTGCCGCTGGCGCGCGACGGCGATATCTATGTGATGGATTTCGACGCCTACGAAAAGCAACTTACCGGCAAGGAAAAGATGATCCTGCTCTGCTCGCCCCATAACCCGGGCGGGCGTGTCTGGACGCGGCAGGAACTGGAAGAACTCGCAGATTTCGCGCGCCGCCATGACCTGATGATCATCGCCGACGAAATCCACCAGGATCTTGTTTTTCCCGGCGAAAAGCACACCGCCTTCGGACTGCTTGAGAATGTCGCGGACCGGCTGATCACGCTCAGCGCAACCTCGAAAACCTTCAACCTCGCGGGGCATCACACAGGCAATGCAATCATCCCTAACCCGGAGATCCGCCGCGCCTTTTCCAAACGCCTTTCTGCCCTGGGCCTCTCGACGACCATGGCAGGGATCCATGCGGCCACCGCAGCCTATTCACCGCGTGGCGCCAACTGGGCCGATGCGCAGATGCGTTATCTTGATGAAAACCGACAGGTCTTTGACGCGGGCATCCAAGCCATCCCTGGCCTGAAATCAATGCCGATGCAGGCCACATACCTCGCCTGGGTCGATTTTTCGGGAACCGGCATGGAAGAACGCGAAGTCATCGAGCGGCTGGAAAAGACCGCCGATATCGCCGCAAACCACGGTCGCTCGTTCGGGAAGGGTGGCGAAACCTACATGCGATTCAACATCGGCACCCAGCGGTCCCGGATCGAAGAAGCGCTCAGACGCCTGCAATCCGCTTTCGGCGATTTGCAGTAGTCACTCGCCGGACGATCCGATCAGCGCCACTGGGGCGTCGGGCGCGCGCGCATAGTCCGCGGGCGCCGAGGTAGAGGCCGCCGTATTTCGCTTGAACTCGTAGTTCATCATGCCGTCCTCTTCCGAGGACGCGATGATCAGACACTGCGACAGATGGCGCGAACCATCGTAAAGGTCCACCAATCCGCGCAAGTTCGGCGCAGCGCCTGCTTCCAGCGCAAAGCCCGTATCCCACACTTTCAGAACGGGCACTTCGGCCTCGCCGGTGCGAATCCGAAGACGCGATTTCCGGCTGAGCGTGCGAATGTGGGCTTCCCTGAGGCCGTCCCTGACCTCTTGTGGCAGATATTCTGACATGGCTACCCCCGAATCTTTAGCCATCAAAAAAGGTGATACACCGCTTTCGGTCGTCAAGTAACCATCGAAATTGTTGTGGAATATCAGAACAAAGCGCCGTGAGCACCCGTAACTGTGCGAATCCGAGCAGGATCTCTGCGCAGAGCCGCATTACAGTGCAAAAGCCGACAGGCTAGGTCGTGAGGCAAGGTCAAAGGAGAGATACATGGGACTTCTGGTTGACGGCGTCTGGCAGGACACGTGGTACGACACGAAATCGAGCGGCGGTAAATTCGTGCGTACTGAGGCGAAGTTCCGCAACTGGATCACCCCAGACGGTGCGCCGGGCCCAAGCGGCGATGGCGGCTTTCTGCCCGAGAGCGACCGCTATCATCTCTATGTCTCTTATGCCTGTCCCTGGGCGCACCGGGCGCTGATCTTTCGCGCGCTGAAAAACCTTGAGCCGCACATTACGGTCTCGGTTGTCGATCCGGACATGCTGTCGGACGGCTGGACGCTGTTGGGCGACTACCCCGGTGCCACGGGCGATGACCTTTTTGGGGCCAGATACCTGCGCGATGTCTATCTGCGCGCTAACCCGGCGATGACGGGCCGGGTGACTGTGCCGATCCTTTGGGACAAAAAAACCGGCACCATCGTGTCGAACGAAAGCTCCGAGATCATCCGCATGTTCAACAGCGCATTCGACGAGCTGACCGGCAACACGCTGGATTTCTGGCCCGTAGACCTGCGGGACGACGTCGAAGCGGTGAACGCCCGCATTTACAATACGCTCAATAACGGCGTTTACCGGTCAGGCTTTGCGACCTCGCAGGAGGCCTATGACGAAGCTGTCATCGAGCTTTTTGACACACTCGACTGGCTGGAAGAGCGCCTGTCAAAACGGCGCTATCTCATGGGCGATCGCCTGACCGAAGCTGACTGGCGGCTCCTGCCTACGCTTCTGCGGTTCGATCTGGTCTACCACCTGCACTTCAAGTGCAACAGAAAGCGGATCATCGATTACCCTAATCTCTGGGGCTACACTCGCGAACTTTATCAGACGCCGGGCATCGCCGAGACCACCAACTTTGATCACATCGTGCGGCACTACCACTACAGCCACGACTCGATTAACCTGCACCGCATCCTGCCCATCAATCCTCAGATCGACTGGATGGCCCCCCACGATCGCCAGACGAAAGCGGCTGCCTGAGCCTACTGGGTGTCCACGGCGCCGGGCCTGATGCCATAGTGCTCCACCAGCGCCATCAGATCATCGGGCGGCGCGTCGCTTTGCATAAAAGCGCAGGCGTTTGGGATGTGGCGGAAGATTGAGCCGTCCGAGAAAAAGGACGTGTTGGTCACGAAGATGACCCGGGCATCGGGTTGGCGGTAAGACGCAAAGTCGGCCACGGCAAAGGCGCTGCCTTCCGGAAGCACCAGGTCGAGGATAATCACGCTGACATCGGTGACGCGCAGAAACTCGATCGCATGCGCCTGACTGGACGCAAGCTCCACTTGGCAGCCGCGGCGGGCGATGTGGTTCTTCCACACCTCGCCCAGGTTAGGATTCGCTTCTACGATTAATACGCGCATTTCGCTCCGGCACGCAGACATGGTCGGCACACCATCCCCTCAAGATACGTTAATTTCTAGAGCCGAGTCGTTAACATTGTCCTAACGTGGCCTTCGGATGGAAAATTTGGGGAATATGCATCGAATTGAAGAGTTCGAACTTTTTCATTTTTCTTCAATCATATAGCGGGTTTCTCATGGCAGTACGTGCCACGGGCGGGCGAATGCGGATATGCCCTGCGCGGGCGGCAAAAAGTTAACGTTGGACGGAAGACCTCACGTGACCGACACAGGCAGAGACCATGGGGGCGGCATTGATGCAGCCGCGCGACGCTTTGGCGGTGATCGCGCGGACTGGCTTGATCTCTCCACCGGCATCAATCCGCGCGCCTATCCGGTCGGACCGCTGCCCGACGCGGCCTGGACGACCCTGCCCGATACCCGCGCTTCCTCTGATCTGATCAGCGCCGCCCGCGCCTGTTGGGACATTCCGGGAGAGGCGGGCATCCTCGCCGTGCCGGGTGCCTCCAGCGCCATTGCCCGGATCCCAAGGCTCTTGCCCCCCGGGCCGGTGCAGATCCCTGGGCCGACATACAACGAACATGCCGCCGCCTTTCGCAACGCTGGCTGGCACGTCAGTGAAACCGGCCCGGCGCAGGCTATCGTCCTCGTGCATCCCAACAACCCCGATGGCAGATACTGGACGGCCGAGGCGCTGGAAGGCCCACGGCTGAAGGTCATCGACGAAAGCTTCTGTGACGTTACCCCGGACCGCAGCCTGGCGCATCTGGCCCGCTGGCCCGGCGTGCTGATCCTAAAGAGTTTCGGAAAGTTCTGGGGGCTCGCCGGGTTACGGCTGGGGTTCGTTGCGGGCGACCCCGACCTGATCGGCGCCCTGCGCGAAGATCTGGGCCCCTGGCCGGTCTCGGGACCGGCATTGGAGATAGGCACCCGCGCCCTGAGTGACCGCACCTGGTCAGACCGGACACGGACCCGCCTTGCCCGAGACGCCGCGCGGCTCGACGAACTGATGACCCGCCACGGGGCGGTGCCGACCGGTGGAACGCCGCTTTTTCGGCTCTACGACGTGGACAACGCGCAGGATCTGCACAACCGGCTCTGCCACCACCACATCCTGACCCGCGTTTTCCCCTACTCGGCCAGCTGGATCCGGCTGGGACTGCCGGATACCGAAGACGACTGGCAGCGATTGGAAGGCGCGCTGTGACGCCGGCGGCCATTCTCGCGTTGGCGTTGATCCTCGATGCGATCTTCGGTGAACCCGAAGCGCTCTGGTCGCGGGCACCGCATCCCGCGGTCCTTCTGGGCCGGGTGGTCAGCACGCTCGACCGCAGCCTGAACACCGGCGGCGCGCGCCGGTTGAAAGGTGCGCTGGCGGTCCTGGGTCTGGTTTGCGCGTCCGGCATCATCGGCTGGATCATCCATGCCTTGCCGGACGCCGGTGTCCTCGAATGCCTGGCGGTGGCTGTTCTCGTCGCCCAGAAAAGCCTGATCGATCACGTCCGCGGCGTGGCACAGGGGTTACGGAAATCTCTTGCCGATGGCCGCCAGCAGGTAGCGATGATTGTCGGCAGGGACACCGCCCACATGGATCAAACCGCCGTTGCCCGCGCCGCCATCGAAAGCGCTGCCGAGAATTTCTCCGACGGTGTCGTGGCGCCAATCTTCTGGTATGCCCTGCTCGGGCTGCCCGGCATCCTGATCTATAAGGCTGTGAACACCGCCGACAGCATGATCGGCTACAGGACACCGCAGCACGCGGCCTTCGGCTGGGCCGCCGCGCGCCTTGACGATGTCCTGAACTGGGTGCCCGCGCGCCTGACCGCCGGTCTGATCGCCGCGCTTTCCGGTACTCTCGCTTGGTGGCCGGCGATCGCGGCGGATGCAAGGCTCCACCGGTCGCCCAATGCGGGCTGGCCCGAAGCGGCCATGGCCCGCGCTCTGGGTGCCGCGCTTTCCGGGCCGCGCAGCTACCACGGCGAGATGCGGGATTTTCCATTCGTCTACAGCGAAGGTCGCCGGGATGCCGGACCCGACGACATTGATGCAACGGTTCGCAAGCTCTGGCAGGCTTGGGCGATTTTCCCCCTCACTGCCGCCCTTTTGGCGGTTATTTTCTAGACTATAGAACAGCCAATCCCCTGACCCCTTCGCAGGAGCCCCCATGCTAAAACCGCTGTGTCTTGGCCTTGGCCTTACCCTGACCGCCACCGCCGCTCTGTCCGCTGTTCCTTGCGGCGGCGATTTCAACACCTTCCTCACCGGGATGAAGGACGAAGCGCGCGCACGCGGTCTGCCCGACCAGGCGATTTCGACATTCTTCGCGGGCGCCGCGCAGGACCCGAAGACACTGCGCGCGGACCGGGCGCAGGGCATCTTTCAGAAAAGCTTCACCGACTTCGCCCGCACCGTCATTAGCCAGAACCGCATCGACAACGGGCGCCGCAATGCCGAGCGGTACCGGTCAATCTTCGACAGCATCGAAGCGCAATACGGCGTCTCGCGCGGAGTTCTGCTGGCCTTTTGGGCGCTGGAAACCGACTACGGCGGCTTCCAGGGGGACTTCAACACGCGTAACTCGCTTTTGACGCTGAGTCACGACTGCCGGCGGCCCGAGCTTTTCCGCCCGCAGGTCTTTGCCGCCATTGAACTCACCGCGCGCGGCGCATTCGACCCGGCCCGCACGACCGGGGCCTGGGCTGGCGAGATCGGCATGGTGCAGATGCTGCCTGAAGACATCATCCACTACGGACAAGATGGCGACGGCAACGGACGGGTGGAGCTGAAAACCTCGGTCCCCGATGCGCTGATCAGCGGCGGCGCCATGCTGCGCGGTCTGGGCTGGCGACCGAATGAGCCATGGCTGCAGGAAATCGTCGTACCCCAGGGCTTCGACGTGTCCCTGAGCGGTCTGCAGACGCGCAAGCCGGTCAGCGACTGGGCCAGCCAGGGTATCCGTGCACGCCAGGGCACGCTCGGCCCCGCCAACCTGCCCGCGGCCATCCTGCTGCCCATGGGTCAGGGTGGTCCGGCCTTTATCGCCTATCCCAACTTCGATGTGTTCTTCGAGTGGAACCAAAGCTTCACCTACGTCACCACCGCCGCCTATTTCGCCACACGGCTGGAAGGCTCGCCGGTCTTTGATCCCGGCAAGCCGACACCGGGCCTGAGCGGGGAAGAGATGATTGCGCTGCAACGCAAGCTTCAGGCGCGGGGCCATGACGTGGGCAAGGTCGATGGCATTCTAGGGGCGCGGACACGGGCCGCAGTCCGCGCGGAGCAGGCCCGCCTTGGAATGCCCGTAGACGCCTGGCCGACGCGAGCGCTTCTGAACCAGCTCTGAAGCCGGCCGTCAGGCGACCATCGCCTCGGCCTTCTTGAGATCGACCGAGACAAGCTGACTGACCCCCTGTTCGCCCATGGTCACGCCAAAAAGCCGGTCCATGCGCGCCATGGTGACCGCGTGGTGCGTGATGATCAGGAACCGCGTATCGGTCTGCCGGGTCATTTCGTCGAGAAGGTCACAGAACCGGTTCACGTTGGCGTCGTCGAGGGGCGCATCCACCTCATCTAGCACACAGATGGGCGCCGGGTTGGCAAGGAAAACCGCGAAAATCAACGCCATTGCCGTCAGCGTCTGTTCGCCCCCCGAAAGAAGGCTCAGCGTCGACAGTTTCTTGCCCGGCGGCTGGCACATGATTTCTAAGCCCGCTTCCAGTGGATCATCGGATTCCACCAGCAACAGCTTGGCCTCACCCCCGCCGAAAAGATGGGTGAAGAGCATCCCGAAGTTTATGTTCACCTGCTCGAACGCCGTCAGAAGACGCTCGCGCCCTTCTTTGTTGAGGCTGGCAATGCCGGACCGAAGCTTCGAAATCGCCGCCTCAAGATCCGCCTTTTCCTGGACCAGCGTGTCGTGTTCGGTCTGGACCTCCCTGGCGTCCTCCTCTGCCCGCAGGTTTACCGCGCCAAGCGCGTCGCGCTGACGCCTGAGCCGACCCACGTCGGTTTCCAGCGAATCCGCCGAGGGCATCCGATCGGGATCAACACTAAGGCGCTCCAGCAAGTTCTCCGGCGCACAGTCCTGTTCTTCGCGCACCCGCTCGGCGGCGGCGCCTACAGCGGCTTCGGCGGCCTCGGCCCGCGCCGCTTCTGCGGCGCGGTCTTCGCGCGCTTGTGACGCCGCGCGTTCGGCAGCGCGCTCGGCCTCCACCGCTTCGCGCGCTTGTGACGCCGCGCGTTCGGCAGCGCGCTCGGCC
>JBCDED010000081.1:0-16435 GCA_039179985.1 Pseudomonadota bacterium
ATGGTCCGCCGGCAGGGCACGGCTGATCTGGCGCTCGACAGCGGCCAGAAATCGGGGCGGCTCGTCATCGAAGCGAAGGGTATTTCAAAGGCTTATGGTGAGAATGAGATCTTCTCTGATCTGTCGCTAAAGGTGGTGCGCGGGGACCGGATCGCGCTTGTGGGGCCCAACGGGGCGGGCAAGACGACGCTCATCAATGTGCTTATCGGAAAGGAAGCGTCCGACACCGGGACCGTTCGCCGAGGAACGGGCCTAGAGCTTGCGGTCTTCGATCAGCAGCGCGAAACGCTCGACCCTGACGCCAGTCTTTGGGACACACTTGCCAGCGACCCCGAACTTGGCGTCGGGGGTCGGTCCGATCAGATCATGGTCCGCGGTACGCCCCGCCATGTGGTGGGATACCTCAAGGATTTTCTCTTTGACGAAGCCCAGGCACGGGCGCCGGTACGAGCGCTGTCGGGCGGCGAACGTGCACGGTTGC
Organism: Pseudomonadota bacterium; assembly: GCA_039179985.1. GTDB lineage: Bacteria > Pseudomonadota > Alphaproteobacteria > Rhodobacterales > Rhodobacteraceae > JBCCMQ01. The sequence goes on from JBCDED010000081.1 coordinate 482, forward strand.
TTTTGGCCAAACGCTTGGCAAAACCCGCAAATCTTCTGGTGCTTGACGAACCCACGAACGATCTGGACGTGGAAACGCTGGATCTGTTGCAAGAACTCCTTGCCGACTTCGATGGTACCGTTCTCTTGGTCAGTCATGACCGGGATTTTCTTGATCGCGTGGCGACCGCGACGCTGGCGCTGGAAGGCGATGGCAAGGCCACGCTCTATCCCGGCGGATGGAGCGACTATCGCCGCCAGCGGCCCGAACGCGACCGGCCCGCTGACGTAAAGGCCGTTTCGAAACGGACCACACCGCCAGCGGCGGCTGAAAAAGTGTCCGACAATCGACTTACATTTACCGAAAAGCATCGGCTTGAAGAGTTGCCGGGCGAGATCGCCCGGCTTGAGGCTGAGATAGCCAAGCTGTCGGAGCTTCTGAGCGATCCCAATCTTTACAGCCAGAACCCGGTGAAATTCCAAAAAGCCACCGATGCGCTAGGGGAACGCCAGAAGAAGCTGGCGCAGGCCGAAGACGACTGGTTGCGCCTCGAAGAGAAGGCCGCAATCTAGACCGGCGGCAGGCGGATTGGAAAGCGCGCGCGGATTGCCTTGTCGGTCTGCGGATCGAAGCCCGCCCTTGTCCGGTCGGCGAGGATATCGTTTTTCCGCGCCGTGGCGCCCTTTATCAGGTCGGGTCGGTCGTTTTCAGCCCATTCCTTGGGGCTCGTCCGGTCGGCAAGGCTTGGGTAGATATAATCGGTCTGCATCCGCGCCAGCGTCTGGTCGTGACCAAGGTAGTGTCCGGGCCCGTCAAGGCAGACATTGCGCATGGTCTCGATGCTGAGGGTGTCGTCGCTTACCTCGATGCCCCGCACACAACGCTGCGCCTGTCCCAGCATGTCGTCCCCGAGGATCAGCGATTCGAGGCAGAATCCCAGGAGTGAGGCATGCATGCCCGCGGCTTCGTAGACCATGTTGAGCCCAGCGGCGCCCGCCAGAACATTCGACATGCCCTGTTCCCACCCGGCCTGCATATCCGGCAGTTTCGCATCCGCCATGCCCGCGGCGGCGCCCCCCGGCAGGCCGTAGAAGGCGTGCATCTGAGCGCAGCCCGCGGTCAGCAGTGCCTGTTCGCCGGAACCGCCCGACATGGCTCCGGTGCGCAGGTCGCTAACGAATGGCCAGGTGCCGAAGATCGCCGGGTGCCCGGGGCTGATGGCATTGACATAGACCACCCCAGCCAGGCATTCGGCCACCGCCTGCACGATGGCGCCGGCGATGGGGGCGGGGGCCGTGGCCCCGGCTTGCCCGGCGGAAAGCAACAGAACCGGCATGCCGCCGCGGATGCAGTGCTCCATCACGCCGCAGCTTTCGGTGGCGAATTTGAGGGGCGGCACCACGAAACAGTTTGAGTTCGACACGAAAGGCCGCGCGCGCCAAGCATCTTCGCCGCCGGCGATCATGTGCAAAAGCTCCAGACAGCCCGGAACGGTGTCGGGTTCGACGAAACTGGTACCTACGTGTTTTGTTGTGCCTGCGCAGCAGGCGTAGATCGTGTTGAGGTCGAGTTCCGAATTGTCAGACACATCCCGCGCCACCATGGGGCGTTGCAGGAAATGGATGTTGTCCAGCCGGTCGACGATGCGCGCGGCATCAAAAAGGTCGGACAACTCGCTGTCGCGGTATGTGCCGGATTCCACATCCACCAGATGCACCGCCGCTCCTGCGGTGCCGTAGTGGACGCGGCGCCCGTAAAGTTCCAGATCGTGCTGTCCGTCGCGGGAGGACAGCGTGACGGACTTGGCCGCCCTCGCTAGGCTGTCTTCCACCAGCGCCGCCGGGAAGCGCAGCCGCCCGTCGTCGCCAAGGGTCGCACCGACGCCGGTCATGGCATTGACGCCGCTTTCGGGCGCATCGGCCAGCCCGATTTCGGCAAGCACCTTCAAGGCTGCGCGATGGATGCGTTCGATCTCTGGCGTGCTCAGCGGCGCGTAGGTTCCGCCACTGAGGCCAGGGCGCACAGGGCGGATGTCTTCGGCAAGGGGGGCCGCGCGCATGGCGCGTCGGGCAGCGCGGCCGCCGGCGCGGCGGCGGGTCTGGGTATCGGTGTGAGTCATCTGGTGGTCTCGCGAAAAAATGGCTGCAGAAGTGGGGCGGAGTCAGGCCCTATCCGGTCGCCCGCGGGCCGCCCGTCCACGGCTCGCGCCGATAGTCCGCGCCACCAGCACAGCTTTCCAAGTCATCGATGTCCTCGACATCACCATGGGCAAATGTGGGCAGTCGCTTTCCCGACTGTCTGTTCTGTTTGCGACGCGGTCCTGGCGCAGAATTTCGCAGAAAGAAACGACGGAAACCGCGAATGCACGCGTTTAACCGCCTGACACCAGCGACAGAGAGGCCCTATGCGACGCATCGCACCCTACGTACTTGCCGCCACCCTGACCGCCCTCGCGGTCACCGCATTCGCCGCCGCCAGCAAGATCGCCGTGACCGATACGGCCGGTTTGCGTTGCATCACGTCGAACGGTCTGCCGGACCACGAAACCGGTACTTTCCCGAACCCCATGAACCCTCACGGAATCACGGTTCAGCAGATCGAGGCCTGCCTCGCCGCCAGTCCCGTAAAGGGCGACCGCGAGCAGCCGGTGAAAGTCACGGGCATTGCCAAAAACGGCGTTCTGATCCGGCCCGGAACGGCGGATTACTACGATGCGTCAAGCCCGCGCGGACATTCGCGCGACCCCTCGTCGGGCTGGAACCTCGACGGCATGGGCGCCTCGGAGACGCTTGGGCTCGACGCCCAGAACGGGCATGTGGGACCGCGGGGCGCGTACCATTACCACGGAGTGCCCAATGCTCTGACCGATCTGGAGGGCAGCACCTTTGTCGGCTGGGCGGCGGACGGTTTTGAGATTCACTACCTGGGTGACCAGGCCCGGCCCAGCTACCGTCTGAAATCAGGCCAGCGCGACAGCGCACCGGGGGGTGCCCATGACGGGACCTATAACGGCGATTGGGAATATATCCTCGGGTACGGTAACCTTGACCAGTGCAACGGGGCCACCGTGAACGGTCAGTACATCTATTTTGCCACCGATGGCTACCCGTTCTTCCCGCGCTGCCTTTACGGCACCGAAATCACGCGGATTCGCTGACCGGCGCGAGCGCGGCGGCGAAAGCCACGAGACGCGTCAGCGCCCCGGCAAAGGCTGCATCATCCACCGTCATGGCCACACGCAGATGTCCGGCGGCGGCCCGGCCGAAGCTTTCGCCGGGCATGACGGCGATGCCCGTCTCGGTCAACAGACGGTCCGCAAACGCCTCGCCCGAAAGACCCGTCGCCCGTATGTCGAGCATAAGATACATCGCGCCTTCGGGCGGCACGTAGCGGACGACGTTCTGGCCCGCGAGAATATCGAGCGCCAGCGCGCGGCGCCGCTGGAACGGCGCGGCGACCTCGGCCTCAAGCTCGGGGCCTGCGTCCAGGGCAAAGAGCGCTGCGTCCTGAATGTAGCCCGGCACGCCGTAGGTGGTGGTCACCGCGAGGTCGATCAGCGCTGATATTGCCGGTTCCGGTCCGACAATCCAGCCGATGCGGCTTCCGGTCATGGCGTGGCTTTTCGACATGGACCCAATGACGAGCGTGCGGTCGGCCATGCCGGGCAGGGCGCGCGGGCTGATGTGCTGCCCGTGCCAGACCTGCGTGTCGTAGACTTCGTCGGAGATGAGCCAAAGGTTGTGGTCTCGGCAGACCCTGGCGATGCCCGTCATTGTGTCTTCGGTATAGACGCCGCCTGTGGGGTTGTTGGGTGTATTGATGAGAAGCGAGCGCGCCCCGCTCGCGTGTTCCGCAATATCGGCCGCCCGTGGTTGAAACCCGTCTTCGGAGCGCGCGACGACGGCCACAGGTTCTGCGCCGACGGCGCGGATCGTGCCAGGATAAGTGGCATAGTAGGGGTCGATAAAAAGCGCCCGGTCCAGGCGATTGCAGACCGCCGTGTGGGCCGCCGAAAGCCCGGCCTGTCCACCGGGCGTGATCAACACATTGTCGCGTGTCGTGGGCACACCAGTGCGCGCGGTCACCCGGGCAGCCACCGCATCGCGCAGGGCGTCGACCCCGGGCACCATGGCATAGCCCGTATGACCGCCCCTCGCCGAGGCGTCCATGGCCGCCAGAATGCGGGGATCTGTGCCAACGTCGTGTTCGCCGATGGTCAACTCGGTGACCTGTTCTCCGGCGGCCGCCATCTGGCGCGCGCGGTAGAAAAGACCCCAGCCGTCGGACCCGCCGGCGTTGATGCTGGTGATGCGGTTTGAAAGCTCCATGGCGCGACCAGAATGCCGCCGTGCCGGGAATGTCAAACGCTTATTCTTTATCCACCGGATCATCGCCCATGAGGTATCGCGGACCCGGCCCCTTGCCACGGGCACGGTCGCCGCGGTTATAGAGCGCACAGTTTTTGAGCGACAGGCAGCCACAGCCTATGCAGCCATCGAGCGTGTCGCGCAGACGTTCAAGGCGTGCGATGCGCCGGTCGATATCGCTGCGAAATCCGCGCCCGATGCGCGCCCAGTCGGCTTGGGTGGGCGCGCGGCCCGCGGGCAGGCGGGTCAGATGCGCGGCGATCTCTGACAGGGAAAACCCAAGCTCCTGCGCGATCATCGCAAAGCTCAGGCGCCGGATGTCGGACGCCTCATAGCGGCGGTGGCCGGTGCTCGTGCGATCGGGCGTGACGATGGCGTGTGTCTCATAGAACCGGATGGCCGAGACGGCGAGCCCAGTGCGGTCCGCCACATCGCCGATGGTCAGTCCGAAGCGGGTCATGCCAAATCCCTTGATCTCAAGTTAACTTCAGGAAGTATTCATGATTCGCCAAATGATTGAAAGGAGACTCCCATGTCTGGAACCTTGGAACATGTGAACGTCACGGTGGCCGATGCGGGGGCCACTGCCGACATGCTGGAAGACCTTTTTGGCTGGAAAGTGCGATGGGAAGGCGAGGTTCTGGGCGGGCGCGGGCGCACGGCCCATGTGGGAAACAAGACGGCCTACCTGGCAATCTACGAACCCAAAGACGTTTCAGCGGGTGAGGAAAGCAGCTACACCACACGCGGCGGGCTCAATCACATCGGTGTCGTTGTCGAAGACCTGGACTCGGTGGAAGCGCGGGTGAAGGCGCGGGGCTACCTGCCCGAGAAGCACGCCGACTATGAACCCGGGCGGCGGTTTTATTTCACCGAGGAAAACGGCATCGAGATCGAGGTGGTGTCCTATTCCTGACCGGGAATGGGCCCAAGGCTGGCCTGCAGTTTCTTGGTCAGGCCAGAGCGGACTATGGTGTAAGAGCTCAAAAGACGCTCTTCCAGTTCGTCGGACGGCACAGAGCCCCAGGGCACCAACACCCAGGATTTGTGAAAGTAAGGCGCGCGCTGTGCACGTCCCATCTCGATAAGCAGGCCCGCGGTTTCCACATCGGGTGTCTTCAGCGACACGCCAAGGTTCTGGATGCCGATGCAAGCGAACATCTTGCCGCCCACCTTCCAGGCGTCATGGCCACCGCCCCAGGGGTCGGACAACTCTGCGCCGGGCAAAGAGGCACAATAGGCGTTCAGTTCTTCACGGGTCATGGGCCTCAGACTGCCAAGACAGCTGGGGGCTTGGCAAGACCCGCCCGAGCGCTGTATAGGGGCCTCATGAACGGTTTGATTTGCATCTGCATCTGCATTACCGGCTGACATCGTCGGCGGGCCGTTCCTCTTTTCTTCGTAGATCAGACAGAAACATCAGAGTGGCCCGCCTTTTCGCGCCCCATTGGGGACCCGTGTGAGGACATGCCATGCGTGAGATAACGCTCCACAACACCAAGACCCGCCGGAAAGAGCGGTTCGAGCCGCTCGATCCTGACAACGTGCGCATGTATGTCTGTGGACCCACCGTTTATGACCGGGCCCATCTTGGCAATGCCCGGCCCGTGGTTGTCTTCGATGTGCTCTACCGGCTTCTGCGACATGTCTATGGGGCGGATCACGTTACCTACGTGCGGAACTTCACCGACGTCGACGACAAGATCAACAAACGTGCCGCCGACACCGGCCGTGACATTCGCGAGATCACCGACGAGACGATCGGCTGGTTCCTGTCCGACATGGGCGCGTTGGGGGCGCTGGAGCCCAACCATGCGCCGCGCGCCACCGAGTACATTCCGCAGATGATTGCCATGATCGAAACGCTGATCGAGAAAGGCAACGCCTATGCCGCAGAGGGCCACGTGCTCTTTGCGGTCGATAGCTACTCAGACTATGGGCGGCTTTCGGGCCGGTCAGTCGAGGACATGATCGCTGGTTCGCGCGTTGAGGTGGCACCCTACAAGCGCAACCCAATGGATTTCGTGCTCTGGAAACCCTCAAGCGGGATTGAACCGGGGTGGGACAGCCCGTGGGGCTTTGGCCGCCCGGGTTGGCACATCGAATGCTCGGCCATGGCCGATAAACTGCTCGGGCGCAGTTTTGACATTCACGGCGGTGGCAACGACCTGACCTTTCCGCACCATGAAAATGAGATCGCCCAGTCCTGCTGCGCCAATCCCGACGCCGAGTTTGCACGGGTCTGGATACACAACGAGATGCTGCAGGTGGAAGGCAAGAAGATGTCGAAAAGTCTCGGCAACTTCTTCACCGTCCGAGACCTGTTAGATCAGGGCATCCCGGGCGAGGTGATCCGCTTTGTGTTTCTCTCGACGCACTACCGCAAACCCATGGACTGGACAGCGCGGAAGGCGGAAGAGGCGGAGGCGGTGCTGAGGAAGTGGTACGGACAAGTTGGGTCGGCGATGGCATCGGACCTGCCGATTGAAGTTCTGACGCCTTTGTCCGACGACCTGAACACGGCCGGTGTGATCGCCGAATGCCATCGTTTGTCCGCGAGCGGCGAGGCCGCCAAACTGAAGACCGCTTTGCAAGTGGTCGGTCTCATGGATGACGTTGTTCCTGAATGGGCAACCGGGCCCGATGTGGATTTGTCTTCCTTTGAGACCCTGCTTACCTCTGCGCGAGAACGAGCGATGGCTGAGAAGGATTTCACAGAGGTGGACCGGTTGAAGGCGCTCTTGACTGATGCCGGACTTGAGGTGCGGATGAGCAAGACGGGCGTGGAACTGTCTCCCAAACCGGGCTTCGATCCCGCTAAATTGGAGGCGTTGAGGTGACCCGCGAACGCCTGACCCTTTTCGACACCACGCTCCGCGATGGCCAGCAGACGCAGGGCGTGCAGTTTTCCACCACTGAGAAGACCAGGATTGCCGAAACCCTTGATGCGCTGGGTCTCGACTACATCGAAGGCGGTTGGCCCGGCGCAAACCCCACCGATAGCGAATTCTTTGCGGCCCCGCCCAAGACCCGCGCCACCATGACGGCCTTTGGCATGACCAAGCGCGCCGGACGCTCGGCTTAAAACGACGAGGTGTTGGCCGGTGTCATCAATGCAGGCACGCCCGCCGTCTGCCTTGTGGGCAAGACCCATGATTTCCACGTCACGGCGGCGCTAGGGATCACGCTGGACGAAAACCTCGAGAACATCGAGAAATCCATCGCCCATATCGTCGGCCAGGGGCGCGAGGCGCTGTTTGATGCCGAGCATTTTTTTGACGGCTACAAAGCAAACTCTGTCTATGCGCTCGACTGCCTTAAGGCAGCGAAACGCGCGGGCGCCCGGTGGATTGTGCTCTGCGACACCAATGGCGGCAGCCTGCCCGCCGAAGTTGGCCGGATCACCGGTGAGGTCATCGCAGCAGACATTCCCGGCGACAGGTTGGGCATCCACACCCATGACGACACCGGCAACGCGGTGGCCAATTCGCTGGCCGCCGTAGACGCGGGCGCGCGGCAGATCCAGGGTACGCTGAACGGGTTGGGAGAGCGTTGCGGCAATGCCAATATGACCACGCTGATCCCTACGCTGCTTCTGAAAGAACCCTACGCCAGTCGCTACGAGGTCAAGGTTACCGAAGCCGCACTTGCGGATCTGACACGCGCCTCGCGATTGCTGGACGATATCCTGAATCGCGTGCCGGACAAATCGGCGCCCTACGTGGGGGCCAGCGCCTTTGCCCATAAGGCAGGGCTGCATGCCAGCGCGATCCTGAAGGACCCGACCACCTATGAACACGTGGAACCCGGCCGTGTGGGAAACAACCGCATCGTCCCGATGTCGAATCAGGCCGGGCAGTCGAACCTGCGGCGGCGGCTTGCGGAGGCCGGGCTAAAGATCGATGCGGGTCACCCGGCGCTGGCCCGTATTCTCGACCGGGTGAAAGACCGCGAGGCGCAGGGCTATTCCTATGACACAGCGCAGGCGAGTTTCGAACTGGTAGCGCGCGAAGAACTGGGAAGTCTGCCGGTCTTCTTCGAGGTCAAGCGCTACAAGGTCACCGTGGAGCGGAGGAAGAACAAGTACGACAGGATGGTCAGCCTGTCGGAGGCCGTTGTGGTCGTCAAAGTGGGCGACCGGAAGATGCTGTCGGTCAGCGAAAGCCTTGATGAGGCTGGCAACGATCGGGGTCCGGTCAACGCGCTGTCAAAGGCGCTGGCCAAGGATCTTGGCCCCTACCAAAGCTTCATCGACGATATGCGGCTGGTGGACTTCAAGGTGCGCATTACCGACGGCGGCACAGAGGCGGTGACACGCGTCATCATCGACAGCGAGGATTCCAGCGGGCAGAGGTGGTCGACGGTGGGCGTTTCGGCCAATATCTTGGATGCGTCCTTCGAGGCTCTGCTGGACGCCATTAACTGGAAACTCATCCGCGACGGAGCGACGCCATGATCAGCCCCGCCTTCTTCACCCTGCACCGGAGTCTGCCGCGCGAAGGGCCCGGTGAAGCGGCGGATGTCTACTGGGCGCTGTCCCTAGCCATGCCGCCCGCGGGGGCGAAGGTTCTCGATGCCGCCTGCGGTCCCGGCGCCGATACCCTGACGCTGGCGGAGGCCTTGCCCACGGCCGAAATCGACGGCGTGGAGAAGACCGATCATTTCGTCGAGGAAGCCCGGTCGCGGACGGCGGCCCATGGGGACCGTGTGCGCATTCACCATGCGCTGATGCAAGATCAGAGGGGGCCCTTCGACCTGATCTGGTGCGCGGGCGCTGTCTACTTTCTGGGCGTGCGCGAGGCGCTGGAGCTCTGGCGCGCGGAACTTGCCGAAGACGGGGCCGTGGCGTTTTCCGAACCCATCTGGCTGACCGGCGACAGACCACCGGAACTTCAGCGGTTTTGGGAAGTCTACGCGGCCATGACGGATACTGAGGGCGTCGAAGCCCACATCAGATCCGCCGGGTACCGGGTTGTGGGCAAACGCGTTTTGTCCGATCGAGCCTGGGAAAACTATTACACGCCAATGGACGCCCGGATCGCCGCGTTGCGCGAAGCGCCAGTGTCCCCCGCTCTGGCCGACGTCCTGGCGGACGGCGAGGAAGAAGCGATGATGTGGCGCCAGCACCGGCGTGACTTTGGGTACTGCCTTTTCGTCGTGCGGCCTGAATGAGCCTTCAGGCCTGCGCCGAGATCGTCAAGCGCGGCGACCCGGACCGGTTTCTCGCCGTGATGGCCGCGCCACCTGGGGCGCGCGAAGTCCTCTTTCCGCTCTACGCTTTCAATGTCGAGGTCGCGCGGGCGCCCTGGGTGACCGATGAACCCGCAATTGCCGAAATGCGCCTCCAGTGGTGGCGGGACGCGCTAGAAGAGATCGGTGGCGGTGGCCGCGTCCGCAGCCATGAAGTGACGACGCCGCTTGCCGGGGTGCTGGACGGTAAGGGGGCAAGGTCCCTCGACGCGCTCGTGGCCGCCCGAAGGTGGGATATCTACAAAGACGCCTTCGAGGACGCAGTGCACTTCGACGAATACCTCGACGCCACGTCGGGCGGGCTGCTTTGGATTGCCGCGCGCGCACTTGCCGCCGAAGAGGAAAGCGCCGTGCGCGCCGCTGGCTGGGCGCAGGGGCTGGCGAACTGGTTTCTGGCAATCCCTGAACTGGAAGCGCGGGGACGCATTCCTCTTGTTGACGGGCGACCGGAGGCCATCTCGGCATTGGCCGCGACGGGCCTTGAGAAACTGGATACCGCGCGCGCGGCGCTCCGGGCCATGCCGGGGTCTGCTGCCCCCGTGCTTTTTGCCGTTTGGCAGACGCGGCAGATCCTAAGCAGCGCCGCCGCGAACCCTCAGCGGGTTGCGGAGGGCGCGCTGAGGGGCTCCGAGGCGCGGCGCAAGCTGGCGCTCATGTGGACCTCTGCCACCCGCCGCTGGTAACTCTTCAGGCGGCTCGGGGCCGCAGCGTCAGCCAGATCAGCGCGCCACCGGCCAGCGCGAGGAAGGGTGCCATGGCAAGGTTTACCGCGTTCCAGCCGGTCACCACGTCACCGCCCGCGCAGTTCATCAGCCCGCCCGATGCCAGCGAGGCCATTGTGACACAGCCAAAGACGATGGCGTCGTTCATGCCCTGCACGCGGCCCTGTTCTGCCGGCGTGTGGGCCCGCGACAGCATGGTCGTGGCGCCGATGAAGCCGAAGTTCCAGCCAATGCCGAGCAAGGTCAGCGCGATGAAGAAATTCGTCAATTCGACGCCCTGCAAGGCCACGGCGCCCGCAAGGGCCAGGATGAAAAGCCCAATGCCAACGATCCGCTCGGCCCCGAATCGTGCGATCAGATGGCCCGTAAAGAAGGACGGCGCGAACATGGCCAGCACATGGGCCGAGACCACGTTTGATGCATCGGGCACCCCAAAGCCGCAGCCGACGACGGCCAGCGGCGTCGAGGTCATCACGAGGTTCATGAGTGCATAGGCCACCATGGCGCAGACGATTGAGACGAGGATTGTGGGGTTGCGCAACAACTCGCGGCGGGTCCGGCCTTTGGGTGCCTCAGCCGACCGGGGGGCAGGGCGCGGGATATCGAGAAAGAAGAATACAGTAATCCCGATAACATTGATCACCATGGCGGCGGCATAGACCGGCAGAAACCGGTCGACCGAGGCCACCGGGCTGTCGCCGACCAAAGCGCCCACAAGCTGCGGGCCGATCAGGGCCGAGACAAGCCCGCCCGCCATCACGTAAGAAATCGCCTTGGGTTTGTAGTCGTCCGAGGCTGTATCGGTGGCGGCAAAACGGTAGAATCCCTGCGCAGACATGTAGATACCCACAAGGTAGCTTCCGGCCAGGAAGACCCAGAAATTGTCGGCATAGATCCCAGCCATGCTGACTGCGGCGCCTAGAAGCCCGCCAAGTGCACCTGTCACGAACCCCGCACGCCGCCCGAAGGCTTGCATGAGGCTCGACAACCAGGGCGCCGTCGTCATCGATCCGAAAACGATCATCGAAATCGGTAGGGTTGCGAGGCAGGCGATGGGAGACAGCTGCAGGCCCGCGAGCCCGCCAACCACGAACAGCATCGTGATCTGGCTACCCAGAAAGGCTTGTGCGATCACCAGAACCAGCACATTTTTCTTTGCCCGGACGTTGTCCACCGGGCCGTCGAATACCATCGTCATGGCTTCGGCTTATCGTGACTGGCGGTCTGAGGAAAGTCCGCATAAACGCAGGTCTTTATGTGGAAGCCTGTAGGCCAGAGGAGAGCCGCTATGGTTGGCCGGATCATCACATCGGATGCCTGCGTCGAAGAGGGTGCGGCCTGGCTTGCCGACACCGACCCGCGGATGGCGGCGGCGCTCAAGATGACGGGGGCGTTGCCCCTGCGGTTGCGCGCCGATGGGTTTGAGGCGCTTCTCAGCGCAATTGTCAGCCAGCAGGTCTCGGTCGCCTCGGCGCGCGCCATCTGGGGCCGGCTAAAAGCCGCGCGCCTGACGGGGCCGCGCAAGGTTCTGTGGGCCAGCGACGAAGATCTCGGAAGGGCCGGTCTGTCGCGCCAGAAAATCCGCTATGCCCGGGCGCTTGCAGAGGCGCGGATCGACTACAAGGCGCTGCGCATGGCCCCCACGGAAGAGGTCATCGAAACCCTTGTTGCGGTGCCTGGCATCGGCACGTGGACGGCGGAGATCTATGCGATGTTCTCGCTGGGGCGCGCGGATGTCTTTGCGTCCGGCGATCTGGCCTTGCAGGAAGGCGCGCGGATGCTTCTGGAACTCGACGCGCGCCCCAGCGAAAAGGAAATGCGCGCGCTCGCTGAAGTCTGGTCCCCCTGGCGGTCGGTCGCGGCACGGACACTCTGGCGCTACTACCACGTCAAAAAGCAACGCGAAGGCCTCGCCTGACAGAGCGAACGGGTCTATCCCAAATCGCTCGTTTGCGCGATGCTGTGCGCAGAAAGCGGGAGAATCATTATGAATTTTCGACATTTGCTGAAAGCGGCTCCGGCTGCGGTGTGTGTTTCTGTCTCCGCCGTGCCCGCTGCGGCGCAAGAAGGTTTCTGGTCTTACACGGTGGCGCCGTACTTCTGGGCATCCAGCCTCAGCGGCGAGATGCGTACGCTGTCGGGCGCGCCGCCGGTGGATATCGACGCCAGCTTCAGCGACATCTGGGAAAACCTCGATTTCGCCTTCATGGTCGTGGGCAACGCCAACAATGGCCAGTGGGGGATCACGGGGGACCTGCAGTACTACGACCTGAGCGCCGACGGGCAGGTGCCTGGTGCGCCCCTAGCCACGGTCTCTCTCGGCTCGAAGGTGACGGCCGGAACGGTCACGGGCGAGTACCTTTTGACCAAGACCTTTACGGCAGAGATCTGGGGCGGTGTGGGCGCGCGTTTCTGGGATGTGGAAGGCTCTGTCGGGGCGACGATCACGGGTGCCGGTGGCCCGGCGGTTATCGAAAGCAACGACTGGGTCGATCCGATTGTGGGGGTTCGCGGGCGCTACGACACCGGTTCGCGCGGGTTTCTGACCGGCTGGGCCTATGCGGGCGGCTTCGGCGCCGGGTCGGACATGATGTACGACCTTTTCGGCGGCTACGGCTTTACCTTTACCGACTCGGTGGCGGCGGTGGCCGGATACCGCTGGATGAGTGTCGACCGCGAGGACGGCACCTTCATCTATGACGTGGAGCAGCAGGGGCTTCTTCTGGGCCTTCGCCTGAGCTTCTGAGCCCGCAAGAACAAGGACAGCCCAAGGCATGACACGCAGACTAGAGACAGGGCGCCGCGCGGCGGCTTCCGGGAAGGCGGACTCGGCAGTGATTTTCCTGCATGGCTACGGGGCGAACGGCGCGGACCTTCTGGGTCTCGCTGACCCGCTTGGGCCACATCTGCCGAACACCATGTTTCTGGCACCCGATGCGCCGGAGGTTTGCGTGGGCAATCCGATGGGGTTTCAGTGGTTTCCGATACCCTGGCTGGACGGGTCGAGCCAGGAAGAGGCCGAACGCTCAATGGCGGCCGCGGTGGCCGATGTGAATGCCTTTCTGGACGAAGTGCGTGAGGAAGACGGTATAAGTCCTTACAGAAGCGTGATTTTTGGCTTTTCCCAAGGCACAATGATGGCCTTGCAGGTGGCGCCTCGACGTAAAGAAGCCGTGGCAGGTGTTGTCGGGTTCTCTGGCCGTTTGCTGGACGCGGATGCCCTGGAAGACGAGGTACAGGTCCGCCCCTCCGTGCTTTTGGTTCACGGCGATCAGGACGAGGTTGTTCCGCCGCAATCCCTCCCGGAGGCGGCGAACGCGCTGACGGCGGCAGGGTTCGACGTGTTCGCCCATGTCATGCAGGGCACGGGCCATGGGATCGCGCCTGATGGGTTGTCCGTGGCGCTTGCCTTTATTCGCGACCGACTGGGCTACGACGCGGATTGACCGGCGCTTTGCCAATTCTTGTGGATAACTGTCATTGGCTTGTTACGATGCTGCGCTAGCGAGTTGCGCAAGCCACAGTATATTGCGAGGCTGGACAGGGGCCCACGGCAATATATAGTGGTTTTTGAGTGAGGACGGTGGCGCGTCCGGGGATTGAGCAGGATCAGCAGGAGGCAACGCTCAGTATGGGACAAGAGCCAGGTCAAGGTGAATTCAGGACGAGTTTCGTCAGAGAACCGAACAACCTAAAGCATCATCCCGCGCTTGTGCTGAACGCAGACTATCGCCCTTTATCCTACTACCCTCTGTCGCTCTGGCCATGGCAGGAGGCCGTGAAGGCCGCCTTCCTTGACCGGGTAACCATTCTCGCGGAGTACGAAAGCGTTGTGCGAAGTCCGACGACCGAGATTCGAATACCGTCGGTGGTGGTTCTGAAAGACTATGTAAAACCTCAAAAGCGCGTGGCCTTCACGCGCTTTAATTTGTTTCTGCGGGATGAATTCAGTTGCCAGTACTGCGGCGCGCGCGGCGATCTGACCTTTGACCACGTGGTGCCGCGCGCCCGGGGTGGACGGACGTCCTGGGAAAACGTTGTCGCGGCCTGTTCCAGGTGCAATCTGCGCAAAGGTTCAAAGAGCCTCAAGCAGGCGGGATTGACCCTGCGCAAGCCACCCCGTCAGCCCATGGCCGAAGAACTGCGGAATACAGGCAGGAAATTTCCGCCGAACCACCTGCACGAAACCTGGTTGGATTTCCTCTACTGGGATGCCGAACTGGACAGCTAGGCCGAACAACTCGCGCCGCCGAGGACGCAGAACTTGGCACAATGGGGGTGGTTGAGAAAGACCTTGCCTTCGGCCTCTTCCAGCGTCTTTCCCAATTCGAACTCGGCCGAGTAGGGTATCAGAGTGCAGGCCAGGACGGTGGGTGTCTCGGCCCCTTTGCGCTTAACGACCATGCGGGACGAGGCGCACATGACCTGAGCGGGGTGCTTGTTCAGGATGCCCCAGCAAGCGGTTGTGATTTCCGGCACTTGCGCATTTTCGTCCATCTCCGGAAAAAGCACCGTCTCGCCCGGATGCGCGGCGTCGATGGCAAAACCTTCGGCCGCATAGAGCGCTGCGTAGCCGGCCCGCGAGGTATCTTCGCTTTCGCCCCAGACGGTGCGGCCCGCAACAGTCATGCGGATGCCTGCGTCGCGCAACCAGCGCATGCCTTGAAGGGTGATCTCGAAACTACCCTTGCCACGTTCCTTGTCGTGCAGGGCAGGGCCGTGGTGATCGACGGAAATACGCAGCGTGAGTTTTTCCGGGAAGCGGTCGTTCAGCGCCATCAGGCCCGACTGGATCCGCCTGCGCATCATCGGGCGCATGGCATTCGTTAGCAACAGCACCTCGTAGCCGCGCTCAAGGCTGGCCTCGACCATGGCGATAATGTCGGGGTTCATGAAGGGCTCGCCGCCCGTGAAAGCGATCTCGCGCACGCCCCAGCGGCGCTCTTCCAACTGATCAAGATACGATGCCACCTCGGAGGCGGATATGTAGACCAGCCGGTCATTGGTCGGGCTCGACTCGATATAGCAGTTGGCGCATTCGATGTTGCAGAGCGTTCCCGTGTTGAACCAAAGCGTCTCGGGACGGGTCAGGCTGACCGATGCACGGGGTTCGCCCTTGGCGGTGATCTGCGGATGGTCAAATTTCCCAAGGCTTTGGCCCGCCTGATCTTTCATAGCGCCTGATCTTTCATGAAGGTCGTCCCATATCGTCCGATGGCTGACCTAACCCGCGGCGCAGCCCGCGGAAAGACCGTCTGAGTAAATTGACAGTCTTGTGAATACTGGACTTGCCTCGGATCACGGCTTAAGGATGCGGCGGAGCGGCGTTAGCGCTAACGAAATACGGCTTTGGGAAAGAATCCCGATGAGCGCAGTGCAGAACTGGTGTAAGGCGAGGGCAGAATGATGATTGAACGCATCGCTGTTGATGCATCGCTGACAATAATGACAGTGCAATGAAGCTGACCTTACGGTTACATGGCGGGATTGATCGTGACGGCACCACACACTGGTATTGACTTAGACCTCGACGACGTCACATACTCGTACATCACACACTTAAACAAACCCCATGACGTCACACAACGCCTGGCCCTGATGATGCCACCACCTACTGACACTGACCTTGACCTTGG
>JBCDED010000082.1:0-15753 GCA_039179985.1 Pseudomonadota bacterium
GCGCGGACGTCCAGACCCAGATCGCCCTCGAACCCGCCGATGGCGTCGATGCGCGCGGCCTCATCGGGGTCGAACTGGATGGTCAAGAGCCGCTCCAGCCGTTCCTTGCGCACCTTAAGTGCCGGATCCGTCTCGGTTTCGAGGCTGGCCCGCAGGGCTGCAAGATGGCTTTCCTCGGGGTCGCGCTCAATCGCATAGAGACCCGCCGACCTGCGCGCGGGATCGGGATCGGACAATTGGAACTGCACAAGAGCGGCGGCAATCACGGCGCGCACGCCCGAGTTGGGCTTGAGTTGTCGCAGCGCCTTTTTCTCGACCTCGCCGGCGACGGCGCCTGAAACCGGATCAATCAGCCGGTAGGTCTGTCGGTCGTCTGTCTCGACATAAAAGAACGCCTTGTCGTCCCTGCGCATCCAGACGTTTTTTTCTCGCCAGGCTTCCAGAAACGCCGGTGCCTCGGCGCCGCCTTCGGCGATCATGTCCTGCAAAACGGGATCGATGGTCTTGCGCGAGGCTTTCTCGATGGCGGGCTGGTGCCGGTCCAGCACCTCCGCAAGATCCGCGAAGACAGGTCCCGAAAACCCAAAGACCAGCACGAGAAGCGTGAGGAAGAAGCGCAACGGTTGTCTCCGTTAGAAAGCGGCGGCGCAAGGGCACGCCGCCGCAGACCACAGGGCCGAGAGGGCGGCCCCGCTTAAAATGGTCGATCAGTAGTTCGACTTAATCTGAACGCAGGTGCTCGTTTCTTTGTTGTACATACCGCACTCCAGTTCCTTCCAGTCGCTGATCAGGACCGCCGATTCCGGCAGGAAGTCGGTCCAGGCGTCGCCCGGTACTTCTTCGGTCTGGCTGATGATGTCGAACTGACCGTCTTCCTGGATCTCACCGATGAGAACCGGTTTCGCGAGGTGGTGGTTCGGCAGCATCACCGCGGTTCCGCCGGTAAGGTTCGGGAATTCCTGACCGTACATGGCGGTGCGCACGGCATCGACATCGGTGGTACCAGCTTCGGTCGCGGCGTTCACCCACATGTTGAAGCCGATGTAATGGGCTTCCATCGGGTCGTTTGTCACCCGCTCTTCGCCCATCTTGTCTTTCCAGGCGGCGATAAAGGCGTCGTTGGCATCGGATTCTGCGGATTGGAAGTAATTCCAGGCAGCCAGGTGGCCAACGAGGTTGGCCGTATCGAGACCGGAAAGCTCTTCCTCACCGACCGAGAAGGCCACCACGGGGATGTCATCGGCCGAGATGCCGGCAGCCGCCAGTTCCTTGTAGAAGCCGATGTTGGCATCGCCGTTGATCGTGGAGATCACGCCAACCTTCTTGCCGTCAGCGCCCAGGGCCACGACGTCAGCCACGATCTTGGACCAGTCGGAATGGCCGAAGGGCGTATAGTTGACGAAGATATCGTCTTCAGCGATGCCCTTGTCCTTCAGGTACTGCTCGAGAATCTTGTTGGTCGTCCGCGGGTACACATAGTCGGTGCCGAGCAGGGCGAACTTCTCGACGCCCAGTTCTTCGAGGTAATAGTCGGTCGCCGGGATCGCCTGCTGGTTGGGCGCGGCACCGGTGTAGAACACGTTCTTGGAGCTCTCTTCGCCTTCGTACTGGACGGGGTAGAAAAGCAGGCCGTTCAGTTCCTCGATCACCGGCAGAACCGACTTGCGGCTCACGCTGGTCCAGTTGCCGAAGATCACATCGACTTCGTGTACGGTCAGAAGTTCGCGTGCTTTTTCCGCAAAAAGCGGCCAATCCGACGCCGGGTCCACAACAACAGCCTCGAGCTGACAGCCAAGAACACCGCCTTTTTCGTTCTGCTCGTCAATAAGCAGCAGCATTGTGTCTTTCAGCGTCGTCTCAGAAATAGCCATGGTGCCGGACAGCGAATGCAGCACGCCGACCTTGATGGGGCAATCCTGCGCCAGCGCCGGACCGGCCAGCAGGGCAGCGACGGACGCAGCCGTAAGGGATCTCGTAAGGGTCATGTCGTTCCTCCGTGCAAGGCAGGATGCGCGTTTCCCAGGGAGCCCCCCCGTGATATCACCCCCCTTGCAACTGTCTTAGTTGCACGAGAGTGGTGGCCGTTTTTGATTAGGAAGTCTGGCGGCCGCCACTTGCCCACACCCTGCGTGGCCCATGTCACCACTGCATCAGCAGGCGTCCGAACCCTTGCCGGTGTGCTTGCAGCGAACAATGAACAGACGGCACAAGTCGCGAGCGCCCGGGCCGTTTGCTCATTTTTTGCGCAAACGCCGCGCATATCGTCAAAATAAGATGCGCAATCGAGTCGGGCTCTTATCTGCCTTTTGCGTGGGGGCGGCAGAAGGTTCCCGATACCCAAATGAAAAGCGGCGCGAAATGGGGATGTCTTCCGCTGCCCCACCGCACCGTCAGACCACCATTCTCGCGCCGCATTCGGGTTTCACCCGCGTCTGCCAGGCAGACAATTCCGACACCCCGTTGGCGAGCAGTATTGAGCCTGGGAACCGGGGTATGTACTCGTCACTGAACTGACCCTTAGATGCCGTCTCACGGCGAACCGATCAACATTTATCGGCATTTATGATTAACGCCGACGGTGCAGACGGCGGTCAGTTCAGATCCATTTCCGCCAGAAGAACCGCCCAGCCCGCCCCATGCAAATCGCGGTCGCGCAGGTCACCCTGCACCACGGGGCGCGGCAGGCTGAATTTGACCACATTCAGGTCTTCGATCTCGAACCGCTTCACGTCGGCAATCTCGGCCCCCAGGGCCGCCGCCACGCGGTCGGTGGACAGGCTGTCGCGCACCTGAACAAAAGCCGCGGGCGAGCCGCAAAAGATATCCACGGTCAACCAGAAGGGCCCGGCGTTCTTTGAACGGACCTTTTCAACAATCTCCCCCAAGGCCGCCATCAGAGTTGCACGACCTCAAGTCGGAAGGCCTCCATTGGGTCCGAGAGTTCGAGCACGTGGTAGAGGCAAAAAGCATGGACGGGCCCGCCGGTGAGTTCCGCCGGCGATAGCGGAAAGGCAAAGGTTGGCTGCTCTTCTTCCTGCGTGAGCGGGTGGTGCAGCAGGTACGGGTTCAGCATCTTCGCCGCTTCGCTCGATTGCTCCGGCGTGGGAGCCGTGACGATGCCCATGACGCCAACTTCAAGCGGAGCCGCAACGCGGGCCTCAAGCTCGCCGAGCGTGGCGTCGATGCCCATCAGGCGCAGTTCGAGATCATAGTCGTCCGGGTTCAGGTCCATCCGCGCTTCGATCTTGGCCCGGCACTTGGCCTCGATATCTTCGGCCCAGGCGCCTGCGTTTTCTACGTAGCGCCGGTCGCGCAGCATCGCCATGACCACCGTCCGGTAGCCCGCCAGTCGCGCGCCCTCCAGTTTCACTGTATAGGTCTCGCTCGGCACCCAGGCCGATCCCGTCACCCGAACCCGGCGTTCATCCAGCGCGCGGTAGCCCGACCCCGTCACATCGAGATATCCACCGGGTTCGTGCAGGATGAAGGGATCGCTGTTTTCATAGAGCATATGCGCCGAGACCGTGTGCGGTGTGGCATGCGCGCCGTCGGCGGTCGGCGTGACGGTAAAGCCTTCCTCGTCGAACTCGACGACGATCACGCCCGACTGCGGATTGGTCGCGCAAAGCGCACCGCATTCGCCGATCTTCGCGCCATGCCAGGCACCACCGGCGTGGCAGCCTTTGGCGAGGGGGACGGCCGCTATGGTTGCCGTGTCCGTCGTGCGACCCGCGATGACAATCTCCGCGCCCGTGGCCAGAGCCGCCTGGATCTGCTCGGCCCCAGCGAGCGCGACGATATTTGTACAAGACGCAACGAGGTCCGCGTCTACCTCCGGCGCCGCGGGCAATGGCTTGATCCGACCTGCGCGAAACGCCTCGGCCATGGCGGCGGAATCCTGGCTTGACCGCAGCACGGCGACCTTTGGGTGATCCCCGGTCTCTTCGGCAATCTCACGTGTGATGTCGAGAAGCCAGTCGACCGCACTATCGGTGCCGCATGTGCCTGCCGTTCCAATCACGAGCGGCACGTCCGCCTTCCGCCGGGCGGCCATGAGGCCTGCCCATTCCGTTTTGGTTGACGAGCGGGCGTATTTCGACATGCCTTGCCCCAGGTACGCCGGACCGCTGTCCGTGGACCCACCGTCGATGGCGATGAGGTCAGGCTTCATCTCAAGTGCGCGGTCCAGCGCCACGGCATCGTAGTTCAGGCCAAGCGCGCCCGAGGGGATGAGAACGCGGGCAAAAACATCCGTTGATTTATCCAGCATTGTTAAATTTTCCCTCCAATGAGGTGTTTTCGATGCGCAGGCACTGCGTGGTCCGATGCCCCCCTCTCTGATAGCGGGCAAGGCGAGGAATTTAAAGGAACCCGCCATGGAAAGCACCCGCCGCACCCTCTTCAAGGCCGCCACCTGGCAGCTCACCGGTCTCGCGAGCATGGCCGTTTTGGGCTACGCCATCACGGGTTCGCTGGAGGCCGCCGGCGGGCTGGCGCTGACCAGCATGGCGCTCAGCACCGTCTGCTACGTGCTGCACGAAAAGCTCTGGGCCCGCGTCGCCTGGGGCCGGTTGCCCGGCCCAGGCGATCACGTCAGTCGCTCACCCGCTGGGGTTTCGCCAGAAGCGGGCGCAGGAACATCGGCGCGATGAATCCGAGCACCGCCGCGACCCAGAGGCCGATGGAAATGGGCGACGACCAGAGATAGGTGATTTCGCCATCCGACAGCACCATGGCCCGGCGCAGCGCGTCTTCCATGTGATTGCCCAACAGGATGCCGAGGATCACCGGCACCGTCGGCACATCGAGCTTGCGCAGGAAATACCCCAGCACACCGAAGGCCACCATCAGCATCAGATCAACATGGCTGCCCGACAGGCTGTAGATGCCCACGAAGGAGATCATCGTCACACCGGGCAACAGAACCCAGGGCGGAACCGTCAGGATGCGCACGAAAATCTTGACCATGGGCACATTCATCAAAAGAAGAACGACGTTGGCGATCAGAAGCGAGGCGATGAGCCCCCAGACAACCTCGGGCCGGTCGGTGAAGAGCGTCGGACCGGGCGTAATGTTGAGCGTCATCAACAGCGCCAGCAGAACTGCCGTGGTGCCGGAACCTGGAACACCCAGCGTCAACATGGGCACCAGCGCCCCGCCTGCGGCCGCGTTGTTGCCGGCCTCGGGCGCGGCAACGCCCTGCGGCACACCGGTGCCGAAACCGCCCTTTTCACCCGCGATGGACTTCTCCGACATATACGCCAGGAAGCTGCCCAGCGAGGCCCCTGCCCCCGGCAGAACGCCCGCGATGAACCCGACACCTGACGCCCGCAGCATGGTCCAGGTGCTCTTTGCGAGATCCCGGAACGGAATGGTCACTTTTTCCAGCTTTACGCCGATGGATGAGGATTTGCCGTGGCTTTCTATGAAGAAAAAGACTTCGGCGATAGCGAAGAGCCCGACGATGGCCACGAGAAAATCGATGCCGTCCGCAAGGTGCAGGCTACCCCCCGTCAGGCGGGGCATGCCCGTGGAATTGTCGAGGCCTATCATCGCGATGCCAAGGCCGATGCAGGACGCGATCGCCGCTTTGGCCTGATTGTTCGAGGCGATGCCGCCCAGCGTGCAAAAGGCCAGAAGGTAGAGCGCGAAGTACTCTGCCGGTCCGAACTGGTAGGCAATGCGGCTGAGAAGCGGCGCCAGAAGCATCAAACCGATCGTGGCCAGAAAGGCGCCGACAAAGGATGCGACGCCCGAGATCACCAACGCATCGCCAGCACGACCCTGTTTAGCCATGGGGTAGCCATCGAGCGTGGTCATCAGCGCAGGTTCGTCGCCCGGGATGTTGAGCAGGATCGAACTGATCCGCCCGCCGTACATCGCACCATAGTAAACCGACGTCATCAGGACGAGCGCCGAGGTCGCATCGAGGCCAAGGGTAAAGGTCAGCGGGATCAGAATCGCGACGCCGTTCGACGGCCCAAGGCCCGGCAAGGCACCAATGATGGTGCCCAGAAAGCACCCGATCACCGCCAGCATGAGCGTGTAAGGTGAAAGCGCCACGGAAAAGCCGAGCGCGAGGTTTGCCATCATATCCATCAGCCAGCCTCCGTCCCGTGAAACTCAGGGAGCGGGATCAGACCGAGACCGAGCGCATACTTGAAGATGAGGAAAAGCCCCACCGAGAGGCAGACACCGGCGACGGCGGCCGGGACAATCCGGGGAGAGATCTGATAGCTCAGAACAGCCGCAGTGACCGCCGTGGGTAAGAGAAACCCTAAAGGTTCCAGCGCATAGGCATAGCCGATCATCACGATGATCGACACCAAAAGCGCACCAAAGGTCCGCACCGCTGGCCAGTCGGGATCGGGGTCAGGCTTGACCATCAGGAACAAGCCGCAAATCCCGGCGACGGCGCCGATTAGGATGGGAAAGGTTTTCGGACCTACGGGATCCGACAGAAAGCTGGTCTGAATCTGGGTGGCGCTCGCGATATACGCGAGCGCCGTAATCAGGACGACCAGACCGAAGATCCGGTCAGAGGCCATTACTGAATGACCCCGATGTCCTTGGAAAGCTGGCGAATTTCAGCAACCACGCCATCGACGTAGCTCTGGAAGTCGCCACCGACCTTGGTGAAGGGGGCAAGACCGTTGGCGGCCATGGCTTCCTTCCACTCGTTGCTGTCAGCAACCTGCTGCAGCTTGCCGGCCCAGACGTTGAACTGGTCATCACTGATGCCCTTTGGCACGTAGAGACCACGCCAGTTCACGGCAACGACGTCAAAGCCCTGTTCCTTCGCAGTTGGGATATCCTCAAAGCCCGGCACGCGCTCTTCGGTCAGAACCGCCAGAACGCGCACGTCGCCGGATTTCAGGAAGCCCACGACCTCGGACATGTCGCCGGTCATGCCCTGGGTAAAGCCGCCGACCGTCTGGGTGATTGCATCAGCTCCACCGTCGACGCCGATGTATTTCACCTCGGTGATGTCATCGAACCCGGCGCGCTGGAGCACCATCAGAACCTTAAGGTGGTCGAAACCGCCGGTCGCCGAGCCGCCCGCAAAGGCAACGCTGCCCGGGTCGGCCTTCACGGCCTCGACCATGTCGCCCAGCGACTGGAACGGGCTGTCAGCGGCGACCACGATCACACCGGGGTCGGCTCCGATCGCGCCGACGAAGCGGACCTGGTCAGCGGTCATGCCGGCATAGGCGTTCTGGGCCAGACGTGTTGCCGTGGCCGAAGACGCTGCGACCATCAGATCAGGGTCGTCGTTGCGTTCGTTCACAACGTTCGAGAAGGCCAGACCGCCGCCACCGCCGGCCATGTTGGTGACCTGCACCGGTTTGTCGACCGCCCCGATGTCGTACATGATCTTACCGATCTGGCGGCAGGTGAAGTCCCAGCCGCCGCCGGGGTTCGCCGGGGCAATGCATTCGGCAGCGCTAACTGCGCCCGCGCCAATGCTGAGCACGGCACCCGCAAAGAGCGCCCTGAACGTGCGTGTCGTCATGAGTTTCCTCCCTAGGTATACGGACTTAAGTCCGCTATTGGTCATTCGACACCCCGGACATTTGCATGCTTCCGCCGGTGCGGCAAACCCTTTAACGCAACTGCCGGATTTCGACGGGCGGCGGCGGGCTCAGGATTTGTGCAGGTGACGCGCAGACGGGCAAATCGTCCCGGTTTAAGTCGGCAGACCCTTGGGCGAGCACAGAAAGCGTGGCAACCGCTTGTCCGATGGCGTCTGCAGGGGACCGCCCGGCAAGCCAGGACGCCGTCAACAGCGCCGCCGTTACATCGCCACCGCCGTTGATCCGGTGGTTCAGTTTTGGCGCCGTTGCGATCCAGGCACCTGTTTCGGTCGCGGCCAGGATGCCGATCCCGCCGTCCTGTTCTACCGAGGTCACGAAGACGGCGCGCGGGCCCTTCGCCAGCAGGGCCTGAGCGGCCAGGTCAATCTGGCCCGGGTCGCCCACGGGCATTGCCGTGAGCCACGACACTTCGAATGTGTTGGGCGTCAGAATATCCGCACGTGGCACGAGGTCGTCGCGGATGCGTTCGGCCACCGGTTGGGGCACATAAAGGTGCCCGTTGTCGCCAAGGACGGGGTCCGCGATCCAGACCGCCTGCGGCGCGGCGGCGGAGAGTGCGTCCCGTAGTCCGAGCACGGCCCCCACCGCGTCTGGCGACGCCATATAGCCGCTCAGCAGCGCGTCCACGCGCCTCAACGCCCCGGCGCCTTCCAGCCCTTCGATCAAGGTCACGATATCCGACGCTCCGTGTCCGGCCCGGCGCACGCCCGGCACACCGGCGTGGCCACTCAGTATGACCGTTGGCAGCGGCCAGGGCTCGACCCCGGACATGGCCAGCACGGGGATGGCGGCGCCCAGACCCACATGGCCCGCGACCACGTGACTCTGCAGCGTCAGGCAAACGGGTGGCGCGCCTAGCTTCGCCAACGTAGTATCCGTTGTTCGATCTGGCCGACAGCGGCGTTAATGAGAATGCCAAGCAGCGACAGGATCACCACACCGGCAAAGAGCCTTTCGAGATCGTAAAGCGAGCCGGCCTCAAGGATGTAGGCCCCAATGCCGTATTCCGCACCCAGCATCTCAGCGGCCACCAGAAGGATGATCGCGATTGACAGACTGATGCGCAGGCCGGAGAAGAGCCCTGGCATGGCACCTGGCAGCACGATCTTTCTGACGATGCTGGTCCAGCGCAGATTGAAACTCTGGCCCATGCGGATCAGGCCACGGTCCACATTGTCCACCGCGCCGTAGGTGGCGACGACCATGGGCGTGAAGGTGCCAAAGGCGATCAGCGCGTATTTGGAGGCCTCGTCGATCCCGAACCAGATCACAAAGAGTGGAAGAAGCGCGATCTTCGGGATCGGGAAAATCGCGGCGACGAGCGGAACGAGCCCTGCCCGCGCGATGGAAAAGAGCCCGATCATCAGGCCGATGGTCACGCCCATGAACACACCGATGGCCGAGCCCACGGAAAGCCGGCCAAGGGACGGAAGAAGATGCTCGAAGAGAAGGCCCGAGCGGTAGAGTTCCGCCAGCGTCGCCAACACGTCGGAAGGGCGCGGAAGCGTCAGGGACGAAATCCAGCCCGCACGGGTGCCCCATTCGGCCAGCCCGATCAGCAGCACAAAAACCATCAGAGCGGTCCCGCGCCTGCGCCCCGCGCGGAACCCGGCGCCTCGGAACGGTACCTCGGTCGCGCTGCCACCCGTGACCGCGTCGGGTTGCGATAGGCGAGCGCGGGTCGCGGCTGCGTCACCCATCGATCAGTTCCGCATCTGCCGCCGCAGCCTCGTCACGCATCAGGTGCCAGAGCCGCAGCCGATGCGCCTCAAGCGCCGGATCAGCCACCGAGCGCGCAGCCAGATCAGAGCGGACTTCGACGATATCGCGGATCTGTCCCGGGCGGCGCGACAGGACCACGATACGGTGACCAAGGCGCACGGCCTCAGACAGGTTGTGGGTCACATAGACCGCCGTAAAGGGCGTGCGCTGCCAGAGCGCCACCAGATCTTCGATCAACAGCTCACGGGTCTGCGCGTCGAGCGCCGACAGCGGTTCGTCCATCAGCATGATCGCAGGTTTCACGGCAAGCGCCCGGGCGATGGCGACCCTTTGTTTCATGCCGCCCGACAACTGTTTTGGCAAAGCGTCGGCGAAATCGGCCAGCCGCGTCCGCGCCAGCACATCACGGATGATTGACTGGCGTTCTGCCTCCGACAGCCGGTGATCTTCGAGGACCAGAGATATATTCCCCGCGGCCGTGCGCCAGGGCAAAAGAGCGAAGTCCTGGAACACGTAAGTCAGCGGGTTGAGACTCCCTGAGGGCGGCGCACCCAGTTGCAGGATGCGCCCTTTCTCCGGGCGCTCAAGCCCGCCGATCATGCGAAGAAGCGTAGACTTCCCGCATCCCGAAGGTCCGACGATGCAGACAATCTGTCCTTCCCCTATATCAAGCGTGATGTCGCGCAAGACCTCGGTTGCCCCATAAGCATGGGAAACGCCATCAATCCGGATGTCCAAGCTTTCGGTCCTCTGGCGGTCAGGTTGCCTCGACGTAGCTCTGGTCAAGCAGCGTCGACAGCGAGACATCCGGGACCAGGTTTTCCGATTTGAACCAGTCCAACTGATCCTCGACCGAGGCGACGTTGAGGGCCGCGTTGGGGTTCAGCCGCATGGAGCCGTTAATGATCGAGGGCGCTGCCTTGTCGCGCGGGCGGTCGGCGTAGACGTATTTGTGAATGATATCGACCATCTCGTCCTGGCCGCCGGTCTTTTCGATCATGGCTGCATTGAAGTCGTCGATGCCCCGCGAGAAGGCGGCAAGGAAGGCCATCGTCATGTCACGTTCGTCCGACGCGTTCTTTGTCGAGGTGAAGACCGTGGTCACCTGGTAGTTGGGCAGATAGTCCGAGACATCGCCAATTATGTGCACCGCACCCGAGGCGGCCAGCGGTTTGGCGATATGCGGCACGATCGACCAGGCATCGACCTGCCCCGACTTTATGGCGCCAATTATCGCGCCGACTTTCTGCAGCGGGCGATAGCTCATCGTCGCGCTTTCCGCTTCAGCGATTTTGGAGCCCATGTAGTGGAACGACGATCCGGCCTGCGTGATGCCAAAGCTCCTGCCGTCCAGTCCCGAAGGATCTGTCACCCCGGCCTGGAACGCTTCGTCAGATACAAGGATCTTCTGGCCGTCGGTTCCGGGTTCCTCCGACAGAGCCCCGCCGATCACTTTGATTGCGCCCTTGTCCGCCAGCGAGATCAGGCCACCCGAGATCGCGGTCACTGCGTAGTCCACATCGCCTGAGGCAATGGCCACGGCCATAGGTTGCGCTGCCTGGAAGAACCTAAGGTCTACGTCGAGGTCGGCTTCCGGGAAATATCCGCGCTCGACGGCAACAAAGCTGGCGGCGTGGCTGGTGAAGCGCAGGGCGCCGACGGTGATCTTGCGGCCCTGTGCGA
Organism: Pseudomonadota bacterium; assembly: GCA_039179985.1. GTDB lineage: Bacteria > Pseudomonadota > Alphaproteobacteria > Rhodobacterales > Rhodobacteraceae > JBCCMQ01. The sequence continues at coordinate 11,001 of JBCDED010000082.1, forward strand.
TGGCGGGCGCGGCCAGTGGCAGGGTTGCACCTGCGCCGATAAGGGCAAGAGTCTTGCGGCGAGTGATTTGTGTCATCTTTTCCTCCCTTGGCGCCCGGAGAGATGAGCCCGGGCGATGTCAACGTCCACTACTCCGACCGTGCGGGGCGGCTGTCAATCGTCTTCGGCACCGATCGGGTTCTCCCCGTCGTATGTCCACCGGTAGGCAGGCGGTGTGGGTCCTTTGTTGCGGCCGCCCTGCTGGGTCTGTTCCCAGGCGTGGGCGAGGATGCCGACGGACCGGGAGAGGCAGAAAAGCCCGCGCGCCAGAGGCGGCGCAAAGCCCAGTTCGGCATAGATCACCGCCGTGGCTCCATCGATGTTCATGGGCACGGGGCGGCCCTTGCGAGCATTCAGCTCTGCCTGCACGGCACGGCCAATCGCCGCGAAGGTGCCTGTGACGGTTCCTTCTTCAGCGGCCTCGTCAACCAAAGCCAAAAGGCGCGGCGCGCGCGGATCCTCAGGTTTGTGGAAGCGATGCCCGAAGCCAGGAATGTACGTGCCCTGCTCAGCCTGCCAGCGGTCGATCCCGGCGCTTGCGGCCGCGGGTCCGCCCGCATTTGCGATCTGGTGGTAGAACTCGACCGCCTGCTGGCCCGCGCCACCGTGGACATCCCCCAGCATATTGACCGCGCTGGCCATCGCGTTGTTAAGCGGCAAGCCGCAGGTCGCCGCCATCCGCGCCGCGGCAATCGATGGGGCTTGCGGCCCGTGGTCCACGGCGGCCACCAAGGCCGCCTCTAAAAGCCGCGCCTCCGCATGCCTGGGCAGATCGCCCCGCAGCATGAGCCAGATCATCTGCGGAAGGCTGACAGTGCCGATCAGGTCTTCGATGGAACGACCGCGCAGACGGATCTGGCCTGGCGCCATGTCGATGATCTCTGTGCGCCACCAGTCTGAGACGTCGCTCATATCGCTCCCTCCGCACGCAAAGCGGTGATCCCGGCATCATCGAAGCCAAGATCCCTGAGGATATCCGCGGTGTCTGCGCCCAGTACCGGTGGCGGGTCGCTCACCGACGGCGCCGCGCCGTCCAGCTTAACGCCTGTCCGCAAAACATCGATCCCCCGGCCCACACCCGGAACGTCGCCGAAATGGGCGACGAGCCCCCGGTCGGCGATCTGCGGATGCTCCAGCGCCTCAGGCACGCTAAGGACGGCGCCGGCAGGAACGCCCAGTGCGGTCAGTTCCGCTTCCCACAGGCTCGCCGGTTTCGCTGCAAGCGCCGTCTCAAGGGTTTCTCGGAGCTTGACGCGGTTTCGCTTGCGATCCTCGCGGGTCGCGAAATCCGGGTGGGCCAAGAGATCGTCTCGTCCAAGGTGGCGGGCCAGAAGCTCCCACTGTTCATCCTTGTTGGCTGCGATGTTCAGCATCCCCTGCCCCGTGGCAAAGGCGCCGGACGGAGCCGAGGTGGTGTTTTCATTGCCATAGCGCCCGGGCGCGTGCCCGGCGATCAAGTGGTTGGAGACGGCCCAGCCCATGGTGGCGATCGTCGCTTCTAACATGGAAACATCGAGGAAAGCGCCGCGCTCTGGTGCGTTCAGCGCTGCACATATGGCCATGGCCGCCGTGAGCCCGCCGATGGTGTCGCAGACGGGAAACCCCACGCGGGTGGGCGGACCATCCGGCTGCCCGGTGACGTCCATCACTCCTGCCGTGCCCTGCACAATCTGGTCGTAGGCGGGGCGCGCAACCCAGGGTCCATCCTGCCCGAAACCGGAGATCGCGCAGTAAATCAGGCGCGGGTTTTCCCCCTTTAGCACCTCATAACCCACGCCGAGGCGCGCCATAACGCCAGGGCGGAAGTTCTCCACCAGCACATCCGCGCCGCATACCATCGATTTTAGAAGATCGATACCGGCGGGAGACTTGAAGTTCACGGTGACCGATTTCTTGCCGGCGTTCTGCGCCAGAAAGGAAACGCCCATGCCGCGAGCGTTGAGTTCGGGGTCGGCGCCGAGGTTTCTGGCGAGATCTCCCCTCCCCGGTGCCTCGACCTTGATAACCTCGGCCCCGAAATGCACCAGTTGGTGGCAGGCAAAAGGCCCCGCCAGCACGTTGGTCAGGTCGAGCACGCGGATGCCCTGAAGCGGTCCGGCCATGGGCAGGCTCCCTCGTTTTTTTTCGTTTCTCCAGGTACCCTTGCAGATCGTTTTGGGCCGGTCCAGCAAGGGCGCATATTGCGACCGCGCAAAGTGGCGCTAAGCTGCTGCCAAGGACCTTTGCGAGGACATGGTTGTGAAAGTGAACATCGAAATCGACTGCACGCCTGAAGAGTTCAAAGAGCTCTTCATCCCATCCGAGAAACAGGCCGAGTTCACCGCAAAAGCCTATCAGGCGATGATGGAAGCGGCGCAAAAAGCGATCGTCGAGCAGTTCAACATGTTCAAGAAATCTGACTGACGCGGCACAGGTGTCATATTTCCTAGATGCCACTGGGATAGGCCCCTGCGAATGAGTACGGCATCACAAAAAGAGCCCATCGGCACAAACGCCCCTGGATCGGCGGGAGAGGTCTTTGCGACCTTCCTGAAACTGGGGTTCACCTCTTTCGGCGGACCCGTCGCGCATCTGGGATATTTCCGCGAAGAGATCGTGAACCGCCGCAAGTGGCTGGATGACGAAACCTACGGCGAACTTGTGGGGCTTTGCCAGTTTCTGCCCGGGCCGGCTTCTAGCCAGGTGGGCTTTGGCCTCGGGCTTCACCGGGCCGGGTTGCCGGGGGCGCTGGCGGCCTTCACGGCCTTCACCCTGCCGTCGGCCATTGCGCTTTTCATCTTTGCGCTCTTTGCCGAACAGGCTGGCGACGGCTGGCTGGGCGGGATCATTTCGGGCCTCAAGATCGTTGCGGTCGCCATCGTTGCGCACGCGGTCTACGGCATGGCTCGCAGCCTCTGCCCGGACCGCGAACGGGCGGGCATCGCGCTGGCCGCGCTTTTTGGACTGGCTCTCGTTCCCACGGCCATGGGACAGGTGGCCGTGATCGCCATCGGGGCCCTTGCAGGCCTCGTGCTTGTCAGGGCCGAGCCACCAACCGACCAAGGGACGTTGTCGATCCCGGTACCCGCGTCCTGGGGGTTTGCCTGTCTTGCGGCCTTCGCGATCCTCCTCGTGGGCCTGCCGCTGATCTCGGCGAGCGGCGGCGCGCTTGCGGTTTTTGACAGTTTCTATCGCTCGGGCGCTTTGGTCTTTGGCGGCGGTCACGTGGTTTTGCCCCTGCTGGAAGCCGAGGTTGTGCGGCCTGGCTGGGTCAGCGCCAATGATTTCCTGGCGGGCTATGGGGCGGCGCAGGCTGTTCCCGGGCCGCTTTTTACCTTCGCAGCTTATCTCGGGGCCGTCAGCTCGGTGGGTCCGGGCGCGGTTCTGACGGCGCTAATCGCATTGATCGCGATTTTCCTGCCCGGCTTTCTCTTACTTCTGGGTGTTCTGCCCTTCTGGGCGGGCCTGCGACACAGATCAGCGGTGCGCCGCGCGCTTTTCGGTGTGAACGCTGCGGTGGTCGGGATCCTGGGCGCCGCGCTCTATAACCCGGTTTTCACCAGCGGCGTGGTCAGTCCGCTTGGGTTTGCTATGGCGGCGACGCTGTTTTTCCTGCTCACGATCTGGCGCGCACCTGCGCTTGCCATCGTGGCGCTCGGCGACGCGGGCGGGCTCGCCATGCACTTGGCGGGTTTCTAGGCTTAATTCAACGCGCGGGCCGACGCGATGTGGTCGGCCATGGCCGCGGCCTCGACAAAGCCTGGCACCAGCGTATCTCCGACAATGAATGAAGGCGTTCCGCTGAAGCCGATGGAGCGGGCAAGTTCCATGGAGGTGTCGATATGCGCCTGGACCTCGGGCGCGTTCATATCCTCCACCAGCTTGTTGGTGTCCATGCCCAGCCGATTGGCCAGTTGTAGAACGCTCTGTTCGGTTGCCCGCCCCCGCAGGTCCATCAGTGCCTCATGGAATTCGTCGTATTTGCCCTGTTCACGGGAGGCCAGAGCGGCACGGGCGGCGAAGACACTTTCTTCGCCAAGAATCGGCCATTCGCGCATCACGACGCGCACGTTGCCATCGGCAGCCAGCACTTCATACAGCTGCTCTTTGGCGCGGCGGCAGTAGGGGCAGTTATAGTCAAAGAATTCGACCACCGTGACGTCGCCCTCGACGTTGCCGATAACGGGAGCGTTGGGGTCCTGCTCCAGCCTGTCGCGCTGTTCGTCCAGAAGCGCCTGCGCCTGCGCCTGCTGTTCGGCCCGCTGGTGGTCTTCGAGAAGCTGGATCGCCTCCATTATGACTTCCGGGTTTTCAAGGATGGCTTCGAGCACGAGTTCCTTGACCCGCTCTTCCGATAGGTCTTGGGCCATCGCGAGGGGCGCTGCCATCAAGGCGACGCCAAAGGCAAAACAGGCACTGATGTGACGCATCCAAATGCTCCCTGAAGGGGTCGGTCAATTCCAGCGGACACTAGAGCCTTTCGGCGCCGGTGTCACAAGGGCTGACGTGGCGCAGGCTTCACGGATGCGTGAGAAACTCGGGTGCGGCGATCTTTCCCGCGTGAAGACTGCGTCTGTCACATTTCCGTATCGCACAGTGCCTATCTGTGCCGCGGGGGAACTCTCAAGCCACATTTACCAATGGAGCTAACATGACCAACATTGATCCTAGAGACCTGTCTGCGGACGGCTGGGATGAATTGAAATTTCCGCGCGCAACAGAGCAGGAATTCGAC
>JBCDED010000083.1:0-15509 GCA_039179985.1 Pseudomonadota bacterium
ATGCGGATGATGGCGCAGGACCCGGCGGTCGACCCATGTCCGATGGCAGTGTTCCGGTCGAGCGACAAGACCTTGCGCCCGCCCTTGGCCAGCTCATAGGCCACGGCGCTGCCGATGACGCCGGTTCCGATCACGATCACATCTGCAGTTTCCGCCATGTCCTTGCCCCCTGACCTTTCGCTCACCTTGCCCTAACTGACCGGCGCAGCGCCACCCGCCGCAGTGCGCGCCGCGATGTAGTGTTCCAGCGCTGCGCGGCGGTCTGCGGCACCGTAAAGAGTTGGTGGGGCCGCCAGCAGTTCTTGCCAGATACCCGTGGCCCGTTCGGACGCATCCCGCGCACCGTTTTCTTCCCATGTTCCGTAGTTTGACCAGTCCGCCACCAGCGGCTGATAAAACGCGCTCTGGTAGCGTTCCATTGTGTGGCTCGCGCCGAAGAAGTGGCCGCCAGGCTGCACCTCGGCCAAGGCCTCGAACGCGATCTCGGCCTCATCCGCCGGCGTCTCTGCGCAAAGCTCGGCAATGACCTGCAACATCTCGATATCGGTGATGAATTTCTCGTAGCCGACGGTCAGCCCGCCCTCCATCCAGCCCGCGCCATGGATCACAACGGTGGCCCCGGCCAAAACCGCGCCCCAAGTGCTCATCTGCGTCTCATGGGCGGCCTGCGCGTCGTTGATATTGGCAGCGCAGCCCGCCGCCGAACGCCAGGGCAGATCCACCAGCCTCGCCAGTTGCCCGGCTCCGAGCGTCGCCTTGACCTGTTCGGGCGTCCCGAATGCGGGCGCGCCGGATTTCATATCCACATTCGAGGTGAAACTGCCATAACAAACAGGCGCACCCGGAGCGGCCAGTTGCGTCAAGGTGATCGCCGCAAGCGCCTCGGCATGGCTGAGCGTCAACGCCCCGGCGACCGTCACGGGCGCCATGGCGCCCATCATCGTGAATGGCGTGACGATCGACACCTGCCCGGCGCGCGCGAAGTCGATCAGCCCCTGCGCCATCGGGATATCGATCTGCCGGGGCGAATTTGTGTTTATGATGGTATAGCAATGCGATGCCGCGCGAAATTCATCTTCCGAGAGCCCCCTGAAGTCGCGCACCATCTCCATGGCTTCAACGACCTGCGGCGTGCCGCGTGAGAAGATGAACGGCAGCTTGTCCGAAAGAAAGAGCTCGGACTTCGTCATTTCGTAGTGGCGCAGGTGCATGGGGATGTCCTGCGGCTCCACGAGGGGCGGCACCATGTGGAGCACATCAAAGGCCTGCGTCAGGCGCGTCAGATCGTTGAAATCCTTCAGTCGCCCGGGGCGCCTGCCCGCGATCCGGTCGGTGGCATGCGGCGCGCCCGCGCCGGGCTGGATGATCAGCGCACCGGGCTCCATCGTCAGATCTCGCGCAGGCGACCCGCCCTTCAACGGAAAGGACCGGGGCGCGGTCTTCACCGCAGCGTCCACGATCTCGCGTCCGATCCGTACCATGTCGGTTTCGGGATCGACGATCGCACCGCCCGCCGCGAAGAGACCCCGTGCCTCGGGCAGCAGGACCTTGACCCCGAGCTCTTCCAGAACCCGGAGGGCTGTCTCATGGACGGCGTTCAGGCGGTCCTCGTTGAAGACCGGCACCGCAGGAAAGGGATTGCGCAGACGGGTGTAGTCGGCCACGCGCAGGCCGCCGCCCGCGTCGGGGCGCGATCCGCGGCGGCGCTTGCGCCCGGAAGCCGCAGCCGCGCTCACCCGCGCATCGCCGTCCCTGACGGGTCGTAAGGCGACGGGTCGATCACCCGCGCCGCCTGTTCCGCGCCCACCACGTGGACTTTCAGCTCCTGCCCGACATTGGCGTGGTCGGCCCCGACCAGCGCCATGGCCAGCGATTTGTTGACGGTATGCCCATAGGTCCCCGAGGTCACGAAACCCGTGCGCGACCCATTCTGCCATACCGGTTCATACCCCGAGGCATCCGCATCCGTCGCGTCCACCTCCAGCGTCACCAGCTTTTGCGCCGGACCGTTCCCATCGCGCTCGGCGATCGCGGCGCTGCGGCCCACAAACTCGCCCTTGTCCCAGGCGATCCAGCGGTCCATGCCGGTCATCCCGGGCGTGTAGCCCTGGGTGAATTCCGCCGACCAGATGCCGAAGGACTTTTCGATCCTGAGCGACAGGAGCGCGTTGAAACCGTATTCGCGAATGCCCTCCCAGGCGCCCGCCCGCAAGAGCATTCGGCGCAGTGCGATATGTTCGGCGGCCTGGCAGTGGATTTCGTAACCGAGTTCCCCGGTCACGCTCAACCTGCCGACCTTGGCGCGGATCAGCCCGATATCGAATTCGCCGCAGCCCATGAACGGCAAATCTCCCACGTTGTCGTTCGTCAGTCTCTCGATCACCGCGCGGGAGCGCGGCCCAGAAAGCGAGAACCCGACCTGATCGTCGCCGATATCGCGGACCGTTACGCCGTCTTCGATGTGGTCCATAAACCAGCGCATGTGCCAGGCGCGCAGGTAGTAGGATCCCATGATCCACCACCGCCCGTCACCCCAGTTAAAGACGGTCAGATCTCCCTTGAGCCGTCCGTTGGGCGCCAGCATCGGCGCAAGCCGGGCGCGGTTCGGGGCGGGCAGTTTTGACGCCATGATCCGGTCCAGCCAGGCTTCGGCGTTCGGGCCGCTGACCTCGAACCTCGAAAAGCCCGAGATATCCAGTAGCCCCACGCCGTCACGCACCATCTTGCACTCATCGGCAACTATATCGAAGGCGTTCGACCGCTTCAGCGTGTGGTTCTCAACGAAATCATCCGAAGGCGCAAAGTAAAGCGGCACCTCCAGCCCCCAGCTAACGCCCCAGCGGCAGCCCGCAGTCGTCATCTCGGAATGGGCCGGCGCCATCTTCAGCGGGCGGCCTGCCGGAAGCTGCTCGTTCGGATAGCTCATCACAAAGCGGCGCGAATAGAACTGGCCGGTGGTCTGGCGGATGTACTCGCGGTTTTCCGCAAACGTGCCGTAGCGTGCCACATCCATCGGCCAGGCGTCGGCCTCGGGCTCGCCTTCGATCATCCATTCCGCCAGCGTCTTGCCCACGCCGCCGCCCTGCAGAAAGCCTGCCATGACCGCACAGGCTGACCAGTAGCCGCGCTTGCCGGGAACCGGGCCCACCAGCGGGTTGCCATCGGGGCTGAACGTAAAGGCGCCGTTGACCCATGTTTTCACGCCCACGTCCTGCAGAACGGGATAGCGCTCAAACCCCATAATCAGCTCTTTTTCGATCCGGTCTGTGTCTTCCTGAAAGAGCTCCATACCGTAGTTCCACGGCGCACCGTCCATGGCCCAGTGTTCATAGTCGATCTCGTAGATGCCCAGCAGAACGCCCTTCTGGTCCTGCCGCAGATACGTGAAGCCTTCGAGATCGACGGTCATTGGCACCTCGAAGTCGATCTCTTCAAGCATCGGGATAGTGTCGGAGATCAGGTAGTGGTGCTTGAGCGGCGAAACTGGCAATTCGATCCCGGCCATGCGGCCCACCTGCTTGGCCCAGAGGCCCGCGGCGTTGACCACATGCTCGCACGTGATCGTGCCCTTGTCGGTCACGACCTGCCAGCCGTCGGCGGTCTGGATCAGATCCTCGACTTTGGTGTGCTCATAGTACTCCGCACCGTTTTTCCTGGCCGCAATCGCATAGGCATGTACCGTGCCGGTGGTGTCGACATAGCCTTCGCGGTCCGCCCAAAGCGCGCCAAGGACGCCCTCGGTGGACATGATCGGGCAGGTTTTCTGGGCCTCCTCCGGCGTCATCAGATAGCAGTCTTCGATGCCAATAGACTGGAAGATGCGGTAGGCCGATTGCAGCCATTCCCAGCGTTCGGGCGTGCCCGCCAGCGTCAGGCCACCGGTCATGTGCAGCCCGATCGACTGGCCGCTTTCCTTTTCGATCTGGCTTAGCAAATCGATGGTATAGGCCTGCAACGCTGCCATGTTCGGGTCAGCGTTCAGGGCGTGGACTCCGCCCGCCGCGTGCCAGCTGGAGCCGGCCGTCAGGACAGAGCGCTCCAGAAGGCAGACATCGCTCCAGCCGAGCTTGGCCAGATGGTAAAGCACCGAGCAGCCAACAACACCGCCTCCGATCACGACAACCCTGTAGTGCGACTTCATCCCCGCCTCCTGATGCGATCTGCTGCAGCCCGGCGCGCCGGTCCGTTGTCCGTCTGCCACCGTCCATTTGCCGACGTCAGTCTAGGGGGCGGATGCGCGGGCCCACCGGTCCGTCTGCGACCTTTTCTGCCGTTTTCGGCCGGGGTCCGTCTTCGACAAAGCTGAGCGCCATATCGAAGAAAGCCGCGATCAGCTTGACCTCGCGGCGGTGAGAGAGACAGACCAGCGCCTCTTCCATCTCTAGCCCCGGTGCGTCCGCAATCTGGATCGGGGCGAGCCTTGCGTCATGGCCGAACTCTGCGCGGCTGACGATCCCGACACCGCCCCCCGCCGCCACGATCTCACGCACCGCTTCGCGGCCCTCGGCCTCGACAATCGGGGCAAGATCCACCTCTGCAGCCCTGGCCGCCTCCAGAAACTTGCGCCGGGTCTTAGAACCGTCCTCGCGCAACACCAAAGGTACCGCCGCCAGGTCCATGAGCGTCAGACTCTGCGCCTTGGCAAAAGCGCTGTCTCTGGGCGCAAAGGCAATGATAGGCGAGGCGCCCAAAACCAGGTACCGGAACTCCGACACCTTCGGCACCTCGCCCATCACGCCGATATCGGCCTCATAGTCGTGAAGCTGCCGGGGCACCGTGTCGCTGTTGCCCGAGGTGACGGTTATCTGCACACCCGGATAGCGCGCGCGGAACTGGGCGAGCACGTGTAGGATGTGGTGCGCGGAATCGGCGACAATGCGCAGGCGTCCCGCGCGCAGAGCGCGCTGTTCCGACAGCAATTCCGCCGCCTGCCGCTCGGCTTCAAAGAGACGCCGGGTGACCGTTAGCAGGTCTGCGCCCTGCGCCGTAAGCTGCACGCGCCTTTTGGTCCGGTCGAAGAGCTTTATGTCGTAGTCGTCTTCCAGACTGCGCACCTGATCAGAGATCGCGGGCTGCGTCAGATTCAGCGCCTGGGCGGCGCTGGAAAACCCGCCGGCCGTGGCAACATGGTGAAAGGCACGCAGTTGGGTGTATCGCATATCGAATGTTTTACATCAGCTAGACTTATTAGTCGATCTGAATTAACGTTTTTACATATGTCTGGCGCCATGGGACATAAGGATAGCCCCTCGCCTCGGAATGAGCACATGACCAGCGCCTTCCCCAAACCGGACGAACCCTATCTTCTGACCCCGGGCCCCTTGACCACGGATGTGTCGGTAAAGACCGCGATGCTAAAGGACTGGGGCAGTTGGGACGGCGACTTTCGCGCCATGACCGCCGATTTGCGGGCGCGGCTCCTGGACCTGGGCGGCGCGCCGGACGCCTACGAATGCATCCCCCTTCAAGGCTCTGGCAGCTACTGTGTCGAAGCCATGCTCGGCAGTTTTATCCCCCGCCACGGCAAGGCGCTGATCCTGGCCAATGGCGCCTATGGGCAGCGCGCCGCACAGACCATGGTGTACCTCGGGCGCGCATTCACTTTGATCGACAAGGGCGACTACCTGCCGCCGCGCGGCAAGGATGTCGCAATTGCCCTGCAGCGCGACCCCGAGATCACCCATGTGGTGGCTATCCATTGCGAGACCTCATCCGGCATCCTGAACCCCGTCGAGGAAATTGCCGAGGCGACCCACGCGGCCGGCAAAGCGCTGTTGATCGACAGCATGTCGGCCTTCGGCGCCCTGCCCCTCGATCTGGCGAAACTGCCCGCCGAGGCCATCGTCTCGTCGGCCAACAAATGCATCGAAGGTGTGCCTGGTTTTGGCTTCGTTTTGGCGCGCAAGGATGCAATGGAGCGCGCGAAGGGCAACAGCCACAGTCTGGCGCTCGATCTCTACGCCCAGTGGGACTACATGAAGAAAAGCGGCCAGTGGCGCTATACCCCGCCCACCCATGCGGTAGCCGCGTTTCTGCGCGCGCTGGATCTGCACGCCGCGGAAGGCGGGCGCGCCGGGCGGCTGGCGCGCTATACCCGGAACCGTGACCGGCTGGTTGCGGGCATGCGCGGGATCGGGTTCGAAACACTGCTCGATGCGGAATGGCTGTCGCCCATTATTGTCACCTTTTTCACCCCCGAAGACCCGGCTTTCGATTTCGGCAGGTTCTACGACGCCATGAAGCTGCGCGGGTTCATCATCTACCCCGGCAAGCTGACCGAGGTCGACAGCTTCCGTGTGGGCTGCATCGGACGCATGGATGCCGCCGTCATGGACCGGGTGGTGGAGGCGGCACGGGACGCGCTGGACGAGTTGGGTGTCCAAAGCGCAGCACCCCCGGCAGACGCCCTGAAAGAACGCGAAAAACTCTCGGCAGCCGCCTGAGATCAAAATGGATACTCGAAATGAATGATATGTCGAACGCACCCGTGGTGGTAAACGACCGCAGCTATCCTTGGCCCGCCGTCCCCGCCATCGCCATTTGCCTTGACGGGTGCGAGCCGGAGTACCTGGACGTGGCCATCGCCAAGGGCCTGATGCCGACGCTGGAGCGCCTGCGTGCGGACGGTACCGACCGGCTGGCCCACAGTGTGATCCCCTCTTTCACAAACCCCAACAACCTCTCCATCGCCACGGGCTGCCCGCCCGCCATTCACGGGATCTGCGGCAACTACCTTTACGACATGGACACCGGCGAAGAGGTGATGATGAACGATGTGCGTTTCCTGCGCGCGCCCACGGTCTTTGCCGCCTTCCAGAACGCAGGTGCCAAGGTCGCGGTCGTCACCGCCAAAGACAAGCTGCGCGCGCTACTGGGCGCTGGTCTGACCTTTGGCGACGGGCGCGCTATCTGTTTTTCCTCGGAACGCTCGGATCAGACCACCATGGCCGAAAACGGAATCGACGATGCCTCGGCCTGGCTCGGCCGCCCGGTGCCCGAGGTCTACTCGGCGGATCTGTCCGAGTTCGTCTTTGCCGCGGGGGTCAAGCTGCTGAACGAGATGCGGCCGGATGTGATGTATCTGTCGACCACGGACTACATTCAGCACAAATACGCGCCCGGTGATGCAGAGGCAGACGCCTTTTACGCCATGTTCGACCGCTACCTGACCGAACTAGACGCCCTTGGCGCGGCCATTGTCGTGACCGCCGATCACGGCATGAAACCCAAGCACGACGCAAGCGGCGCCCCGAATGTGATTTACGTGCAGGACCTGTTGGACGACTGGCTCGGTAAAGCCGCGGCGCGGGTCATCCTGCCGATCACCGACCCGTATGTCGTCCACCATGGCGCGCTTGGCGCCTTTGCCACAGCCTATCTGCCTGAGGGCGCCGATGTCGGCGAGATCGTGGCGCGCCTGAAGGACCGGGACGAACTGATCGCCGTTCTCACCCGGGACGAGGCCGTTGTCGCCTACGACCTGCCCGCCGACCGGATCGGGGACATCGTGTTGGTCTCGGGCGAAAACACCACCATCGGCACGTCGGTGGACCGCCACGATCTGGCGGCCCTGAAAGAGCCCCTGCGCAGCCATGGCGGCCTGACCGAGCAAGAGGTGCCGTTCATCGTCAACCGCGCCCTGCCCGACCTACCCGCCGCGCCGGAGTTGCGCAATTTCGACGCGCTTTTCTTCGCCACCACAGCCGCCGCCAAGGGGTAGTCGGAATGAAAGATCTGGGACCCATCCGCCACGAACCCATGCGCATCGCGGGCCGCAAGGTTGACGCCGAAGGCGTGATCGAAGTGCGCTATCCCTACGACAACCGCGTCGTCGGCACCGTACCCGCCGGCACCGCAGCCCATGCGCGCGAGGCTTTTGAGATTGCAGCGAGTTACACACCGAAGCTGACCCGCTATGAACGCCAGTGTATTCTCTTGACCGCCGCCGACCTGATCGTCGGACGGCGTGAGGAACTGGCCGAGCTTATCACGCTAGAACTGGGCATTTCGCTGGCCGACAGCCGCTACGAGGTTGGCCGCGCCTTTGATGTCTACACGCTGGCGGGGCAGCTTTGCCTTCAGGACGATGGAGAAATCTTTTCCTGCGACCTGACCCCCCATGGCAAGGCGCGCAAGATCTTTACCACGCGCGAGCCCCTCAGCGCGATTTCCGCGATCACGCCGTTCAATCATCCGCTGAATATGATCAGCCACAAGATCGCCCCGGCGATTGCCACCAACAATTGCGTCGTAGCCAAGCCCACGGAACTGACGCCGATGACCGCGCTTGTGCTGGCCGATATCCTTTACGAGGCCGGCCTGCCGCCGGAGATGCTATCGGTGGTCACGGGCTGGCCCGCCGATATCGGCGACGAGATGATCACCAACGCGCACGCGGAACTCGTCACATTCACCGGCGGCGTACCAGTGGGCAAGCTCATTGCCTCGAAAGCGGGCTACCGGCGGCAGGTCCTGGAACTCGGCGGCAATGACCCCCTGATCATCTGTGACGACCTGTCCGACGAGGATCTGGCCAAGGCCGCAGAACTGGCGGTTTTGGGTGCGACCAAGAACTCCGGCCAGCGTTGCACGGCGGTCAAGCGCATCCTCTGCCAGGACAGCGTCGCTGATCGTTTCGTACCCTTGGTGCTGGAGCGGGCAAAGAAGATTCGCTTTGGCGATCCCATGGCCGGAACCACGGAGCTTGGCACCGTCGTCCATGCTGAGGCGGCGGAACTGTTCGACCGGCGCGTGACCATGGCCGCTGAGGCCGGGGCGGAGGTGCTCTATCACCCGGGCCGCGAGGGCGCGGTCCTGCCGCCCATCGTTGTCGACCGGGTGCCGCATACGTCCGAGCTGGTGATGGAAGAGACCTTTGGCCCGGTGATCCCGGTGATCCGCGTGCCCGATGACGATACGCAAGTCATGGAGATCTCGAACGGGACGGCTTTTGGCCTGTCTTCGGGCGTCTGCACAAATGATTTCCGTCGGATGCAGGCCTATATTGCCGGGCTGCGCGTAGGCACGGTGAACATCTGGGAGGTGCCGGGTTACCGGATCGAGATGTCGCCCTTCGGCGGCATCAAGGACAGCGGTAATGGCTACAAGGAAGGGGTGATCGAAGCCATGAAGAGCTTCACCAACGTCAAGACCTTCTCGCTGCCATGGACCATGTGACCCACCACACCGAGGGCGAGGCGAACACATCGCAGGCGCGGGCCGACTGGTCCGCGCGCGAAGGCGACGACGCCACTCGGACGCTGCTGCGGCGCGATGCCGACGCGTTTCTGCATCAGGCGCTGTCCTCGCCCTGTGTGTCGACCATCACCAGGGCAGATGGCATCTGGATCCAAGATACCGCCGGGCGCCTATACATGGATTTCCACGGCAATTCCGTGCACCATATCGGCTATGGGCACCCGCGACTGAAGGCGGCGATTTCAGCGCAGATGGACGCCCTGCCCTTCGCACCGCGCCGCTTTGCCTGCGAACCGGCGGTGGAGCTTGCCGAAAAGCTGGGTGCGCTGGCGCCGGGTGCGCTCAGCCGGGTACTCTTTACCACGGGCGGCTCGGATGCCATCGAGGTGGCGCTGCGCCTTGCCCGTGCAGCCACGGGCCGGTTCAAGACCATCAGTTTCTGGGATGCCTTCCACGGCGCGGGCTTTGGCGCGTCTTCGGTGGGCGGCGAGGCGACGTTCCGCAGCCAGATCGCGGGACCGCTGGTGCCCGGCGCCGAACACGTTGCGCCCTTCAACTGCGCGGCCTGCGCCTATGGTCATCCGGGGCCCGATACCTGCGGGCTCGCCTGCGCAAAGATGGTCGACTATGTTCTCGGGCGCGAAGGCGATGTGGCCGCCGTGGTAGCCGAACCCATGCGCGCCGTGCCGGTTGTCCCGCCACCGGGCTACTGGCAGGCGGTGCGGGAAGCCTGCGACCGCCATGGGACGCTGCTGATCTTCGACGAAATTCCGACCGGACTTGGCAAGACCGGCCGCTTGTTCGGCTTTGAACACGACGGCGTGGTCCCTGACATCGCGGTTCTGGGCAAATCCCTGGGCGGCGGTATCCTGCCTATTGCCGCCGTCATCGCCCGCGAGGACCTGAACGTCGCCGGAGATTTTGCCATCGGCCATTACACGCACGAGAAGAACCCGGTGACAACGCGTGCGGGGCTGACGACGCTTGAGATCATCGAGGATGAGGGTCTGGTCGCGCGGGCTTCCGAGATCGAGACCCGGCTGCGCGGTCAATTGGACGATGCTCTGCAGGTCCTCGGCATCACCGGCGACATCCGCGGGCGGGGCGCCATGATCGGCGTGCCCATCGTGACCCCCGACGGAGAGCCCGATCCGGCCACGGCCGAGCAGATCTACTATCGCTGCCTTGCCGAGGGTCTGAGCTTCAAAATCAGCGGCGGGAACGTCCTGACGCTGTCACCGCCCCTGGTCATTCCCTTCGAGGATCTAGCGCGCGCGGCGGAAATCGTCGCCACCGCCATCAAGGCTCAGGTGCCGAAACTGTAGCTCGTCATCCGGCGATCCCGGCGTTCGGCGATGCGGGTCAGGAGACGCTGCGCCATCTTGCGTTCGGCATCGCCGTAGGCCGCCTGCCCCGCGACGTTGCGCGTCTCGCCGGGGTCGTCGGAGAGATCGAACAGCATCGGCGGCACCGCGCCCCCAAAATGCACATAGGACCAGTTCGCGTCGCGCAGAAGCATCGCGCCGCTCTGATCGGCGCTGAGCCCGAGGGCGCGCATAAAACGGGTTTCCTTATGCGGCTCGCCAAAGTCCACCTCGCAGAGATGATCCTTGCGCCAACCCCCTGGCGTGTCGCCGCTGAAGACTGGCCCTAGAGAAACGCCGTCCATGGCAGGCGACGGTCTACGACCGATCCAGTCAAGGATTGTGGGCGTCAGATCGACGGATTCCGTAGGCAGATCTGTACTGTGCCCGGCGGCCTCGACACCCGGCCCGCGAACAATCAGCGGCACGTGGTAGGCTTCGCTAAACACCGTCTGTTTGCCCCACATACCCTTTTCGCCCAGCATCTCGCCATGGTCGGCGGTGACGATCAGGAGCGTGCGCGCGGCCTCGCCGCTTGCCTCAAGCCAATCCATAACGCGGCCAAGGTGGTGGTCCACCTCCGCCAGAAGCCCCAGATAAACGGCACGCAGTTCCGCCACCTCGCTGGCCGGAATGTCTCGGGGATCGCCGGCATAGCACCACCAGAGCCCGCCAGCCGAGGGGCCTGAGAAATAGGCATGGATGAAAGGGTGATCCGGCACCCGGGTATCCGGCGCGGGCACATCCGCAGGAGCGACAACCGTGTTCCAAGGCGCGGGCGCGATCAGCGTGGGATGGGGCCGGAAATAGGTGAGATGGGCGAACCAGCCCGTGCCACGCCGGATGTCGAGCGCCTCTAGCGTCCGGTCCGTCAGATAGGCGGTATCCGAATGCGCGGCGGCATAAGGCGCAGGGTCGGAAGGGCGCGGCGCTTGCCCTTCGGGGGTGACGGGCCGCTGATGTGTCGGCAGGCCGCCTTTATAGGAATGGGTGAAATCATAACCTTGGGCGCGCAGATAGGCGGGCCATTCCAGCCCCGCCTCCATGCGCATCTCGCAAAGTTCCCGGAACCCCGGCGCGACGCCCTCGTAGACGCTGAGGTCCGGGTCTTCGGGATCCACGGTCGTGGGGTCCGGCGTGACGTCAGAGTAACCGAAAAGCAGCGGCTCATAACCGGCCTTGCGGGCTTCGGTGGCCACGGTTGCGTGGTGACGCGCCAGGGGCGTGCCGTTCCGGATCGCGCGGTGGTTCATGGCGTAAAGCCCGGTCAGTAGACTCGCCCGCGCAGGCCCGCAGGGCACGGTGACCGTGCGGTGGTTGAGAAAATTCACGCCCTCCGCCTTCAGCCGGTCAAAATTCGGTGTCGGCGCAAGTGCGGCCAGATCGCCGTTGATCGCGCGCGCCGCAAGCTGATCGAGGGTCACCAGCAGGACGTTTCTGTCCGGCATGGGGGCCCTCAGGCGGGCGCAGGCGCGGCGGCCGGGGCCACTTCGCGGGTGAAATCGAACTCTTCGGCAAAATGGCACGACACGAAGTGGTCGGGCGCCAGTTCCCGCAGCTTTGGCACCTCTGCCTTGCAGGTGTCCCGCGCAAAGCGGCATCGGGTATGAAATTTGCAGCCGGACGGCGGGTTCGTGGGCGACGGGATCTCGCCTTCGAGCTTTTCCGCCGTATTGGTGTCATCTGGGTCGAGCGAGGGGATCGCGCTGAGCAGCGCCGAGGTATAGGGATGCCGGGGCCGCGAAAAGAGCGCGCGCGTCGGCGCTGTTTCCACAAGTCGGCCAAGGTACATTACCGCCACGTGGTCGCAGACATGGGCCACGACGCTGAGATCGTGGCTGATGAAGAGGAAGCTGATGCCAAAATCCTTCTGGATCGTTTTCAGAAGGTTCAGAACATCCGCCTGAATAGAGACATCGAGCGCCGCCACGCTTTCGTCCGCGACGATGAACTTGGGATCCGAGACCAGCGCGCGGGCGATGGAAATCCGCTGGCGCTGGCCGCCCGAGAAGGCGTGCGGGAAGCGGCGTAGGTGTTCGAGGTTCAAACGACATTTGGCTGCGATCTCGCGGACGCGGGCATCGGTTTCCTCGCGGCTCTTGGTCAGCCCCATGACCTCCAGCGGTTCGGCGATGATGTCGCGCACTGTCATGCGCGGGCTGAGCGCAGCATAGGGGTCCTGAAAGATAAGCTGCGCGCGTTTGCGGTAGTCTTTTAACTCGTCCTTGCCGAGCGTGCGCAGGTCATAGCGGACCTCGTCGTCCTGATAGATCACCTCGCCGTCGCTGATGGGCGCTGCACGCAACAAAGACCGCCCGAGCGTGGTCTTGCCCGAACCGGATTCGCCCACGAGCCCGAAGAAGCTGCCCTTCTCGATGGTCAGCGAAATATCATCCACGGCGTTCAGATGCGCTTTTTTGGTCAGCAGGCCATGGCCGATGGTATAGCGGGTGATCAGGTTCTTGGCGGTGATAACCGGCGTGTTGCTCATTGCGCGGCCCCTTCCAGTGCGCCCTCTTCCACCAGATGGCAGGCCACATCGTGGCCGTCCGCACGGCGGGTGTAGCGCGGGACCTCGGTCTGGCAGCGCCCGGGGATCGCCTTGCTGCAACGCGTGTGGAACACGCAGCCCTTGGGCCGGTTGAGTGGCGACGGGATGTCGCCCGGCACCGGCGTCAGCGGCGCGTCGAGATCAGAAAGCTTGGGCAGCGCGTCGAGTAGGCCTTGCGTGTAGGGATGCGACGGTGTGTTGATCACCTGTCGTACAGTGCCGGTTTCCACAAGCTTTCCCAGATACATTACCGCCACTTGGTCTGCCGTCTGCGCGATGACGCCGAGGTCATGGGTGATGAACAGAATGCCCATGCCAAACTCGTCCACGAGGTCTTTCATGAGGTCTATCACCTGCGCCTGAATGGTCACGTCGAGTGCCGTGGTAGGCTCATCCGCGATCAGAAGGCGCGGCTTTGTCGACAGCGCCATGGCGATCATCGCGCGCTGGCGCATGCCGCCCGAGAACTCGAACGCATACTGACCAAAACGCTTCCGGGCGTCCGGGATGCCCACGCGGTCGAGCATCTCGATCGACAGATCCTCTGCCTGGGCCTTGCTCATATCCGTGTGGATCATGAGCTGTTCGACCATCTGCTTGCCCACCGTGATGGCGGGCGCGAAGCTGGCCATGGGCTCCTGAAAGATCATCGAGATGGCGCCGCCGCGGATGACCTCCATATCGCGCTCGCGCCTGAGGTTCAGAACCTCCACGGTGCCGCGCTCTGGCGTGTTCAGCGTAATGCGGCTGGCGGGGTCGTACTCGGTGTTGCCGCCGTTGAGTTGCATCAACGATTTCGCGGTTACGGATTTGCCAGAACCGCTTTCGCCCACAAGGCCCAGAACCTCGCCCGGGGCGATGTCGAAGCTGACGTTCTCGACCGCCGTGATCAGGCCCTCGTCGGTCTGAAAGCGGATCGTCAGATCTTTCACCGAAATCAGGGATGTCGTCATTTTTTGGTTCCGGCGTAAGGATCAGCGGCATCCCGGAGCCCGTCGCCCACGTAGACGAACGCCATTACAAGCGCGATGAAGAAGATCACCGGGATAAAGTACCACTGGTAGTTCAAAAGCACATCAGCCGAGGTCGTGTTCTGGAGCATCACGCCAAGGCTGTTCACGGGGTCCTTCAGCCCCAGACCAATGAAACTGAGCGCCGTTTCCGACAGCACCATGTAGGGGAAGGAAATCACCAGATCGACGATGATGTAGCTGGTGAAACTGGGCAGAAGATGGCGCCGGATGATGTGCGGCGGCGAGGCCCCGCAAAGCTGCGCGGCCAGGACATATTCCTGGTTTCGCTCCACCAACAGATGCGTGCGGACGCGCCGCGCCAGCGTCGGCCAGCCGATGAGCCCGAGAATGATCGAGATGAAGAAGAACCGTGCCTCGGAACTCATCTCCGGCGGCAGGAAGGCCGCCAGCGCCATGAAGAGCGGGATCGCCGGCACCGTCCTTATGGCATCGGTGATCATCTGTATGACCCCGTCGATCCAACCGCCGAAGTACCCCGCGATGCCGCCGATCACCAGCGCCATAACGAAACTGATCAGCACCCCCAGCGTGCCGACCGCCAGCGACGTGTAGATGGCGTGCAATGTGCGGCTGAAGATATCCTTGCCCGTGTCGTCCGTGCCAAAAAGGTGGATCTTGCCTTCGTCGACGCCGAAAAGATGCACCGACAACGGGATGCCGAGGAAGCGGTACTCCCAGCCCTGTACGAACCACTGCACATAGCGGCGGTCTTCGGTATCGATGGTTGTCACCCAGCGAAAGTTCGTAGCGAGCGACCGTTCACGCTTCACCCCGTAGATGAAGGGGCGCATGGAACAGCCCGCCTCATCGCAAAACCGGGGGATCTGGGGGGCGCCATTCGTATATTCCTCGTCACGACCGGCGATAGAGGGATCGTAGGGCGACAGGAACGACGCGAAGATGCCCACTAGGATCAGGAAGATCAGAACACTCGCAGAGACCATGGCGGTGCGGTTTTTCTTGAAGCGCGCCCAGATCAGCTGGCTTTGGGAGGCCGTAAAATAAGCCTCCTTGGCGCGGCGTTCCTTGTCGTCCTCGACGTCGATCAGCCCGCCCTGGGGTCCGGTGGTCTCGGCCATGGCTTACCCTCCCACCACGGACTTGCGGACCCGCGGGTCAATGAGCGCCAGCGCCACGTCGGTAACGAAGTTTAGCGTCACGATGCTGGCCGTCAGAAGGAAGATTATGGCGCCCGCAAGCTGCTGGTCGTTGGAGCGTGCCAGCGCCTCCAGCAGCAACGCGCCCGCCTCGGTCAGCGTCAGGATCAGCGCCACAATGGGGAGTTCGTTGAAAATACGGTTCAGATCGAAGCCCAGCGAGTTGATGATCGGCCCAAGCGCGTGGCGGGCCGGATAGCGCCAC
>JBCDED010000084.1:0-14632 GCA_039179985.1 Pseudomonadota bacterium
CGCTCTACGAAGCCGTGAAGGCCGCCGGTGAAGAGAAGATGCGCGCAGCCTACGCAATCACCGACAAGCAAGACCGCGTGGCCGCTGTGGCCGCCGCCCGCGACGCCGTGATGGAAACGCTGAGCGAAGAGCAGCTGGAAGACGAAAACCTCGGCTCTGCTTTCAAGAAGCTCGAAAGCAGCGTCCTGCGCGGCGACGTGGTCAAGAACGGCAAGCGGATCGACGGGCGTGCACTCGACACTGTGCGCCCGATTGTCTGCGAAACCGGCCTTCTGCCCCGGACCCACGGTTCGGCGCTGTTCACACGCGGCGAAACCCAAGGCCTGGTCGTCACCACGTTGGGCACCGGTGAAGACGAGCAGTTCATCGACGCGCTCGAAGGGACGTTCAAGTCGAACTTCCTGCTGCACTACAACTTCCCGCCCTACTCGGTCGGTGAAGTGGGCCGTGTCGGCGGTCCGGGCCGCCGCGAAATCGGCCACGGCAAGCTGGCGTGGCGTGCATTGCAGGCGGTTCTGCCGGCAGCCACGGATTTCCCCTACACCGTGCGTCTCGTCTCCGAGATCACGGAATCGAACGGTTCCTCCTCCATGGCCACCGTCTGCGGCGGATCGCTGTCGATGATGGACGCGGGCATCCCCCTGAGAGCACCGGTGGCCGGTGTCGCCATGGGCCTCGTTCTGGAAGAAGACGGCTCCTACGGCATCCTGACCGACATCCTGGGCGACGAGGATCACCTCGGGGACATGGACTTCAAGGTTGCGGGTACCGAGAACGGCATCACCTCGCTCCAGATGGACATCAAGGTCGCCGGGATCACACCCGAAATCATGGAAAAGGCGCTGGCGCAGGCCAAGGATGGCCGGATGCACATCCTTGGCGAAATGGCGAAGGCCATGACCGAGGCGGGCGACTTCAGCGTCCACGCTCCGCGCATCGAGACGATGACCGTCCCCACCGACAAGATCCGCGAAGTGATCGGGTCGGGCGGCAAGGTGATCCGCGAGATCGTGGAAACCTCCGGCGCCAAGGTCGACATCAACGACGACGGTGTGATCAAGATCGCGTCGCCCAACGGCGAGTCGATCCAGAAAGCCTATGACATGATCTACTCGATCGTGGCCGAGCCCGAAGAAGGCAAGATCTACAAGGGCACCGTGGTCAAGATCGTGGACTTCGGCGCTTTCGTGAACTTCTTCGGCAAGCGCGACGGCCTTGTGCACGTGAGCCAGATCGAAAACCGCCGCCTGAACCATCCTTCGGACGTTCTGAAGGAAGGTCAGGAAGTCTGGGTCAAGCTTCTGGGCTTTGACGACCGTGGCAAGGTTCGTCTGTCGATGAAAGTCGTCGATCAGGAGACCGGCGAAGAGGCGGCCAAGGAAGAGGCCGACACGGCCTGACCGGCGTGTTATAAGACTGCTGGACGCTCCGGTTCCGGGGCGTCCAACGATTTGAAAGAAACGCGTTAAAGATGACCGCGCCGCGCGTCACCATTGTCTCGGTCCTCTACAACTCGATGGCAGTTGTCGGACGCATGCTGGCGTCGGTGCCTCCGGGAACGCCGGTCGTATTGGTGGACAACGGAACCGACGACCGCTCAGTCCTGCGCGCTCTGGCAAAGTCACAGGGCGCCACACTGATCGAAAACGAAACGAATACCGGTTTTGGCGCGGGCTGCAACTTGGGCGCCGCTGCGGCCGGAACCGAGTTTGTTCTGTTTCTGAACCCTGACGCCGAACTGGCGCCCGGTGCGCTGGAGGCTCTGCTGAAAGCCGCGGACGCCCATCCCGAAGCTGCCGCCTTTAACCCTGTTATCCGGGAGGCCAACGGCAAGTCAGGCGTGCGTCGACGGTCGGTTCTGGTGCCGCGCAGTGACTGGCAGACCGGGCCGCTTCCGGATATTGATTTTACGGTTCCGATCCTCTCCGGTGCCGCCTTTTTCGTCCGGCGCGACAGGTTTGAAGCCGTGGGTGGCTTTGATGACGGTATCTTTCTTTATCATGAAGACGACGACCTCTCGCTCAGGCTGCAAGACCGCTTTGGACCCTTGATGGTGGCGCGAGCGGCGGAGACAATTCACCATCAAGGCAACTCATCCGTCCGCACCCCCCAGAGCGCTGCCTTCAAGGCCTGGCACATGGGACGATCACGGGTTTACACCCGCCGAAAGCACGGCCACAGCCTGCCCTTTCTGTCCTCCTTTGGTGCGGCACTCTGGCAACTCGGTTCGCCAGATGTGCTTTTCTCGGCCCGAAAACGGGCCAAGCGCTGGGCGTTGCTGAAAGGTGTGGTAAGCGAATACTCCGGGGAGAGCCCTCAACCGGACGGCGGCAATCGGCATTAGGATGCGGCTTTGGGTCAGTTTAAGGCATATAAGATCAAGCGGGAAGCGCTTCGGATCGTGCGCCAGATCGGACACGCCCGGCAGTTCTCGTGGGAATACGCGACGTCGACGCGTTTTTATGACCGGTTCCAGGCGTGCAATACAGAATGGTGGGAGGGCGCCGGTCGGCCCTCATCCCGGATCGCCATCTACGTCATCTATCCTGACGCGGGACTTCTGGCCTCTCACCTCCGGTGCATCGAATACCTCTCCGCAAAAGGCCTCGCGGTCCTGACCCTGTCGAACCTGCCCCTTGGCGAGGCGGATCGCACCCGGGTGCTGGAGAAAAGCTGGATCTACGCTGAACGTCCGAACGTCGGATACGACTTTGGCGCGTATCGCGACGGGGTAAAGTACATTGCCGACCGGTTGCCGACCCTGGACCAGCTTGTGCTCATGAACGATTCCACCTGGTTTCCGCTTCCGGGCAGCCGGGACTGGCTCGCTGACGTGGCCGCGCTTGACGTCGATTTCACCTCTGCCGCCTCGCACTTTGGTCTTGAGCGCGCAAATGCAGAGGATTTCCGCAAGCAGGAATGGCAGTTTTCCACAGAGCACCGGAACTTCCACTATGCCTCTTTCGCGCTGGCCTTTTCGGCCCGCGTTCTCCGGGATCCAAGGTTCCTGAAATTCTGGGACAACTACATTCTGACCAACAACAAGACGCGAACCGTCCGGCGCGGCGAGATCGGTTTGACGAAATTTGCCATGCGATGCGGGTTTACTCATGGATCGACGCTGGATGTGGTTGGCCTGCTCGACGTGCTGGATGGTCTGTCCGCGGACCGGCTTCAAGAGGTCGCGGAGCAGTTGATCCTGATTACGGACCCGCCCCTGAAGAAAGAAAAAAGCAGGGTCCTGGGTGCATCCGCAGCACTGGACCGCGACACGGCTATCCGACTGGCGATGGCGGGTGTGGCTCGACAAGGAGCCAGCTACGCGCTTGCCGGCCTTCTGGTTCACGACCTCGGGTTTCCGTTCCTAAAGAAATCGCCGCTCTGGATCAGTCCGGAGACATCTGACATCAGCCTTGGCATCATCGAGGGCCTGCCCGGTCCGGATGGCGAGATGATCCTGTCGGAAGCGCGGCAACTGCGCAGTCGCAAGGCCAACAGCTTCCAGAGCGCCGGAACGCAGAGCCCGCAACCTGCGGTGCCCGCACAGTAGTCCGTCTAGAATGGCACCGGCGCCTTGAAGGTCGTGCCCCTTCCGCCGTCCGGGTGTCTGATCCGCAACTCCGCGGCATGCAGCATCAGCCGCGGCGCTTCCATTGCTTGGCCTGTGGCGTAGAACGGATCGCCCAGGATGGGGTGCCCGATTTCCTTCATATGCACGCGCAACTGGTGCGACCGGCCCGTGCGCGGCAAAAGCCGCATGCGGGCCGTGGCCGTCCCCTGTTTTAGCCGCACCCATTCGGTGATTGCCTCGCGCCCCCCGGCAAAGTCCACCTTTTGCAGCGGACGGTTTGGCCAATCCACGATCAGCGGCAGATCGACGGTGCCAGATTTCTCGGCCACCCGCCCCCAGACTTCGGCCACATAGACCTTCTTCGTCTGCCGCTTTTCAAACTGCAGGCCCAGATGCCGCTGCGCATGGGGCGTCAGTGCAAAGACCATCACGCCCGAGGTATCGCGGTCCAGCCGGTGTACCAGCAGCGCCTCGGGAAATGCCGCCTGCACGCGGGCCAAGAGGCAATCAGCCAGATGGTTGCCCTTGCCCGGAACGCTTAGAAGGCCAGAGGGTTTGTTCACCGCCAAAACCTCGTGGTCCCGGTGGATCACGTCGAGGGGGCCCGTGGGCGGGGTGTAGTCGTCGGCCATGACCCGCCCTTGCCACGGCGGGGGGCAAGGGTGCAAGGTCAGGCGCGCACGCGTTCTGATTTGGGATCATAGAAGGGCTTCAGCGATGCCTCGGCAGCCACGCGCACCCCGGCGACATCAATTTCGTAGGCAGAGCCCAGGACCTCCTGCGCACTCTCCCCGCTGCAAGGAACGTAGCCCATGCCGATCGCCGCACCCAAGTGATGACCGTAGGCACCGGACGACAGATACCCGACAATGTCGCCATTCCTGAGAATGGGCTCGTTGTGATAGAGCATGGGCTCGGAATCGCTCAGGCGGAACTGAAGAAGCCGCGCCGCCAGCCCTTCGTCCTTCTTTCGCAGAACCGCATCACGCCCGATGAAGTCGGGTTTGGCGGTCTTCACGGCAAACCCAAGCCCCGCTTCCAACACGTGGTCTTCGCAGGTGATGTCATGCCCGAAGTGGCGGAACGCTTTCTCGATCCTTGCGCAGTCCATCATATGCATCCCGCAAAGGGTCAGCCCATGGTCCTGCCCGGCCTCATGAAGGGTCTCAAAGGCATGGGCGGCCATGTCAGAGGATACGTAGACCTCCCACCCAAGCTCGCCCACATAGGACACGCGGTGAACCCGGGCCAGACCCATACCCAGCTCGATCACCTGAGCGGTGCCGAAGGGATTTTCTTCGTTCGAAAAATCGCCCGGGCTGACGGCCTGCATCAGATCCCGCGCTTTCGGCCCCATGACCGCCAAAACGCCCTCGCCCGCGGTCACATCTGTGACGACGGCGCGAGCATCGCCCAGATGGCGGCGCAGCCAGGTTTCATCGGCCAGCCGCGTCGCTGCAGGGGTGACAACCAGAAAGCAGGTCTGGCTCAACCGCGTGACGGTGACATCTGCTTCGATTCCGCCACCTGCATTCAGAAACTGGGTGTAGACGATCTTTCCTGCCGGAACGGACATGTCGGCACCGCAAACACGATTTAGAAAGGCCTCTGCGTCCGGGCCTTCTACGCGCAGCTTGCCAAAGGACGACATATCATACATGCCGACGCCATTGCGGACGGCGCGATGCTCGGCCGCGGTGTTTTCGAACCAGTTCTGACGACCCCAGGAGTAGGCATAGGTCTTTTCCTGCTCGCCGCGCGCAAACCAGTTGGCCCGTTCCCAGCCAGCCATCTCGCCAAAAACGGCCCCATGGCGTGCGAGCTTACCATGGAAAGGCGTTCGCCGCACGCCGCGCGCTGTCGCTTTCTGCCGGTAGGGGAAGTGGTCCGCGTAAAGCAGACCAAGCGTTTCTTTCGAGCGCTCGAAGAGGTACTTTCGATTGCCCTGAAAAGGTTGCATCCGCGCGATATCCACGTCGCCCAGATCGAAGGGCTTTTCGCCCGTCTCCATCCAGTCCGCCAGCGCCATGCCGGCCCCGCCCGCCGACTGAATACCAATGGAATTGAAGCCCGCCGCAACCCAGACATTGTCCATCTCGGGGGCAAGACCAAGGTGGTAGGCGTCATCGGGCGTAAAGCTTTCGGGGCCATTGAAAAACGTGTGAATACCGGCCTCGGCCAGCATTGGCATGCGGTGCACGGCGGCTTCCAGGATCGGCTCGAAATGGTCGAAATCCTCGGGCAACTGATCGAACTCGAAATCCGCCGGGATGCCCGTCATGCCCCAGGGTTTCGAAGTCGGCTCAAACGCCCCGAGCAGCATCTTGCCTGCGTCTTCTTTGTAGTAGGCGCATTCGTCGGGCACCCTCAGGACCGGCAGTTGCGAGAGCCCCTCGATAGCCTCGGTCACAATGTAGAAGTGTTCGCAGGCGTGGAGAGGCACGTTGATGCCTGCCATGCGCCCCACTTCGCGGCCCCACATGCCCGCGCAGTTCACCAGATGCTCGCAGGCGATATGGCCGGTCGTGCCGTCCTCGGCCTGCCAGTCAACTCCGGTGATCCGGCGACCTTTTTGCGCCATTCCAGACACGCGCACGCCTTCGGCGATCCGGGCGCCTTTCTGCCGCGCGCCCTTGGCCAGCGCCAGCGCGATATTGGCCGGGTCGCCCTGGCCGTCTTTGTCGAGATAAACGCCTGCGCGAACGCCGTCGAGGTTGAGATGCGGGTACTTCGCGCCGATTTCATTGGGCGAAATCTCTTCCACATCGACGCCGAAGGCCCGCGCCATCGCCGCCTGCCGGTAAATCTCTTCCTTGCGCTCTTCGGTCAGCGCCACAGTGATCGATCCGCAACGCCGAAACCCCGTTGCGATCCCGGTTTCCTCTTCCAGTGTGCCGTAGAGTTCCTGCGTGTATTTCGCGAGTTTCGTCATGTTCGAGGATGCCCGCAGCTGCGCGATCAGGCCCGCAGCGTGCCACGTCGTGCCCGAGGTCAGGCGCTTGCGCTCCAGAAGCACGACATCGCGCCAGCCTTGTTTGACTAGATGATAGGCTACGCTACAGCCCACCACACCACCGCCGACGATGACCACGCGGGCGGATTTCGGCAGATCGGTCATGGGTAGAACTCCGCGAACTTGGCTTTGTAGAGGGCGATCATGGCCTCTTCGGTCACCCCGTCATCATAGGGCGGCGTGGTGACGGGCCTGACGTCTTCCACCGGGATGCGCACGATATCGGTGATGCGGCGGGCGAGATCGCCCCAGGTATCCGTATATCTCGGGAGCAGATCAGCAAAAGCGCCTGAGCCCGCCGCGAGGATCTCCGCCCGCCCCCTCAGCCGCGCGCCTTTGCGGGTGAAGACATCGACGAAGTTCACTTCTACCGCCGGGTTCGCGCGAAGGTTCTCCACCGTACCGGGTGAGCGGATATTGCCAAATCCGATGGTCTCGTCGTCCAGCACCAGAAAGGTCCCCTTGGGCGACAGTGCCGGAGCCCCATCTGCCTGCACCGTGGCGACGAAGCCCAGGGGGAAGCGGCGTATCAGTGTTTGGACGGCGGACGGGATGCGGGCCACGGGAACCTCTCAGAGCAGACGGCGGGACAACTCGGCGATATGAGCGGGGCCGATTTCGCAACAGCCGCCGATCAGGGTCGCCCCCGCCTCGGCCCAGCCTTCGGCAAAATCGGCGTAGCGGGCCGGACCCAGATCGTCGCGCGCCTGCAGCGCATCGACGGAGGAATCGGCCTCCGTAAAGGCCGCTGCGATGCGGATGAAACCGTTGGCGTAACCACCGAAGGGAATGCCCAGGGGTGCGATCACCGGCAGCGCGCTGTCGATCGCTTCGGGCCGCGCGCAGTTGATCAGCACCCCGTCCGGCGCAAGGCCTTCGAGCATCGGCAAGGCGCCCGTCAGGTCCTCGCCCGACCGCAGCTTGGTGCCATCGACATCGTTGACGGACAAAGCGACCCACCGCGGTTTTTTCGTCCCGGCCATGCCTGTCAGCGCACCTTTCGCCTGATCGATGCCCGACATGGTTTCGGCAATGAAAAGATCGACGAAAGGGTCTTGGAGTTCGACAATCTCGGCATAAAGCGCGGCGGCCTCTTCCACGGGCGGCGCGAGGTCGGCCCGGTAAGACCACCCCAGCGGACCAAGTGACCCGGCTACCATCCCCGAGCCATGGGCATCCCGCGCTTCGGCCGCCAGTTCCACGGCCTTGAGGTGCAGCTGAGCGAACTGATCATCAATCTCGTGCCGCACCAGCCGGTCATGGTGGATTGCGTAGGTGTTCGCGGTGGCGACCTGCGCGCCGGCCTCAAAAAAATCGCGGTGGATCGCCCTCACCACGCCCGGATGGTCCATCATGAACTTCGTGGCCCAAAGACCCGTGGGCGCCTCATCGATGCGCGCCGTCAGTTCCTGGCCCATCCCGCCGTCAAGCAGAGTGATCGTCACGCACGCAGTCTTTCGTTGTGTGGATCCCAAAGCGGGCCGTCGGGCATCACGCGCGCCGGGCAGCGTTCGCCATAAATTTCGACCTCCAGCTCGGTGCCCGCTTGGGCCAGATCGGCGCGTAGCATGCCCAATGCCACCGAGGCGTCAACGCGATAGCCCCAGGCACCCGACGTGGTTTCACCAACCACTTCGCCGCCTTTCCAGAGCGTCGACATATAGGGCGCGTCATGGCCATTGGCTTGTACCGTCAGGGTGACAAAGCGCTTGGTCACGCCTTGCTGACGCTCGTTCAGGATGGCCGCCTTGCCGGTGAAATCCTGCGGCTTGTCGAGCTTGATGAAGCGGTCGAGCCCGCCCTGCAAAAGCGTGTAGTCGGTCGACAGATCGCCCTTCCACGCGCGGTAGCCCTTTTCGATGCGCAGCGAGTTCAGCGCGTACATGCCGAAGGGTTTGGCACCTTCGCCCAGTACAGCTTCGTAAATGGCGGGCATGCTGGCGTTGGCGGCGTGGATTTCCCAGCCGAGTTCTCCGGCGAAACTCACCCGCGCGAGCGTGCAGGTCTCGCCAGCGACGGTCCCACTTTGATGCGTCAGCCAGGGCAGCGTCAGATCGGCCTCGGCGATCTTTGCGAACAGATCCCGCGACCGCGGGCCAGTGACGATCAGCGTGGACAGATCGCGCGTGCGGTCTGTCAGGGTCAGCCCGGCGGGCATGTCCTTGGCCAGCCACTCATAGTCGTGCCACTGCGCTGCCGCAGCGGTGATCAGGGTGTAGTCGTCTTGGCCGTTGCAGGCCACGGACATCTCGGTGGCGATCCGGCCTCGGCTGTCGGGGAAATACGCCAGCGACAGGCGCCCGGGCTTCGGCAGGCCACCCGAAATCCGCGTGCGCAGCCAGTCGGCGGCCCCCGCACCTGTCAGGTGAAAGCGCGAAAAGCCGGGCAGGTCCAGAACGCCCACATCGTCGCGCACGGCTTCGCATTCCTCGCGAATGCGCGGCTCCCACGGACCCTTGCGGCTCCAGGTTTCGGTCGCCTCTTCGGAGGTATCGTCGCCCGGCTTGGCGAACCAGTTGGCCCGTTCCCATCCGTTGTAGGCGCCCATGACGCCGCCCAGTTCCTTGATCCTGGCATGGAGCGGCGAGTGTTTCTTGTCCCGACCCGCGGGCCATTCGTGGTAGGGGAAGTGCATGGCGTATTCGTGGCCGTAAACCTCCATTGCCTTGGCCACGCAATAGTCGTTGTCCGTGTAGTCGGTGTAGCGCCGCGGATCGACCGACCACATATCCCATTCGGTCTCGCCTTCGGTGACCCATTCGGCCAGTACCTTGCCCGCACCTCCGGCCTGGGTGATCCCGAAGGTGAAGACACAAGCCTCATAGGCATTGGGCACGCCGGGCATCGGCCCGATCAGGGGCAACCCGTCGGGCGCATAGGGGATGGGCCCGTTGATCACACGGCCCACGCCGGACATGCCCAGCAGCGGCACGCGCGCCATGGCGTCCTCGATGTACCATTCCAGGCGGTCCAGATCGTCGGGGTAAAGCTGAAAGCTGAAATCCTCGGGCATCGGGTCACCCGCATCAATCCAGTGCGCCTTGCAGTTCCGCTCGTAGGGGCCGAGGTTCAGGCCGTACTTTTCCTGCCGCAGGTAGTAGGAGCTGTCCACGTCCCGCAGAAGCGGGAGCTTGCCGTTTTCCTTCGACCATTCCTCAAGCGCGGCGATTGGCTCGGTCAGGAAATACTGGTGCGACATGGTCGCCATGGGCACGGTGCGTCCGCCGTAGGGTCTGAACCACTCGCCCACGCGCTGCGCGTAGTAGCCCGCCGCGTTCACCACCTTTTCGCAGCGGATATCGCCTTTTTCAGTGTGGACGATCCATTCAGCGCCGTCTCGGCTGACGCCGGTGGCGGGTGTGTGCCGCAGGATGGTCGCGCCCATGTTCCGGGCGCCCTTGGCCAACGCCTGGGTAAGCTGCGCGGGGTCAATGTCGCCGTCGTCGGGGTCGTAAAGCGCACCGGCAAGGTCATGGGTTTCAAGAAACGGATAGCGGTCCTTAAGATCGCCGACCGCCATCATCTCCAGCTCCAGACCCTGATACCGGCCCATCCCGCGCGCGCGTTCGAACTCCTGCACGCGCTCTTTGGTATGGCCAAGGCGAACCGAGCCTGTGACGTGGTAATTCATCGGGTAGTCGACTTCTTCGGCGAGACCCCTGTAAAGTTCCAGCGAATAGCGCTGCATGTTCATGACTGCCCAGGAGGTCGAGAACGACGGGCAGTTCCCGGCGGCGTGCCAGGTGGAGCCTGCGGTCAGCTCGTTCTTTTCCAGAAGCACGCAGTCGGTCCAGCCGGCCTTGGCCAGATGGTAAAGCGACGAAACCCCGACGGCGCCGCCGCCGATGATGACCACGCGGGCCGTCGTTGGAAAGTCAGCCATCTCGTTCTCCTCAATCCACGGCAAGCCGCACGGCGAGCCCGCCGAAAACGACTGCAGAAACTTTGCCCATCACGCCGGACAGGCGCTTCATCCGGTCCGCGGCCATCCCGGCAAAAAACCCGATCGACCCATCTGTCACGACACCGCCAACGGCAAGCAAAACACCCAGCACCACGATCTGCTGCCAGATCGGGCCAAGGGCGGGGTCCGCGAACTGGGGCAGGAATGCCACCACAAATAGCGCGACCTTCGGGTTCAGGATATTGGTCAGAAAGCCCCGCCGGAACGCCCGCTGAATGTTTGCGGCGCCGCGCGCCTCCGGCGCGACCGGCGGCGCGCGCCAAGAGACCCAGGCGAGATAGGCCAGGTAAGCCGCGCCGATCCACCTGATCGTGTCATAAGCCGCCGGATAGGCCGCCAGCAAAACCGCCAGCCCCGTTGCAGCCGCAGCAACATGGACAAGGACGCCGAGCGAAATTCCGCAGGCCGCAGCCACGCCCGCCTTCGGGCCGCCATTAAGGCCCGAAGCGATGGTGAACATCATGTCCGCGCCGGGCGTCAGATAGAGAAGAAACGCCGCGCCCATGAAGGTGCCGACGGTCCAGGGATCAAGGGCAAAAAGCGTGTCTAGCATGGCCTATTTCGTCTTCTGATGCGGATCTTCGGCGATGCCGTGGTCTTTGCCCCTGTCCGCCGCGAAGATGCGCTGGTCCAGCGTCAGTCCCGTAGGCGGACCGGGCAAACTGCGGCCGAAAGACTTGGTGTCCTCAGCCGGTCCGGTGGCGGCGTAGGTGATTTCCCTGTAAGGCCAACGCCCGGTCTGCATACACACCCCCGTCAGTAAACCGGCGGCGCGATCACCCAGATCGCAACGGCGGCTTCGGCGTAAGGGTTGGACCAGGTGAACGGCACGCCGCGCAGGCGGAAGCTATCTCCGGGCCCGACGGTGGCCTCCCAGCCGTCGATTACCAAATCCAGCCGGCCTTCGAGCATCACCGCGACCTCCTGAGTGGGGCGCAAAACAGACTCTGTTACGTGGGAACCGGGCTCAAAGGTGGAATGCACCATTTCGAAATCGTCAGTCAGGTCGGGCGACAAAAGCTCTTCGTATAAGCCTTCAACGGGCCGCGGGATCGTGCGGCGCGCGTTCTTGCGGACGATGATGCCCGCTTCCTCTGACGGTCCACTGGACGCTCCGAAAAGGATCGACATGGGCACGTCGAGGAGTTGCGCCAATGCCTGCAGATCGGCCACGGAGGGGCTGGAAAGATCGCGCTCTACCTGGCTGAGCCAGCCCACGGACCGGTCCAGCGAGGTCGCCGCATCGCTCAGCGTCAGCCCCCGCGCGCGGCGGAGCGCCCTGAGATCCTTGCCAAGGCTGGCCGATTTCGTGGTCGGGTCTAGGTGCACTCAGGCGACTCCATGAAGGATTTCGCCATTAGCCTCCCGAAAATGAAATTCGTCAAGTTTTTTTCACGTAGTCTCAGGCAACCACCCGACGAGAGTCTTGCCCGAACACCGCATCGAGAATCGCCAACAATCCTTTGGAGTCCTCTTTTGTGAAAGCATTCGGCTGATCGCTGTCGATGTCAAAGACGGCAATGATCTCGCCCTCCGCGTTCCGCACCGGCAGTACGAGTTCGGATTTCGTGGACGCCGCACAGGCGATGTGGCCGGGAAAGGCTTCCACATCCGCCACCATCTGCACCACACCCGTCCGTGCCGCCGCCCCGCAAACACCCCTGGAAAACGGGATCTGCAGGCAGCCATGACCACCCTGATAGGGACCGATCTTTAAAAGCTCCGGTGCGGTGACACGGTAAAACCCGGTCCAATCAAAGCGGGCGTCGCTATGGTGGACTTCGCAAACCACGGTCGCCATGAGCGCGACCTCGTCGGTTTCACCCTCGGTCAGACGGGAGATGGTTTGCGACAACATGCGGTAATCGGGCATCAGGGTCTCTCGATCGCGATAGCGGTGCCTTCGCCACCGCCAATGCAGATGGCCGCGACGCCGCGTTTGAGGTTGCGCGCTTCGAGCGCGTGGAGAAGCGTGACCAGAATGCGCGCGCCAGAGGCGCCGATGGGATGACCCAACGCACAGGCGCCGCCGTTTACGTTCAGGTTTTCGTGCGCCACGCCCATTTCAGCCATAAAGGCCATGGGGACAACGGCGAAGGCCTCGTTGACTTCCCAGAGGTCGACGTCGTCCACCCCCCAGCCGATCTGTTCGAGCAATTTTTGCGCCGCCGGAACCGGCGCCGTGGTGAACCAGCCTGGCGCCTGTGCGTGGCTGGCATGGCCGAGGATGCGTGCGCGGACAGGCAGATCGCTGTCGTCAGTCGCCAGCACCAGAGCCGCCGCCCCGTCCGAGATCGAAGAGGAATTGGCCGGCGTCACGGTGCCATCCTTGCGGAAGGCGGGCTTGAGGTGGGGGATTTTCTCGGGTCGGGCGTTACCCGGTTGCTCGTCCTCGGCCACCTCGGCCGTTCCCCAGCGTGTGGACACCGAAACAGACACTATTTCAGCAGAAAAGCCGCCGTTCCCCTGAGCCTGGGTTGCCCGCGACAGGCTTTCCAGCGCGTAGTCGTCCTGCGCTTCGCGGGTGAACTGGTAAGCCTCGGCACAGTCTTCGGCGAAAGTGCCCATGAGGCGACCCTTGTCATAGGCGTCTTCGAGCCCGTCAAGGAACATGCTGTCCTGCACCTCGCCATGGCCGAGCCGGGCGCCCCCGCGCATCTTGGGCAGAAGATAGGGCGCATTTGTCATGCTCTCCATACCGCCTGCCACAACGACATGCCCGTTGCCCAGGGCCAGCTGGTCATGGGCCATCATCACGGTCTTCATGCCCGAGCCGCACATCTTGTTGATGGTGGTCGCCGGCACATCCTCGGCCAGCCCTGCCAGAAACCCGGCCTGCCGCGCGGGCGCCTGACCCTGACCGGCCGGAAGCACGCAGCCCATCAAAACCTCGTCCACGGCCCGCGGCGCGACATCGCCCGACCCGAGCGCACCGGCAATGGCCGCGCCTCCGAGATCTGCGGCGGAAACGGGGGAAAACGCCCCCTGAAATCCACCCATGGCGGTCCGGGCCGCCCCGGCAATAACAACGTTCCGCATATCCAGACCTCTCCGCGCCAACCAAATGGTAACTTCTTCTGGCTATCCCAGAGCCAAAGGGATTTCCACCGGAGGCGTGCATGAACCTGAAGAGCTCTGTGTCCGATGACGCCATGGTGATCACGGTAGAGGCCGACCGGATCGATGCCGCAGTCGCGATCCGCTTTAAG
Organism: Pseudomonadota bacterium; assembly: GCA_039179985.1. Taxonomy (GTDB): domain Bacteria; phylum Pseudomonadota; class Alphaproteobacteria; order Rhodobacterales; family Rhodobacteraceae; genus JBCCMQ01. The sequence continues at coordinate 13,758 of JBCDED010000084.1, forward strand.
GATCTGTTTCGGGATGCCGCCCAAGGGGCGGCACAGCGCGTCATTCTCGATCTCAGCCGTGTCCAATTCATCGACAGCAGCGGCCTAGGCGCTGTTGTGGCCGCAATGAAACTGCTCGACAGGGAAAAAACGCTGGAACTCGCGGGTCTCACACCCACGGTCGCCAAGGTCTTTCGCCTGACGCGCATGGACAGCGTGTTCAAGATCCATGGCAGCCTGGACGAAGCCGGGCTGGTCGCCGGATGAGACGGACTTAAGATGGAAAACGCCACTCCAAAGATCAGCCGCTCCATGGAAATGACCCTTCCTGGGGAAGCCCACGCCGTGCGCACGGCACTGGAGCGCGCGCGCGCCTGGCTCTGTCAGCATGGCCGGGAGATGGAAGATCTCGGCACCGGCGCACTGGTTTTGGCAGAGGCCCTGAACAATATTGTCGAACATGCGCTGGCGGACACGCCGGGCAGCCAGGTGAATGTGATACTGGCCTTTGCCGACCGGGGGCTTTCGGTCAGGTTGACGGACACGGGTGTGCCGATGCCCCAAGGCGAGCTGCCGCTTGGGCGGCTGCGCACCGAATTCAGCGGCATAGACGACCTGCCCGAAGGCGGTTTCGGATGGTTTCTGATCCGCGATCTGACCCATGATCTGGCTTACCAGCGGGAAGACGGCCGCAACGTTCTGACCTTCCGGCTGGCGGTGTTTTCCGCCCTTTTGGGCAGGGGCAGCCTGCCGGGCGCATCGGTTGCAGCTGCGACCGCTTAGGCGCCCGTGCCACAAAACCGCCCCATTGGCTCCATTGGCGCGACAAATTCTCAGTAACTAATGTGACTGTAGCTGCTTTTTTGGCTTCCCTCGGCGTCGCGCCTTACAGCCCC
>JBCDED010000085.1:0-14297 GCA_039179985.1 Pseudomonadota bacterium
ACATGGACAGGTCCGGTCGCCATGGAGAGGGTCAGAAAGCGCGCGTTGCAGGCGTTCAGGATACGCAAACGCACAAGGAAGGCGCTGGTTTCCGTGCGATGATGAACAACTTTGCTATCGCCGTGTCCGTGGGCCTTCAGTACGGCGTGCCGCTCGAAGAGTTCGTGGAGGCTTTCACCTTCACCCGGTTTGAGCCGGCGGGCATGGTGCAGGGCAACGACTCGAGCAAAAACGCCACGTCGATCCTCGACTACATCTTCCGGGAACTTGCGGTCAGCTATCTCGACCGCACCGACCTTGCCCATGTGGAACCCGAAGGCACTGCCTTCGACGACCTCGGGCGCGGCGAAGACGAGGGCAAGCGCAACTTTACCGAAGTGCCGGGCGCAACCGGATCCTCGCCACTGGATGTGCTCAAGCAGGTGGCCTCCACCGGTTACCTTCGCAAGCGCGTGCCGCAGGAACTGGTGGTGCTGCAGGGCGGGGCAACGGCGCTGAGCGAAACGCATGAGGCCGTGGCCGAGGTTGAAACGCTGATCGTTGAGCCCTCGCTGGCGCCGCTGACCAGCGCGGTCGATGCCCGCACCAAAGCCAAGATGCAGGGCTACGAGGGCGACCCCTGCGGCGAATGCGGCAATTACACGCTGGTGCGCAACGGCACTTGCATGAAGTGCAACACATGTGGGGCGACGAGCGGATGCAGCTAAGCCCGAGGGATATGGCGCCAATGGGCGACCGGGCCTCAGGGGCGCAAGGCCCGAATCGCGCCCGACCCACCCAGCAGGGCTGGCACTATGCACTGTCCCACGGCGCAGGCGCGATCCTTTGCGAACAGCTGGAGACACCGCACTTTTTTGCAATGGAAATGCGGGGGGCTCCGCAGGCATCTTCGATGTCTGCTCTGTCCCGCCCCGCAGATGCCCCACAGGCATCCGCGGTGAAACAGGGTGGGGCGGCACTTTAGCCCACCCACTCTCACTTGGAGCGCGTGCGCGCGCTCTGAACGACGTTCAGGCCGCAGGCAGAAACCGGGCGGTACACAGAATGAGCCTGAACGGCGAAACTCAGGGGGCTTCGGCCCCCTTTTTCCTTTGCCGCCTCAGCGGTCCGTCACATCCAGCCGCATGAAGGTCAGATAAGGGAACATTTCGGGTGTGTTCTCGGTCTCGGGGTAGGGGGGGATTTCTTCAAAGCCCAAAGACCGGTACAGCGCCGCGGCGGGACCCGCGCGTTTGCCGAGATCGAGCAGAACCGTCGTGCCGCCCATGGTCCGCACCTCTTCGAGAAGTCGTGCCATCAGTGCCCGCGCCAGCCCTTGGCCCCGGTTCGCCGGGCGCACAGACAGCCGCTTGACCTCGAAAACTCCGCCTCCGAGACCCTTTAGAAAGACGACGCCCGCGTAACTGCCATCCGCGCGCTCCGCCGCCAGAATGCGCCCGCGCGGCGGCAGATAGGCGCCGAGGTTGTCCATAGTCGCATCGACGAAGTCGGCGGGATCCAAGGCCTGACCCGAGGCTGCGTTGAACAGTGCGATCTCATCCACAAGATACTCTGTCACGATCTCGCGCAGGGCGTCCGGGTTTTTGATGCTTTCAAGGCTGACAAGTGTTGGCATTGGCAAAGCCTAACCCGCGACCATGGCGGTGCAAGCCCTTAGGCTTCGCGCCCCATGGCCTTCAGTCGCCCGTGAAGTGCGGGCACATCTGGATGGCCGACCTCTAGCGCAAAAACATAGGCGTGGGTCAGGTAGAACCCGCGTGCCACCTCGTCGCTCGTCTGATCCGCCGCCTCGGCGTAAAGGTCCACAAGGGCCCACCGGTCATCGGCCGCATGGGCCGCCAGGAGCCGGTCGTCGAGCGTGTTCAACGGGTTTCGCGGAAGGCGTCCATCTGCCGCGCCACCCAGTCGTGGAAGACATGGGTCGGTCCGTCCATTGCCGGCGAGAACCGACCGCCGTCGAAGCCCGGCGCGCGCCGGCCCGATTGCATGCCTTCGACAACGAAGATGTCTTCTTCCAAAACTCCGTGCCATTGCTCGCTATTGGCGGCACGCAGGGCCGCGTCGGTGTCGGCGACCGGGTAGTAGAGGTGGATATGCTCGACGGTCCGGTCGATGGCCTTGGGCTCAAGGATGATCGCAAAACCGTGGTCGCGCTGTGCTGCGAGAAGCACGTTGGGGAAGATGCTGATGTATTCGGCGCCCGTGTCCCACTTCTCCGACAGCCCCGGGAAATCCGGGAATGTCTCGCCCGTCTCGCCTATAATCTGGCGGTAGACCAACGTGCCCTGACCCGCGAATTTGCCGGGTGCTTCGATGTGATAGTGATCTTCCAGCCGCGAATAGCTGTTCAGGCCGGGATGGACCCAGGGCAAATGATAGCTTTCGCAGTAATTTTCGACCGCGAGCTTCCAGTTCGATCTGGCGTCGAGCGTGAACATGCTGTCGGCGCCGCCATGGTAATGGGGGCTGTCGAACTCTTGCCAGCGCTCCAGTAGCTCGGCGTGGACGGTCTCGAAAGGCTCGGCCGTGTTTGAGAGGTTCACGAAAACCACGTCGCGCCAGATATGGCTGGGTACTTCGACGAGGCCAAGCTCGCTCCGGTCGATAGCCTCATGGACGTTCTGACCCGGGCCGCCCACATGGGGCGTGCTTACAAGGCGTCCTGCGGTGCTGTAGCACCAGGAGTGATACGGGCAGCGGATCACGCCCTCGATCTTGCGCGGCTCGGAGACGAGGATCATGCCCCGGTGGCGGCAGATATTCTGAAAGACGCGCACGGTGTCCGACTTGTCCCGTACCATCAGAAGCGGCACGCCGAGGAACTCTACCGGTTTCGCATCGCCAATCTCGGGCACCTCCGCGGCGACGCCGATGCCGGACCAGTTGCGGAACAAGAGCGCTTCGCGTTCTTCCTCCCAGACGAGTTCATCGGTGTAGTGAGCATTGGGCAGGCCGCGGGCAGACGAAAGCGGGCGGCGCACCGGGCTGAGGTCGGTGTGGGCGTGATCGTCGGGCATGGGACACCTCGTTGTTGCTGTGTCACGATGGGGCAGGGGCACCCGTCCATCGCGCCTGTCCGCGACGCGATTTTTTTTGCGCGCGACACGCGGGCTCTGGCACCGCGCGCCAGCCGGCCCGCCTGAAGTCGGCCAAAACCAGCCCAGATCCGCCCGGCGCCCTCGGTCGTGTTCCGCCGACGGCAAAGCCAAGCCGGTGCTCAGGACCGAAAACGGCAGCGCGCCGCGGGTTTCGGTCGCCGGGACATTCGGCAATCCCGCACGGCCCGGCGCCATGGTTTTTTCGGGGTCAGCGGAGCCGCCCGGGCTCCGCCCAACATTTGGAGAGAGATATGAACAAGCTGATCTACCCAACGCTCGCCATTGTCGCCCTGACCACCGCAGCAGCCTTTGCCCAGGACATCGATACCAATGGCGACGGTATGGTAAGTTACGAGGAACTACTGGCCTCGTTCCCCTCGCTGTCAGAAGCCTCGTTCACAACCGCCGATGCAGATGGTGACGGCATGCTGAACGGCGAAGAGCTCGCCGCCGCGCAGGAAGCCGGTCTGATCCCCGCTCGCGGATAGGCCTGCTGGGCCCCGGCCACTTGTCCCCCAACCACCCACTGGCCGGGGCCACCCAAGCCTTACTCTGCGCCGCGTGACAGGGCGGCGACGCCGGTGCGCGCAACCTCTACAAGCCCGAGCGGGCGCATGAGTTCCGCAAACGCGTCGATTTTTTCGGGCGTGCCGGTCAACTCGAAGACGAAGCTTGTCAGCGTAGAATCCACCGCGCTCGCGCGGAAGATATCAGCAAGGCGCAGCGCCTCGACCCGTTTGTCCCCGGTGCCCGCCACTTTGATCAGGGCAAGTTCGCGTTCCACCGACGCGCCTTCGACAGTCAGATCGTGCACCTCATGCACCGGCACGATCCGGCCAAGCTGCGCCTTGATCTGTTCGATCACCTGTGGCGTGCCTTTGGTGACCACGGTGATCCGGGATTGGTGACCGGCGTGGTCGATCTCGGCCACGGTGAGGCTCTCGATATTGTAGCCGCGACCGGAAAAAAGTCCGATGACCCGGGCCAGAACGCCCGCTTGGTTGTCGACGATCACCGCCAGCGTGTGGCGTTCCTGCACGTCCGAGAAGGTGGAACGCAGGTCGTAGGCGGAATGCTTCGACGTCCCTTTTTCGATTTTTAGTGCCGACATGTCCTCGTCTTTCTTTCTCGCCCGCGCGTCATCGACAGAAAACGGCGCGACTTTCCCTAGTGGCTCCAAGCCAATGTTTCAATTCCGGAGTTTTCGCTCTCTGTGACGTAGGGGCACGCTCGCGACCGGTCACGGCGCCGTGCGGGCCCCTTGGGCCGGTGCGCACCGGTCGTAAGTGTCCCCCAGTCGCCCGCAGACCCCACAGCTCCGGAAAGGAAATCCTATGGCTGACACGACTCTCAAAGCCCCCGCCACGCAGATCGACGTGGTGCCGGTCGCCCTGACAATCCTCATCGCAGGTGCCTTCTCCACCATCGCCTTCGACTTTTTTGGCAAGGCGCTGAGCCCGGCCCTTGGTTACGCTACCCTGGCGCCGGTCGGCCTTGCAAACGGCCTGATCAGCACCTTGTTCGGTTCGGGCTGGCGCCCTGGAGCCGAAATGCTGCACTACTTCGCCGGTCTTGTGGCATATCCCGCCGGCTGGGTTCTGATCGTTGAGCCGCTGCGCCGCAACTTTGCGCCGCAGCTGCCCTGGTGGAGTGCCGCCTTTGTCTATGGTATGGTCCTCTGGGTCTTCGCCCTCTACTTTGTCGCCCATCTGATCGTCGGCAACCGGCCCTTCCTCGGCTTCACCGGGATCACCTATGTGGCGTTCTGGGGGCATGTGCTCTTTGCCATGGTGACGGCTACGGTCACACGCCTCCGCCAGCAGTGACCCATCCCGGCTCCATCGGGCCCGGTCGCCAGGGGCGCCGGGCCCGATCGCGTTAAACGAGGACGGCACCCTTCGATCCGATCGCATCCGAGGTATCCGCGTTTTCGCCGAGCAGCATCTTGTTGTGTGGCTCGCCCGACGGGATCATCGGGAAGCAGTTTTCATGCTTCTCCACAAGACAGTCGAAGATAACCGGACCGTCGTGATTGATCATCTCCATGATCGCCTCGTCAAGATCGGCGGGATCCTTGCAGATGATCCCCTTGGCCCCGAAAGCCTCGGCCAGCTTCACGAAATCAGGCAGAGCCTCAGACCACGAGTGGCTGTAGCGCTCGCCGTGCAAGAGTTCCTGCCACTGGCGCACCATCCCCAGCCGCTCGTTGTTGAGGATGAACTGCTTCACGGGCAGACGGTATTGCACTGCGGTGCCCATCTCTTGCATGTTCATCAGCCACGAGGCCTCGCCCGCCACGTTGATCACCAGAGCGTCCGGATGGGCGATCTGAACGCCGATGGACGCCGGGAAACCGTAGCCCATGGTCCCAAGCCCGCCCGATGTCATCCAGCGGTTCGGATCCTCGAAGCCAAGATACTGCGCCGCCCACATCTGGTGCTGGCCCACCTCAGTGCAGATGTAGCGGTCCGGGTGGGTCTTTGTCAGCTCTTCCAGACGAACAAGCGCGTGCTGTGGTTTGATGCTCTTTGCCGCTGGCGTGAAGTCAAGGCAGCGCACCGCGCGCCATTCCTCGATCTGCCGCCACCATTTCTCGACACCGGCCTTATTCACTTTGCGCCCACGGGCTTTCCAGAGACGCAGCACGTCTTCCATCACATGGGCCACATCGCCTATGATCGGTATGTCCACATGGATGACTTTATTGATCGACGATGGGTCGATGTCGATATGCGCCTTTTTGGATCTGGGGCTGAAGTCGGCCACCCGGCCTGTGATCCGGTCGTCAAAGCGCGCGCCGATGTTGACCATCAGATCGCAGCCATGCATCGACAGGTTGGCCTCGTAGGTGCCGTGCATCCCCAACATCCCGATCCAGCCCTTGCCCGAAGCGGGGTAGGCGCCCAGACCCATGAGCGTGGAGGTCACCGGAAATCCGGTGGCTTCGGCCAGTTCGCGCAGAAGCTGGCTGGCTGCCGGACCCGAGTTGATCACGCCGCCTCCGGTGTAGAGGATCGGACGTTCGGCCTCTTCGATGGCTTGGACCAGCGCCTCGATCATGTCCGGGTCGCCCTTCAGGCGCGGACGGTAGTGTTTGGTGTCGATCTCGTTCGGCCCGGTATAGATGCCGGTGGCGAATTGGACGTCCTTGGGGATGTCGATCAGCACAGGACCGGGACGGCCGGACGTGGCCACGTGGAAGGCTTCGTGCAGCACGCCCGACAGCCGGTCCGTTTCTTTGACCAGCCAGTTGTGCTTGGTGCAGGGGCGGGTGATGCCGACGGTATCGGCTTCCTGAAAGGCATCATTGCCGATCATGAAAGTTGGCACCTGGCCCGTCAGAACCACGATCGGGATCGAATCCATCAAGGCGTCGGTCAGGCCGGTCACCGCGTTCGTCGCACCGGGCCCCGAGGTCACCAGAACCACGCCCGGCTTGCCCGTCGAGCGCGCATAGCCTTCGGCGGCATGGACGGCACCCTGTTCGTGGCGCACCAGAATGTGCCGGATATCGTTCTGCTGAAAGACCTCATCGTAAATCGGTAGGACGGCACCGCCGGGATATCCGAATACGACGTCCACACCCTGATCCTTCAGGGCCTGAACCACCATTTTCGCTCCGGTCATTGCCTTGGTCATCCGATTAACTCCGTTCCTTTGGGCTCTGTGTTTGTTTTTTCATTCCGCACAAAAAAGCCCCCGATTTTCAGGTCGGGGGCGCATGGGTTTGATCAGGGTGTCCGTTACCGGCCCATGCGCCTTTCTCCAATAAGTACGACGACGTCGCTCATTTTCGGGTCCTCTTGCGTGCTTCGCGGGACGTTAGGCTGCCGCGCAGGGGGCGTCAATGGCCAATTCGCAGAATTTTCTTTTTCATGAGTGGCGTTTCCTTTTCTAAAGTTGCGTACCTGGGCGGGCTGGCGCACGAATGTCAAATTTTGCCCCGGGAGGTGCCGCGCCGGGGTGGCAAGTGACGGCTGGCTCTGTGGATAATTGCACAGAGCTATGCGCAAAAAAGTGAACTGTACGGTTCAGTTTTGCCTTGAGCCTACCCGATGGCACGCTAGGGTAGAGTGCACACCAGGACAGGGGTGAGACCATGACCACATTTTTTCATCGCCGCGCCAACCGGGCCAATGATCTGCGCGTCGCCGTATTGGCAACGTTGCTTGTCTTCGGCATCTGCGTCAGTTCCCATGCCAATGCGCAGACGTTTTCAGGGCTGATGATCAGTGAGCGCGCGGCCGCGTCGCAGGGTGTTGCGAACTGGCGGGTTGGATCCGGTCTCAAGCTCACGACATCGCAGGGCAAGCTGATGCTTGCGACCGGGACCGGTGAACGGCTCGGAGAGCTGGCGCTGCCATCGCAGGGCCCCGGGACGGACCTGGATGCCTATGCAACGCTCGTCGAGCGGACATCCGACCGGCGGGCGCGCCGTCTTAGATAGTGAGCGCCGCGATCTGATCGCGCGCCCGGTCGGTGGTCTTCTTGATCCCTTCGGCAAGCATTTTGATCTCCTGTACACTCACCGAAATCCAGCGCCCCGCATCCCCGGCGCGGGCAGCCTCCACGCTGGCGTTCAGCGCAACTAGCCGCACAGAAGGTGAAAACTGGTCGATCCCGGTCAGCGCCTCGGACCTCTTGGAACGGTCCCGCCGCGCGGCGCCGGGCAAGGCTTCGCTCTGCGGGTTGAGCTGATCCTAACACTCCCCGATCAGCCGTGAGGCTCAGGGGCGGATCTCGGTGTCGATCATCGAAACGAAGCCAGCCGCGGTCTCCAAATCAGACCCAACTTCGCTGGCCACGGCATGGCCGACGGCCTCGGCGCGACCGAGCGCCCAAAGAAGCACGTCCTTTTCTAGTTTGGCGAGCGTCACTCGATGCGTGTGCCCGTGCCTTGCAGAACGCCGTGTTCCAAGGCATAGCGCGTCAGCCCAGCGGTGGTGCTGATCCCGAGCTTGTTCTTGATGTTCTTACGATGCGTCTCGACGGTTCTCACCGAGATATCAAGAAGCTGAGCCACTTCCTTGTTCGACTTCCCCTGCGCCAGTTCCAAGAGCACGGTTTGCTCTCGAATGGTAAGCGGTTCGCGCCCATCGGTGGTGCGCGGTGACAGCGAGGCATTGGCGCCGGTGCAAAGATAGGTCTCGCCCCGTGTCACCGCTTCGATTGCCGTATGGATTTCCTCGGCGGGCACGTCTTTCAGCACGTAGCCCGAGGCGCCGTGACCGAGTGCGGTGGAGATATATTCAGGCGCATCGTGCATCGACAGGATCAGGACCTTTGTGTCCGGTTGGCGTTCCAAGATGATCTCGGTGGCCGTCAGACCGCTCATGCCCGGCATGTTCAGGTCCATCAGCACCACATCCGGCCTGACCCGCGCGACACTGTCTACCGCCTCCTGACCCGACGCCAGCGTGCCCACCGTTTCGATATCGGGGTAGGTGTCGAGAATGGCTTCTATCCCTTCTGCCACCAAGGGATGGTTGTCGACAATCATCACGCGTACCGGGCGTCCATCCGTCATGCCGTGGCCCTCTGTGTCGTTCCGGGTGGTAACAGATGGGACAGCGGCACCTGCGCTTCGATGACCGTGCCCGTGCGCGAGGACAGGATGCGCAGGTTGCCATCAAGCTGTTCGACCCGTTCCTGCATGTTGCGCAGACCGATCCCGCTCTTGCCGGCGTTTTTGCTCTCGATCCCGCGCCCGTTATCGGTGATCCGCAAAGTCGCACCCCGCTTGTGGCCAAAGACCTTCACGGTCACTTTGGTGGCTGCCGCATGCCGCTCGATATTCGTTAGCGCCTCTTGCGCAATCCGGTAGAGCGCGATCTTTGCGTCGGGGTCCAGCCGATTGCGGAAAACGACGGTCTCGAATTCAGTTTCGATCCCCGTTCGGTCCGAAAACTCTTCGGTCAACGATTTGAGGGCGGGGCCGAGGCCAAGGTCATCGAGCGTACCCGGTCGCAAGTCGCGGCTGATGCGCCGGACCTCCTGAATGGCGCTCGACAGGCTGCCGATCCCGCTGGCGAGGTTTTCCGCCGCCCGCGGATCGCCTGCCGCCATGCGCTTTCGGGCAAGATCGAGCGTATAGCGCACACCCACGAGGATCTGGCTAATGCTGTCGTGCAACTCGCGTGCCACGCGCCCGCGTTCTTCCTCCTGGGTGTCGAGCACCCGTTGTGTCAGCTCTTTCAGACGCGCATCCGCCAGGCGCCGTTCGCGGACGGTGATCACCATGCCGCTGGCAAAGACCGAAAGCAGCGCGGCGAGTGTAATACCACCGATATAGAGAAAGGTGCGTTGGATGCGTGTTTCGACCTCAGCGCGCGCCGTTGCGACGGTGGCAAGAACGTCGTCGATAAAAACACCGGTGCCGAGCGCCCATCGCCAGCTTTGCAGACCGATGACATAGGCCTCCATGGTGGCCAGTTCGCCGGTTGAGGGCTTCGGCCACTCGAACCGGTGATAGCCGCCACCCGTGCGGGCGATGGTAATGAGTTCATCGACAATGGGAACGCCGTTCGGATCGGTCAAACCGGCCCAGTTCTGGTTGATGTACTCGGTCTGCCGGGGGTGGACGATGTTGGTGCCGTGGTAATCGAAGACGAAAAACCCGCCCTCATCGCCATAGATCATGGCCGCCAGAATCTGCGTGACCCGCAGCTTCGCCTCCTCATCGTCGGGTGCCGCGCGTCCGTAGATGTAATAAAACGCTGTTCGGGCCAGCGAGACATAGTTGTTAAGCTCGGCGCGCTTGGCGTTGAGCAACTGGGTTTCGAGCAGCGCAATCTCACGCTCGGCCAGTTGCCGCGATTGCAGCGCCACGACCGCTGAGATAGCCGCGGCCGCCAGGATCAGCGGAACCGTCGCGAGCAGAAACAACTTTCTCGCGTAACTCAGTCTGACACTGTCGCGCAACCGCGCGAATAACCCCATATCCGGTTGCCCTTACCAGCCGCGCAACGCCGCCGCGGCCCTTCGTTTATGGTCTGGATTGCCGTCACGTTACAGTCAAAAATCCGCGGGAGGGGGCTGCAGGCACCTCGAAGCTTGCAGTTTTTCGAACCAGATGTCCTTGTTTGGCAAGGATTTATAACAAAAATGGCTGTCCTACGTAGTAGTTGGTATTCACCTTCTGCCGGGTCGCGGCTAGGGTCCGCGCCACTTGAAACGATCCGCCCGCCAAAGGGTGGGCACATCGATATGGGAGGATACGCTCTATGGATCGTCGTTCATTTCTGAGAACTTCTGCGATCGGTGGCGCCGCGGCAACCACTCTCGCTGCGCCGGCACTGGCTCAAGGCACCCGCACGCTGACCATGGTCACGTCCTGGCCGCGCGGCTTTGCGGTGCTGGATGATGCGGCATCGAAGTTCACCGAACTGGTAGAAGCCTGCTCCGGTGGCTCGCTTGTCATCGACAAGAAGGCCCCTGGCGAACTGGTGGGCGCGCTTGAGGTCTTTGACGCCGTGACCTCCGGTCAGGCCGACCTCTACCACTCGGCGGACTACTACTTCATCGGTCAGCACCCGGCGATGGCCTACTACACCGCCGTGCCCTTCGGCGCGACCGCACAGGAACTGACCAACTGGTACTACCACGGTGGCGGTCAGGATCTGCACGACGAAATCGGCCAGATCTTCAACTTCAAGGGTCTGCTTGCCGGTAACTCGGGAAGCCAGTCCGGCGGCTGGTTCCGCAACGAGATTACCTCTGCCGAAGACTTCCAGGGCCTGCGTTTCCGGATGCCCGGCCTCGGCGGCCAGGTGCTCGGCAAGCTGGGCGCCTCGGTTCAGAACATCCCCGGCGGCGAACTCTACCAGGCGCTGTCCTCGGGTGCCCTGGACGGGCTGGAGTGGGTTGGCCCCATGGCCGACGAACGCGCCGGCTTCCAGGAAGTGGCAAAAATCTACTACACTGCTGGTTTCCACGAGCCGGGCTCGGGTCTGTCGGCCAACGTCAACCTCGACGTCTGGAACGAACTCTCGGACCAGCACAAGGCCATCCTCGAGGCCGCATCCATGGCCACCACGCACTGGCAGCTTGCCCAGACGCTGGCCAACAACGGTGCCGCCCTTCAGCGTCTGCAGGCCCAGGGCGTGAAAACGCTCCAGTTCTCGGACGACGTCTGGGATGCCTTCGGCGCCGCTTCGAAAGAAGTCATGGACTCCAACATGGACGACGAGCTCTTCGCGCAGGTTCGCGAAAGCTTCGAAGCCTCGCTCGCCTCCTCGGCAGGCTGGATCCAGAAGTCGGACGGTTACTACGTCGAACAGCGCGTTCGCGTGCTGGGCGGCTAACCGATCTACCGTCATATTGAGGGTGACCTCCGCGCCTGGCGCGGGGGTCATCTCGGCCTGAAGACCACGAGGGGGGACAAGTCGCCGTGGACTGGATAGTCTGGTTTTTTCAGAACATCGGACTGGCATATTACCACTTTGCCTATGCCATCACCCATCCCCAACTGTGGCTGAACTGGGCTGACCCGCAGGCGGTTATGCGGGTGATCTATTTCGGTGGGTCCGTTGAGTTCTTCTTCGTCACCCTTACGGCTTTCCTGACCGTCTTCGTTATCGGGATCTGGAAACGCACCTTCCTTTGGGGTGTGGTCATTGGTCTCGAAGGCTTTGCCAATGGTGTCGGGCGGATCGCCGCCTGGGCAGGCCTTTTGATGGTCCTGCAACAGATCATCATCGTGTTTATCCAGCGCATCTTTGCCAAGGCCGAGATTTCTCTGGGCTTCGGCGTTGCGCTGACCTTCGACATCTCCTGGTGGGCGGAGGAGCTTAAACTCTACAACGCGATCATCGTCACGCTGTGCTGCGCCTACACTTTCGTGCAGGGCGGGCATGTGCGGGTCGACCTGGTGTACTCGGCCGTCAGCCACGGCACCAAACGCATCATCGACATGTTCGGTTCGGTCTTCTTCATGATGCCGGCGGCGGTGATCATGTGGATGTATTCGTGGTACTTCATGTGGCGGCACCTTGTGACGCCCAAGGTGGCCGCCTCCGACACGCTGCAGCGGCTGGTCGAGGGCAAGTCCCGCGCTTTCAGATGGAACGTGGAGACCATCGGTTTCTCGCCCAACGGCTTCAACGGCTACTTCATCTTCAAGGTCTTGCTCGTGGTCTTTTGCGGCATGGTCTTTCTGCAGGCCTGCGCCTTTTTCTATCGCTCGTTCCTTGAGTGGCGCGAGGGCGAGGAAAGCGCAGGCAAATACCTCGACAAGGACAAACTCGGCGACGAAACCGCCGAACTTGCCGCGGAAATACACTAAGGGGCAGGGGACATGCTTTTTGGACTAGACGGCGTAGAAGTCGGCCTTCTCATCGTTTTTCTCAGCCTTTTTGCCGGCATCCTCTCGGGCTTTCCGGTGGCCTTTGCCATCAGCGGCGCGGCGGTCATCTCGTTCGGCATTATCGCCGCGCTCGACAGCGCGGGTCTCTTGATCCACCAAGCCATCGACTCAGGATCGGCCGAATACGCGGCGCTGATCTCTGAAGGTGTCGCACGAGAGACCATATCGGTATTTCGCTACCCGGACTTGCCCCGCATTGACGAGCCTGTCTTTGTCGGCGGCTGGGAACAGGCGCTCGACCGAAACATCAGCTTCATCGTCAACCGGATCAACGAACGCGTGCTCGCCGGTCAGTCCATCGAGACGCTGCTGGCGGTGCTGATGTTCGTCCTTATGGGCATCACGCTGGAACGCTCCCGCATCGCCGAGGATCTCCTGACGACCATGGCGCGCGTCTTCGGACCACTGCCGGGCGGTCTGGCCGTCTCAATCGTCGTGGTCGGCGCCTTCCTTGCCGCCTCCACGGGCATCGTGGGCGCGACGGTCGTGACCATGGGTCTCCTGGCGCTGCCCACCATGCTGCGCAACAACTACTCGCCGGAGCTGTCCACCGGCGTTATCGCGGCTTCGGGCACGTTGGGCCAGATCATCCCGCCGTCGATCGTGATTGTTCTGCTCGGCACGCTCGCTGGTGACCTTTACAGCCGTGCGCAGGAAACCCGGGCGCAGACGGCCGGCTGTACCGACGCGCTGACCTATCTGGGCGAGCCCGCGGTGGTCTCGGTCGGTACGCTCTTCCAGGCGGCCCTGCTGCCGGGGCTGCTTCTGGCCGGCCTCTATGCTGCCTATGCCTTCACCTATGCTGTCTTTAACCCCTCCAAGGCGCCACCTGTGGAGATGGGGGAAGCGAATTCCGAAGTCATCACCCGAAACGAGGCGTTGACATGGTTCCTTGCGGCCCCGGTCGCCCTGATAGGCGGTCTTCTTCTGATGGGCCAGATCGGGCTTGTGGGCAGCCAGGACATCACCGTCACAAGCTTCTCGGAAGGCGGTGAGGGCGCGTCCCTCCGGACAAATGTATCGGATGAATGCGCCGCCTCGATGATCGAACTGCATGGCCAGGAAGCTTGGGATGCAGCGCTTTCCGAACAGCAGGCTATCGACGACGCGGGTGGGCTGGTGGAGAGCCGTCAGCTGACGCCGGAAGAGATCGCCGAAGCAGTGGACGCACGGGCCGCGGCGGCGGCCCCCATCGGCACGGGCATCGGTATCGGCTTTGTCTTCCTCGCCCTCATTCTGACTACAGCGCGCGGCACCGCGCCTACGGCGGACCCCGTACCACTTCTGATTGGCGCCCTGGGCATCGTGCTGGCCTTCATGGTCGATATTGCCGTGATCACGCCCAAGACCTCGCCCGGTACAACGATCGTCCTGCTGGCGATCCCCATAGCCCTGACACTCTACGGGTGCCGGACAGCGGTCCAGAGGCTTTCCCAGAATGAGCTTCTGCGCGTAGTCTTCCCACCGCTGGTCCTGATCATTGCGGTACTTGGCTCGATCCTGGGCGGAATTACAAACCCGACGCCCGCAGCCGCGCTCGGTGCGGGCGGGGCGATCATGCTCGCGGCCTACCGCCGGCTACGAGACGAAGGGCGCTCGGGCAAGTTCATCATCCAGGCGTCCTTCGCTCTGGTCATCATGATCCTTGTCGGCGTGAACTTTGACCTGCGGGTAACCACCGAAGCCGCGGGCTTTGAAAACTGGGTGGCCTTCCTTGTAGCACAAGCGGCCTATCTCTTTGCGCTCTTCGGATTGCTTTTTTCCTGCTGGACGCTCTTCCGCACGAACATCCTGGCGCCTGTTGTCCGAGAGACGGCCAAGGTCACCTCGATGGT
>JBCDED010000086.1:0-13222 GCA_039179985.1 Pseudomonadota bacterium
CCCGCCGCGAGGCACGGCCATGAAGATCCCGTTCGCGGCCCTCGTTGGCCTGATCCTCACCGTTTGTTACTTCCTGATCGCCATCTTTGCGCCCCTCCTTGCGCCTTATGGCATGGCCGAAGTCGTCGGCGGCGTGTGGGAGCCCTCCTCCCCCGAATACCTTCTGGGCACAGACAATATCGGGCGGGACCTCTTGTCCCGCATGATCTATGGCGGACGCACCACGATTTTCATCGCGACCGCCGCCACGATCCTGTCCTTCACGACCGGCTCGATCCTGGGCTTCCTGGCCGCCGTGCTTGGCGGATGGGCAGACCAGGTCTTGTCCCGTTTCGTGGATCTGTTGATGTCGATCCCGTCCCTGATCTTTGCCCTTGTGGTGTTGTCCGTGATGCCGGTGACCGTGCCTGTCCTGATCCTTGTCATGGGGCTTCTTGACAGCACCCGCGTCTACCGTCTGGCGCGCGCCGTCGCGGTGGACATCGAGGTTATGGACTATGTCGAGGCGGCCAAGCTGCGCGGAGAAGGCTACAGCTGGATCATCTTCCGCGAGATCCTGCCAAACGCGCTCTCACCGCTTGTCGCGGAAATGGGCCTGCGCTTCATTTTCATGGTTCTCTTTGTCTCGACGCTCTCGTTCCTCGGGCTTGGTGTACAGCCACCGCAAGCTGATTGGGGCGGAATCGTGAAGGAAAACGCCGATGGCATCGTCTATGGCATCGGTGCTGCGCTCTACCCCGCGGCCGCCATCGCGACTCTGGCCATTTCGGTGAACCTGGTCGCCGATTGGGTTTTGAACCGCACCACCAGCCTGAAAGGAGGCCGGGGATGAGCGATCTTCTGGAAATGAAGGGTCTCAAGATCGGCGCGACCATCTACCCGCCGGGTGAAAAGGCGCGCGATATAGAGATCGTCAAGGGCGTCTCCTTCTCCGTTGAGAAAGGCAAGGTCCTGGGGTTGATCGGGGAATCCGGTGCGGGCAAGTCGACGATTGGCCTGGCGTCCATGGGCTATGGCCGCGGCGAGGTGGAGATCACCGGCGGCGAGGTCTGGGTCAATGACCGCGACATCCTCCAAGGTGGGCACAAAGGGCTGCGCGAGTTGCGCGGAGCCGAGGTCACCTATGTGGCCCAGTCTGCTGCGGCGGCCTTCAACCCTGCGCGCAAGCTCATGGAACAGGTGACCGAGGCCGCGCTCCAGCACGGACGCTGCTCAAAGTCCGAAGCGGAAACCCGCGCGGTGGAGCTGTTTCGCAAACTCGGACTGCCCGAACCTGAAAGCTTCGGAAACCGGTATCCGCATCAGGTCTCGGGCGGTCAGTTGCAGCGGGCCATGACGGCAATGGCCCTTTGTCCGCAGCCCGACCTGGTGGTGTTTGACGAGCCGACCACCGCACTTGACGTGACCACGCAGATCGACGTGCTGGCGGCCATCAAGGAGGCCATTCGCGACACCGGTGTTGCAGCGCTGTACATCACCCATGACCTTGCGGTCGTCGCCCAGATCAGCGACCACATCATGGTTCTACGACATGGTGAGATGGTGGAATACGGCACCACCGAGCAGATTATCACCGCGCCAAAGGAAAACTACACCCAAGCGCTGATCACCGTGCGCCAGATCGACCACCCGGAAAAGACACCGGCGGAGCCGCTGCTGACCGTCCAAAACATCACCGCGCGCTACGGCGGGCGTCAGTTCGATGTTCTCAAGGACGTCTCCGTCTCTCTCGCGCCGGGGCAAACGCTGGCCGTTGTGGGGGAAAGTGGTTCGGGCAAGTCCACGCTCGCGCGTGTCATTACCGGTCTGTTGCCGCCGCGCGAAGGCAGTATCGATTTCGCCGGACGCACCCTGTCGCCCGCGCTCGCGGGGCGGGACCGCGACGACCTGCGCGAGTTGCAGATGATCTACCAGATGGCAGATGTGGCGATGAACCCGCGCCAGACCGTGGGGACAATCGTCGGACGGCCACTGGAATTCTACTTTGGCCTGTCCGGTTCGGCGCTGAAGGAAAAAATCGCGGAGCTGCTCGAGTCAATCGAGATGGGCGACGGGTTTATTGACCGGTATCCTGCCGAACTCTCCGGGGGACAGAAACAGAGGGTCTGCATCGCCCGCGCACTGGCGGCACAACCCAAGCTGATCATCTGCGACGAGGTCACCTCGGCGCTCGATCCACTGGTGGCCGACGGCATCCTGAAACTTCTGCTCAATCTCCAGCAGAAAGAGAATGTGGCCTACCTCTTTATCACCCACGACCTGGCCACCGTGCGCGCCATCGCGGACAGCATCGCCGTGATGTATCAGGGTCAGGTTGTCCGCTACGGCCCGAAAAGCGAAGTCCTTGCCCCGCCCTTCGACGATTACACCGATCTTCTCTTGAGTTCGGTGCCGGAGATGAAGCTGGGCTGGCTCGAAGACGTCTTGGCCCATCGCAAGATGGAGAGCGCGGGGAACTGACGTGCAGCGGGCTCTGGTTCAGTACGGCCAGAGCCCCTGCCCCAGGGCCTCGATCGCCAGAGAGATCCGCTCAAAACTGTGCTGGGCGCGCTTCGACATGGTTCGGGCGCGCAGGTATCCGTGCACAAGTCCCTCTTCGTTGATCCATGCCACCGGAACACCCGCGGCGTCCAGCGCATCGCGGTAGTGCGGGCCATCATCGCGCAGCGGATCGATATCGGCGGTGAACACCACCGTCGGTGGAAGGTCCTTGAACGAGCTGTCAGACAGGGGCGCATAGGTCGGATCGTTTTCCGGGGCGGCGCCGTCCACGCGGACATCGCGGTAAAATAGGACCTCATCCCGGCTGAGCATCGGCGCATTGGCATGCTCCTGCGCGGATGTCGTATCGCCATCGCCCCCGAGACCGGGATAGATCAGCACCTGCCCCAGGACTTTGCTCAGCCGACCACGCGCGTGATGTGCCACCGCCGCGGCGAGATTGCCGCCAGCGCTGTCACCGGCCAGCACAAGCGGACCGGGATAGGTGCGCGCCACCCAGTCCGTTGCCGTCCAGGCGTCGTCAAACGCGGCCGGGTGCTTGTGTTCGGGCGCCAGGCGATAGTCGACGGCCACAACCCGATATCCCGTCTGATGACAAATCTCGGCGCAGACGTCGTCATGGCTGTCCAAACCGCCCACTACAAAACCACCGCCGTGAAAGTACACCACGGACACACCCGGGTCACCTGCGGAATACAGACGGCAGGGCACGCCGTCGGCGTCAATGTCGGTGGCCGTCACACCTTCGGGATAGCCCTGAAAAAAGGCCCGACACATCGTGTTGTAGATCTCGCGCTGCTCGGAAATGCTGCGCGAGACCGTGTCATCAGGATAGAGGCTGGTCGTCTTCTTTATGAACGCCCAGGTCTCTTCATCGATCAGCGTATCGTAGTCCATGCGGCCCAGCCTTGCTGTTGCATCAGGAGGACCACTCCCACGGGCGCACGTAGTCATCAAGTACTTTTGACACCGCCGCCTCATCGGCCCCATTGCGTTCGAGTTGTGCCACCAGGCCCCGTTTCTTATCGTCGCTGACCGCAACCACTCGGGCCGGCAGGCCTGCCTCTTCCAGAGCTCCGTTGTAAATCCGGGTGATCGCGTCCTGACGCAGCGCCGGTTTGAATATTTTCCCGACCCCGGTTTTCGGCAACTCGTCAAGGATCGTCACGTGCTTGGGGAGCGCGGCACGCTCATGCACGTGGGTTTCACAATACTCAATCAAGGCTTTGGGTGTGACATCCGCTCCGGCCACCAGTTCGACATAGGCGCAGGGCATTTCGCCAGTGCGCGGGTCAGGCTGGCCGATGGCGCCTGCAAACGCCACGGCCTCATGGCCCAGAAGGGCCTCTTCGATTTCAGCGGGGTCGATGTTGTGGCCGCCGCGGATGATCAGGTCCTTGGCGCGGCCGGTGATCCACAGATAACCATCCGCATCCTTGCGGCCCAGATCGCCTGTCCGCAAGTAAACGTCATGGTAAAAGAGCTTATAGTTCTTGTCTTCCTCGATGTAGGTCGAGCCGGCCACCACGCCGGGGTTCGAGACACAGATCTCGCCGATTTCATCCACACCGCATTCCATGGGGCCCTCCGGCGTATCGCGCAGGATACGCACCTCGGTATAGGGGAACGGCAGACCCACGCTGCCGATCTTCTTTTCGCCGTCCACCGGGTTGCCCGAGACCACACAGGTTGCCTCGGTCATGCCGTAGCCTTCGATAATTTCTATGCCGGCGGCCTTTTCGAACCGTCGAAACAGTTCGACCGGCAACGGTGCCGAACCGGAGAAGGCGTATTTGACGGCGGAGAGATCCGCATCCACGGGGCGCTGCATCTTTGCGGAAATCGCGGTGGGAACCGTGAAAATAAACGTCACCCCCCAGCGCGCGCAGAGCTTCCAGAAATTGTCAAAGACGCCGTCGCCGCGATACCCGGCGGGCGTTGGAAAGATCATGTGCCCACCCGACATCAGGACCCCCATAGCGACCGCATGGCAAGCAAAGACATGGAACAGCGGCAGCGGGCACATGACGACATCTTTATCGCTGTAAAGGATCTGGTTGCCGACCCAACCGTTATAGATCGCGCCAGAATACATATGCTGCGCCACTTTCGGCATGCCGGTGGTGCCGCCGGTGTGGAACAGGAACGCCCGGCGGTCGCCGGTGCTGTCGGGGAAGCTCAGCTTGGTGGGCTGCTTGGCCATCTCGGTGTCGAGATCGTAGTAATCGGCGTGGACCTGGCCTTCGATCTTGGGGCGCATCAGAGGGATCAGCCACGACTTTGGCGGCGCCAGATACTTCTTGAGATCAATCTGATAGACCGCCTTCACCTGCGGTGCATGACGCACGGCCTCGGCCACCTTTTGCGGGATATCCGTCTTGGGGAAAGGCTTGAGCGTGACAACCACCTTGGAGTTCGTCTCGCGCAGGATGGCGGCCATCTGCTCGGGTTCCAGGAGCGGATTGATCGGGTTCACCACACCGGCAACCGCACCGGCCAGAAAGGTCACCAGAGTGTCGTTGCAGGTTGGCAGAATGAATGACACGACATCCGTCTCGCCAATGCCTTGCGACCGAAAGAGGTTCGCGGCCTGGCAGACGCGGGCCAGAAGCTCGGCGTAGGTCAGGGTCTCGGCCTTGTCGTCGGGGCCAGAGGTCAGCTGGAAGCTGGTGGCATTGTTGGACGGATAGGCCTCTGCGCTGCTGGCCAGCATCGCATAGAGCGTTTTGGGAACGTCACGCTCTTCCCACGTCATTTCTGATTCAATTTCAGCCTTGCGCGCCTGCGGCGACATGTCCATGCGGTTTTCCTCCCGTGGCGAAGCGGCTTTTGCGCTTCGCGGCTCCCTTTGGAACAAAATATGGGATAGCGCCGCTGACGCAAGCTACCTGGCGGCGAACTGACGCCACGCTCAAGGACGAGATTGGGATTTACCACCAAAAATCCAACGCCGCACCGGCGTTCGATTATTCAGCGGCGATGCCGTCGGTGAACTGAAGCCGCGCCAACCTGGCGTAAAGCCCGCCTTCGGACACCAGCGCATCGTGACTGCCCTGCGCGACGATCCGGCCGTCTTCCAGCACAACGATACGATCCGCTTTCTTCACCGTGGCCAGGCGGTGCGCAATGACCAAGGTGGTGCGCCCAGCCGAGAGGTGATCGACCGCTTCCTGCACCGCGCGCTCGCTCTCGGCGTCCAGCGCACTGGTGGCCTCGTCCAGCAGCAACACGGGCGCGTCGCGCAGGATCGCCCTGGCAATCGCGATGCGCTGTTTCTGACCGCCTGACAGCATCACGCCGCGCTCGCCGACGTAGGTGTCGTAGCCATCCGGCAGGGCATCGATAAAGCTATGCGCCTCCGCAGCCATGGCGGCGGCCTTGATCTGCGCGTCTGTCGCTTCGGGATGACCAAAGCGGATGTTCTCGCGGGCCGAGGCGGCAAAGATCACGGGGTCCTGAGGCACGAGGGCCATATGCTGACGGAAGTCCTGCCGCGAGACCGATGCGAGATCCACGCCATCGATCGTGATCCGGCCCGCGTCCGGGTCATAAAACCGCAAAAGAAGCTGCAGGATCGTGGTCTTTCCAGCACCCGAGGGCCCGACAAAGGCCACGGTTTCTCCGGCCTTGATGTTCAGAGTCACCGCATCAAGTGCCGCCCGTTCCGGGCGGCTGGGATAGCGAAAGCTCACCGAATCAAAGGCGATATCGCCGCGTACAGGTTGGGGGACACGCGCCGGAGACGCTGGATCGGCCACGCTGTCTTCGGCGTGGAGCAACTCGACCAGCCGTTCGGTCGCGCCGGCAGCCCGTTGCAGTTCGCCCCAGATTTCCGACAGCGCCGCCACGGCGCCAGACACCATGATGGCGTAGATGACAAACTGAACCAGAGCGCCTTCGGTCATCAATCCGCTGCGCACGTCGTTGGCGCCGACCCACAAAACACCCACGATCCCGGCAAAAACCAGGAAGATCACGATCGCGGTCATCGCCGCACGGGTGCGAATGCGACGACGGGCAACGTTGTAGGAGGTCTCGGTTACGTCGCCGAACGCGGCCCAGCTGGCCCGTTCATGGGTATAGGCCTGAACCGTCTGTACCGACGACAACGCCTCGGAAGCATTGCCCGAAGAGGCGGCAATCCAGTCCTGGTTCTCTTTCGAGATCTTTCGCAGGCGCCGCCCCAGCGTGAGGATCGGCACCAGCACCATGGGCACCAGAAGCAACACAAGCCCGGACAGTTTCAGCGAGGTCAGGAACATCAGAATGAAACCGCCCACAACGATCATCGAATTGCGCAAGGCAATCGAGACCGACGAGCCGACAACCGTCTGAATCAGCGTGGTGTCCGTGGTGATCCGGCTGAGCACCTCGCCGGTCATGATCTTTTCGAAGAAGGCCGGGCTCATCCCGATCACGCGGCCAAAGACGGCCTTTCGGATATCGGCCACGACCCGTTCGCCCAACCGTGTCACCAGCGCGTAGCGCAGGCCCGAGCCCACCGCCAGCAACGCCGCGATGCCCAGCGCCGCCAGAAAGTAGCGATCCAGCAGTTCCGCGCGCCCGTCCTGGAAATTGTCGACCACACGTCGCACGGCAAGAGGCAGGGTCAGCGACACGCACGCCGTCAGAACCAGCGCAAGAAGCGCCTTGGCGATCAGTGCGCTGTAGGGTTGCAGAAAGGGAAAGAGCGCCGCCAAAGAGCCAATCCGTTTGGACTTTTCGCGTGGCTCGTTCTTGGCAGGCACTGCCGGTCCCGTCTGAGTTTCGGCCATGTGTGGTCCTTCGTTCCTCCGCCGGCTTCATGAAAGCCGCATCCGGTCATGCCGTGTAGATGGGCATTGGTCAAGCAGCGGGGCGTGACCGCGACCAATCGCTCACACCGGTGGCACCCTGCTCTTCTCTTGGCGCGCGCGTTTGGCTAGCCTGCCCGCGTGCCAGCGAGGATCACGATGACAGACCTTGTCCCTCCCTTCCGGCGGGGCGGTGAAGCCGATGCGCCTGCCCTGGCGGACCTGATGAACATGGCCGGGCATGGATTGCCATTGCACATTTGGTCCGGCCAGGCCGACCCGGGCCAGGATCCCTGGGATGTCGGTCGCGCGCGGCAGGCCGAAAAGGCGCAGGACGGTCGTGTCGTGGTCGCCGATCACGGCAGCGGTGTGCTGGCCGCATTGACGGGCTATGCGATCGCAGACGAGGCTGTCGCGATCGAAGCAGATCTGCCCGCTCTCTTCGTGCCGCTGGTTGAACTGGAAAACGAGGCCCTGAACAGCTGGTACATCAATGTACTGGCGGTGTTTCCGGCCCATCGCAACCAGGGCTGGGGACGACGTCTGCTGGATCTGGCCGAGACCTTCGCACGCGCCGCACAGCTGCCTTGCACGACCCTTATTGTGGCCAATGACAATACCGATGGCCGGCGGCTTTACGAGCGGCAGGGCTTCATCGAACAGGCCTCGCGCCCCTGCCAGGGGGACAGTTGGGGCGCGCCGACAGACCGCTGGATCCTGATGCGAAAGGATCTCTGATGCCCCGCCGGCACGCGAACGGCTCTTCCAGCGCGCAATTGGCGCTGACAGGGCGTGCAGGCTCTTGCCGCCGGGCGGATCGTCTTTGATGATCGCAGGACGACCGGGCAGCCCCCCTGAATGGACGAATGACAATGCGCTTTGATACTGTGATTAAGAACGTCACTCTGCCGGATGGACGGACGTCCATGGGGCTGGGTCTGAAGGACGGCAAAATCGTCGAACTCGTTCCGGGCCTGGTCGGCGATGCCACGCAGCACAGGGTGCTGGATGCGGGTGCGCGCCTGGTCACGGCGCCCTTTGTCGATTGCCACTTTCACCTCGATGCCGCGCTCTCACTTGGCAAGAACGGGCGCTACAATGAAAGCGGGACACTGGCCGAGGGCATTGCGCTCTGGGCCGAGATGTCACCCGAGATGGACACCGAGGATTTCAAGAGCCGCGCGTTGCGCTATTGCGACATCGCAGTGAGCCAGGGCCTGCTGGCCGTGCGCACCCATGTCGATGTCACCGACCCTCATCTGGTTGCTGGCCGGGCCCTGGCGGAGGTCAAGGCAGAGGTTGCAGACTATCTCGACCTGCAGTTGGTGGCCTTTCCCCAGATGGGCTTTTTCTGCCGCGACAGCATGGCGGATACAATCCGCACGGCGCTCGATCTGGGCTTTGATGTCGTGGGCGGTGCACCGCATCTGGAAAAAACCGCCGAACTGGGCCGCGCCTCGATCACGGCCCTGTGTGACATCGCCGCCGAACGCGGGGTGATGGTCGACATGCATTGCGACGAGAACGATGATCCGAACTCGCGTCATATCGAGACGCTCATCTATGAGGCGGAGCGGCTGGGCCTGCACGACAAGGTCACCGGCTCGCACCTGACATCGATGCACTCGATGGACAATTTCTATGCCGGTCGCCTGATCCCAAGGATCGCGGCCTCCGGTATCAATGTCGCCGTAAACCCACCGGTGAATATCCATTTGCAGGGCCGCTATGACAGCTATCCCAAGCGGCGTGGCCTGACCCGCGCGCCTGAGTTGATGGAGGCCGGCGTTACCGTTGGCTTTGCCCAGGATTGCGTGCTCGACCCCTGGTATCCGCTGGGACGCTGCGCGATGACGGATGTCGCCTACATGGCCGCCCATGTGTTGCATTTGACCAGCCCGGCGGGTCTGGCGCAGTGTTTCGAGTCCGTCACCGCAAAACCGGCGGAGATCATGAAACTCTCACAGTTCGGGCTGGAGCCCGGGTGCAGTGCAGATCTTGTTCTGCTCGACGCAACCACCCCTTGGGAGGCCATCCGTTTGCGCCAGTCCCCCCGCTGGGTCATGCGCCGCGGGGAAATCGTTGCCGAAACACCGCCCAGCATCCCACGCCTGTCGTTGCCGGGCCGACCCGCGACATTTGATCCGGCGACATATTTTCGAGGAGACGCAGGATGAGCCACGGTTATGAGTCCGGGCGGTTGAACCTGCCTTTCGTGGGCATCGCTACCTTCGGAAAATACCCCTATCAAACCGATTGGGACGCGATTGATGCGGATGTCTGTATCCTAGGCGCGCCTTTCGATTTCGGCACCCAATGGCGCGCGGGGGCACGGTTCGGGCCGCGCGGCATTCGCGAAGCCTCCACCCTCTTCGCCTTCGGACATGCCGGGGCCTATGATCACGAAGACGATGTCACCTATCTCGACGGCGCCCGGATCGTTGACCTTGGGGACGCCGACATCGTTCATACCGACACGCTTGCCAGTCACGCCAATATCGAGGCCGGCGTGCGAAAGATCCTGGCGGCGGGTGCCCTGCCGGTCGTGCTGGGAGGAGACCATTCGGTCAACATTCCCTGTATCAACGCCTTTTCCGATCATGGCCCGATCCATATTGTGCAGATCGACGCGCATCTCGATTTCGTCGATGAACGCCACGGCGTCCGGTTTGGCCATGGCAATCCGATGCGCAGGGCGGCCGAGAAGGGCTATGTCACCGGGCTCAGCCAGTTTGGTATCCGTAACGTGTCTTCCACTGCGAAAGAAGGCTACGCTGACGCCCGCGCACGCGGCTCGGACATTCTCTCTGTTCGCCAGATTCGCGCATTGGGTGTCGACGCCACCGCCGCACGGGTACCTGCCGAGGTCGATCTCTACCTGACCATCGACATCGACGGCTTCGACCCTTCTATCGCGCCGGGCACCGGTACTCCCAGCCACGGCGGCTTTCTCTACTACGAAGTCCTCGAACTCGTCGCATTGCTCGCCCGCCGGCAACGGATCGTTGGGATAGATCTCGTCGAGGTGGCGCCGGATTATGACTCAACCGGGTCTACCTCGATCCTGGCTGCGCAAATCCTTTTGAACACCCTAGGTCGGATCCTGCATCACCGGGTTTAGGGGGCTTTGCCCCCACCCTCCTGCGGAGGGCTCCCCCGGGTATTTTGAAAAAGAAAGAAGCAGCGCCGGGCGCGCTCTTGCCTTGCGGTCGGATCTGACGACACCCTCCTGCTTCTTTCTTTTCTCAAATACCCCGGCGGGACACCTGCCAGATGTGGTACGGAACTATATCGTCGCGGCGGCGATCCTTGCGGCCAAATAGGCGTTGAACTCTTTGATGTTCAGTTCCAATGGCGCATGCAGCAGACCGGGAGTTTGGCTAGAAAAGGCCGCACCCTCCTGCACCCGGCCCACCATCTCTTTGTCTTCCTCTGTTGCAACCTCAATCACATCGCGGATCATCGCGACGAAATCCTCCGCATCTGCCTGAGCCATCCGAGAGGGGGCGAAGCTGAGCCCCCAACGGGCATTGGCGCGGCCCGGGCCCAAAGGCTCAAGCGACATCCACCACAGGAAGTTCGGATCGAGCGCGGCCAAGCCGTTCGGGAAAAGCGAGATCACGTAAAAGCGGCGTTTTTCGGCCTCGGTGAGCGCGGGGTTGAAAACCTCGGGGATATCCTCATCGCGGTAGCTGTTGGAATGGATCGCAAAGCCAGGATCGCCCCAGGGACCGAACTCCGCTAGGTTGGTCGGATTCGTGGGTCCGATGGAGCGCGGATGGGTATAGGTGGTGTGATAGCTCTCAATGAAGTTCTCGATCACCAGCTTCCAATTGCCGGTCCAGAGTTCTTCATGCACCACATGGCGGTCTTCAAAGGCGCTCAGGTCGAAGGCTTCGATCAGCGGCGCGAGTTGTTTGAGCCGTTCGGCCACCGGCGGCAGATCCTGGCGCACGGAGACGTAGATGAAGCCCAGGGCGACGTCGCACGCCAGTGGCTCCAGGCGCCGGCCTGTTACCGCCTCCCGGTCAAAACCCTTTCGGTCCGGCACGCCCATCAATTCGCCGGTCGTCTGATAGGTCCAATGGTGGTACGGACAGACGATCCGTTTGGCGGTTCCCGCCCCGTCCAAGAGCTTGGCATAGCGGTGCAGGCAGAAATTCCCCATCGCGGCGACCGAACCGTCCTGCTGGCGGATCACCACCACGGGTTTGTGGCCCACAAGGCAGGTGAAGTAATCCCCCGGTTCCGGGATCAGCCCGGCGCGGCCCACCACGACCCAATCGTCTTCGAAAACCGCGCGGATCTCGTTTTGCAGCACCTGCGGGTCTGTATACGCCGATTGCGGCGCGCCTTCGATATGACGGTCCACGCCCTCGGGCAGATCGTAATCTTTCAGCGGAAAGGCATCCTGGCGGGTCATTCTGGGTCTCCTTTGGGCATGGTGCTGGGGCGCGGCTGTGGCAGCGGGGCGGCGCCTTCATAAAGCGGCAGAGTCACTCGGCGCAAAGACTGCGTGCCCTGATCGTGCAGGCCTTTGACAAAGCCCGCGATCTCTTCCAGCGGGGCGAACCAGACCTCGCCGGTTTCAAGCATCTCTTCGATCATGGCCTCGATCCGCTGCCAGCGCGACAGACGACCCGAGACAAAGGGATGCCAGACGGCGATCCACAGGCCGCCGCCGGCGCGGCGCATGGCGTTGAATTCGGCCATGAAGATTTCCCTCGCGCGGTCGGGCGCCATGATCTGGAACATGTAGTCGAGGTCGATCGAATGCACGTAGGGCGGCCAGTCGTCGGTCGCCCAGCTGATCGGCAGTTCGACGATCTCGCCCTCCGGCGGGGCCAGAAGATAGGGGATGTCATCGCCCATCAGCGAACTGTCATACAAGAACCCTTCGTTGGCGAGAAAGCCCGGCGTGTGCTGGGACATGTTGTACAGGGGCGAACGATTGCCCCGCGGGCGTTGGCCGGTAAAGCCTTCGATGACGTCGATCGAACGCTGCATCCAGTAGAGCTCTTCCCGCGGCGGCAGCGCATTGGGCGCCTCGTGGATGTATCCGTGGAAAGCCACTTCGTGACCGTCCGTCACAATCGCCTCCACCGCCTTGGGATGTTGCTCGATGCACCAGGCGGGAATGAAAAAGGTCTGGGTCAATCCGAACCGTCTGTAGCCTTCGAGAATACGCGGGATCGCCACATCCGGCCCGTAGCGCAGCATCGAGATCGTCGAGAGATATTTCACTCCCGCCGGGCCTTTCTCGATATGGATCAGGCTGTCGGCGTCCATATCAAAGGTGATGGCCACGGCGACCTTGGCGCCATTTGGCCAGGGGATTGGAGTGCGGATCATAGGCGGCCTCTCATAGCATGACCGCCCCGCCGGACGGGCAAAGTGTCTGGCCCGTCATGAAGCTCGCCCCGGGAGAGGCGAGCCAGACCACGGCAGCCGCAATCTCGGCTGGATCGCCGATCCGGCGCATGGGGTTGTCAGCCTCCCGCGCACGCCAGGCCGGCGACATGCTGTCCGCGCCCAGCATTGGCGTATCGGTGGCACCCGGCGCCACGCAATTGACCGAGATGTTGGGGGCGACCTCGCGCGCGAGGGCGCGCGTCAGCCCGATCACCCCGGCCTTGGACGCGCAATAGGCCGAAAACTGCGCCCGTCCCAGCACCCCAAGCTCGGAGGCTGTCAGGATCAGCCGGCCCGAGCCGCGCTGCAGCATGCCGCGCAACGCGGCCTGTGCCACCAGGAACGAGCCTTTCAAATTGACGTCCATCTGACGGTCATAGGCGTCCGGCGTCATTTCCAAGATCGGGCTTTCGACCAGTATTCCGGCGCAGTGGACCACGACGTCCAGTGCGTTGACCCCATCGAAGAGCGCGGTGACGCTGTCCGGATCGGCAACGTCCACCCTTCTCGTTTCG
>JBCDED010000087.1:0-12598 GCA_039179985.1 Pseudomonadota bacterium
CGAAAAGCGGGAAGAGATTCAGGCCAAGCTTGACACCTGGCACGTGGCACGCCGGGGCCAGCCCCATGACGCCGGGGCCTATGCGGAGTTCCTGAAAGAGATCGGGTACCTGGTTCCGCAAGGCCCAGATTTTGCCCTTGAGACGGTGGGTGTCGACCTTGAGATTGCCGCTGTCCCCGGTCCGCAACTCGTCGTACCAATCACCAATGCCCGCTACGCGCTCAATGCCGCCAACGCCCGCTGGGGCTCTCTATACGATGCGCTCTATGGCACCGACGCCATGGGCGATCTGCCGGCCAGCGGGGGGTATGACGCGGCGCGGGGCGCTCGGGTCGTCGCTTGGGCGCGGGATCATCTCGACAAGGCTGCGCCCCTTGGCGGTGCGTCCTGGGCGGATGTCAAGTCGCTGGGCGTGGCGGACGGCGCGCTGCTGCTGACCACGGCGGGCGGCCCGGTCGCCCTGGACGATCCCGCACAGTTTGTTGGCTACACCCGCGGAGCAGACGGGTCGCTGACCGAGATTGCGCTGAAGAAGAACGGACTGCACCTGCGCATCAGAATCGACCCGGAAAGCCCGATTGGCCAGTCGGACCCCGCCGGTATTTCTGACGTGATCCTTGAGGCCGCGGTCAGCACCATTATGGACTGCGAAGACAGCGTCGCCACGGTCGATGCCGCGGATAAGGTTGTGGCCTACCGCAACTGGCTGGGCCTGATGAAAGGCGATCTCAGCACGACGCTTCAGAAGGGTGGCAAGACCATTAAGCGGGCTCTGAACAGCGACGTGGAGATGACGACACCCGGCGGCGACGCACTGATCCTGAAGGGCCGGTCTTTGATGCTCGTCCGGAACGTGGGTCACCTGATGACCAACCCGGCCGTCCATGACCGCGACGGTGCCGAGATCGGCGAAGGTCTGTTGGACGCGCTGACCACCGTGTTGATCGCGATCCATGATCTGCAGAAAACCGGTGGTGCGCGCAATTCGCTGGAAGGGTCGGTCTATATCGTTAAACCCAAGATGCATGGGCCCGAGGAAGTGGCCTTCACCGACGAGATCTTCACCTTTGTCGAAGAGGCGCTCGGGCTGCCAAAAAACACCGTAAAAATCGGCATTATGGATGAAGAGCGGCGAACCAGCGTCAACCTCAAAGAATGCATCCGGGCGGCGAAATCGCGCGTCGCCTTCATCAACACAGGGTTTCTCGACAGAACCGGCGATGAAATCCATACCTCGATGGAGGCGGGCGCCTTCATTCCCAAAGGTCAGATGAAGGCGACGCCCTGGATCGCTTCCTATGAAGACCGCAACGTCGATATCGGACTGGCCTGTGGACTGCAGGGGAAGGCACAGATTGGCAAGGGCATGTGGGCGATGCCCGACCTTATGGCCGACATGCTGAAAGCGAAGATCGGCCACCCCGAAGCGGGTGCGAACTGTGCCTGGGTTCCGTCGCCCACGGCCGCCACACTCCACGCGACGCACTATCATTCGGTGGACGTGATCGCGCGGCAGAACGAGATCAAAGCCGGCGGCGCGCGCGGTACGCTTTCCGACCTGCTGACGATCCCGGTCTCCGACGGCCATAACTGGTCTGATGACGAAATCGCCGCCGAGATCGAAAACAACGCCCAGGGCATCCTTGGCTACGTGGTGCGCTGGATCGACCAGGGTGTCGGCTGTTCGAAGGTGCCGGACATCCACGACGTGGGTCTTATGGAAGACCGGGCGACCTGCCGGATTTCCAGCCAGGCGTTGTCGAACTGGCTGCACCACGGCGTGGTCAGCCAAGACCGTGTGATGGAAGCCATGAAGAAAATGGCCGAGGTGGTTGACCGCCAGAACGCAGGCGACCCGCTTTACAGGCCCATGGCGCCGGGCTTCGATGGCGTGGCGTTCCATGCGGCCTGCGACCTGGTGTTTAAGGGCCGAGTGCAACCGTCAGGCTACACCGAACCTGTGCTGCACGCGCGGCGCCTGGAATTCAAAGAACAGATGACCGCTTAAGGAGAGGCCCCATGGCACAGATTTCCCTCAGACGCGCCCGCTCGATCATCCGCGGTGTTCTGGCCAAGGGCCACGAGATGGAGCTGAAGCCGCTTTCGGTGGTGGTGCTCGATGCGGGCGGCAACGTGATTGCCTTCGAACGCGAAGATGGCGCCGCCCCTGGCCGCTTTGCCATTGCGCAAGGCAAAGCCTACGGCGCAGTGATGACCGGCATGCCCGGTTCGGCGCAACTTGCGCGGGCTGAGCAGCAGCCCTTTTTCGTGGGCGCGTTAAATGGCCTCTACGACGGCCGGTTTATCCCCGTACCCGGCGGCGTTCTGGTGCTGGACGCCAAGGGCAATACACTGGGTGCCGTTGGCGTTACTGGTGATACCTCGGACAACGATGCCGAAGCTGCCGTCGACGGTATCGAGAAATCAGGGCTGACGGCGCTGGCCTAGCCGGTGCGGTCTTCGGGTCGCCCATCGTCAAAAGGTGCCACGGTCGCCTCTGGCGACAGGGGCGTTCCATCGCGCGTATGAAAACTGATGCGCCGGTCCACGCGGCGGTACTGCATGTCGAGGTTGACGTAGTAGGCCGTGTCTTCCGGCGCCGTGCGCGGCCCAATCTCAAGGATGCGCGCAGGCTCGGCGGTCCGGTTTTCAATCGTATGCCCAACGGGCACACCCGCCCGCCATCCGGCGCAGTCCCCGGGGCG
The DNA here is from genome assembly GCA_039179985.1 of Pseudomonadota bacterium. Taxonomy (GTDB): domain Bacteria; phylum Pseudomonadota; class Alphaproteobacteria; order Rhodobacterales; family Rhodobacteraceae; genus JBCCMQ01. The sequence continues at coordinate 2,706 of JBCDED010000087.1, forward strand.
CAAGATGGTTTCGCCGCTTTCCTCCACCAGCGTCACTTCGCCCGAGAGCACATAGATGAACTCGTCCTCATCCAGGTGCCAATGCAGCAGACCGGTGGCTGATCCGGGCGCCAGTTCTACCTCGCCCACGCCGATTTGCGTCAGTCCGAGCTGATCGCCCAGCCGCGTTTTCCAGCAGCCGTCCGTGCGGTGGATGAGGGCTCCGGGATAGGCTTGGCGTTCCGAACGGGGGGCTTTTTCGCGATCTACTTTGGGCAACTGGCTGTCTCCATCTGCGCGGTCAATCAAATACCGCCTAAGGGGTAGGCGATAACTGTAACGGCTGCACCAAAATCCCATGACAACATCCGCTGCACAGCCCATGTGCAGGCGCACCGCTTTTCAGAAGGGCGGATTGTCTTTATCTTCGGACCACCGAGGCACTTAGGAGGTAATATGGCGCGCCCAGTTGTCGGGATCATCGGGAACAGTTTTCTGATCAACGATCAGTATCCGGCCCATGCAGGCGGAACGATGAACAGCTGCGCCATAAGCCATGTCTCGGGTGCAATCCCGATGTTGATCCCCTCGGATCCCAAACTCTTTTCCATCAAAGAGCTCATGGAAACTTGTGATGGCTTCCTTTTGACCGGGGGCCGGGCCAATGTGCACCCTGAGGAATATGGCGAGGAACCGACCGAGGCCCACGGCGCCTTTGACCGGGACCGCGACGGGATCGTCTTGCCGCTGGTGCGGGCCTGCGTTGAGGCGGGCCAGCCGTTTCTGGGCATTTGCCGCGGCTTTCAGGAGGTCAACGTGGCTATGGGCGGTTCGCTCTACCCTGAGATCCGCGAGCTTCCGGGCAGGATGAACCACCGCATGCCGCCAGATGGGACACTGGAAGAGAAGTTTGAACTGCGCCACCACGTATCGCTGACCAAGGGCGGTGTCTTCAGCCGGCTCCTTGGGGCGGACCGCGTCCTGACGAACACGCTCCACGGCCAGGGCATCAAGGAACCGGGCCCGCGCGTGGTTATCGAAGGCTGGGCCGATGACGGGACGCCCGAAGCGATCCACATTAAGGACGCGCCTGGTTTTACGCTGTCGGTGCAATGGCACCCGGAATGGAACGCAGGCGAAGACCCGGTGTCCAAACCGATCTTCGAAGCCTTCGGAGAAGCGCTGCGCGCCTGGGCGACGGGTCGGCAGCCTGCGCCCGTTCTGAAGAGCGCCTGACGCGCCCCCGCCGTCCGTTCTGCTGGACCTCGCCCGATCATTGGGGCACTGTCCGCCCGCAACACGGACCCCGGGAAGGCAGGCATGAAACGTTCTCGCATCAACGACATCATGGCAGCGGCCGATGAGATGATCCGCTCTTACGGCTTCGTCCTGCCGCCCTTTGCTTATTGGTCGCCCGACGTGTTCAAGAGCCGCAGCGACGCGCGCCGGATCGTCGACGCGCGTATGGGCTGGGACATCACCGACTTCGGACAGGGGGATTTCGACAAACTCGGGCTGTTCCTTTTCACCCTGCGCAACGGCGATCTGGCGGATCTGAGGCGCGGTGGCGGGATGTGCTATGCCGAGAAACTGCTCATTTCCCGGCAGGATCAGATCAGCCCCATGCACACCCATGTCATCAAGGCCGAGGACATTATCAATCGCGGTGGGGCCACTCTGGCGGTGGAGCTTTTCGGTTCCGCCGATGATGGCACCTTCGCCGCGGACAGGGGCGGGCGCGTGCGCTGTGACGGGATCGACCGCGACTATGCACCGGGCGAGGTGCTGAAACTGGCGCCCGGCGAGAGCGTTACGCTGATGCCGGGCGACTGGCACGCCTTCTGGGGCGACGGAGGCGATGTTCTGATCGGTGAGGTCTCCACCGTGAACGACGATGTGACCGACAACATCTTTCGTGAACCGATCGGCCGGTTTTCGGAGGTCGAGGAAGACGTCGCACCGACCCACCTTCTGGTCAGCGACTACGCCCGCTGGCTCTAGGGCAGCTGCGGCGACGTCAATTTCAGGGCTTGAAACCCGGGGCCGGGCGTCGCTCCGGGGAAAGTCGCGGCAAAGATCTTGTCGAGATCGCCGCGCCGGATGATCACCGACAGCGCCGCGTCTACAAGAATGCGGAAATCGCTGTCACCTTTCTGCAGGGCAAGCCCCTGGACTTCGCGTGTCAGGGTATTTTTCGAAATATCAAAGCGATCCGCGGCATTGTTCGAAAACATCAGGTAGTAGAGCATTGACTGATCTGCGAAATAGGCATCGATACCGCCGGAGTTCAGCGCATCGAAAGCGTAAGGATGGCTGGCGAACCGTTCGACCCGCGCGTCGATGCCCGCAGCCTCAAGCGAGTTTACCAGCGAGGTTTCGGTCGTCGTCCCCTTGCGGACACCAATGCGGCCGCCCGCAAGATCTTGCAGATCCTGCCCGCTACCCTTGGGCAAAAGAACCGCCGCGCCGTCCATATAGATCGGCACTGAGAAGTCCACGGTGTTGCGGCGCCCCAGGGTGATCGTTGCGGCACCGCAGTGCAGGTCGATTTCGCCGCTCGCGACGCGGTTGAACCGGTCCTCAGTGGAGACGGCGGTGAAATTCGTAACCAGGTCGGGCATGTCTAGTTCTGCGGCGATGATCCGCGCGATGGCCTTGCAAAGCTGCGGCGAGTAGCCAGCAGGGTTTCCGTCGTCGTCCATGAAGGACATGGGTGCCGCATCCCAACGGAAGCCGAGGTTCAGGACGCCTGTTTCCTTGATGCGTTCCAGTGTCTGCGCCGAGGCAAGACTGCCTGCCAGGGACAGAATAGCGGTGAGCAGGAAAAGACGCATGGGACCCCCGAGATGCATGGACGTTTGCGCGACCCTATCCCGCGATATCGCTGCCACCAAGAAAAAGGGTGGTGGTCTCAGAGAATTGTTCTGACGCGCCAGAGTTCGGGGAAAAGCTCCACCTCAAGCATCCGCCGCAGGTAGGGCACGCCGCCCGTACCGCCGGTGCCGCGTTTCAGTCCGATCACCCGTTCAACGGTCGTGACGTGGTTGAAGCGCCAGCGGCGGAAATAGTCCTCAAAGTCCACGAGCTTTTCGGCCAGTTCGTAAAGCTCCCAGTAGCGTTCGGGCGCGCGGTAGATGGCGGCCCAGGCCTCTTCGACACCGGGATGGGCTGTGTGGGGGTCTCGGACGCTCCGGTTAAGCACTTCTACGGGCAGGCTCAGTCCCGACGCCGCCACCTGCTTAAGAGCGGCATCGTAAAGCGACGGCCGGGCCAGTTCCTCTTCCAGCGCCTGCGTCAGGTCCTCGCGGTGCGCATGGGGTTTCAGCATCGCGTGGTTGCGGTTGCCCACAAGGTACTCGATCAGGCGGTACTGGTGCGACTGGAACCCCGACGAGGGCCCGAGGGCTTCGCGAAACCGCGTGTAGTCTGACGGTGTCATGGTGCGCAGCACGTCCCATGCGTTGTTCAGTTGCTCAAAGATGCGGGCGACCCGCGCCAGCAACTTGAAGCTTTCTCTGAGGTCACCGGCCAGAATGAGACGGCGCGCGGCTGTCAGCTCGTGCAGTGCCAGCCGCATCCAAAGCTCGGAAGTCTGATGCTGGACGATAAACAAAAGCTCATCATGGGCGTCCGACAGGGGCGATTGCGCAGACAAGATCCGGTCGAGGCCCAGGTAATCCGTGTAGGACATTGCGGCGCTGAAATCGGTCTTCGCGCCCTCGTCTTCAGGGTCGTAGGGGTCGCTCATTGTCGCGAAATCGCAGAAAGATCCCGCGACATCAGGAAGTTATCCAAAGTCACATCGCCTATGTCGACGGTCTTGCGGCTGTCTTCCTGCCAGCCGTTTCGGGCAAAAAAGCTGCGCGCCACAAGGCTGGCATGGGTTGTCATACGCTTCAGTCCCAACGATAGCGCTGCATCCACCAGACGACGCAAAAGCTCATCGGCCAGACCGCGACCGCGCAGTCCGGGATCGATGAAAAGCAGGTCGAGATAGCCGTCCTCGGCTCGCATGGAGGCAAAACCGACAATACGCTTCTCCATATCGGTGGCCACCACCGTTGTCAGCTTCGCCAGTCGCTCCGGCCAGAAGCCCTCGTGCGCCGACCGGGCTGCCCAGGCCCTGCGTTGCGCCGCGTCGTAGTGCCCGGCTGCGCCTGTTTCGACCGCCGCAGCAAAGACCGCACCGCAGGCGTCGGCGTCGTCCTTGTGATAGGGTCTGATGCGCCACCCGCTCGTCATGTCACAGCCGCCCGCGTTCTGAATTCCGGCGTGTCCCAGGCCCTTGTGGCAAGTATATCGGAAAGGATTGCCACAGCTTGGTCGACATCGTCGGACGACAGGTAGAGCGGCGTGAAGCCAAAGCGCATGCGGTCGGGCGCGCGGAAATCGCCGATCACGCCGCGACTGATCAGCGCCTGCATGACAGCATAGCCTTCAGGATGGGTGAAAGAGACCTGGCTGCCGCGGTCTTCCGCGTTCCGAGGCGAGGCGAGCACGGCGCCCGGACAACTGGCCTCGACCCGGGCAATGAAGCGTTCCGACAGTGTGATGGATTGTGCGCGCACCTCGGCCATGTCCACGGCGTCCCAGGCATCAAGCGCCACATCGAGCGCGGCAAGCTGCAGGACGGGCGGGGTGCCCACGCGCATCCGCTCGATCCCCCGTCCAGGCCGGTAGTCAAGATCGAAGTCAAAGGGCGACTCGTGACCCAGCCAGCCCGAGAGAGCGGGGCGCGCGGTCTCGGCGTGGCGGGGGGCAACATAGATAAAGGCCGGCGCACCCGGACCTGCGTTGAGGTATTTGTAGGTGCAGCCGACGGCAAAATCCGCGCCAGCCCCGGCGACGTGCACAGGCACAGCACCTGCGGAATGGGCAAGATCCCAGACCGTCGCGACGCCGTGCGCTTGCGCAAGACGCGTGAGATGCGCCATATCGTGCTTGCGCCCGGTGCCGTAGTCGACTTCGGTGAGCATCAGCACCGCGATATCGTCGCCAATAGCGGCTTCCACGTCCTCCGGTGCGACTGTGCGCAACGCGTAGCCGCGACCAAGCGACGCCAAGAGCCCCTCGGCCATGTAGAGATCGGAGGGAAAATTGCCGGTATCGCTCAGGACAACGCGCCGGTCCGGCTGCAGATCGAGCGCTGAAGCGAGCGCCTGATAGACTTTGATCGACAGCGTGTCGCCCAGCACAACGGTGCCAGGCTCCGCCCCGATAAGGCGGCCGATCCTGTCGCCGATGCGCGCAGGGGCGGCCATCCATCCTGCCTTGTTCCAGCCGGTGATCAGCATCTCGCCCCATTCGTCGCGCAAAAGGCTTTCCATGCGCGCCGGTACTGCCTTCGGCAGCGGTCCAAGCGAGTTGCCGTCGAGGTAAATGATGCCGTCCGGCAGATGAAAAAGGTCTTTGGTGCGAGCGAAATCGGTCATGGGCCCCCTATCGCCGGGGCGGCGCAGGGCGTCAAGGGATTGCGGCGCTCAGAATTGCCCGCCAGCGACCTCAATTGACTGGCCATTGACGCTCTCCGCGCCGGGGCTGCAAAGCCAAAGGGCAGTCGCGCCGATTTCCTGTGGTGCGATAAGCCGCCCGTGTGGATTGGCGCCCAGCATGGTCTTGCGCGCTTCGTCTTCTGTCATGCCAGTGCGCGCCATGATCCGTTCGATATTCAGGGGTACGATATCGGTGTCTACATAGGCCGGGCAGATGGCATTGAAGGTCATGGCGCTGCCCGCATGGTCCGCTGACAGTCCGCGGACCAGCCCGATCATCCCGTGCTTTGACGCGGTATAGGCCGGAGCGCCCCGCAAGCCCTTGAGGCCCGCGATGGACGAAATCGCGATGGCGCGGGCCCATTGGGTCTTGCTCAGCCCCCGCAACATGGCGCGGAAGGTCAGGAAGGTGCCATCGAGATTGATCCCCATAGTCCTGCGCCACTCGCTGAGTTCCATCTTGGCGACCGCACTCGGCTCTGCGATGCCGGCATTGGCGACGCAGATGGTGACGGCGCCGCGCGCCGTGGCGGCCCTGGCGAAACCCTCGGCGACGCTGGCCTCTTCCGACACGTCCATGGTGAGCGGGTGCAGCCCCGGATGGGTCGACGCCGAGGCTTCAAGGACCTCAAGGCGGCGGCCTGTGATCGTTACGGTTGCGCCGGCCCCGGCCAGGGCTTCCGCGCAGGCCAGACCGATGCCGGTGCCGCCGCCGGTGACCAGAGCGTGTTGCCCGGTAAGAATTCCATCTGCCATGCCCGCCTCCTGACCGCGGCTCACCATGCGCGGCACATTCCAGGAGTGCAAGGTCGCCTGTGGCAGCCTATCTTCCGCCCCAGGTTCAAGGAGTCGTCCGCATGTCTCACCTCAAATGGCTGGATCTGCCGCCGCTCTGGCTGGTGCTCTTTGCCTGTCTTGCCTGGATACAGAGCACGCAACTGCCGATTGGCTCGTTGGGCGGGGCCTGGGCCGATTTTCTGGGCGGGCTTCTGGTGGGGGCGGGGATATTGCTGGCCGTCCTTGCGGTGATGGAAATGCGCAAGGCGCAAACGACACCCATCCCTCATATGGCGCCCTCTGCGCTGGTGACAACTGGCATCTTCTCGCGCAGCCGGAACCCGATTTATCTGGGCGATGTGCTTATCCTTCTCGGACTCATTTTGTGGTGGGATGCGGTGCCGTCGCTCATTCTGGTGCCACTCTTTGTTTGGGTGATCACAGACCGTTTCATCGGCCCCGAGGAAGGGCGGCTGCACGCGGCCTTCGGGACCCATTACGAGACCTACAAACGGCAGGTCCGCCGCTGGATCTGACGCCTTGACCAATGGTCAACCACTCAACTTGTGCAATTGCGCCCCCTTCGGTAAGTGGACTTCGGCGACGGACGGTCCATTTACGGGCCAAGACTATTCACGAGGGGGACATGTCTGGTGAAGATCGGAACGCCTAAGGAAGTATTCGAGGGCGAGGCGCGGGTGGCGATGACCCCCGACAGCGCGCTTCAGTTGCAAAAACTCGGCTACGGCTGCCTGATCGAAAAAGGCGCTGGCCTTGGCGCGGGCTTTTCGGATGCGGCTTACAGGGACGCCGGTGTCGAGATCGTCGGGACAGCTGCGGCGCTCTGGAAAGAGGCCGATATCATCGCCAAGGTGCGCCCCCCGAACGACACCGAGGCAAAGCGCCTGACAAGCGGCAAGACGCTGATTTCCTTCTTCTATCCCGGCCAGAACGAAGCCTTGATGAACCTTGCCAACAGCATGGGCGCCACCGTGATCGCCATGGATATGGTTCCGCGCATCAGCCGCGCTCAGAAGATGGACGCGCTGAGCTCCATGGCCAATATCGCCGGCTACCGCGCGGTGATCGAAGCGGGCAATAACTTTGGCCGCTTCTTCACGGGGCAGGTGACAGCCGCCGGTAAGGTGCCGCCCGCCAAGGTATTGATTGTTGGCGCCGGTGTGGCCGGTCTGGCAGCCATCGGAACAGCAACCAGCCTTGGCGCCATCACTTATGCCTTCGACGTGCGCCCGGAAGTGGCTGAGCAGATCGAATCCATGGGCGCCGAGTTCGTGTTCCTCGAATTCGAAGAAACCCAGCAGGACGGCGCTGCCACCGGTGGTTACGCCGCCCCGTCGTCGCCCGAGTTTCGCGAAAAGCAGCTGGAAAAATTCCGCGAGCTTGCGCCGGAGATCGATATCGTGATCACCACGGCCTTGATCCCGGGCCGTGATGCGCCCGTGCTGTGGACCAAGGACATGGTCGAAGCCATGAAGCCGGGTTCGGTGATCGTGGATCTTGCTGCCGAGCGCGGTGGCAACTGCGAACTGACTGTACCGGACGAAAAGATCGTCACCGAAAACGGCGTCACGATCGTTGGTTACACTGACTTCCCCAGCCGGATGGCCGCGCAGTCCTCGACGCTCTACGCCACCAACATCCGTCACATGATGACCGACCTGACGCCCGAAAAGGACGGTGAGGTCTTTCACAACATGGAAGACGACGTGATCCGGGGTGCCACAGCGACCCATGAAGGCGAGATCACCTTCCCGCCACCGCCACCCAAGGTGCAGGCGATTGCTGCGCAGCCGAAAAAGGACGCGCCCAAAGAGCTGACGCCCGACGAAAAACGGGCGCAAGAGGTTGCGGCCTTTCAGGAAGCCACCAAACAGCAGGTCGGTCTTCTGGCCGCTGGCGCAGTGGTGATGCTCTTGATCGGGGCCTATGCCCCGGCCAGCTTCATGCAGCACTTCATCGTCTTCGCATTGGCCTGTTTCGTTGGTTTCCAGGTGATCTGGAATGTCAGCCACGCCCTGCATACGCCGCTCATGGCGGTCACGAACGCCATCTCGGGCATTATCATTGTGGGTGCTCTGTTGCAGATCGGATCGGGTAACTTCCTGGTCGTTCTTCTCAGTTTCATCTCGGTGCTGATCGCTTCGATCAACATTGTGGGCGGCTTTCTGGTGACACGCCGGATGCTCGCCATGTTCCAGAAATCCTAAGCGGGGGACAGGGATATGCTTAGCAACGGCCTCGTCTCGGCTTCCTATATCGCGGCCTCGGTCCTCTTTATCCTCTCGCTTGGCGGGCTCTCGAACCAGGAAAGCGCCAAGCGCGCGGTCTGGTACGGCATCGCCGGCATGGCCATCGCCGTGCTTGCCACCGTGCTGGCGCCCGGTGTCCAGAACATCGGCCTGATTGTTATCGCTGTCGCGGCGGGAGCTTTTGCTGGAAATTACGTGGCCGGCCGCGTCCAGATGACGGAAATGCCGCAGCTTGTGGCCGCGCTCCATTCCTTTGTGGGCCTTGCAGCGGTTTTCATTGGCCTCAATGCCGATATCATGCTGAGCGCCGTCACGTCCCTGCGTGACGCAGGCACCACGCTGGAAGCGGCGGACCTGACCGCCTTTGGTGAACAGCTGTGGAAAAAGGATGCGGTGGAAATCGCCATCCTGAAGGTTGAGGTCTTCCTCGGCATCTTCATCGGCGCAGTGACCTTTACGGGCTCCGTCATCGCCTTCGGCAAGCTCGCCGGACGCGTGGACGGCAAGCCGGTGAAATTGCAACTGCCCAGCCCGGACAACGCAGTCCCTTTCATATCGGGGCACTACCTGAACGCCATTTCGCTGATCGCCTGTCTGATCCTGGGGCTGATGTATTTCAACGGGGCCGGCATCTGGACGATGGTGCTGGTGACACTGATCGCGGGTTTTATCGGATGGCACCTGATCATGGGGATCGGTGGCGCGGATATGCCGGTCGTGGTGTCGATGCTGAACAGCTATTCGGGCTGGGCGGCGGCGGCGATCGGCTTTACCCTCGGCAATGACCTTCTGATCGTGACCGGCGCGCTTGTAGGTTCGTCGGGCGCCATCCTCAGCTACATCATGTGTCGGGCGATGAACCGGCACTTCGTTTCGGTGATCTTGGGGGGCTTTGGCGGAACGGCCGGTCCGGCACAGGAAATCGCGGGTGAGCAGGTTGCCATCGACGCCGATGGCGTTGCAGCCGCGCTGACGGATGCCGACAGCGTGATCATCGTTCCGGGGTACGGCATGGCCGTGGCGCAGGCCCAGCAATCGGTCAGCGAGCTGACGCGAAAGCTGCGGGCGGCGGGCAAGGACGTACGGTTTGCGATCCACCCTGTCGCCGGACGACTGCCTGGGCACATGAACGTGCTTCTGGCAGAGGCCAAAGTCCCCTACGACATCGTGCTGGAGATGGACGAGATCAACGAGGACTTTCCAAACACCGACGTCGCCATCGTAATCGGGTCCAATGACATCGTGAACCCCGCGGCGCAGGATGATCCGAACTCGCCCATTGCCGGGATGCCGGTTCTGGAAGTTTGGAAAGCCAAGCAGGTCTTCGTCTCAAAACGCGGGCAGGGCACGGGTTATTCCGGCATCGAAAACCCGC
>JBCDED010000088.1:0-12586 GCA_039179985.1 Pseudomonadota bacterium
ATCTCGCCGAATATGAGGCGCGTACAGGCGGAGAGGTTCTGGCCATCGCGCATAACGGCAATCTGTCCAATGGCCGCATGTTCTCGATGAATGCCTATGATGGCTCGGCTCTCACAGAAGAGATCGCTGGTCTGCGTGCGCGTTTCGAGCCACTTTATGAAGCCACCCAGATCAAAGGTGACGGGGAAGCCCATCCGTTCCTGAGTCCCGATGACGCGTTCGCCGATCACGACACCTGGGATGCGGCCAACCTGAACGGTACCGAAGTCAAACGACCGGAGATGCTGGCGGGGGAATACGCCCGCGAAGCGCTAAAGCGCGGTATGCAGATTGAAGCGGATCTTGGCGTGAACCCATTCCAGTTCGGTATGGTTGGCGCAACTGACAGTCATACGGCCATGGCTACGGCGCAAGAGGACAATTTTTTCGGCAAACATTCCGGCGTCGAGCCGGAACCGAACCGCTGGGAGCATCTGGTGATTGAAGCGCCAGACCCGACGCTTTCCATCTTCGGCTGGAGACAGGCGGCCGGTGGTCTGGGTGCAGTCTGGGCCGCGGAGAACACACGCGAAGCCATTTTCGACGCGATGATGCGCAAAGAGACCTATGCCACGACGGGGTCGCGTATCGGTGTCCGCTTCTTTGGTGGCTTTGAATTCACCCAAGAGGACGCCCGATCGCGCCTGCCGGCTGACGCCGGTTATCGTAAGGGTGTGCCGATGGGCGGCAACCTGAGCGCTGCGCCAGAAGGAGAAAACCCGACTTTCCTCGTCGCGGCTCTCAAAGACCCGATGTCCGGCAATCTTGATCGTATTCAGATCGTCAAAGGGTGGTTTGATCCGGCAACGGGAGAGACGCAGGAAAAGGTGTTCGACGTTGTATGGTCTGGCGACCGGGAACCAGATGCCAACGGCGCACTCCCGGATGTGGGTAACACGGTCGATGTGGCGAACGCGACTTGGACCAATAGCATAGGTGCACCGGAGCTAGTCACCGTATGGGAAGACCCGGAGTTCAACCCATCCATGCCCGCATTCTACTATGCCCGTGTCATCGAAATTCCCACGCCGCGCTGGACAGCCTACGAAGCTAAGCGCTTTGGTGTGGAGATGCCTGATTATGTTCCCATGGTCACCACAGAACGCGCCTATACGTCGCCGATCTGGTACAAACCGAGCCAGTGAAGCGGAAAACGGGTTGATCTGGCGGCTCTACAGGGGTCGCAGTCTTCTTTTCGTACGAGCGGCGGCTTTGTCCTTAGAAGGGCCTGGCGTAAAACCAGCAGTGAACGGCCAATTTTCGCTATATCTGGATTTTTCCTTCCAAATTTGACGATTTTTGGTAGCGTTACACCAAATGTGGTGGTTTTCGAGAACAATCACCCAAAAAAAGGGATGGGTTTACCAACCGGGGGACAGTGTTTGACGGACAGGCGGTCAGCTCAGCGACCGGGCGGCGGGCAGTCGCTTTTGGGGGCCTTCTTGGTTGGTCTTCAGCTTTTTCTAGGCCCGCCGGTTGCCGCGCAATCCTCCGCTACGACCGCTCAGGCCGGCGAATCCTACGTTCCGGGTATCTGGGTTGATCCGGACGGATGCGAGCATTGGGTCATGGACGATGGCTTCGAGGGCTTCATGAGCCCGCATCTGGATCGACAAGGGCGTCCCGTTTGCCACTCTTCGGTGATCTGCGGCGTCGTCGATGCCGACCGCGCCTTTCCGCGCGGTGGCTCCAGTCTCAGCACGGCCGCAACGCGGGGCATCGAGCAGTTTTTTCAAAACCGCACGGCAAGGGCTTTCAGTGTGACAGGCCATACGGACCGGGCTGGCGGGGATTCGGCCAATGTCACCTTGTCAGAGCGGCAGGCGCGGGCCGTGGCGCGGGTCGGGGCGTCGGCCGGGGCGCGGATCAACGAGGTGCGCGGGTTTGGCGCGCGTCAACCAAAGGTGTCGAACGCGACCGAGGCGGGGCGCGCCCGGAACCGGCGGGTCGATATCCTGTGTATCTACTGATCGGGGCAGGGCGATGGCGACAATCAGACATTTGGTCCTCGGTGCCGCGCTGGTTCTACTGGCGGGCTGTGCCGAATTCGGAACGAAACAGGACAAGACGGTCGACCGCGGTGTGGATACCAAACCGCTGATGGATCTGCGGGCCGGCATATGGGTTGATCCCAATGGCTGCGATCACTGGATCATCGACGACGGCGTCGAGGGCTATCTGTCGCCCCGGCTCGACCGGCGCGGTCGTCCGGTCTGTTCGGGCACTGCCGCGCCCAACACAGCGACCGGGCCTTTCAAGGCCGGTTCCGATTATGCGGAGCCGATCTGACCTCCGTGATGGCGCGCGGTTCCCTTCGACATTATCTCAACCGGGTGACATTTCGGATCAGGCTCTTGCACTTGGTCCGATACCTTGGCAGCGTTATGCCCAGCGTTTTTTTCGTAAAGACAACATGGAGCCTTGATTGAACCCCGACGTGCTGACGACGCCCGACTCCCCGGCTGGCCTCCACGAGCTTGTGATCGAGTTTCCCGACAATTTTCTGCTGATCGACCTCTGCGGCGAGTATGACCGCAACCTGGCCGAGATCGAACAGGCTCTGGCCGTTCAGATTTTGCGGCGCGGCAATCAGTTGGCGATCATTGGCGAGCCTGACGCCGCCACTGCGGCGCGCGATGTATTGAGCGCGCTTTACCAGCGGTTGGAGCAGGGTCGCAGCGTCGATCGCGGCGATATCGACCGCGAGCTTCGGATGGGCGGTGAAGGCGCTGTGACGCAGCAATCCGCCGGCGACCAGCTTGAGATGTTCAAGGGCGGTCGATTCGAGATCAAGACGCGCAAGAAGCCGGTTGAACCGCGCACGGACGCGCAGAAAGCCTACGTAAAGTCACTTTTTGCCAATGAACTCGCCTTCGGCATCGGTCCGGCCGGTACAGGCAAGACCTATCTGGCGGTCGCGGTCGGCGTGTCGATGTTCATCGAAGGGCACGTGGACCGGATCATCCTGAGCCGCCCTGCGGTCGAAGCAGGAGAGAAACTGGGCTATCTGCCCGGTGACATGAAGGACAAGGTCGATCCCTACATGCAGCCGCTCTATGACGCGCTAAACGATTTTCTCCCCGCGAAACAGGTGACCAAGCTGATTGAGGACAAGCGCATCGAGATTGCGCCTTTGGCCTTCATGCGGGGGCGGACGCTCTCGAGCGCCTTCGTGGTGCTCGATGAGGCGCAGAACGCCACATCAATGCAAATGAAGATGTTTCTGACCCGACTGGGCGAGGGCAGCCGCATGGTAATCACCGGGGATCGCAGCCAGATCGACTTGCCGCGCGGCGTGACCAGCGGCCTTCATGACGCCGAGCGTCTGCTGAAAAGCATTCCCAAGATCGCGTTCAATTATTTCACGTCCAAGGACGTCGTGCGCCATCCGCTGGTATCCGCGATCATCGAGGCTTACGACGCCGACGGGACGAGCTGAACGGGACGGGACCGGCCTTGCCCTGCGAGACCATCATCGACGAACCCCGCTGGATCGCTTTGAATCTCGAGGCACTGAGTGATCGTGCGTTTGAGGGCGTCATGGCGCATCTGTCGCTGCCCACGGATGTCTTTGAAGTCACGGTGCTGGGCTGCGATGACGCGCGGATTGCGTCCCTCAACGCGGATTTTCGGGGCAAGCCGGAGCCAACGAACGTCCTCAGCTGGCCCAGTGCGGATCGCGCGCCCGACGGGCCCGGGGAAAAGCCTGCGGTGCCAGCAACCGACGGAGATAAAGAACTGGGAGACATCGCGATTGCCTTCCAGACCTGCGCGCGGGAGGCGTGCGCGCAGCGCAAGAAAGCCCGCGATCATGTCACACATTTGCTGGTTCATGGAATGTTGCACCTGCTGGGTTATGATCACATCCGAGACGAGGATGCCGCACTCATGGAGAAAACTGAAACCAAGATACTTGGCAAGATGGGCATTTCTAACCCATATTAGGGCTCTGGGCGGCGGCCCGATGACCGGAAAGGACCAATGGGCGACAGTATCGACGATTCCTCTAGGGCAGCGCAACGCGCGCAGTCCGATGATCAGGACACGACCTCTCATTCCGCAGCCCCGCCCGATGGACATCGGGCAGGATTATGGCGTCGGCTGATCGGAGCCATTCACCCAAGCGACGAGACGGGAACCATAGAGACGGAGAAAGCAGGGCTCGACCCGCCGTCCGCACCGGGCCTAGGTATGCTTGGTGCGCTGCAGGTCGAGGATGTCTCAATCCCCAAGGCTGATATCGTCTCGGTTCCCATCACCATCACCAAGGACCAACTGGTCAAGACATTCAGGGAAAGCGGGCTGACGCGCTTGCCGGTCTATGATGGAACACTCGATACGCCCGTCGGTTTCGTTCATCTCAAGGATTTTGCGCTCAAACACGGGTTCAACGGCGGCGGCGGGCGCTTTTCGCTCAAGAACATGTTGCGACCGCTGATGTTCGTGCCTCCTTCCATGCCGATCGGTGTTTTGCTGCAGAAGTTTCAGGCGGAACGCCGTCACATGGCGCTTGTGATCGACGAGTACGGAGGCGTCGACGGTTTGGCCACGATAGAAGACCTGATCGAGCAAGCGGTGGGCGAAATCGCGGACGAACATGATATCGACGAAGGTCATTTCTGGACCGAGGAACAGCCTGGCTGCTTTATCGCTCAGGCTAAGGTGCCTCTTGAGGAGTTCGAGGCCGCGCTCGGCCTGTCGCTGACCGAGGTCGACAACGTCGACGAGGAAGAGATCGACACTTTGGGCGGACTGATCTTCATGCTTCTGGGGCGTGTGCCGGCGCGCGGTGAATTGATCGAGCACCCAAGCGGTGTCGAGATTCAGGTGCTCGATTCCGATCCTCGTCGAATCAAGAGACTGAGGGTTCGCGCACCGGGTCATACGGACGCCGCCGCGGAATGAGCGCGGGCCATCTTGCCCTCACTCGCAGGTGGAACGAAGCCCGCCTGTGGCAGCGGCTGATAGGTGTCGCCGTTCTTGGTGGGTTTGCCGCGCTGGGTCACGCCCCTTGGGGCGCATGGCCGGTGACCATCGTGACGCTGGCGCTGGTTTATGGCGCGTTTCGGCAAACGACAACAACGCGTGACGCCGCGATTCTGGGCTGTGCGGCAGGCACCGGTTACTTCATTGTTGCATTGAGTTGGATCGTGGAACCTTTCCTGGTCGATCCGCTGCGGCACGGCTGGATGGCGCCCTTTGCGGTTACATTGCTCAGCTTTTATCTGGCCTGGTACTGGGCCTTGGCCTTCGGCCTGGCGCGCCGCCTGGGCGGCGGTGTTGCGGCCTTTCTGGGGGCGACCATACTTGGTGAAACGCTGCGCGCGGTCTTGTTCACCGGCTTCCCCTGGGCACAGGTGGGTCATATCCTGATCGAAACCCCGCTGCTCTACTGGGCCAGCTGGGGAGGGGCTTTGTTCCTTAACCTCATGGTATGGGGCGTATCGGTCGCGCTTTTTCATCTGCTGAACCGAGTGACGGCCGTGCCTGTTCTTGGGCTGATCTTGGCGGGTTTGGCCTACGTTTCCGCGCCCTTTCTGATGCCCGGGAATGCACCAGGATCCGACGCTCCGATTGTCCGCGTGATTCAGCCCAACGCACCGCAAAACGAGAAATGGGCCCCCGACAAGATGCTTGGGTTTTACGAGCGACAGATTGGGTTTACCAGCGCGCAGGGGCGGGGGCCGCGCCCCGATGTCGTGGTCTGGCCCGAAACGGCTGTGCCGTTTCTGTTGAGTGAATCGGGTCCGGCGCGGCAAAGGATCGCGGATGCAGCGCTGGGGGCGCCGGTTGTCCTGGGGCTGCGGCGGTATGACGGCCCCCGGATCTACAATTCTTTGATTGCCACCGACCGAAACGGTGAGGTGACAGCGCTTTACGACAAACATCATCTCGTCCCCTTTGGCGAGTTTGTGCCATTTGGCAATTTGATGGCGCGGATTGGGATTGGTGGGTTGGCCTCGGAAAACGGGCTTGGATTCTCTGCCGGACCGGGGCCACAGGTGATCGATCTGGGGCCGCTCGGACGCGCCGCGCCGCTGATATGCTACGAAGGCGTATTCGCAAGAAATCTTCTAGGCACCCCGGAACGGCCGGATTTGATTCTGATGATCACCAACGACGCCTGGTTCGGGGATATCTCGGGGCCATACCAGCATCTTGCCCAGGGACGACTGCGTGCTGTGGAACAGGGTCTGCCCATGGTCCGGTCGGCCAATACCGGCATTTCGGCTGTGATCGACGGGGCGGGCCGAATTCTGACATCGATTCCGCTGGGCGAGGCGGGCTTTGCCGATGCGGCCCTGCCGCCGCCTTTGCCGCCGACCTTTTACAGCCGCACCGGCGACTGGCCCATGCTCATCCTGATGGGTCTGCTTCTGATGGCCGCGCCGCTCAGAGCGCGCCTTTCCGTTCAAGATAACAATTGACGCCGCCCGACGCTGTGCATAAGCAGGCGCGACGTTGTCACAACGGCTTCCTGGCGTGACGACATAATGGTTAATGGAGCAGTCAATGTCCCGAAAAAACTACGTTTTTACCTCTGAGTCTGTCTCCGAGGGGCATCCCGATAAGGTCTGTGACCGGATTTCCGATGCCGTACTCGACGCGTTGCTGGCCGAAGAGGCGACGGCGCGTGTGGCCTGCGAAACATTTGCAACCAGCAGTATGGTTGTGGTCGGCGGTGAGGTCGGCCTCAGCGATCAGGAAAGGCTCAAGGATTACATGGGCCGTATCAGCCAGATCGCACGAGATTGCATCAAGGATATCGGCTATGAACAGGACAAGTTTCACTGGAACACCTGCCATGTGCTGAACTTCCTGCACGAGCAATCGGCGCATATCGCACAGGGTGTCGACAGGGACGGTGCCGGTGATCAGGGCATCATGTTCGGCTATGCCACGAACGAAACAGACGCACTGATGCCGGCGCCCATTCAGTACAGCCATGCGGTTCTGCGCAAACTGGCAGAGGCGCGCAAATCGGGGGCCGAGCCGACGCTGAAACCCGACGCCAAGAGCCAGATTTCATTGCGCTACGAAGACGGCAAACCCGTCGAAGTGACCTCGATCGTGCTCTCGACCCAGCATGAAAGCGAGGATCAAAGCAGCGACGACATCCGCGCAATCGTTGAGCCCTACATTCGTGAGGTTCTCCCCGGGGGCTGGATCACCGACTCGACCGAATGGTGGGTCAACCCGACCGGAACCTTTGTGATCGGCGGGCCGGACGGAGATGCGGGCCTGACCGGCCGCAAGATCATTGTCGATACTTATGGCGGTGCAGCGCCGCATGGCGGTGGCGCTTTCTCTGGAAAAGACCCCACCAAGGTGGACCGTTCGGCGGCGTATGCGGCCCGATACCTGGCCAAAAACGTTGTGGCGGCCGGCATGGCAGAACGCTGCACGATCCAGTTGAGCTACGCCATCGGCGTGGCCAAGCCTCTTTCGATTTATGCCGATACACATGGAACCGGCGACGTCGCCCCCGTGGATATCGAAAGAGCCGTTGCTTCGGTGATGGATCTGACACCGCGCGGTATTCGCGATCATCTGGGCCTGAACCGTCCTATCTACGAACGCACCGCCGCCTACGGGCATTTCGGACGCGAGCCGGAGGGCGATGGCGGATTCAGCTGGGAAAAGACCGATCTGGTCGAGGCGCTGAAAAAGGCGGTCTGACCCTTCGGGACATCTGATGCGTCGCGCCTGTCTTTGACCTTGGCGCGCCGCGGTTTAGAATGAAGAACGCACTGTGAATGTCTGATAAAAAGGCTAAAACCGGGCGTCACCCCTCCGGCGCACCGTGGCGCAACTTCTACGGTCGACTCAAGGGAAAGCATCTGCGCCCGGCGCAGCAGACCTATCTGAACGATGACCTTGAGGCCCTGTCGCCCGGTCCGGTCGGGTGGGATGTCAATCCCGAACGGCACACTCTTGATCTCAAGACACTCTTCGATGGTGCACCGGTCTGGCTGGAGATCGGGTTCGGCGGTGGCGAGCATCTGGTCCATCAGGCGCGGGCGCATCCCGACACCGGATTCCTGGGATGCGATCCTTACATCAACGGCGTGGCCATGCTGCTGGGCAAGATCCGAGAGGCCGGATGCCAGAACATCCGCGTTTTCCCGGGCGATGTGCGCGATCTGTTCGACGTGTTGCCGGACGCGTCCGTTGAAAAGGTGTTCTTGCTCTATCCGGACCCGTGGCCCAAGGCACGGCATCACCGCCGCCGCTTCGTCACGCCCGAACATCTGCTTCCGCTGGCACGCGTCATGACGCCCGGGGCGGAATTGCGCATTGCCACGGATATTCCCGATTACGTGCGCCAGACCTTGCAGGAGGTGCCGCGCGCCCGCTTTGAGTGGCAATGTCACGGTCCCAACGACTGGCGCGTGCCGTGGTCGGACTGGCCGTCAACGCGATACGAGCGCAAAGCCCTGCGCGAAGGGCGGGTGCCTTACTACCTGACCTTTCGGTGTCCCTGATCCGTCTCAGGCCATGAGCTTCCGCCCGAGTCCTTCCAGCATCTCAAGACAGGACGAAAGCTGATCGAGCGCCACGAATTCGTCTGCCTTGTGCGCCTGTTCGATCGAACCGGGGCCACAGACCACCGCAGACATGCCCAGCGACTGGAAAATCCCCGCCTCCGTTCCGAAGGCCACCGTTCCGGTCTCATTTGCACCGGTCAGCGCGAGCACGATGTCACGGGCCTCGTTCGGATCGGCGGGTATGAGGCCGCGTATCTCGCCGATGGCTTCCGTCGTAATCTTCGCCTCCGGATAGACCGAACGCATCGCGGGCAGCAGCGTTCGGGCAATGTAATCCTCGACATCGTCTTTCACGAACGTCTCGTCGGCGTCCTGCACCGGGCGAAAGTCCCACTCGACCTGCGCCTCGCTGGGAATCACGTTATGCGCCACGCCGCCGTGAAACCCGCCGACATTGATTGTGCTCCATGGGGGGGCGAAACGCGATCCGTCCGGTGCGCGCTTGCGCAGCGCCTCCTGCAACGCCATCAGCCGACTGACAAAGCGGGTGGCGTATTCCACGGCATTGACCCCTTTGTCGGGCGTCGAGCCATGTCCGGCCAAACCGGTAAAACGGGTTGTGTATTCGTTGCAGCCCTTGTGACCGTCAATCACGCGCATTGAGGTGGGTTCGCCAATCAGCGCGGCGGCGGGACGCAGCCCCTTGCGCGTCAGCGTCTGCGCCAGGGCGAGGGCACCAAAGCACCCGACCTCCTCGTCATAGGTAAACGCGAAGTGCAGCGGCCGGTTCAACTCTCCTGCGGCGTAACGCGGAGCCATCACCAGACAGGCGGCGATGAATCCCTTCATGTCGCAACTGCCGCGTCCGTAGAGCCGCCCCTCGTGTTCCGTCATCTCGAAAGGATCGGATGCCCATGTCTGATCGGCGACCGGAACCACATCGGTGTGGCCCGAAAGAACCAGACCGCCATCACCCTCTGGGCCCAGAGAGGCAAATACGTTCGCCTTGCCTCCAGTCTCGTCCTCAAGCACCTCCACCCGGGCGCCGATCGTCTCAAGTCTGCCGGCCAGGTCGCCGATCATGGCCAAGTTACTGCGGTCCGAGACCGTGTCATAGGCGATGAAATCGCCCAGAAGATCGCGGCAGGCGGTCAGATCCTGATGCATGAGCGCTCCCTTTTTGGAAAATCCTGCGCTGGCGACAGGCGCGCGTCAAGGCATCAGTGCCAAGTGGGCGCGGAGGATCTGTAAGCCGGATTCTGTCTGGGATTGCTCCCTCGACGGCCATTCATCTTGGCCTGCGGTCGCCCGCAGGCTCGTGCTGCCAACCCGGATCGCCGGACCAAGGCGGCCCATGATGCGATCCCTATTCGGCATTGCTCCCGGTGGGGCTTGCCATGCCGGTCCGGTTGCCCGTCCCGCGGTGGGCTCTTACCCCACCATTTCACCCTTACTCGTGCCAGTGGCAGAGCGGTTTGTTTTCTGTGGCGCTTTCCCTCGGGTTGCCCCGGCCGGGCGTTACCCGGCACCGTCGCCTTGTGGAGTCCGGACTTTCCTCACCACCCTGGGGCAGTGCGGCCGTCCAATCCTCCGCGCGGAGGCGGCATAGCGCTTTAGCCTTGCACCTGTCAAATGCGACTTTCACGTCCAGAGCGCGGCCTGCCCCAGAGGTGCGAAATCTTCTGAAACGAGCGGACCCGTGGCGTGTGGCCGGTAGCGGAGGCGCACCGCCCGGAGAAGGTCCGTGTCATTCACGTCGGCCGTGTAACCCGCCGCTTGCGCGACCGCGCGGAACAACGCGGCATTCGGAGCGTCCGGTCCATCGTCGCGCGCACGATGGCGCGCCAGTCCCTGTTTTTCGAGCCGTGCCCAGTCAAAGCGCGGGCCGGGGTCGTTTTTGCGATCGGGCGCCATGTCGGAATGCGCAATCACTCGTGACGGAGAGATAGCATGCCGTTTCTGAAGAGTTTGCAGCAAGCCTTCGAGCGCCGCCATCTGCGGTTCCGGGAACGGATGCCACATCGGATTGGCAAGCTCGACGCCAATAGAGCGCGAGTTGACGTCGGTGACATCGCACCATTGACCGGATCCGGCGTGCCAAGCGCGCTGCGCCTCGTCCACCATCTTCCAGACCGTTCCGGTCTCCGAAATCAGGTAGTGCGCCGAAACCTCGGCCGCCGGGTCGCAAAGGCGGGCCAGCGCCTCTTCGCAGGAGGCCATCGCAGTCGCATGTAAAACGATGATGTCGGGCTCAGCACCCTTGCGACGTTCGGTGAAATTGGGGGACGGATGCCAGATCGGCGTCGCGGTCACGCGTCTCAGCCGCCGACTGCGGCCCGGAAGGGGCGGGGGTCCCAGGCGCACGCAAAGCCGTCGCCATCCGGATCGAGTCCCAGCCGATCCCGGCGCGGCCCGCCCTTGGCCAGAAACTCGGCCTGAGCGCGGTCGGGTGATCCGAACTTTGCACAGGCGCGCTGCGCCCGGGCCTGCTTGTTGATCCCCACGCGCGTGTAAACCGGCGTGCCGACATTGTGATTGGTCGACAGCGCATATTGCACAACATTGGGCTCGCTCGCACCGGATCGCGCAGGCAAGGCCGTGGGTTGAACCACCTGGTACTGCGCCCGGTTCTGCGCCAGCAATTGCGCATCGGCGTCGATCGAACGCACGTTCCCCACCGCATCGAAGCTGTTTTCGGCAGAGATGCCGCGCGCCGAAGACACAGTCTGGGGGGCAGGATTGGACGGGCTGGCATGCAGAACGGGTTGCCCCGAATTCTGTGCAGTTTCCGCAAGTGCAGCCGCCGTTTCACGGGCCAGATCTTCGCTGGTCGATGCTGTCGTCACACCCCCGGTGGGAGTGTAAGCGCCCGCCGCCGCCGCCGTGACCTGTTGATTTGTCGCATTGAGCGGCACCAGCGCCGACTGATCTGACGCTGTCACTTCACCCGAGATCGCGCCGGCAGGCGGTATGGCGCTGCCCTGCAACTCCGCCTCGCGCAAAGCCTGCTGCTGCGCATACGTCTGGGGGTCGCCAAAACCCACGCCCCGGCCCGGATCGGGAATGCCCGCCGCGCTGTCGGGGATTGAGGTCGAACAGGCCGCAAGGGCCAGCAGGGCTGTTGCGCCGAAAAGAATTCGCATCTGCCGAAGTCCTGTTTCTGCTCTTTTGTTGGTCTTGTGACCGTGTCTCTTTAACAGCAGGTTACCACCATTTGGCGGGTTTGGCCACAAATCCTGCCGCTTGCTCCAGAGCATAGGCCGTGTTGAGCAATTCGGCTTCCTCCCAGGGGCGGCCAATCAGCTGCAAGCCGAGCGGCAGGCCATGGCTGTCGCTTCCGGCGGGGACCGAAACGCCGGGCAGACCGGCCAGGTTCACGGTCACAGTGAAAACGTCATTGAGATACATCTCCACCGGATCGGCCGTTTCACGCCCCAGTTCAAACGCCGCAGACGGTGTGGCGGGCGTCAGGATCGCGTCAATGCCGTCCTCAAAGACCGTTTCGAAATCGCGCTTGATCAGCGCGCGCACCTTGCGGGCCCGGTTGTAGTAGGCGTCATAGTATCCTGCCGAGAGCACATAGGTGCCGATCATCACGCGGCGTTTGACCTCCGGGCCGAAACCTTCGGCGCGGGTCTTTTCGTACATCTCGGTGATCCCGTCGCCCTGGGCCAGCCGCGCCCGGTGGCCATAGCGCACACCGTCGTACCGTGCCAGGTTCGAAGACGCCTCGGCCGGAGCAATCACGTAATAGGCCGGCAGCGCGTATTTTGTGTGCGGCAGAGAGATGTCGCGCAAGACCGCGCCGGCATCGGCCAGCATCTCCTTGCCCCGGCTCCACAACGTTTCGATTTCTTCGGGCATCCCGTCCATACGGTATTCACGCGGAATGCCGATCACCTTGCCGCGGATATCGCCGTTCAGCGCCGCCTCGAAATCCGGCACCGGCAGATCAGCCGAGGTTGAGTCCTTGGCATCGTGTCCACACATCGCCTCGAGCATGATCGCCGCGTCGCGCACCGACTTGGTCATCGGACCGGCCTGATCGAGTGACGAGG
>JBCDED010000089.1:0-12400 GCA_039179985.1 Pseudomonadota bacterium
GACTTCGCCGTGCTCGACCGAGACTACTTTGCCGTGACCGACGCCGAAATTGCCAAGTTGCAATCCGACCTGACGGTGCTTGGTGGCGAGGTGGTCCACGCCAAAGGCGACTACCGCGCGCTTGATCTCAAGCACATTCCGCCGGTCAGCCCGGACTGGTCGCCGGTCGCGGACGAGGCTTGAGGACAGGGTGCCGCCTGCCAAGAGACTGACGGGCGGCACAAAACTCGATTTGAGACCCTTTGAGGGGGCAGGAGACGACAGATGGCAGAGACGATTCTATACGGTGGCAAGATCACGACCATGGACCCGGACCAACCGGAGGCCAGCGCCATCGCCATGGACGGCAACACGATTCTGGCCGTAGGCAGCGACACCGATATTCTTGCCCTGAAGACCGCCGACACCGCAGTGATCGACCTGGGCGGCCAGCGCGTGATCCCGGGCCTGATCGACAGCCACACGCATATTATCCGGCAGGGCAACAACTTTGCCATGGAACTTCGCTGGGACGAGGTTCCATCACTTGCCGACGGTCTGGCTATGCTGAAGGCACAGGCCCAGAGGACGCCCGCCGGCCAGTGGATCCGGGTCGTGGGCGGATGGGCCGCCGATCAGTTTGCCGAACGGCGCCTGCCGACGCTCGACGAAATCAACGCGGCGGCAACGGATGTCCCGGTTTACGTGCTGCACCTCTATGACCGCGCCTGGTTGAACAAGGCGGCGCTGCGCGCGCTCGGGATCGACCGGCACTTCTATGAGCCCTTCGTCTCGGGCCGCCTGGAGCGCGATGACAACGGCGTTCCCACGGGGCTAGCGCTCGCACGGCCCAACGCGCAGCCGCTCTACGCGCTGCTCGACATGGCGCCGAAGCTTGATTTCGAAGACCAGGTCACCTCGACCAAGCACTACTTCCGGGCGCTCAACGGGCTTGGCCTGACGTCGGCACTGGACTGTGCGGGCGGGTTCCTCAACTACCCCGACGACTACGGCGTGATCTCCGAGCTCAACCGCCGGGGCGAGCAGACCGTGCGCATCGGCTACCAGCTTTTTGCCCAGCGCCCGCTCTTTGAACTCGATGACTTCAAACGCTGGAACGACATCGTCAAACCCGATGAAGGCGACGACTACCTCAAATGCGTGGGCGCCGGCGAAATGCTGGTGGCCTCTGCCTATGATTTCGAGGATTTTTCCTATCCGCGCCCTGAACTGCCCAAACGCATGGAAGGCGATCTGCGCCCGGTGCTCGAGTTTCTGTTCGAGAACCGCTGGCCGATCCGTTTCCACTGTACCTACGAGGAAAGCGCCCACAGGCTCCTGTCGCTTGTGGAAGAAGTCGGGCGCGACAAGGGGCTTGAGGAACTCAACTGGATCTTTGACCACGGCGAGACCGTGAGCGAGGCAACGATGGAGCGCGTGGCGCGCCTTGGCGGCGGTATCTCCTACCAGAACCGCATCGCCTTCCAGGTCAGCGCCTACCGCGACCTTTACGGTGAGGACGCGCTGCGCGACGTGATGCCGGTGAAAAAGATGATGGCTGCGGGCGTGCCTCTGGCCGCCGGGACAGATGCGACGCGCGTGTCTTCGTACAACCCCTGGCTGGCAATCCATTTTGCCGTCTCGGGGAAGGGTCGGGGCGGTGATGTGATCTGGTCTCCGGACAACAAACTCGACCGGCATGACGCTCTGCGGCACTGGACGTCCGCCGGAGCCTGGTTTTCGCGCGAGAGCGGCAAGAAAGGGCAAATCAAGGCGGGGCGGCTGGCCGATATTGCCGTGCTCGACCGCGATTACTTTGACGTGGCCGAGGACGACATCGCCAACATCACCGCCGATCTGACCTTTACGGGCGGCAAAGTGGTTTATGCCAAGGGTGCCTTTGCAACCCACGCGCCCGCGGCGCTGCCCGGACTGCCCGACTGGTCCCCGATTCCGGCCTTCGGTGCGCCCGGTGCACCGGGCGTGCAGGGCCGTATGGCGGCGGAGTAAGAGGACTGACAATGACCGAGAACGTGACAATCACCTATGAAGACAGCGACACCAAGGGGCGCTACGTCGCCACGGTCGCGGGCGTCGAAGGTGCGGGCGAGCTGACCCTTTCCAAGGTCAGCGACGCGCTCGTCATCGCCGACCACACGGCGGTCCCCGACAGCATGCGCGGCATGGGCGTGGCGCGGGCGCTGGTCGAGCATCTCATCGCCGAGGCGCGCGCCAAGGGCTTCCGGATCGTGCCGCTTTGTCCCTACGTGCGCGCGCAGTCGCAGAAGCATCCGGAGTGGAACGATGTCATCCAGCACTGACGTGGCCGGGCGCCCGTCGCCCTGGGCGCCGTTTCGCTACCATGCGTTCACGCTGCTCTGGACTGCGGCGCTGATCTCCAACGTCGGCACCTGGATGCACGAGGTCGGGGCAGGCTGGCTGATGACGACGCTCAGCCCGTCGCCCGGTGTCGTGGCGCTGGTGCAGGCGGCGACAACGCTGCCCGTCTTCCTCTTTGCACTCTTTGCGGGCGCGCTCGCCGACCGGCTCGATAAGCGCAAGATGCTGATCGTCATCAATGTGCTGATGCTGGCTGTGGCCCTGGCGCTGGCGGTTCTCGTACAGGCCGGGGCGATGACGCCGGTGCTCCTGATCGTCTTTACCTTCCTCATTGGGACCGGCGCCGCCTTCATGGCACCCGCCTGGCAGGCGGTGGTCCCCGCACTCGTGCCGCGCGACACACTGCAGCCGGCGATTGCTCTCAACTCCATGGGCATCAACATCAGTCGCGCCATCGGCCCCGCGCTGGCCGGGGTGTTGATTGCCAGTGTCGGTCTGGCCTCGCCCTTTTTCGTCAATGCGCTCAGCTTCATCGCGATCATCGCGGCGCTCGTTCTCTGGCGGCCCGAGGCGTCCGCCAAGAAGGCCACGCAACAGCCGATCCTGGCGGCCATGGCAACGGGCCTGCGCCACGTGCGACACAACCCGCCCATGCGCGCCACGCTCGTGCGGGCGCTGGCTTTCTTCTTTTTTGCCTCCGCCTACTGGGCGCTCTTGCCGCTTGTTGCCCGCTCCATCCCGGGCGGCGGGGCGGAGCTTTACGGGATCCTCCTGACGCTTGTCGGCGCCGGGGCCGTGGGTGGCGCCCTGATCCTGCCAGGTCTGCGGGCGCGCTATGACGCCAACACCACAGCTGCCGCCGGTATCCTCGGGACAGGGGTTGCCATTCTTCTTATGGCTTCGGCCTGGCGCGCCGAGATGGCCATGGCGGGATCGCTTTTGGGCGGACTGGCCTGGATAACCGTGCTGACGACCTTTCATGTCTCTGCGCAAACGGCGCTGCCCAACTGGGTCCGGGCGCGAGGCCTGTCGGTCTTCCTGATGGTCTTTTTCGGGTCCATGGCGCTTGGCGCCACTGTCTGGGGTCAGATCGCCAGCCTGACGTCGCCCATGGTGTCGATGCTGCTGGCCGCGGCTGGTCTGATCATCGGACTGCCGTTCGTCCAGCGCTACAGACTGGGGCAGGCGGAGGGTCTGGATCTGACGCCCGCATCGCTCTGGCCCGCCGCGCCCATCGTCGCGGAAGACGACGGCGCCCATAGCGATAAAGGGCCGGTCATGGTGACCATTGAATACGATGTATCACCCTTGCAGGTCACCGCGTTCCTTGAGGCGATCCACGCGCTTTCAGGCGAACGACTGCGCGACGGTGCCTATGGGTGGCAGGTCTACCGGTCGGTGGAAGACGAGGGCCGCTGGATCGAGGCCTTCTGGCTGACAAGCTGGCAGGACCACCTCGACCAGCATGACCGCGCCACCGAGGAAGACGCCCACCTGCGCGACTCGGTCCGTGCGTTCGACCAGAACGGCGCCCCGCGCATTCGGCATTTCATCGCCCCGTGACCAAATCCGTCTCCCCCGATCGGGGGAGGCAACCCTTAGGGGCTCGGGCATGGCCTTCGCCAGCGGCCGCAGGATCGTCGCGAGGCCGTTCGGCGGTGGCTGGAAACCTGCTGGACGAGGGATATAGATTCATTGCGGCGTTAACCAGTTTTTGGGACGCATCCGGCAGAACAAGGGGTGAACAAAAACCCTTCAGCAGGTCATCCCATGCCGACTGTCTACTTCCGGAACACGGGTCCCGGGGTCTCCAACCAGCTCACTTCTCCGCACTACCGGCTGGAAACGATCTCGGAACGCGGCGCCGGTTTTGTTTTCCAGAGTGGCGCGGCGGCCTACGACGCCGCCGATGGACCTTGGCAAGTGGAACTCACGTTCCAGGGTGCCAATGGATACGTGCTCGAACAGGGGCCCAATAGCGGCGATTTGTTCTTCACTTCCGGAAAGATCGTGTCCTACCGGTTTCTGGGCGACGATGGCGAAGAGTGGCTTTTGGCGGACGGGCTTGCCGCCAGTCTTCCAAAGTTCTCCGCCAGTCTGGCCGTCGGTGCGCCCCTGGATGCCTTGCTGGAGGGGCTGGTCACGGGAAAAACAGTCTTTTCCGGCCGCGCGACGCCGGAGCTGTCAGACGACATATGGACCGCTTCAGGCAGCGACACGGTTCAAGGCCGCGGTGGCGACGATACCTTCCGGGATGCGGGTGGACGGGACACGTACAAGGGCGGCGCTGGTTTCGATACGCTCGACTACTCAGGCAATATGGCCACGAAGCAGGGCATCGTCGCGAGACTGGACAAACGGAGCGTGACCGGCCCGGATGAAAAAACCGACAGCCTGAAATCAGTAGAAGCCATCGGCGGCACGGCTCAAAAGGACCGGTTCACCGGCGATCGCGAAAGCAACACCTTTTACGGGTTTCAGGGATCGGACCGTATGGACGGGAAGGGTGGCTACGACGAGGTTGACCACCGTTTTGACGCAGACTTCGGTGGAACCTCGGGGATCATCGCCGATCTCGCCGCCGGCCGTGTCCGCGATGGCTTCGGAACCACCGACAGGATCACAAAGATTGAGGGCGTCGTCGGGACAGCCTTCGCCGACACCTTCTTCGACAACGGGGCGAATAACTACTTCTTCGCGGGGCAAGGCGCAGACCTGGTCTTCCTTGGGTCAGGGAACGATGTCGTGAACCTTGCCTCCGATGCAGGTGAGACCGACACCATTGTCTTTCGCGGCGAGAACTTCGGGACGAACACCGTTTACGGTTTTGGCGCCGAAGATCTTCTGGATATTGACCTCGCCAGCGCGCTTTCGGATCTGACCATCTCGCAACAGGGCAATGACGCCCATATCGCGTTCATGGACAGTAGGATTGTTTTGATTGATGTGACCGCCGCGGATCTGACGGCGGAGACATTCGGGTTCTGAGCCCGGGACCTAGCGGCCCCAGGTCCGGACGTCGCCGCAATCCATATGCACGAAGTTCGAGCGCGAATAGCGCCCGACACCGCCCGAGTTGCACGCAATCGCCGCGCGCGAAATCTGCCCCACCGAGCGGGACTTCAGTCGCAAGTCCGCAGCTTGACCTTTCATATGGAGCGAATTCCGGGCAACCGAACGGCTGCGTGACCGCAGCGCCTGATTGGTCGAAGGCGTGCGATATCCCGACAACAGCATGTAAGGCTCGTCGGTTTCCAACAGCGCGTGGGAAGCGGCCATGATATCTATTGCGCGCAGGTCGATCTCTTTCTTCGCACCGGACCTCCAGTCACGCATGAAAGTATTTACCTCGGCCAGGCTCTCTTTGATGTACTTTCCTTCGATCCAGTAAATCGTGTTGATGCTTTCGCCCGTGCGTCCGGAATACATAGAGATACGACGCACATCGCCCGCACCCCTGAGAATACCGAACGCGCTGCTCATGGTCGGCGCCGCGACAACCGTTGTTGCGGCAAACGCAGTCAACAGCCCACGCCGACTTAGCGTCACAGTCGTTTTGTTTTTCATTTAGTCTGCCTGCAGTCGTCTTTTTTCAATGTCCGGGATGTCGATTCACTAGTACGCAACACACCGGCACGGCTCGCCGTCCGCAGGTAATTTTTGACACAATTAACCTTGCAAACCAAGCGACAAGGCGGTTTCCCGCGATGCCGGGCCGAAAATCGGCGAAAAATTGCCGTTTTCCGTGTAATTTCAGACACGCTAGCGGTGATGTGAAACTGCCGCACTCCAGAAAGCATTAAGGCCTTGCTGTTAGTTGATTGGACAGCGGCGACGGCAACGGCGAAACTCTTCGCTGCGATTTTAAGTTCACAAGGGGATGACAATGCAATCTGTTCGACACGTTGCGGGGGCGCGTCGGAACTTGATCACGGCGGTTTTCGCCGTTTTTGGTGCACTCTTTCTGTTCGGGGCCGGACAGCCGGTGTCCGCCCAGGATACGGCCTTCAAACAGGCCGCTGCTCAGGCTGCTGCCAGCGATCCTGTTCTGGCGGAATTCTACCGCGAAATTGGCTACGGATCTGTCTGGACCGGGACAACGCGGCAGGACAAACAGCGTCTCCGGGCGCTGCTTGGGGCGCTGGACGGCGCATCGGACCACGCGTTGCCGGTGGCAAAATACAATGTGCGCGCGGTGGAAGCCCAGCTTTCGTCGGCGCGCAGTTCGCAGGCCCGCGGGGCGCTGGATGTCCAGCTCTCCAAGCTGTTTCTCAGCTATGCCTCGGATGTAGGCACTGGCGTTCTTGTGCCGTCGCGCGTCGACGGAGAGATCAAGCGCGCCAAATTGCGCCGTGATCCGTTGGCCTTGATGCGCGGCGTCCGGCAGGGGCCTGCCGACAAGTTCATGGCACAGCTGCCGCCCCGGACACCGGAATACACCCGCCTCATGAAGGGCAAGATCGAGCTCGAAAAGCTCATGGCGCGCGGTGGTTGGGGCCCTGAGATCCGCGTTGGCAAACTGGAACCCGGCATGGCCGGACCACAGGTCGTCGCCCTGCGCGACAGGCTCATCCGCATGGGCTACATGCGGCGCAGCACGTCGCAAAGCTTCGACAACAAACTGACCGAGGCGGTCCGGTCCTTCCAATACGCCCATGGTCTTGCGACCGATGGTGTTGTCGGCGAAGGGACGCTGGAAGAGATCAACAAACCGGTCTCCACACGCCTGGCGCAGGTAGTCGTGGCCATGGAGCGGGAGCGTTGGATGAACTTCAACCGCGGTCGCCGCCATGTGCTGGTGAACCTGCCCGACTACTCGGCAAAGATCATCGACAAGGGTAAGGTCACGTTCGAAACGCGGGCCGTTGTGGGCGCCAATCGCAACGATCACCGCTCGCCGGAGTTTTCCGACGAGATGGAGTTTATGGTGGTGAACCCTTCGTGGTACGTGCCGCGCTCGATCGCAACAAAGGAATATCTGCCGCTTCTCCAGCAGAACCCTTACGCGGTGAGCCATCTGGAACTGCGCGACCGCAGCGGGCGCTTGGTTGACCGCAGCGCTGTGGATTTCGCGTCGCTGACACCGGCAAACTGGCCCTTCAGCATGAAAGAACCGCCCAGTCAGGGCAACGCCCTGGGCGTGGTGAAATTCATGTTCCCGAACCGCCACAACATCTATCTGCACGACACGCCGCAGAAGAGCCTTTTTAACCGCGAGCGCCGTGCGTTCAGCCATGGCTGCATCCGCCTGGCCGATCCCCGTGGTTTTGCCTTTGCGCTTCTTGCGCCGCAGACGAACAATCCCAAGGGGACGTTCGAGCGGGCACTGGCCGTGGGCAGCGAGGTTCAGATCGACCTCGACGTGCATGTACCGGTGCATCTGATCTACCGGACCGCGGTGACCACGCCCAAAGGCAACCTCCAGTTCCGCCGGGACATATATGGCCGCGACGCCCGCATTTTCCGGGCCCTCACGCAGGCCGGGGTAGAACTTCGACCGCGCGACAGCTAGGACCGGGGCGGGCCGCGCTTGGGCGGCCCGCAGCCCCTGGAGCCCAGCCATGGAATACAGCGTCGCTGAGATTGCCGAGGCACTTGGCGGCGTCGCCGTTGGCGAGACGGGACTGCATGTGGATCACGCTGGTGAACCGGGGTCCACCGGCGCGACCGGGCTCGCCCTTGCGCTGAAACCCGAATACGCCGAGGCGCTTACCTCCGATGCGACCAGGGTCGCGCTGCTCTGGGAAGACGCCGACTGGCGGGGGCTGGGGCTGTCGGCGGCCGTCCTTGTCTCGCGGCCGCGCGCAGCCATGGCGGATCTCTCGGCGCTCTTCGATCCCGGGCACGACCGTTGGACGGGTATCCATGAGACCGCCGTCATAGACCCCACCGCCAGCCTGGGCGCAGGCACGACGGTCGGTCCCTTCACGGTGATCGGGGCCGGCGCAAGGGTCGGGGCCGGCAGCCAGATCGGCGCCCATTGCGTGATCGGCAGCGAAACGGACCTGGGCGACGGGGCGATCCTACACCCCCGGGTCACGCTGCAACCGCGCATCCGCATCGGCGCGCGCTTCATCGCCCATCCTGGCGCGGTGGTGGGCGCCGACGGCTTTTCCTTTGTCACACCCGAAACGCTGAAGCTTGAAGAGGCGCGCAGCACCCTTGGAACCGCCGAGCGGAAGGGCGACGGTACCGACAGCCGCTGGCGGCGCATTGCTTCGCTCGGCACCGTAGAGATTGGCGACGACGTGGAAATCGGCGCCAACAGTAGTGTTGACCGCGGCACTGTGCGCGCCACGCGCGTGGGCCGCGGCACCAAGATCGACAATATCGTCCAGGTCGGCCACAACGCGGTAATCGGCGAAGATGTGCTCATTTGTTCCATGAGCGGCGTTGCCGGCTCTGCCACCGTGGGAAACCGCGTGGTGCTTGGCGCAAAGGCCGGGGTCAACGACAACATCACCATTGGCGACGATGTGGTCGTTGCAGGGGCCTCGCGGGTCTTTACCAACGTACCGGCCGGCAGGATGGTCATGGGAGACCCCGCAGTGAAGATGGAAACGAACCTGGAAATCTATAAGGCGCTGCGGCGCCTGCCACGCCTTCTGCGTGACTTCCGCGCCCTGCAAAAATCGGTTTCCAACGGCGCAAAGAGCGACTAAAGCAACGCCACTGAAGAGCAGGGAAGGCCCATGACGACCAGCGTGCGCGACCGCATTCTCCAGATCATTGCAGAGCAGGCGGTGATCGACGCTGCGGATGTGTCCCTTGATCAGTCGCTGGAGGATCTGGGGATCGACAGCCTCGGTCTTGTCGAAGCGATCTTTGCGATTGAAGAGGCTTTCGATATCGAAGTGCCCTTCAACGCCAATGAGCCCCAGGCCAGCGATTTCGACATCTCTTCCGTGCGCTCGATCGTGGAAGCGGTCGAAGGGCTGATTGCCGCTCAGGCCAAATGAACCGGGTCGTCATCACGGGGCAGGGCACCATCAATGCCCTGGGCCAGAACGTGGCCGAAACGCTTGAAAGCATGCAAGAGGGGCGCTGCGGGATCGGGGAACTCGACATCCGCGACGTCGACCGCCTGTCGGTCAGGATAGGCGGTCAGGTCACCGGGTATGACCCCGAAGACCACTACAATCGCCAGCAGATCGCGCTTTACGACCGGTTCACGCAGTTCACACTATTGGCGGCGAGCGAGGCCATCGCGCAGTCCGGGCTGACGTTCGAAGGCAAGCTTTCCGCGCTAACGGGCGTCGTCCTTGGCACGGCGGCAGGCGGCGTGAATACCTGGGACGATAATTACCGCACCGTCTATGAGGACGGTAAGAACCGCGTGCATCCCTTTGTTGTTCCTAAGCTTATGAACAACGCCGCCGCCAGCCATGTCTCGATGGAATTCAACCTCAAAGGGCCCAGTTTCACCGTTGCAACGGCCTGCGCGTCGTCAAACCACGCCATGGGACAGGCGTTCCACATGATCCGCGCCGGCATGGCGCGGGTAATGGTCACGGGCGGGTCGGAGTCCATGCTCTGCTTTGGGGGCGTCAAGGCCTGGGAAGGATTGCGCGTGATGTCCCGCGATGCCTGCCGCCCGTTTTCGGCCAATCGCAACGGAATGGTACAGGGCGAAGGCGCTGCGGTCTTCGTGTTCGAAGACTACGAGCACGCCCGCGCCCGAGGTGCCGAGATCCTGGCCGAGGTGATCGGCTTTGCCATGTCGTCCGACGCCGCCGATATCGTTATGCCGTCCAAACAGGGTGCGGCGCGTGCCATCGAAGGCGCGTTGACCGATGCCGGGATCGACAGGGCCGAGGTCGATTACATTAACGCCCATGGCACCGGGACTGCGGCAAACGACAAAACCGAATGCGCCGCCGTGGCCCAGGTTTTCGGCGCCCATGCGGACCGGCTGATGATCTCGTCCACGAAATCCATGCATGGGCATCTGATTGGCGGAACAGGTGCGGTAGAGCTTCTGGCCTGCATCATGGCGCTCAGGGACGGCGTGGTGGCGCCGACGATCGGCTACGAGGAGCCTGACCCGGAATGCGCGCTCGATGTGGTCCCGAATGAAGCAAGAAAAGCGACCGTAAAGGTCGCCTTGTCCAATGCATTTGCCTTTGGCGGGTTAAACGCCGTCCTTGCGCTGAAGCAGGGCTAGTTCGCGCTCAGCTCCAGCAACCTGTCGTAGGCGGCAGTGAAACCGTTCAGCGACAGCACCGCGTTCACGGTTCGGTCCGGCGCCTGCGCCGGCACAATAGTGACGGTCGCCGTAGTGCCCTTTTGCATGTTGTTGAGGTCTGCGGCGGTGAAGCCGACGCGGGCCACACAGCCCGACTGCGCGCAGAAGGTAAAAGGATAGGCCTTGGCTTCGGCATCGTCGATCCGCACGCGCAACTGTTGGGTCAGAAGCGTCTCAAGCGGCGTCACGATGTTGGCGCCCATGACAGCGGCGCCGCCGGGTTCGACAATGAACATGGCGATTTCGGCGATCGAATTGCCGGTTTCATCGGCCATGCGCTGGTTCATCTGGCAGGGGTCCGTGCCCTCGGCCAGCTTGATGCACCGGATGCTCCAGTCGCCCTGGGTGCTGTCGGTATAGGTCTGTCCGGGCTGCGGAGTATCGTCGACCGGCTCGCCCAGCGACAGACCGCCGTCCGTTTGTTCCTGGGCGCCGCCGGCGAAGGGCATCAGCGCCAGGCTCGCGGCCAGCATGAAGATTGCGCCTGCTTTTTGTTTCATTGCCTCGGGTCTCCTGTTGCCAAGGATGGTTTTTTTCACCGCCTAGCATGACCTGTGTCACTTGTCAGGACCGCATTGCATCACATCTCGGGAGAGCCCCATAGAAAAAGGACCCGCGAGGGGTCCTTTTTCGACTTTTTTGCTCCCTGTCGGACTGGCCGACATATTCTGTGCGCCTGAAGCTATGGGCAATAACTACGGCGGTCAACAGCAAAATTTCGTTTCCGTCCCCGGCTCGGAAGCGAAAAAAGGCCGCACAAAATGCGCGGCCAGTTTAACAGGGAGGAAGTGCCCGGACAGGCGCATTGCGCCGCCCGAACATCAGGACCATGGCACAAAAGGGTTAACGTTGTATGTTCCCGAGAGAATTTCTTGGATTTACGGGAATCACAGGCATGGACGGTGTGTTCGTGGGGGGTGCGGGTAAGGAGTATGGGACGCCGCAAAGGCTGTCGCTTGGCTATGCCAACCGGCATGGCCTAATCGCGGGTGCCACGGGAACGGGCAAGACCGTGACCCTGCAGATCCTGGCAGAAGGGTTCTCAGCAGCGGGTGTGCCGGTGGTCCTGTCCGACGTAAAGGGCGATCTGGCAGGGCTGGAGCAGCCGGGCTCGGCGGACTTCAAGCTGCACGACGCCTTTATGAAGCGCGTGACGACCATGGGGTTTGACGCTTTCGCCTACGCAGCCTTCCCGGTGACGTTCTGGGACATCTTCGGTGAGGAAGGGCATCCTGTGAGAACCACGGTGGCCGAGCTTGGTCCGCTCCTTTTGTCGCGCCTGATGGAGCTGACTGAGGTGCAGGAAGGGGTCCTGAACGTGGCCTTCCGCGTGGCCGATGAAGAAGGGTTGGCGCTGCTTGATCTGAAAGACCTTCAGGCGCTTCTGGTCTGGCTGGGGGAGAACCGCAAATCGCTCTCGCTGCGGTATGGCAATATCTCCACAGCCTCCGTGGGGGCCATTCAGCGGCGGTTGCTGGTCCTAGAAAGCCAGGGCGCGGACAAGCTTTTTGGCGAACCCGCGCTCGATCTTGGGGATCTGATGACGACCGATGCCGACGGGCGCGGGCGCATCAACATCCTGGCCTCTGCAAAGCTCATGGGCGCGCCAAGGCTCTACGCGACATTCCTTTTGTGGCTCCTGTCGGAGCTCTTTGAAAGCCTGCCCGAGGTCGGCGACCCCGAAAAACCAAAGCTCGTCTTCTTCTTTGATGAGGCACATCTGCTTTTCGACGATGCGCCCAAGGCGTTGCTCGATAAGGTGGAACAGGTGGCGCGGCTCATTCGCTCGAAAGGCGTAGGCGTCTATTTCGTCACCCAGAACCCCGCCGATATCCC
>JBCDED010000090.1:0-11991 GCA_039179985.1 Pseudomonadota bacterium
GCCACGCGCGCGCTGGTCGAAAGCGGACTGCTGAGCCTTGAAGGTCTTATCACCCATCAATCGAACCCGCTCGACGCGCGCACCGCCTACATCCAGGCTTTCACTGATGCCGACTGCCTGAAGATGATTTTGAATTGGAAGGACCTGTCGTGAAGGATGAAGTTCCGAACCTGAAGGATTATGACTCGCGCCTGAAGGACGAGGCGGGCGAAGCCACGCTTGAGATACCGCAGACCGAACCTACGAAGAAAACGCAGATCATCGCGATCTACGGCAAGGGCGGCATCGGCAAGTCGTTCACGCTTGCCAACCTCAGCCACATGATGGCCGAACAGGGCAAGCGCGTGCTGTTGATTGGCTGCGACCCGAAGTCGGACACCACGAGCCTGCTGTTCGGCGGCAAGGCCTGCCCGACGATCATCGAGACCTCGACGCGCAAGAAGCTGGCGGGCGAAGAAGTGCAGATCGGCGATGTCTGCTTCAAGCGTGGCGGCGTCTTCGCCATGGAGCTTGGCGGCCCCGAGGTGGGGCGCGGCTGTGGCGGGCGCGGCATTATTCATGGGTTTGAACTGCTCGAAAAGCTCGGCTTCCATGACTGGGATTTTGACTACGTTCTTCTCGACTTTCTGGGCGATGTGGTCTGCGGCGGCTTTGGCCTGCCCATTGCCCGCGATATGGCGCAGAAGGTCATTCTGGTTGGATCGAACGATCTCCAGTCGCTTTACGTGGCCAACAACGTCTGCTCGGCGGTGGATTACTTCCGCAAGATGGGCGGTAACGTCGGCGTCGCGGGTCTGGTGATCAACAAGGACGACGGAACGGGTGAGGCGGCGGCTTTTGCCAAGGCGGTCGACATCCCGGTCCTGGCGTCGATCCCTGCGGACGAGGATCTACGCCGGAAATCGGCCAATTACCAGATCGTTGGCACGTCCGCAGGCCAGTGGGGCAGCATGTTTGCTGAACTGGCCGAGAACGTGGCCGGTGCTCCGCCTCTGCGGCCCACGCCTTTGACGCAGGACGGGCTTTTGGAGCTTTTCAGCGCCGAGGAAACCGGCGCCGATTTCGTTCTGGAACCGGCGAGTGATGCCGACATGCGCGGTGCCAACGCAAAGCCGAAAGAGAGCCTGGAGGTCATCTATGACGATGCCTGAGGCGGCCCGCCACACTGACCCCGGAGGCGCGCGCGCGTGACGGAAGAAGTCACATACGACGGCGCGGGCGAGGTGCCGGTCGAGGACGGGATTGCCCGCGAGGCGGCGCTGCCGCAGGACGGTATCGGTTGCAATGCGGGCGCCGGGCAGATGGAGGCTGCCGCGCGCGCGGCGGGCCAGTCCGAGATGCTCGACCGGTTTGCTGCGGACTATCCCCAAGGCCCCCATGACAAACCACAGTCCATGTGCCCGGCCTTCGGGTCCCTGCGCGTGGGGTTGCGGATGCGCCGGGTTGCGACGGTGCTGTCGGGCTCGGCCTGCTGTGTCTACGGCCTGAGCTTCGTCAGCCATTTCTACGGTGCGCGTCGGTCGGTGGGTTATGTGCCCTTCAACTCCGAGACTTTGGTCACCGGCAAGCTTTTCGAGGATATCCGCGAGGCTGTCCACGATCTTGCCGATCCGGACCGGTATGACGCTGTGGTGGTGACGAACCTTTGCGTTCCCACGGCCTCGGGCGTGCCGCTGAGGCTCTTGCCGAAAGAGATCGACGGCGTGCGTATTGTCGGGATCGATGTGCCGGGCTTTGGCATTCCGACCCATGCCGAAGCCAAGGACGTCCTGGCCGGCGCGATGCTGAACTACGCCCGGTCCGAGATCGAGGCGGGACCAGTGCCTGCGCCCGTTGGCGGCAAGAGCGACCGCCCCACGGTGACTCTGCTGGGCGAGATGTTCCCGGCGGATCCGGTGATGATCGGTCAGATGCTGGCGCCGCTGGGGCTCGCCGCGGGGCCTGTGGTGCCCTGCCGGGAGTGGCGAGAGCTTTACTCCGCGCTCGACTGCGGCGCGGTGGCGGCGATCCATCCCTTCTACACCGCCGCGGTGCGAGAGTTTGAGGCGGCCGGGCGGCCCGTGATCGGCTCGGCGCCTGTGGGCCATGACGGCACGGCCGACTGGCTGGCGGCGATCGGCGATACATTCGGTCTGCCCGCAGACAAGGTGGCGGCAGCGCAAAACGCGTTCTTGCCCGCGATCAAAGGGGCGCTGAGTGCGACCCGGATCAAAGGGCGGATCACGCTGTCGGGGTATGAGGGCTCGGAACTGCTGGTGGCGCGGCTTCTGATCGAGAGCGGCGCCGACGTGGCTTATGTGGGCAGCGCCTGCCCGCGCACGCGGTTTTCAGCCACCGATGAAGCCTGGCTCGATGCCAGGGGCGTCACGGTAAAATTCCGCGCCAGCCTGGAAGACGACCTTGCTGCGATGGAAGCGGTGGCGCCCGATCTTGCCATCGGCACGACGCCCGTGGTCCAGAAGGCCAAAGAGATGGGCATCCCGTCGCTGTACTTTACCAACCTCATCTCGGCCCGCCCGCTGATGGGCCCAGCCGGGGCCGGCAGCCTCGCGGAAGTCGTGAACGCCGCCATCGGCAACAAAGAGCGGATGGACGGCATGAAAGCGTTTTTTGAGGGCGTCGGCGAAAGCGAAACCGCGGGCATCTGGGAAGGCGCGCCGAACCTGCGCCCCGATTTCCGGGCGCTGCATCAGAAAAAGCTCGACAAGGCCGCGCGCGCGGCCAAAGCGGCGGAGATGATCTGATGCTGATCCAAGATCACGACAGGGCAGGGGGCTATTGGGGCGCGGTCTATGCGTTCTGCGCCGTCAAGGGCTTGCAGGTCGTGGTCGACGGCCCGGTGGGCTGTGAAAACCTGCCGGTCACATCGGTTCTGCATTACACCGATGGGCTGCCACCGCACGAGCTGCCGATCGTCGTGACGGGCCTCGGCGAAGAGGAACTGGGCCGCGACGGTACCGAGGGCGCGATGAAGCGGGCCTGGGACACGCTTGACCCGGCCTTGCCGGCGGTCGTGGTAACGGGCTCGATAGCCGAGATGATCGGCGGCGGCGTGACCCCGCAGGGAACGAGCATTCAGCGGTTCTTGCCGCGCACGATTGACGAGGATCAGTGGGAAGCGGCCGACCGGGCCATGACCTGGATCTTCACCGAATTCGGAATGACCAAAGGCCGCCTGCCGCGCGAGAAAAAGCGTGAGGACGGCGCGAAGCCGCGGGTCAACATCCTGGGTCCGATGTATGGGACCTTCAACATGCCTTCCGATCTGGCCGAAATCCGGCGGCTGGTCGAAGGCATCGGCGCAGAGGTGAATATGGTGATGCCGCTTGGCAGTCACCTGGCCGAGATGCGCGATCTGGTCAACGCGGACGTGAACATAGTTATGTACCGCGAGTTTGGGCGTGGTTTGGCGGAAGTCCTTGGCAAGCCATACCTTCAAGCGCCCATCGGGGTCGAGTCCACCACCAAGTTCTTGCGGACGCTTGGTGATCTCCTTGGACTCGACCCCAAACCCTTTATCGATCGTGAAAAGCACTCGACTCTGAAACCTGTCTGGGATCTTTGGCGGTCCGTCACGCAGGATTTCTTTGCCACCGCCAGCTTTGGCATTGTCGCGAACGAGACCTATTCGCGGGGCATCCGGAAGTATCTGGAAGACGACCTTGGTCTGCCCTGCGCCTTTGCGGTGGCACGGACGGCGGGCAAGAAGACCGACAACGATGCGGTGCGCGATCATATCCGCACCGCACGGCCGCTTGTCGTGATGGGGTCGATCAACGAAAAAATGTACCTGGCGGAACTCAAAGGCGGTTTCGGGCCGGCGCCGGCGTTCATTCCGGCGTCGTTTCCGGGCGCTGCCATCCGGCGCGCCACCGGGACGCCGATGATGGGCTATGCCGGGGCCACGTACCTTTTGCAGGAAGTCTGCAACGGGCTGTTTGACGCGCTTTTCCACATCCTGCCGCTTGGCTCGGAGATGGACGCGGCCGAGGCGACGCCGACGACCCTGCGCCGGGATTTCCCCTGGGACGAGGAAGCCCAAGCGCTTCTTGACCGGATCGTGGCCGAGCACCCGATCCTGACCCGGATTTCCGCTGCAAAGAAATTGCGAGACGCCGCCGAAGCTGCGGCCCTGGCCGACGGGGCCGAGCGCGTGGTCGTGGAGACCGTGCGCGCGCTGACGCCCGCTGGATTTGAAGATGACGAGGGAGGAAGACCATGACCGATCTGACCGGTGACATTCCTGTCGAGGTGACGCAGCCAGAGGCCCGCACACGCAGGCCGCCCCGGCGCGAATACTACGCCTATTTCGCTGTCATCTTTCTGGCGACGCTGCCGCTTGCGACGCTGACCTGGACCATGGCGGCCCTGCGTCAGTTCCGGCTGCCAAGAAAAGGCCCGATCGCCCGGGCCTGGAGCCAGGCACGCATCATTACGCCGATGATCTTCGCGGCATGAACCTGCCGCTTACAGAATTCCACGGGTCCCTGCGGGGGTACGTGGCGCACCGCAGGCCTCCCGGAGTCAATCCGGGTGGACTGCTGGGAACCCCGCCGCAGGGTGTGCGGCTCAGCTTGACTATCCGGAGGAAAGTTTATGGCTGATAACACTGGTCTGTCCTTTACAGGCCTAACCGACGAACAGGCACAAGAGCTGCACTCTGTCTACATGCAGGGTCTTCAGGTGTTCGTGGGCGTCGCCATCGTCGCACACATCGCGACGTACATTAAGCTGCCTTGGTTCAGCTGGGGCTAAGGAGCACAGAAGATGCAGAAGTTCTACAAGATCTGGCTGGTCTTCGACCCGCGCCGCGTATTCGTGGCGCAGGGCGTGTTCCTGTTCCTGCTGGCGGCAATGATCCATCTCGTCCTGCTCAGCAATGACTCGACGAACTGGTTCAAGCTGGCCTTCGGTGGCTGAGAGCGACAGACCCAAAACTCGCTGCGGGCGGGGCCGTCCCGCCCGTAGCAAACCTGAAGAGACGGCAGACGCCCGCCGTGGCGCCGCCGCCCTGGACTTAAGCGGAGAAAGCTATGGCACTGCTCAGCTTTGAACGAAAATACCGCGTGCCGGGAGGCACGCTCGTCGGCGGCGAATTGTTCGATTTCTGGGTCGGGCCGTTCTATGTCGGCTTCTTCGGGGTGACGACTTTCTTTTTCGCCGCCCTCGGCACCATCCTGATCTTTTATGGCGCCGTCCTGCAGGGGGAATGGAACCCCTG
The DNA here is from genome assembly GCA_039179985.1 of Pseudomonadota bacterium. Taxonomy (GTDB): domain Bacteria; phylum Pseudomonadota; class Alphaproteobacteria; order Rhodobacterales; family Rhodobacteraceae; genus JBCCMQ01. The sequence continues at coordinate 5,222 of JBCDED010000090.1, forward strand.
GCTGATCTCCATCGAGCCACCGGCGCTGGAATACGGACTGGGTGTTGCGCCGCTCGCCGATGGCGGGCTCTGGCAGGTGATCACCATCTGCGCGATCGGGGCCTTTGTCTCATGGGCGCTGCGCGAGGTCGAGATCGCGCGCAAACTCGGCATGGGGCTGCATGTGCCCTTTGCCTTCAGCGTGGCGATTTTCGCCTATGTGACGCTGGTGGTCTTCCGCCCGGTTTTGATGGGCGCCTGGGGGCACGCGTTTCCCTACGGCATCTGGAGCCACCTCGATTGGGTGAACAACGTTGGCTACCAGTACGGCAACTTCCACTACAACCCCGCCCATATGATCGCCATCACGTTCTTTTTCACGACGAACCTGGCGCTGGCGCTCCATGGCGGTCTGATCCTGTCTGCGGTCAACCCGCCCAAAGGCACCGAGATGAAGACGCCGGACCACGAAGACACATTCTTCCGCGACTTCATTGGCTATTCGGTTGGCACGCTTGGCATTCACCGTCTGGGGCTGCTTCTGGCCCTGAACGCGGGGTTCTGGAGCGCTGTCTGTATCATCATCTCAGGCACCGTCTGGTTCGACCAGTGGGTCGACTGGTGGTACTGGTACGTCGATCTGCCGATCTGGGTCGACCTCGAGGGAGGCGTCAATGGCTGAGTATCAGAACATCTTTAATCAGGTGCAGGTGCGCGGCGAACCCGAGTTCGGGATGGCCGGAGACGTGGACCTGGGCAACCGCATCGGACGGCCGGGGTTCTCGAACCTCATGGGCTGGCTCGGCAATGCGCAGATCGGTCCCATTTATATGGGCGCCTTCGGTTGGGCTTCTGTCATCACATTTGCGGCCTGGTTTCTGATCTGCGGGCTAAGCTTTCTCGTGCAGGCCGACTATAGCCTTGGGGTATTCGCGCGCGATCTCTTCTGGTTGTCGCTTGATCCGCCGGGGCCGGAATATGGCCTTGGCATGGCGCCACTAAACGAGGGTGGACTCTGGATTATTGCCAGTTTCTTTCTGCTGATTTCGGTCTGCAGCTGGTGGATTCGGTGCTACCTACGCGCCGAAGAGCTGGGGATGGGCAAGCATATCTGCTGGGCCTTCGCCAGCGCCATCTGGCTTTTCCTGGTACTCGGTCTGATCCGGCCAATTCTCATGGGCAGCTGGTCCGAGGCGGTGCCTTACGGCATCTTCAGTCACCTTGACTGGACGAACCTCTTCTCGCTGACCTACGGGAACCTCTTCTACAACCCGTTCCACGCGCTTTCGATCGTTTTCCTGTACGGCTCGGCCCTGCTCTTTGCGATGCACGGCGCGACGATCCTGGCGGTCTCCCGCTTCGGCGGCGACCGCGAGATTGAACAGATCGTGGATCGCGGGACGGCCTCGGAGCGGGCGGCGCTTTTCTGGCGCTGGACCATGGGCTTCAACGCCACGATGGAAGGCATTCACCGCTGGGCCTGGTGGTTTGCGGTTCTGACGACGCTGACAGGCGGCATCGGGATCCTGCTGACCGGCACGGTTGTGGACGACTGGTACACCTGGGCACAGGCGCACGGCTACGCGCCGGTCGAAGGCAGATAGGAGGGCACGGACCATGTCACAGAACGAATGGTATCTTGAGGGCAAAAAGCCGAGCCTTGGTGGCTGGATCTTCCAGCAGATGGCCATGGGCGCCGTCTACGCCGCCATGTTCTTTTTCGGGGTGATCGCGATTGTGCTTATCTTCGTCGCAATCGGCTCGGCTTTGCCGGAACGGGCGCGGGAGGCCCCCGATCCGACGCCCTGGTCGTCGGCGCCGGAATCGATGGTGGTCGTCGAAGAGATCGAAGTCATTATCGTAACTGAATGAAACGGCACTGCGGGCGCCAGGCGCGCCCGCTGGCCCTTTGATCCGGGCGTCAGATCCGGACCGGAAATTCCGGGGTAAAACCCGGTTCCTATCCCGCCGCAAAGGCGGGGCGACGGCATCGCGAGGGGATTTGTGCTCCGATGCGATGTTCTATTCGGCGGCGCACCTTCTCTCCCCATCGCCGGTGCGTGTCCGACACGATGGAGGACACCATGACAAGACCCGACACTCCTCTCCTCGACCGTATTTCCGGTCCGTCGGATCTTCGGTGTCTGAGTGACCTGACCCTCACCACCCTTGCGGACGAACTCAGGGCCGAGGTGATTTCGGCGGTCTCCGAGACCGGCGGGCACCTCGGCTCCTCCCTCGGGGTCGTCGAACTGACCGTGGCGATCCATGCTGTTTTCAATACGCCCCACGACAAGCTGATCTGGGACGTGGGGCACCAGTGCTATCCGCACAAGGTGCTCACGGGCCGCCGTGACCGTATCCGGACCCTCCGGCAGGAAGGCGGCCTGTCGGGGTTCACCAAACGCAGCGAAAGCGATTTCGATCCCTTCGGCGCCGCCCATTCCTCGACGTCGATTTCCGCCGCGCTTGGCTTTACCGTCGGTCGCGATCTCGGCGAGAACACGGGCGACGCGGTGGCCGTCATCGGTGACGGGTCGATCAGCGCCGGAATGGCCTATGAGGCGCTGAACAACGCGGGCTCCGAAGGGCGCCGGATGTTCGTGATCCTCAACGACAATGAGATGTCCATCGCCCCGCCCGTGGGTGCGATGTCGAAGTACCTCTCGGGGCTCTACGCCAATCCCGCCGCCACGGCGCTGCATGATATGGCCGAAGGGTTCGAGGCGGCTTTGCCGGGTCCCTTCCGCGATGGCGCGCGGCGGGCGCGGCAGCTTGTGATGGGCAGTCTTGGGGGCTCTGGCACGCTATTTGAGGAACTCGGATTTTCCTATATCGGCCCCATCGACGGCCACGACATGTCGCAGCTACTGCCAGTTCTGCGCACCGCCCGCGCCCGTGCGGAAGGGCCGGTGCTGATCCATGCGGTGACCGTGAAAGGCAAAGGATACGTCCCGGCCGAGACTGCCGCCGACAAGTATCACGGCGTGGCCAAGTTCGACGTGGGCTCCGGTGACCAGAAGAAATCGAAGCCGAACGCGCCAAGTTATACCAGCGTTTTCGGCAAGGCGCTGACCGCCCACGCCGAGCGCGATCCGCGGATCGTTGGCGTGACCGCGGCCATGCCATCGGGGACCGGGCTGAACATTCTGGCCGACCGCCTGCCGTCGCGGGTTTTCGACGTGGGCATCGCCGAACAGCATGGCGTGACCTTTGCGGCGGGCATGGCGGCGGCGGGGCTCAGGCCCTTCTGCGCCATCTATTCAACCTTCCTGCAGCGGGGCTACGATCAGGTGGTCCACGATGTTGCCCTGCAAAAACTGCCCGTGCGCTTTGCAATCGACCGCGCCGGGCTTGTGGGCGCGGACGGCGCCACCCACGCAGGCGCCTTTGACGTGGCCTATCTCGCAAACCTGCCCGGCTTTGTCGTGATGGCTGCTGCCGATGAGATGGAACTGATGCACATGGTGGCCACGGCGGTCGAGCATGACGAGGGCCCCATCGCCTTCCGTTACCCGCGGGGCGAGGGTGTGGGCGTGGAGCTGCCGGAACTGGGCGAACGTTTGCAGATTGGCAAGGGCCGCACGATCAGAGAGGGCGACCGGCTGGCGATTCTGAGCTTCGGCGCGCATCTGTCGGAGGTTCTTGTGGCCACGGAAGACCTCGAAGCGCGCGGCATTTCCACCACCGTGGCTGATGCGCGCTTTGCCAAGCCGCTCGACCGGGCGTTGATCCGGAACCTTGCCAAGAAACATGATGCTCTGATCACGATCGAGCAGGGCGCTCAGGGCGGCTTCGGCGCGATGGTGCTGCACGAACTGGCCAATGCGGGCGGTTTCGACCGGGGTCTCGCGGTGCGCACGATGACCCTGCCGGACCGTTTCATCGACCAGGCCAGCCCGGCCGCCATGTACGCCGATGCCGGGCTGACCTCGGTCGATATCGTCGCCACGGCGCTTGAGGCCCTGGGCGAGATCCCGGCAGGTGCCCCGTTGAAGGTCTGAGCCAACGAGACCCTTGCGATGCCAACGCCGGCGCTCGGCGAGTATAGACCATCCCTGAATGGGAGTGTCCCAGTCGTTCGGAACGCCCGTCTCAAAGATGCCGGAGCCATCGGTGCGCCTCGTCAAAACGGCAGCTTTTTCTCGTTGCGCGGCAGCCTTTGCCGATCTTTCCGGTGATCGAAAGGTGCTCTAGGCGTAGGTTGCGCTGGTCTAAGCTGTTGTTCCACAACGCAAACGCCGAAACCGTCCCTTGGACTATGTGTTCCTGATTCCGTGACCTCAAGAAAAATTGGAGACTTTTTGCGCGGCTTGTAGAATTCGCGCAGCTTCATGCGTCTGGTAGCCAGAAAGCAATTGGTGCTTTCGGTTGGTAAGAAAGGAAGACCGACATGCAATTCATGCTCTTGATTTACAGCCAAGAGGGTTCTGGACCGCAGCCTGGCACGGACGAGTTTGGCCCCTTTATCGGGGCTTACATGGGCTTCACTCAGAAGATGAAGGACGAAGGCAAACTGATTTCCGGAGAGGGGCTGCAGCCTGTTGCAACCGCGACGACGCTGTGCGTTCGAGACGGGAAGACTCATACGGTGGATGGGCCGTTTGCGGAGACCAAAGAACAGCTAGGTGGGTACTATATCCTCGAACTCGCCGACCTGGACGAAGCGTTGAAATGCGCGGCCGAGATCCCGACAGCCAACTACGGCAGAATCGAAATCCGACCAATTGCGGTGTACGACTGAACCGTAATGCCGTCGCCTAGCCAGACTGAGGCCCAGATCACCCGCCTGATCCGCGAAGAATGGGGTCGGTTGGTGGCAGTGCTGACGGGGTTCGGCGGCGACCTTTCGCTCGCCGAGGACTGCCTGCAGGATGCCGTCGTTGCGGCCCTTGAGGTTTGGCCCAAGTCAGGGCTGCCCGATGCTCCGGACGCCTGGCTGATCGCAACGGCGCGGAGAAAAGCGATCGATCGGCTGCGCCGTGCTCGGACCAAACTAGACAAGGCCGAGGCGGTTGCGCTCTGGCACTGGCAACACGCGCCCGAGGCGGAAGAGCTCCAGACTTTGCCGGACAGAAGGCTGGAGCTTATCTTTACCTGTTGCCATCCGGCGCTCGACGAAAAGTCACGTGTTGCCTTGACCTTGCGCGCCGTTGGAGGCCTGACAACTCGCGAAATCGCAGCGGCCTTCCTCGATAGGCAAGAAACCATGGCTGCCCGTTTGACCCGCGCAAAGAAAAAGATCACTTCGGCCGGCATTCGGTTTCGATTGCCCGATCCGGAAGACCTGCCAGACCGCATCGACGGCGTTCTGAAAGTCCTCTACCTGATCTTCAACGAGGGTCACCGTGGCAGTTCGGATCAACTCATGCGTACCGATCTGTCCGAGGAAGCCATTCGCCTGGGGCGCATCCTGACCGCGTGTCTGCCGGATCATCTCGAAGCCAAAGGGTTGCTGGCATTGATGCTTCTGACGGACGCCCGTCGCCTGGCGCGCCGGGGGCCCGATGGCGCCTTTATTCCTTTAGAGCAACAAGCAAGATCACGCTGGGACCGGGGCAAAATCCATGAAGGCATCACCTTGGTGGAACAGGTGCTCGGATCCGGTCCGCCCGGTGCCTACGCGCTGCAGGCTGCGATCGGTGCCCTGCACGCTGAGGCGCCCGATTTCGCCAGCACTGACTGGACCCAGATCGTCGCTCTCTATGATTTGTTGTGGAACCTCCAGCCCAATCCCGTGGTGCTGGTCAATTGTGCGGTTGCACAGTCCTATGCAACAGACCCGTCAACGGCCTTAGTGCAACTGGAAGCGACCGGTGCAGGTCAGCATCTACAGGCCTATCAACCCTATCATGCTTGTTGCGCAGACCTTCTGGCGCGGCAAGGGCGATCTGCAGAGGCTATCGTTGCCTATGATCGCGCCATTGCCCTGACAGAAGCGCCCGAAGAAATCACTTTCCTCAATGCACGCAGCGATGCTGTAGCTTCTGCCGAAAAATCCGATTCCTAAGCTTTGTCGTGCAATCAGACAGATTGAGCATCCAAGGTGCGCGCCGGTTTGGCTTCTACTCGACCGATGCTGTCATGCAGGAGCTGCGCAGAGTTTGTCGGTTTGGGCTCAAAGCTGCCCCGAACGGGATTCTGATCAAGCGCGAACTTCGGTCCCGAAAATCCGGTCCATGTGGTCGCTGAGGTAGATCTTAAGCCAGGGCGTGAAGCGCTCGGGGTGGCGGCGGGCCTCTGCGGCAAGGTCGTAGAGATCGATCCAGCGGACCTCGAGCACTTCGTCGGGATTCAGCTTGACCTTCAGGTTGCGAGGCGCGGTGGCCGTGAAGATGTCAACCACCTCATGTTCTATCAGGTCGCCGCCCACATCCGCCCGGTATTCCACGCGGTCGCGCAGGGCCGGGTAGAGCCCGGTGATCCCAAGCTCTTCGCGCAGCCGCCGCACGGCGCAGTCGCCCGAGCTTTCGAGCCAGGCAGGATGCGTGCAGCAGGTGTTCGCCCAGAGCCCCGGCGTGTGGTACTTGCCCATTGCGCGGCGCTGGATCAGCACCTGCTCGCCCGCCATCACGAAGACCGAGATCGCCTTGTGCTTCAGGCCGCGCTGATGGACCTCCAGCTTTTCCACCGGTGTCAATGTGCCGTTGACCCAGGCCGGGATCATGTTTGTCATACCTGTGCCGCCGGAATGAGCCGCGTGAGATGCGCGAGGTTCTTGAGCCCGATCTTGACGTGGGCCATGGGCCGCGCCTTGACGAGCTTTTTGTTCATATAGGCCTCAAAGGTCA
>JBCDED010000091.1:0-11714 GCA_039179985.1 Pseudomonadota bacterium
CCTCCCACACCCATGTTCCCCCCCCCGCCGCTCTTCCTTTCGGCGTTTTTGGGGGGATAAATCGGGTGGCCTTTGTTGGGGGGTACTACACCCTGATGGACTTATCTTATCAACCGCGGCCGGGGGGCCCGCCCCCCGGACCCCCCGGAGTATTTCGGGACCAAAGAAATCAAGACCCGCAAAGGGGACAGACAATGTCAAAATGGGACTACGACGGCCCGATCCTGGAAATCGACAACCTGTCGATCAGCTTTTTCACCCGACTGAGGGAAATCCCGGCGGTGATGGATTTTTCCTGCACGGTGCAGCCCGGCGAGGCCATGGGGCTGGTGGGCGAATCCGGATGCGGAAAATCCACTGTAGCGCTTGGGGTCATGCAGGATCTGGGCGTCAACGGGCGGATCGTGGGCGGGTCGATCAAGTTCAAGGGCCGCGATCTGAATGAGATGACCCAGGAAGAGCTGCGCGATATCCGCGGCAGCGAGATTGCCATGATTTATCAGGAACCCATGGCCAGCCTGAACCCGGCCATGAAGATCGGCAAGCAGCTGATGGAAGTGCCGATGATCCATGAAGGCGTCTCGGCAGAGGAGGCGCACAACCGCGCGCTCGAAGTGGTCACGGATGTGCGGCTGCCGGACCCCAAGCGAATGCTTGAGAGTTTCCCGCATCAGTTGTCGGGCGGTCAGCAGCAGCGGATCGTCATCGCCATGGCGCTGATGTCGAAGCCCAGCCTCCTGATCCTGGATGAGCCCACCACTGCGCTCGACGTGACCGTGGAAGCGGCGGTCGTGGAACTGGTGAAGGATCTTGGCAAGAAATACGGCACCTCGATGCTGTTCATCAGCCACAACCTGGGGCTTGTGCTGGAAACCTGCGACCGGCTTTGCGTGATGTATTCGGGCGAGGCCGTGGAGACCGGCAGCATCGCGGATGTCTTCGATCACATGCAGCATCCCTATACGCAGGCCCTCTTCCGGTCGATCCCGCTGCCTGGGGCCGACAAGAACGCGCGCCCGCTGGTGGCCATTCCGGGGAACTTCCCCCTGCCCCACGAGCGTCCGCCGGGCTGCAATTTCGGCCCGCGGTGCGATTATTTCGAGGCCGGGCGCTGCGATGCGGCGGCGATCCCTATGGCGCAGGTGCCGGGCTACGAGCGACATGAGACACGCTGTCTGAAATTCCAGGAGATCGACTGGAACGCGCCGATCACCGTGGCCGAGAAGAAAGAAAAGGCCGAGGTGGGCGATGTGGTTCTGAAGATGGACCACCTGAAGAAATACTACGAGGTGGCGGCCAACGCCCTTTTCGGGGGCGGCGCGCGCAAGGTCGTCAAGGCCAACGAAACACTGACCTTCGAGGCGCGGGAATCCGAGACCCTGGCCATCGTGGGCGAATCCGGCTGCGGGAAGTCCACCTTTGCCAAGGTGCTCATGGGGCTCGAAACGGCGACGGACGGGCATATCCTGCTCGACAACCAGTCCATCGAAAGCGTTCCCATCGAAGAGCGGGACACGGACACGATCAGTTCGGTGCAGATGGTGTTCCAGAACCCCTTTGACACGCTCAACCCCTCGATGACCGTGGGCCGGCAGATCATCCGCGCGCTGGAAATCTTCGGCAAGGGCGACAGCGAGGCGAGCCGGCGCGAGATGATGCTGGAACTCCTGGACCTTGTGAAACTGCCGCGCGCTTTTGCCGAGCGGATGCCCAGACAGCTTTCGGGCGGCCAGAAGCAGCGCGTGGGGATCGCCCGCGCCTTTGCGGGGGGCGCGCGGATTGTGGTTGCCGACGAACCTGTGTCAGCGCTGGATGTGTCAGTGCAAGCGGCGGTCACGGATCTTCTGATGGAGATCCAGCGGAAAGAAAAAACAACGCTGCTTTTCATCTCGCACGACCTGTCCATCGTGCGCTATCTCAGCGACCGGGTGATGGTGATGTATCTCGGCCATGTGGTCGAACTGGGGACGACCGATCAGGTCTTTTCGCCTCCCTACCATCCGTACACCGAGGCGCTGCTCTCTGCTGTGCCCATTGCCGACACATCTGTCGAAAAGACCCATATCGTGCTCGACGGGGATATCCCCTCGGCTATGAATCCGCCGCCGGGCTGCCCGTTCCAGACACGCTGCCGCTGGAAGGACCGGGTCAAAGGCGGGCTTTGCGACAAGGAGGTTCCGCCGGTGCGCACCCTCGCCGACGGCCATCAGATCAAGTGCCACCTTTCGGACGAAGATCTCGCCAATATGGAGCCAGTGATCAAAATCGCCGCAGAATAGTGCCGGCGCCTGACTCCGTTCGGGTACCGAAATCTGCTATCCTCCCGGCATTCTGACGATTGAATTTCCGGATCCGGGGGGATTTCCATGGACTATTTTGACCTTGGCGCATTCACACGCGCTGTCACCACGTCGTCTGGCCAAGCGCAGATGTGGTTCTCACGCGGGCTGATCTGGCTTTATGGCTACAATCACGAGGAGGCCGTCGTCTGTTTCGAGAAGGCTGTCGCGGCCGATCCGAACTGCGGGATGGCCCAGTGGGGCATCGCCTATGGCATCGGGCCCAACTACAACAAGCCCTGGGAGCTCTTTGAGCCGGAGGAAAAAAAGGCCGCGCTGGACAAGGCCCATGCGGCCCTGGAGGCCGGAAAGGCCGCCACCGGTCTTACGCCCATGGAAATGGCCATGATCGAGGCCCTGGCCACCCGCTATCCTACAGACCCCGAGATTGAGGACTATGGGCCCTGGAACGACGCTTTCGCCGATGCCATGCGGCCCGTTTATGCCGAATTCGGAGAGGATCTTGAGGTCGCCTGCATCTTTGCCGAGGCGATGATGAACCGGACGCCCTGGCAGCTCTGGAACCTTGAAACAGGGGAACCGGCCGATGAGGCCTCGACGGCAGAGGCGAGGGAAGTCCTGGAAAAGGCTTTTGACAGCGATCCGCAGAGCTGGAACCACCCGGGCCTTTTGCACATGTATATCCACCTCATGGAGATGTCGCCCTGGCCGGAACTGGCGCTGAGGCACGGGGACCGTCTGGTGGATCTGGTGCCGGAATCCGGGCATGTGGTGCATATGGCGACCCATATCGACGTCCTGTGCGGCGACTACCAAAACGTCGTCTGGCGCAATCATCGGGCGGCGGCCGTGGACCGGAAGTTCACCGACTACGCCGGGGCGCAGAACTTCTATACCCTTTACCGTATTCACAACGTGCACTTTGAGACTTACGGCGCGATGTTTATGGGGCAGAAATCGGCGGCGCTAGCCGCGGCGAGCGAGCTGCATAGCTTGCTACCGCGCGAGGCTGTGGCCTTTCTGCCCGATTTTTTCGAGGCGTTCTGGGGCATGAAACTGCATGTCATGGTGCGGTTTGGGATGTGGCAGGAGATCCTCGATGAACCCTTCCCCGAGGACGCAGATCTTTTCTGCTACACGACCGCGCTGATGCACTACGGTCGGACGGTCGCCCTGGCCAATACCGGACGGATTGCGGAGGCGGTCGCCGAACGCGAGGCCTTCTACACGGCCTGGGAGAACGTCGCCGAGACGCGGTATATGTTCAATAACCCGGCCACGGATGTTCTGAAGGTCGGGGAAAAGATGCTGCTTGGCGAACTGGCCTATAAAGCAGGCCGTATCGACGAAGGGCTCGAACACCTGCGCGCGGCCGTGAAACTTTCGGACGGCCTGCTCTACGACGAGCCATGGGGCTGGATGCAACCGCCGCGCCATGCCCTGGCCGCGCTCCTTCTTGATCAGGACAGGTTCGAAGAGGCCGAGCCTGTCTACCGCGCGGACCTGGGGCTGGACGATACGCTGGCGCGCGCCTGCCAGCATCCGCGCAATGTCTGGGCACTCCATGGGCTTCACGAATGCCTGCAGCGGCGGGGAGAAACCGCAGAGATCCTGCACATCAGGCAGCTTCTCGATCAAGCCGTGGCGCGCTCCGAAGTTCCGGTGCGGTCTTCCTGCTATTGCAGGACGAAGATCGCTGCGGAATAAGGGCGCGCATGACCGCCAGCCATGACGCCTTCGCGCCTTTGCCTCAACCGCCGTACTGGGCCGTAATCTTCACGGCCCAAAGGACGGAATACGACGAAGCGGGCTATGGCCGCATGGCCGAGCGCATGGGGCAGATGGCGTTGGAGCAACCCGGCTGCATCGGGATGGAGGCGACGCGGGGTCCGGACGGGCTCGGGATCACGGTCAGCTACTGGGCGCGGGAAGAAGACCTCTTGGCCTGGAAAGAGGATGCCCGGCATCTTGTTGCCCAGCAGCTTGGCAAGGACGCCTGGTATTCACACTACCGGTTGCGAGTGGCCAAGGTGGAACGGCACTATACAGGGCCCGAAGGCCGCTGAGCGCCTAGCGCTGTCCGAGGATAGCGACAACGTAGCCTTCGGTTTCCTTGTACGGCGGGATGCCGTCGTAACGTTCAACGGCACCCGGGCCGGCGTTATATGCAGCCAGTGCCAGCTTCCAGGAACGGAACCGGTCGTACTGACGCTTGAGGTACCGTGCGCCACCATCGAGGTTTTCACGGGGATTGCGTGGGTTGACGCCGAGAGACTGCGCCGTGCCGGGCATCAGTTGTGCAAGACCGATGGCGCCCTTGTGGGACACAGCCGAAGGGTTCCAGCCGGATTCCTGCTGCACGAGCCTTGCGAAAAGGTCTTCGGGAATACCGTGGCGCCGGGCCGCTTGCCGCGCCATAGTCAGATATGGCCCGGCATAGCTGCCGCCGTAGCGCGGCAGACTCGTGGCGCCGATCACCGAGGCAGGCAGCTTGGCCTGCGCGCCCGCGTACTGCTTGGTCGCGCGGTCATCAAGGACCTTGGTCTGGTTCTTAAAAAGATGAATGCGCGACTTCGTCGACTTGCTGTCCGCCCAAACGGGCGCAGCAAGACTAAGCGACATGAGCGCTATCAGAAGCGGTTTCAGGGCCTGTACCTCACCTTTTCCTTGGTTCATTTTATAGCCGATTGCGCCCAAATTCCAAGGCTCGTTGACCATTAGGCCGTTTTTAACCTTGTCGCTGTGGTGTAGGTCAGGGGTTAACCTTTAAGAATCGTGGGAGGCGCATCATGGCAGGCTCGGTTAACAAGGTCATTCTGGTCGGCAATCTGGGTCGTGACCCCGAGGTGCGGACCTTCCAGAACGGCGGCAAGGTGTGCAACCTGCGCGTCGCCACCTCCGAACGCTGGCGGGACAAGAACACCGGCGAAAACCGCGAGCGGACGGAATGGCATTCAGTGGCCATTTTTTCGGAACCACTTGCCCGGACAGCCGAGCAATACCTGCGCAAAGGGTCGAAAGTGTACCTCGAAGGTCAGTTGGAGACCCGGAAATGGCAGGATCAGTCCGGCCAGGACCGGTATTCGACCGAGGTGGTCCTGCGTCCCTACACATCGACCATGGTGATGCTCGATGGACGCGGCGAAGGCGGCGGTGGCGGCTATGTGTCGGACCAGTCCGGTGGCTTTGACCGTGGCGGGTCGTCTGGCGGCGGTTTTGCACCCGCTGGTGGCGGCGGCGGGAGTCTGGGCGACGACGAAATCCCGTTCTAGGCGGGCCTAAACGGGCGCGCGCGCTGCGTCGAGCACCTCGCGCAGGGGTTCGACAGGCACGTCCGAGGTCACGAAGGCCTCGCCGATCCCCCGGACAAGGACAAACCGAAGCTTGCCGTCGATGACTTTTTTGTCCTGGGACATCAGGTCGATAAGCACCTCTGTTGCGGGCAGGTCGCCTGGAATATCGGCAAGGTCCTTCTTCATTCCCATCCGGGCCAGATGCGCGCGCACGCGGCTTGGCGTCTCCTGGGCACAAAGGCCAAGGCGACCGGAAAGCTCAAAGGCCAGCGCGCAACCCACGGCAACGCCTTCGCCGTGGAGCAGCCGGTCGGAGTACCCCGTCGCCGCCTCAAGGGCGTGACAGAAGGTATGACCCAGATTCAAGAGCGCCCGGTCCCCCTGCTCCGTCTCGTCCCGGGCCACGATGTCGGCCTTCATCCGCACGCTGTGCGCCACCGCATGGGTGCGCGCCGCGGTGTCGCCGGACGCCAGCGCCCGGCCGTTCGCTTCAAGCCATGCAAAGAAATCCGCGTCACCCAGAAGCCCGTATTTCACCACCTCGCCGTAGCCTGCCAGGAAATCCCGCGGCGACAAGGTGTCCAGGACCGAGATATCGGCAATGACCAGCGCGGGCTGGTAGAACGCGCCCACGAGGTTCTTGCCGTGGCCTGTGTTGATCGCGGTCTTGCCGCCCACGGAACTGTCCACTTGCGCCAGAAGGCTAGTGGGGATCTGCACAAAGCCGACGCCGCGCCGCACGATGGCCGCGGCGAAGCCCACAAGGTCCCCGATCACCCCACCCCCCAAGGCGACCACCACATCCCGGCGTTCGATCTTTTCGGCCAAAAGCCATTCCACTGTTTCGGTCAGATGCACCCAGCCTTTGGTCTTTTCGCCCGCGGGCAGTGTCAGCGCAGTGACCTCGATCCCAGCGTTTTCGAGCGACCAGCGAAGGTCCGCGAGATGCAGCGCACCCACGCTTGCGTCGGTCACCACGGCCACCCTTGGCCGCACCAGCATCGGGCCAATCAGCGCCCCCGCCTGCCCCATAAGCGCCGGACCGATCCTGACATCATAGCTGCGCTCACCAAGCTCAACGCGTTCCGTTTGCATATTCCGCCCCCTCTTCGAGGATGCCGCCATGGGTCTTGAGCGCCGCCAGAACCGCCTCGGCCATGTCACTGACGGCGTAGCTGGCGCGCGCCTCCACGACCACATCCGCAAGCGCATAGATCGGCGTGCGCGCGTTGTAGATCTCGGCCAGCGTCGCCCTAGGGTCTGCCGTGCGCAGCAGGGGCCGCGTGTTCTTGTGGCGGACGCGTGACCAGAGCAGATCAAGATCGGCCTTGAGCCAGACCGCCACGCCCGCTGCGCGGATCAGATCCCGATTGCGCTCGGCCAGAAAGGCGCCGCCGCCGGTGGACAAGATCGCCGGATCGCCGGTCATCAGGCGTCCCAACACTTCGGTCTCGCGATCCCGAAAGAAGGCTTCGCCGTCGCGCTCGAAGATCTCGGGGATGGTCATGCTGGCCGCGGCAACGATTTCTTCGTCGGAATCTATGAAAGACGCACCCAGAATCTTCGCCAGCGTACCGCCCACGGCGGTCTTGCCCGATCCCATCATTCCGACCAGTGCCACGGTCTTTTTCAAGGTGTAACTCAAAACGGCCAGTGCCCGCTTGTTTTCGCCATTGGTTGTGAATGGCGTGATCTGGAGAAAAATGCTATATATAAACGACATAGAACGCGGCGTAGACCGTACAGAGGCGTCCCGAGGACGCGCAAGACCGAGGCAGATAGGGCAGCAGGCATGCGGAGATTGCTGAAGTTACTGATTTATTTGGCGGTTTTGGCCGCAGCCGTACTTGTGGGCTATGCCTATCTCGGAGACCTTTCGCCCGAGCAGCAGGAAATCACGGAACCTGTGGAGCTCGATGCGGGCTGAGGCGACACGGAGTGTTGTCCTGGCCGCATCGGTCTTGCTTGCGGCTTCGGCGGCGCATGCTCAACCGCTTTCGGCCATCGACTGGCTCAATCAGGCGGTCACTAATCCAGCCCCGCATTCCGAACCATTGCGCGACCTGACACCGCCCAAAATCGACGTGCGTCCCATCAGGCCGCCCACGGTTGATGCCGCAGGCCTGCTGTCGCCCTTTGTCACCGGACTGCCGCGCGAAATGTGGACAGCGTCCGACGTGGGGACGGTGGTCAACCTTATCGAAAGTGAGGATTCAGGCGGTTTGCCGGCCATTCGGGAAATCCTGATGACCGTGCTTCTTGCCGAGGCCATTCCGCCCAGGGGCGCGGGCGATGGGCGCTTTCTGGAAGCGCGGGTCGACAAGCTGGTTGATCTTGGCGCGCTTGAAGCAGCGGCTGGTCTGCTTGAACAAACCCCGCTTTCGGATCCGGCCCTTTTTGCCCAGTGGTTCGATGTGCGCCTGCTTCTCGGCACCGAAAGCGAGGTCTGCGACCGGATGCTCGCCCGTCCCAATCTTGCGCCGGATTACGAAAGCCGGGTCTTCTGCCTTGCGCGGGCCGGCGACTGGTCTGCGGCCGCGATCAGCCTCGACGCCGGCGCGGCCCTGGGCAGTGTCACGCCTGAGCGCGCGCAACTTCTCGACCGGTTCCTTGACGACGTGGAGGACGGCGGACTGCTGCCCGCCCCGACAACGGGGGCGGTGACGCCGCTGACCTTCCGGTTGTTGGAGGCCATCGGCGAACCCCTTGGTAGCTCTGGCCTGCCGCGCGCCTATGCCTATGCCGACCTCAGCCCTAACAGCGGCTGGCGCGCGCAACTGGCCGCCGCAGAACGCCTTGGCGGCGAACGCGCCATTGCGCCTTCGGTAGTCTTCGGCATTTACTCCGCCGGCCGGCCCTCTGCCTCAGGCGGGGTCTGGGACAGGGTTGCGGCGATCCAGGCGCTGGACAAAGCCCTGTCCGAAACCGACGCAGCCGCCGTGGCGGAAGCCCTGCCTCATGCCTGGGAAGCAATGGAACAGGCCGAACTGGAGGTGCCCTTTGCCCGGTACTACGCGCAAGCGCTTCTGGCCCTGCCGTTGCCCGATGACGCGGCAGAACTGGCCGCACGGATCGCGCTCTTGTCGGAAAGCGCGGAGCTTGCCGCGCGCAGGCTGCGGGCGTCAGAAGGCGAAGCGGCGTTCCTTGCCGCGCTCGCGCTTGGCGATCCGACGCCGGCACAGGCCGTCACACCGGAGCAATCCATCGTCAAGGCCGCCTATTCCAGCGACGCGCTCTCGGCCAGCTACGCCATGATGCTCGAACGCGGACGCACAGGCGAAGCCATCCTTGTGGCTGCGCGGCTCTTGGTCGACGGATCGCGCGGCGACTTGCAGGATGTCGCGGTTGCCCTGCGCCTTTTTCGACAGGTGGGCCTTGAAGAGATTGCCAGAGAAGCCGCCTTGCAGTTCCTGATCCTGGAGCGACGGGGATGAGTGCGACCTGGATCAGTGCCTTTCTGGAAGCGCAGGCCGCGGAACTTGGCGCGGCGCACAACACGCTGCTGGCCTATGCGCGAGATCTGAAGGCCTATGACGCGTGGCTCGACCGGCGCGGCGGCGCGCTCGCCACGGCAGAGCGGGAGACGATCGAGGACTATCTGGTCGACTGCGATGCGGAGGGCCTGTCGCGCGCCACGCGGGCGCGGCGGCTCTCCGCCATCCGGCAGCTATACCGCTTTGCCTTCGAGGAAGGGCTGCGCGGAGACAACCCCGCCATCCAGATCAAGGGACCGGGCCGCGAAAAGCGCCTGCCGGACACACTGAGCGAAGAGGAAGTGACGCGGCTTCTGGCGGCCTCGCGTGCCCATGGCCGAAGCGCGGCGGACCGTGCTCGCAACCACTGCCTTGTCGAAACCCTCTACGCCACAGGGATGCGGGTCAGCGAGCTTGTCTCGCTGCCGGTGCAGGCCGCCCGCGGCGATCCGCGGATGCTGCTT
The DNA here is from genome assembly GCA_039179985.1 of Pseudomonadota bacterium. GTDB lineage: Bacteria > Pseudomonadota > Alphaproteobacteria > Rhodobacterales > Rhodobacteraceae > JBCCMQ01. The sequence continues at coordinate 9,531 of JBCDED010000091.1, forward strand.
GTGCGGGGCAAAGGCGGCCGCGAGCGCATGGTGCCCCTGTCGCCGCCCGCCCGTGCGGCCATTGCCGCCTGGCTCGACCTGCGCGATGCCGAGGAAGACAAGAAATCCGCCAGGCGCCTTGCACCGTCGCGTTTTCTCTTTCCGAGCGCCTCAAAACAAGGCCACCTGACGCGACACCGGTTCTACCAGCTGATCAAGGATATTGCCGCTGCGGCAGGCGTCATGCCGTCGAAAGTCAGCCCCCACACCTTGCGGCATGCTTTTGCGACGCATCTACTGGCGGGCGGCGCGGACCTGCGGTCGATCCAGACCTTGCTGGGGCACGCCGATGTCTCGACGACGGAGATTTACACCCATGTTCTTGAGGACCGCCTGCGCGATCTCGTCCTCGACCATCATCCGCTGGCAGCCCCCCAAAGCAACTCACGTTAAATTCGCAACACCCAACGCGGCCTGGCATCAAGGGCCCCAACGCCTTGGGCGATGCTCGATTTCTGAGATTAAACGCGAAGTGCTCTAGGCCACCTGTTTCAACTCTGCGGGCAGGACATCTTCGCTGGGCCAGAGGCCGTCGGTGAGCGTGCGGTGGTAGCCCTGGGTCAGGCCGACACTCTCCATCGCTGCGCGTGCGGCGGCGGCATCGTAAGCCAGCCGCTCGATTAGCACACCGTCGTTTGTCAGGCGCGCATATCGCGTGGCATCTCTACTGTCGTGGGGTGGCATGCCGATGCTTCCCGCGTTGATCCAATGGACGCTGTCCACGCTGCGCTGGAAAGCGATGCCGGAATGCCCGGCGAAGACCCCGTCGATGTCGCCGAGGCGGGCACGCAGCGTCGCGATCTCTTCGGCAAAGAGGTCCTCGGGGCTTGTGGACCAGATAAAACGGTTGATCGACTGCGCGCCGCCATGGATCACGGCAAAGCGGCCCCGTGCGTGGGTAAAAGTGACCAGTTTTGGCAAGTCCGCCATCCACTGCCTCTGGTCATCCGTGACGGCTGCGGCGGCATGGGCGTACCAGGCGCCGGACAGGGCATCGCAGGCGGTGCCGTCGCCAAATCCGCAGCCGCAATCCTTGGCGGCCCCGGCCAGTTGCTCCTCGCAGTTGCCTGCGACCACGGCGCAGCCAAAGGCGCGCACGGCGGCGATGGTTTCGGCAGGGTGCCCGCAGTAGGCCGCCAGATCGCCTGTGCAGATCACTTGCCGCGGCGCGCGACCCTCGGCGCCCATCCGCTGAAGAAAGGCTTCCGTCGCGTGCAAATTGGACACAGGACCGCCGAAAACAATGACTTCGCCCTCGAGATGCCCTAGTTCGAGGATATCAGCGATTTGCATGGTTGCGGCTCCTTGAAGAGTGATCTTCCCGTCCCCATAAGTCGTTGAACCGATCAACGCCAGACACAAGGACATGATGGCGCCCTATCTTGACGCCGCTTTCTGGGCCACCAGTGCGGTTATCCTCATCCTCCTCGTTCTCTCGGGGTTCTTTTCCGGCTCAGAGACGGCCCTGACTGCGGCATCGCGCGGCAAGCTGCGTGCCCAGGCGGACCGCGGCAATCGTGGCGCGGCGCGGGCGCTGAAGATCACCGAGGACAATGAACGCCTGATCGGCTCCGTCCTTCTGGGCAACAACCTGGTCAATATCCTGGCCACATCGCTGGCGACGGCCCTCTTTACGCGTCTCCTCGGGGAAAGCGGCGTGGCTTTGGCCACGCTGGTGATGACCTTGCTGGTTCTCATATTCGCCGAGGTGTTGCCAAAGACCTACGCTATCACCAATGCGGAAACCGCCGCGTCCCGCGTCTCTGGGCCCATCGGCGTTGTGGTGCGTGTCTTTTCGCCCGTCGTTGATGCCGTGCGGATGCTCGTCCGCGGCATCCTCCGCATCTTCGGCGTCCAAACCGACCCCGACAGCCACGTGCTGGCCCTGCGCGAGGAAATCGAAGGCGCCTTACAGCTTGGCCATTCCGAAGGCGTGGTGGAAAAGGAAGACCGCGACCGGATCCTCGGCGCACTTGATCTGGGCGACCGCACGGTCGAAGAGATCATGCTGCACCGCTCGGGCATTGAAATGATCGACGCCGACAACGACCCCGAGACGACCCTCAGCCAGTGCCTGTCGTCGGCGCACACGCGTCTGCCGATCTTCAAGGGCGACCCGGAGAACATCCTTGGTGTCATCCACGC
>JBCDED010000092.1:0-11531 GCA_039179985.1 Pseudomonadota bacterium
ACCTGTCTATTCCCAAGCCACCCACGAAACACCGATGGGCTGGTTTTCGAAAGCCGAAGCTTGGCTGGACGCCAAAGGCAAAGGCGCCTGGATCGCCTGTATGGTCCTTGGCTTCGTCTTCTTCTGGCCGATCGGCCTGGCCATCCTGGCCTATATGATCTGGAGTAAAAAGATGTTTGGATCCTGCCGCAAATCCCGCCGTTCCATGCAAATGCGCAGCTATATGTCTGGCTCGACCGGCAACAGCGCCTTTGATTCCTACAAGGCCGACACGCTGGCGCGGCTGGAGCGCGAACAAAGTGAATTCGAAGAGTTCCTGCAGCGTTTGCGGGAAGCCAAAGACAAGGCCGAATTCGATCAATTCATGAGTGATCGCGCCAAAGAGGCCGCCACCCCACCGGCGGATGATGCACCTCAAGGCCAGACACCCGCCTGACGGCACAGCCCCCTCGCGCTCCCGCCCGCCTCTCCGGCGCGGGGGCGCCCGACCATCCCGTCCGCGCCGGAAAATTCCAAATTTTCCGGTCCGTTTTCTTCCAAGAAAACGGCACCGTCCCATCCCTTTCAGCCAGAGCCGACCCGCAATGCATTTGCCCGATCCCGATACACAACCTGACTTTTATGCCGGCGTGCCTGCCAAACGTCTTCTGGCCTGGGTCGTCGATACCGTTCTGGTCATCGCACTGGTTCTGCTCGCGCTGCCATTCACGGCCTTTACCGGCCTGTTTTTCCTGCCCTTTCTCTTTTTGTGCCTGAGCTTCGCCTATCGCTTTGTGACCCTGGCGAGCGGCTCGTCCACCTGGGGCATGCACTTTGCCGCAATTGAGCTGCGCGATGAAACCGGCGCCAGGCTCGATGGCTCCGCCGCCTTCTTCCACACGCTGGGCTATATCGTGTCCGTGTCCATCCCGATCCTGCAACTGATCTCCGTGGTCATGATGCTGCTGAGCGCGCGCGGTCAGGGACTGACCGATTCGCTTCTCGGCACCACCGCCCTGAACCGACGCGCCCAATTCTAGACGGGCGCACCGGCGAACGGCCCCAGCCGGGGCCAGGCACGCCGCGCAGCCCTTGATCGAGCCCGTCTGCACCGGATTCTCGGCTTGGCGCGCTCTCGGCGCATTGCTATCATCGTCGCATGTCTCGATAGGAGCCTCATGCGACATACCCTGCCCATCGCGCCTCAGTTTTATGTGACAGCGCCGCAACCGTGCCCCTATCTGGACGGCCGGATGGAGCGCAAGCTGTTCACGGCCCTGCAAGGCGACGGGGCGGAGCGACTGAACAATTCACTGTCGCAACAGGGCTTTCGACGCTCGCAAAATGTGCTCTACCGGCCCTCATGCGTGGAGTGCAACGCCTGTCTGTCCGCACGCATCGATGTGCGCGCCTTCACCCCGTCCAAAAGCCAGTCGCGCACGATCCGCCGCAATGCCCGGCTTGAGCGCAAGGCAACGTCGCCCTGGGCCACGGAAGACCAATACGCGCTGTTCCGCCAGTATCTTGATGTGCGCCATGCCGACGGCGGGATGGCGGATATGGACGTGTTCGAATTCGCGGCAATGATCGAAGAAACGCCGATCCGCTCGCGCGTGATCGAATATGCCGACGCCGGACAGGACAATCTGGTGGGTGTCAGCCTGACGGACGTGCTCGAAGACGGTCTGAGCATGGTCTATTCGTTTTATGCCCCCGACCGGCCGAAGCAATCTTTGGGCACCTATATGATCCTCGATCATATCGAAATCGCGCGCGAGGCGAATCTGCCCTATGTCTACCTTGGCTACTGGGTGCCGGGCAGTCAGAAGATGGGCTACAAGGCCAAATTTTCCGGTCTGGAGGTCTACATCGGGGGCGAATGGCAGCCCATGCAGGACCCCTCGGCCTACTTCCCTGAGACACATCCGTTGTCGACCGATCCGATTGCCGAACAAGTGGCGAACATATCGTTGCCCGACAGGCGCCCGACCCGAAAGTGACCGGTTCTGACCTGCGGTCCCATCACCCCGATTCACAGCCTCCCAGCCCCGCAAACGACCTGTGTCGCAATCGACCTGTCAGGGTCTCCCCAAATCACGGTTGCCCGATATTGCAGTTGCCCCGTATCGCAGTCTGCCCGTATCGCAGTCTGCCCGTATCGCAGTCTGCCCGTATCGCAGTCTGCCGGTGTCACGGCCTCCCTGCCTGATAGGCTCCCCATGTCACGCTTCCCCCTGTCACTGTCTGCACTAGTCACAGTCTCCCTGTCACAGTCTCCCTGTCACACACGACCCCTCCCGGACATCTCCGCGTTGCGCACTCCCACGCGGCGCACGCTTGTCCTTCATGCAAGCCCCCCTCATGCAAGCCCCGTCATGCAAGCCCCCGTCGTCCAAACCCCCACCATCCAAAACCCCGTCCCGCAATCCCCGTGCCTCAACCCCATGGCCGCAGGACATGACTGACAGCCCATCGCCATCTCTCGCACACCTCTGGGCGGTGACGCTGGTGGTGCCCGAGTACGATGCGGCGCTTGCCTTTTATGTGGATCTTCTGGGCTTTACCGTGATTGAGGATATCGACATGGGCGACAAACGCTGGATTCGGATCGCGCCGCCGGGCGGCGGCTGCAGCCTCGTATTGGGGCGTGCGGCAGACGACGAACAGGCCCGCGCCATCGGATCGCAGAGCGGCGGTCGCGTCAGCTTTTTCCTTCTGACGGATGATTTCGCACGCGACCACGCGGCCATGCTGGCGCAGGGCGTGGTCTTCGAAGAGCCCCCGCGCGAGGAAGAGTACGGCATCGTGGCGGTATGGCGCGACCCGTTCGGCAATCGTTGGGATCTGCTGCAACGCAAGGTGCCCTAGCGTCAGGCTTGCGCCCCCGCGCCGCGCGCCGGCGCTCCTGCTCTGCCGCCTCAGTTCACATTTGTGCAACCAGAGCGGTCCCGTCCGGCTCTGTTTGACGCTAACATCGCGAAATTTACAACCGCTTTGCGCCGTAACCTCCTGCAACCCATGAATTTGTTGTCCAAACCCAGCTTGGCCTGTTGCATTCGTCCGCGTTCTGAATACGGTGTGCGGCGGGGGAGGCACGCCGCATCAACACTTGCGGCGACCGCTTCTAACAACAAAAAATGATCATCCGACAGGAGGAGATTATACAAAATGGAACGTCGTAAGTTTCTAAAGGGCGCTGCTCTCGGCGGCGCGGGCGCTGCTCTCGCGGCACCGATGGTCAACGCACAAAACGCCAAGACGATCACAATCGTGTCGACATGGCCGCGGGATTTCCCGGGTCTGGGCACCTCGGCCCAGCGTCTGGCCGAGCGCATCAACGTGGTGTCTAATGGCGCTCTGCGCACCGAATACTTCGCCGCCGGCGAACGTGTCGGCGCCTTTGACGTCTTTGACGAAGTGGCCAGCGGCAACAGCCAGGCCTATATCGCCGCCGACTACTACTGGATCGGCAAGCATCCGGGCTTTGCCTACTTCACGGCCGTGCCGTTCGGCATGACCACGCCGGAATGGAACGCCTGGATCAAGTTTGGCGGCGGCCAGGCACTGTGGGACGAGATCTCCGGCGAGTTCGGCCTGAAATCCCTGACCTGCGGCGCAACCGGCGCACAGGCCGGCGGCTGGTTTAACAAGGAAATCAACAGCCCCGACGATCTACAGGGCCTGAAGATGCGTATCCCGGGCCTTGGCGGCACCGTGATGTCCAAGCTGGGCGCCTCGACCGTGTCGCTGCCAGGCGGCCAGATCTATGAAAACCTCGTCTCGGGTGCGATCGAAGCCACCGAGTGGGTTGGCCCCTACAATGACTATTTCATGAAGTTCTACGAAGCCGCCCAGTACTAATATACCGGTGGCATGCACGAGCCCGGCGGCGGCCTTGCCTTCGGCATGAACAAGTCCTGGTGGGAAGGCCTGACCGACCACGAGAAGTCGATCATCGAAGTGTGCTGCATGGAAGAACACGCCGCACAGCCGGAAGAAGCATCGGCCCTGAACGGTCAGTACCTGCAGCGCCTGATCGACGATCACGGTGTGCAAGTGCGTGCCTTCAACGAAGATGTCTGGGACGCCTTCGCGGATGCGGCGGAAGAAGTCTTTGAAGAAACCCGGGATCACTCCGATCTCGCGGCGAAAATCAACGACGACTACCAGAACAAGCTGAAGGAAATCGCCAGCTGGCGCGCCGCGGCCGAGGTTGAATTCTCGAATCAGCGGAACCGGATCCTCGGCCTTATCTAAGGTCTGATCAAAATCAACGGCAGGAGCTGACGGCTGCGTCGGCTCCTGCCTTTTGCGCATTTGCGCGTCGCGTGGCAGGCCTGTCCAATCGAGCGGAACGGCACAACGTATCGGGGGATGACGGTGAGCAGCGTTTCAGAACAAGAACGTATTCTACCTTACGGGCAGCCCGCGCCGGTTGTCCGGTTTTTCGGATGGGCCAGCTTGTTCACGCTGGCCGCCTTTCTGGTCAACAACGTCCTGATCGGATGGTTCGACTTCCCGACGCTGGGCAGCATTGGCGCGGGCGGAGCCGACCCGAAGGTCTTTGTTGTTCTGATCGTCTATATCCTCGGGCTGCTCGGGGCCGGCTATTGGGTCTGGCACTCGGGCAATACCGCGCTGCGCTATGACGCCAAGGCAATTTCAGATTTCAACGCCTACCTGATCCGTGGCTGCTTTTTCGCGGTGCTCTTTGTCGGGCTGGCCGATGTGATCATCGCCTTCATGCGGGTCGAGGACATGATCACCGGGCTGATCGGCGAAGACTCCAACCGGGCCCTGACCCGGGCGCAATTCGTCGGACGCTGGGTCCATACGCCGCTGGTCGCCCTGGGCTTTGTGATCGCGCTGATCACCCGGACGCTGGGCTTTCACTGGCTGGCGCTGATGATCGTGGGCGCCGAACTGCTCATCGTGATCTCGCGCTTCGTGTTTTCCTATGAACAGGCGCTGATGGGCGATCTGGTGCGCTACTGGTATGCCGCGCTGTTCCTCTTCGCCTCGGCCTATACGCTTCTGGAAGAGGGCCATGTGCGGGTCGACGTCTTTTACGCCGGGCTTTCGCCGCGGCGCAAAGGGCGTGTGAACGCGGTTGGCTCGATCCTGCTGGGCATGGTGACCTGCTGGTGCATCATCTTCATCGGCCTCGGCTCCCCGCAGGCGATCGTCAATTCGCCGATCAAGAACTTCGAAGTGTCCCAGGCCGGGACCGCCGGAATGTATATCAAATACCAGATGGCCGGTTTCCTTGCGATCTTTGCCATCACCATGCTGATCCAGTTCGTGTCTTACCTGTTCGAAGCCGTCGCCGATGCGCGCGGCGAACCCGGACATAAAGACCACGTCGGCGCCGCCCATTAAGGACAGTCCTCCATGGAACTCTTTTTCCTCGCTCTGCTGATCTTTATCATGGCCTACGCGCTGGGGTCGGGCTTTCCCGTGGCCTTCGCGTTGCCGGGTGCGGCGATCATCACAATCGTCCTGGCCGCGGTCTCTGGCCAGATTTTTGCCGACAACCCGGATGCTTACTTCCATTCGGGCGGCCCGTCTCAATGGCTGACGGCCGGGGTCACGAACCTCAGGGGTGTCTATTTCGAGGTCGAGAGGGATACGCTGATCGCCATCCCGCTCTTCATTTTCATGGGCATCATGCTGCAGCGCTCGAAAATCGCCGAAGACCTGCTGGTCACCATGGCGCAGCTGTTCGGGCCGGTGCCCGGCGGTCTGGGCATCTCGGTTGTCTTCGTGGGGGCCCTTCTGGCCGCCACCACTGGCATCGTCGGCGCCACCGTGGTCGCCATGGGCCTGATTTCGCTGCCCGCGATGTTGCGCAACAATTATTCGCAGCCCCTGGCCACGGGTACCATCGCGGCCTCCGGGACGCTGGGCCAGATCATCCCGCCCTCGATCGTGCTGATCATTCTGGCGGACCAGCTGGCCTCGGCCACCGATCAGGCCTCGACCATCCGAAAGTCGCTGCACAAGGAATCCACCGGCGAATTGTCGATGCCCTCCGTCTATGACGTGACCTCGACCTCGGCGGGCGAGATGTTCCTGGGCGCCTTCGTGCCCGGCATTGTGCTGGTCCTGATCTACATGGCCTTCATTCTGGTGTTCGCGATCCTGCGGCCCAAGCTGGCGCCGGCCGTGCCCTACGATGGCCAGCGCAATGCCGCCTTCTGGGGCCAGGTCGCTCTGACTCTGGTGCCGCCACTGGCGCTTATCTTCCTGGTGCTGGGCTCGATCATCGGAGGCATCGCCACCGTCAATCAGGCCGGCGCCATTGGTGCGGCGGGTGCCCTGATCATGGCGGGCTACCGCTTGCCCGACAAGGACACGCCGGGGCTCTACATGCCCGCCTTCATCGGCGCCGTGGCGCTTGGGCTGATCGCCTTTGCGCTGTCGAATTATGACATGAACATCAAGGGCGTGCTGACCACAGGCGGGGATCTCACCGGCATCTGGATCGGTGTCGCCGCCTCCATCCTTCTGATCATCGCGCTGATCTGGTCCGGCATCCGCGTGCTGCAGATCGAGAACACCATGCATGAGGTGATGATCGAAACCGCAAAGACCACCTCGCTGGTCTTCATCATCCTTCTGGGTGCCGCCATGCTGACCGCGGCCTTCCGGGCCTTTGGCGGCGAAGAACTGGTGCGCGAATTCCTCAATGCCCTTCCCGGCGGGTTCTGGAGCCAGTTCATCATCGTCATGGCGGTGATCTTCATCCTGGGCTTCTTCCTGGACTTCATCGAGATCGCCGTTGTGGTTGTGCCAATCGTGGCGCCGATCCTTCTGTCGGATCCGCAGGCCAACATCACCGCCGTCTGGCTGGGTGTGATGATCGGTCTCAACATCCAGACGTCGTTCCTCACGCCCCCCTTCGGCTTTGCGCTCTTCTACCTGCGCGGAGTCGCGCCGCCCGAGGTCAAGACAACGTCGATCTACAAGGGTGTGATCGCCTTTATCATCCTGCAGTTGGCGGCGCTTGGCGTGGTGGGCTACAACCCCTCGCTGGTCAATTACCTGCCCAACCGCGTGAGCCTGTTGTCCGAAACCGCGCCCCCGCCGCGAAATCCAAAGCTGCAGCTCTGTCTGGAAGATTATGTCTGGGACAAGATGCAGCAGGAAGAAGACACTGTGAAAGCCGTGCTCGACCGGGCCAAGTCGCTTGATCTGACGCTGCTGCCCAACCGTCTTGCCAGTGACCTGAGCGGTGCGTTCGAGGATGCGGAAACGGCGATGAGTTCGCTTGGCGACATTGTCACGTCTCACGCCGCCGTCGAAGAGGCCGCGCCGGTCTTCCGACCGCTGCTGACCGAAGTGCGCGGGATCGAGAAAGAGGCCCGTGACCTGCGGGCCCACGCCAAGGAAATCCTCGATCAGGCGCGCTTCATGAACAGCGATGAGCTGGCCGACGCGCGCGCCGCGATGGAGGCCGAAGCCGCCCAGCTTGAGGAAGACGCCAAGGCCGCCGAGGAAACGATCCCCGAGGAATGGGAGGAACGCTACAGCGTCTTCAGCGACCTGACCCAGGCCGAGCAGAAAGCGCGCACCACCTACCGCCGCGCGGCGGACGGCGCCGTTGAGACGGTCAACGAGGTGCTCGCCGTGCTTGCGGACAACAAGGACTTTGCCGATCTCGAAGATGACCTGCGCGGTCTGGAAGATCAGATCCAGTCGGGCGCGTCCGAGGCGGTCGAGGACGCCATCCGCGAGGTGGGCCGTCTGTTCACCGCGGTCAATGGCGGATCCGAAGTGGGCTCGGCGCTGTCCTCTGCCCGGCGCAAGCTTGGCCGCGACAACATCGACGGGGCGCTTGACGACTTCCGAGAGGCGGTGGCCGAATTCGAGGATCAGCTGACCTGGCGTGCCCCCGCGGCCGAGGCCCTGGTCTCCGAGTTGCGCAGCTATCTCGACGGAATCGCCGGGACCATCGGCTCGCGCCAGCAGCCGGACCTGACCCGCGAACAGGCGCTGTACATCGCAGGCTGCAACGCCGATCACCGCGACCTGTCGCTGAACTTCTGATCGGCGCTGGCCCGATCCGGGCCAGTCCGCCGCACAGACGAACAGACAGACAGACGCCCGGACAAACACCCAGGGGGCGGTCCATCCCGCCCCTCGGATTTTAAAGGTTAACACCGCCCCCGGCGGCTTCACCTTGTTTTCCATTTTACTTGGTTTTTCTTCGAACCGACGCGATCCTAGCGGTCACACCCCGACCCGCGCATGTGTCAGCGCGCCACCGGGTCCGCCGGGATCGCCCCACGCATTGACCAATTAAGAGAATTGAGATGGCCGTTTTTCATGCTTTTGAGACGCTGGGCCAGGGCCTGCGTCTGACCGCCGATGGCGCCGATGCGGCGCAGACCAAGCTGGACGCTCCGTTTGACGTCTCCCTCACCAATCGCAACGTATTGGACAGCGACCGCGAGTTCCTGCGCTTTGCCGTCAGCGGCGATCCGGTGATCACCAGTATCGGCGTTCTGGTGCGCCAGAAGCAGGATGGCACCTGGACGATCGTCAAGGTGGCCTACAAGGATGCCAATGGGGATGATGTCCTTACATTCGCGGGCCTGTCCGAACCGGTCCCCGACAAGGTCGGCCAGCGCGAGGATGCCGTCGCCGCCTTTGCCGCCCAGGCGCGTCTGCCGCTTGACGGCGATGACACCCTGACCGGGACCAGCCACCGCGACCGCCTGCTGGGACAAAGCGGCGATGACACCCTGTTCGGGCGCGGCGGCAACGACTCCCTGATCGGCGGCAAGGGCGACGACTGGCTCGATGGCGGGCGCGGCGCCGACAATCTCACCGGCGGCAACGGGATCGACACCGCCTCCTATGCAAATGCCGCCGCCGCCGTGCTCGTCAATCTCAAGAGCGCCGATCTCAATACCGGCGAGGCCAGCGGCGACACCTTCTCATCGATCGAAAACATCGCCGGCTCGGCCTTCGGGGATGAGCTGATCGGGGACACCGGCGACAACCGCATCGAGGGCGGCGCAGGCGCCGATCTGATCCGGGGCGGGCTTGGCAATGACCGGCTGCTGGCCGGCGCTGGCGAAGACCGGGTCTGGGGCGGCTTCGGCAACGACCACCTCATCGGCGGGACCGGCACGAATTTTCTCTATGGCGAGGACGGCGACGACCATCTGGTGGGCGGGGCCGGCACCGGGTTCCTGCGCGGCGGCGCGGGCGACGATCTGCTCGAAGGGGACCGCGCCAAGTTCAATGGCGACGCCGGAGACGACACCATCCTTGCCACCGAAAACGCCCTGCTCATCGACGGCAATGCCGGCTTTGACACGGTGGATTTCACCGGCGCCGGACAGGGGATCGCCATCGGCACACAGGCCGAAGACAGCCAGTCGCGCGTCTCTGTCCAACGGCTCGAAGTGCTGTTGGGGACGCGCTTTGACGACACGATCTCCAGCGGCGAAGCCTGGGCCGAAATCCGCACCGGCGGTGGCAACGACGATGTCAACCTGCGCGGCAACCGCGATTCCGTGATCTATGGCGGGGTCGGCAACGACCGGCTCGCCTCGGAGGCCGGCTCTGACGCTCTCTACGGCCAGGCCGGGCGCGACACGTTGACCGCCGAAGACGGCGGGGACCGGGTCTATGCGGGATCCGACGCCGATCAGGTCACCGTGCGCAACGCCACCGGCGCCAATACGACCGAGGTCTACGGCGGTAAGGGCAATGACCAGATCGACAGTTTCGGCGGCGACTTTGCCCTCTACGGCGGCGATGGCAGCGACCGGATCACCGCTGCGAGCATCGGCGCGCTCAGCGAGGACGTGGTGATGAACGGCGGCAAGGGCAGGGACACGCTGATCGCGACCGGCATCGACACGGCGCATATGACCGGCGGTGGCGGTCCGGATGTCTTTCAGTTCGGCGACGGTGTCGACGCCACGCTGAGCGATTGGAACCGGGAACGGCTGCAGTTCGAGGTCGACACCGGCATCGCCGACCTCGCCGCGTTGCGCGCACTGGTTCTTGGTGCGGCAGAGGTCACCCGGGGCGATGTGGTGATCGATCTGAGCGCGGTGAGCGCCGTGTTCGGTCTGGCCGAGCGCATCACCATCGAAGATCTGAACACTGCCAATGCCCTGGAAGACTACATCTTTTTGGCCACCTGATGCGCCCGGCGGCGCGCGACAGCGACCGGCAGTGCTTGACCGGCGCGCGCCCGTCTCTCCTGCCGGACCCTCCTCGCCTGGCGGGACAGGGCCCCACCGGGGTCGCCCCGCGACCGCCTCGACGGGGATGAGCACGCAGCCAGGCGCCCTGCCCCGCAGGATCTGACCTGCTCCTCAATCGACACGCATGGCAGGTGTGATCGGAAATAAAATGTCGCACCCATACGGTCCCGCGATTACATTCTTTCGTGACTTACCGGTTGACGCCCCTGCGCCCATCCCCTACTTTCCGGCCCAGCACGAGGAAGGGCGTCTTATGTTCACGCTAGTAGTCATTGTAGGATCCATGCGCATGGGCCGGTAACGGTAGTCCATATGACGTCCCATGCGCCCCCGACACCCTCGGGGGCTTTTTTGTGCCAAAACGCTGTGTCGAAACCGGAGAACACGACAATGACACGAGAGATGACCGGAGCGAAAATGGTGGTTCAGGCCCTGAAGGATCAGGGTGTGGACACGGTATTCGGCTATCCTGGTGGAGCGGTTCTACCGATCTACGACGAGATCTTTCAGCAAAACGATATTCACCACATTCTGGTGCGCCATGAACAGGGCGCGGTGCATGCCGCCGAAGGCTATGCGCGCGCGACCGGCAAGATCGGCGTGGCCCTGGTGACCTCGGGTCCGGGGGCCACAAACGCGGTCACCGGCCTGACCGATGCCCTGATGGATTCGATCCCGATTCTGGTGCTGATCTGGGGAGACTGTCGCGCGGCACAGGCCGCTGGGAACAATGCCGACGGCTTCATTGTGGTGCGGCCCGCGAGGGTGCGGTGTGGGCGGGGTGACGGGTGGCGCGTCAGCGAATGCCACTCGTCCCTGCAATCCTATCTTTTCGAGACGTATCGGCGGATATTTCACTGCGGGAATTAATGACGACGGCTACACTTGCGAATTATATATTCCCCGGCTCACAGGGGAAGCTGGTGCTGGAATATGGAAACGTCGCGAAATGGCAGAAACTCAGGGAATTAGGTATGTGAAGGTGTTGTTTCCTACGACATACCAACTTATTTTTTCATTGTATTATATTTGTCATTTTTTATTCATTCTGCCATTATATTATTTTTCATTATGTGCAGACTAGCAGCTGCTTAGTAATTGCTGTATAATTGAACTGTCAAAATTGGCTTAAGATTCGTACTCTTCTCAACCGCTAAATGATTTGTCGACCATATGCTTTACTTGAAATAAATATACGACATATCTTCACAGGCCTGTGGCAAATTATATCCACTTCAATTGTTGTGACTGTTTGCCTTCCATACGATCCAAAGGCATATCAGCATGACTTCTGAAAAAACGCAGTGAGGTTGCATAATGATA
>JBCDED010000093.1:0-11377 GCA_039179985.1 Pseudomonadota bacterium
AAACTCTTTTCACTTTCGGGTTCCTCTTTGGTGGTCTCTCCATATATGAACGCAGATCGAAAGATCGTGGGCGCGGTCGGGGTTATTGGACCCACGCGCCTGAACTACGGACGTATTGTTCCGATTGTGGACTACACGGCTCAATTGGTGGGCCGCATGATATCTGACCGGTAGGCGCAGAACCGAAGAGGGCAAGAGATGGCAAACGCACGCAAGAACGCGGAAGACGCATTTCTCGACGACATCGAAGAGGCTGCCGCAGAAGAGGCCGAAGCGGCGGAAACCGCCATGGCATTTGACGACGGTCTGGCCGAGGAAGCAGCGGAATACGCAGCCGATGACGATGTCGGCGCGACGATTGAGCGGCTGACAAACGAGCGCGACGATATGCGCGACCGCTGGATGCGTGCATTGGCCGATGCCGAAAACTCCCGCAAACGGGCCGACCGGGACCGGCGCGAGGCGGAAAACTACGGCGGTTCGCGCCTGTCGCGAGACATGCTGCCGGTTTTCGACAATCTGACCCGCGCTCTGGAGGCGGCGACCGACGAGCAGAAAGAAGCCAATAAGGCACTCTTTGAAGGCGTGGAACTGACCCTGCGCGAACTGACCAATGTCTTTTCCAAGCACGGGATCGAGCAGATTGCCCCGGAAGTGGGCGACAAGTTCGACCCTCAGCTTCATCAAGCCATGTTCGAAGCGCCGGTGCCCGGCACCAAAGCGGGCGAGATCATTCAGGTGGCAACCGTCGGATTCATGCTGCACGATCGCTTGCTGCGCCCGGCGCAGGTCGGCGTCTCGTCGATGCCGGCGAGCTGACGGTCAGCGTTTCTCGGCCAGAAGCGCCTTCAACTCGTAGACCAGATCAAGCGCCTCGCGCGGTGACAGATCGTCGGGCAGGATCTGACGAAGTCTCTTTTCCAGCGGGTCTGGTTCCGTGGCTTCGGGTGGTGCGGACGCCGGTTTGGCGGCAAAAAGCGGCAGATCATCGATGACGGCTGATTTCTGCCCGCCCTCCCGGTCGCTTTTCTCCAGAGTCTCAAGAACCTCGCGCGCACGGTTCACGACGGCATCGGGCAACCCGGCAAGCTTGGCCACCTGCACGCCGTAGGATCTGTCGGCGGCCCCCTTCCTGACTTCGTGCAGAAAGATCACCTCGCCATTCCATTCGCGCGCAGCGACAGTGGCGTTGTCCAGCCGTTCAAGCCTGCCCGACAGCGCCGTCATCTCGTGGTAATGGGTGGCAAAAAGCGCGCGGCAGCGGTTCACATCATGCAGATGCTCCAGGGTCGCCCATGCGATGGAAAGACCGTCATATGTAGCCGTACCGCGACCGATTTCATCCAGGATTACAAGCGCGCGGTCATCTGCCTGGTTCAGGATCGCGGCGGTTTCCACCATCTCGACCATGAAAGTTGATCGCCCGCGCGCCAGATCGTCCGAGGCGCCCACGCGGCTAAAAATCTGACTGACGACGCCAATCACGGCTTTCTCCGCGGGGACGTAGAACCCGGCCTGCGCCATGAGGGCGGTCAGCGCGGTCTGCCGGAGGAAAGTCGATTTACCGGCCATGTTCGGCCCGGTGATCAGCCAGATGTCGGCACTGTCTTCCCCAAGGTCCGTGTCGTTTGGCGTGAAATGCGACCCGTTTTCGTTGCGCAGGGCCGCTTCGACAACCGGGTGGCGACCTGACTGGATCGTCAGTTCACGGCTCGTGGTCAGTGTCGGGCGGCACCAGTTTCTGAGCCGCGCAAGATCCGCCATTCCGGTCGCGACATCAAGCTCGGCCAGCGCCGTCGCCGCGCCTGACAGGGGCCCCGCTGCATCCAGAATCCTCTCAGACAGCGTGATGAATATCCGTTTCTCAATTTCCAGCGCATGGGCGCCTGCATTGAGGATTTTCGTCTCTAACTCTGCCAGATCCGTCGTTGTAAAGCGTACAGCATTGGCCGTTGTCTGACGGTGAATGAATGTCGCGGAATGTGGCGCGGACAACATCTTGTCGGCATGGGTCGCGGGCGTTTCGATGAAGTAGCCGAGTACGTTATTATGCTTGATCTTGAGCGATCCGATACCGGTTCGCGCGCTGTAGTCGGCTTGTAGCCCCGCAATCACCGAGCGCCCGTCGTCGCGCAGCTTTCGCGCGGCGTCGAGATCTGCGTCATATCCTGCGGCGACAAAGCCGCCATCGCGCGCCAGAAGCGGCGGTTCGGCCACAAGCGCCGCGTCCAGCGTGTCGTACAAATCGCCAAATCCAACCAAGGCTTCAGCGAGAACCCGAAGCGCTGCCGGACCGTCCGACAAATCGCGCGAGATCCTGTTCGCCTGGGCCAGGGCGTCGCGAATGCTCGCCAGATCGCGCGGCCCGCCGCGTTCGACAGACAGGCGTTGCAGCGCGCGGTCCATATCGGGTGTCTGTTTCAGGGCATCGCGCAGCCGGTTGCCGAGCTCGACATTTTCGTAGAAGGCGTCGATGGGTGCCAGGCGTTTTTCGATCCGGGCAAGGTTGCGCAGGGGTGTTGTCAGTCGCCGTTGCAAGAGCCGCGCGCCGCCGGAGGTTACTGTTTCATCGAGCGCGGCCAAGAGCGACCCGGACCGGCCGCCTGACAGCGCCGACGTCAGTTCGAGGTTCCGCCGCGTGGCCGCGTCTATCTGCACGGCGGCGTCACTGTCTTCGCGACGGGGCGTCTTCAAGCGGGGCAGCGTGCCTTTCTGCGTGACCTCAAGATACTGTACGAGCGCGCCCATGGCGCCCATCTCGGCTCGCGTGAACTGGCCAAACCCTTCGAGTGTGCCCACACCAAAAAGCGCCGTCAGACGGTCCCTGGCGCCCGTGCTGTCAAAGGCCTGTCGGGCAAGCGGCGTCAGTGACAGATCAAATTCAGTCTCTAACTCGGCGAAATCCGCCTCTGTCCCCTCCGAGATCAGGAGTTCAGAAGGCGAAAGCCGGGCGAGTTCTGGCGTTAGCCGCACGCGCGGGCAGCTGGCCACGGAAAACGACCCGGTGGAGATATCCACCCAGGCCAGCGCCGCGCCGTCCCGGACCTGCGCAAAGGCGGCAAGGTAGTTGTTACGGCGCGCATCGAGCAGGCTGTCTTCGGTGAGGGTGCCCGGCGTGACAAGGCGCACCACCTCGCGCCGGACCACGGATTTTGACCCGCGCTTCTTCGCCTCCGCCGGATCTTCGGTCTGTTCGCAGACCGCCACGCGAAACCCTTTGCGGATCAGCGTCAAAAGGTAGCCCTCAGCGGCATGGACGGGCACGCCGCACATTGGGATGTCTTCGCCCAAATGCTTGCCGCGCTTGGTCAGCGCGATGTCCAGCGCCGCCGCCGCCGCCTTGGCATCGTCAAAGAAAAGTTCGTAGAAATCGCCCATCCGGTAAAACAAAAGCGCATTCGGATACTCGGCCTTGATCCCAAGGTATTGCGCCATCATCGGCGTTACGGCGGCTTTGGGCGTGGTCACATCTTCCCCCGGAAAGACGGTGTTCGCGCAGTCTACAAATGCGTCGCGCTAAGGGAAAGGCGATGTTGCTGGCTTGAAGTGCTCCGGCTACATCTCGAAGACCTGTTCAGACCCCCGGGAGGAAACCGATGAAAAAACGCGGCATCACGCGTGAGGACGCGCTGGCCTTTCACATGGAGCCCCGGCCCGGAAAATTTGACGTGCAGGCCTCGGTGCCGATGACCACGCAGCGGGATCTGAGCCTGGCCTATAGCCCCGGTGTCGCGGTGCCCTGCGAAGAGATCGCCGAAAATCCCGAGACCGCCTACGATTACACCAACAAGGGTAACCTGGTTGCGGTCATCTCCAACGGCTCGGCGGTGCTGGGTCTTGGTAACCTGGGCGCGCTGGCCTCGAAACCGGTGATGGAAGGCAAGGCGGTGCTCTTCAAGCGCTTTGCCGATATCAATTCCATCGACATCGAACTGGCGACCGAGGACGCCGATGAATTCATCAAGGCCGTGCGCCTGATGGGCCCCACCTTTGGCGGCATAAACCTTGAAGACATCAAGGCCCCTGAGTGCTTCATCATCGAACAGCGCCTCAAGGAAGAGATGGATATCCCCGTCTTCCACGATGACCAGCACGGCACCGCCGTGATCTGTGCGGCGGGGCTGATCAACGCGCTGACGATTTCGGGTAAGAAGATCGAGGACTGCAAGATCGTGCTGAACGGCGCCGGGGCAGCGGGCATCGCCTGTATTGAGCTTCTGAAATCCATGGGCGCCAAGCACGACAACTGCATCGTCTGCGATACGAAGGGCGTGATCTATCAAGGTCGCACCGAGGGCATGAACCAATGGAAATCGGCCCATGCGGCGCAGACCGAAGCACGCTCGCTCGAAGAAGCCATGGAAGGCGCCGATGTCTTTCTGGGCGTTTCGGCCAAGGGCGCGGTGACGCAGGACATGGTCATTTCCATGGCTGACAACCCGGTCATCTTCGCCATGGCCAACCCCGATCCCGAGATCACGCCGGAAGAGGCGCACGCTGTGCGCCCCGACGCGATCGTGGCCACAGGCCGCTCGGACTATCCCAACCAGGTAAACAACGTTCTTGGATTTCCCTATCTCTTTCGCGGGGCGCTCGATATCCACGCCCGCGCCATCAACGACGAGATGAAGATCGCCTGCGCCGAAGCGCTGGCCGAACTTGCCCGCGAAGATGTGCCCGACGAGGTTGCAATGGCCTATGGCAAAAAACTGACCTTCGGGCGCGACTACATCATTCCCACGCCTTTCGATCCCCGGCTGATCTACCGTGTGCCGCCTGCTGTGGCGCGGGCCGGGATGGATACCGGTGCGGCACGGCGGCCCATCGTCGATATGGAGGGCTATACCGAAAGCCTGAAGGCGCGGCTTGATCCCACGGCCTCGATCATGCGGTCGATCCAGGCACGTGCGCGGGCGGCTCAGGCGACGATGATCTTTGCCGAAGGCGATGACGACCGCGTTCTGCGCGCCGCGGTCAACTACCGGCGGTCCGGCCTTGGACGGTCGGTGGTCGTGGGCCGCGAAGCGGAAGTGAAAGAGCAGCTGGAGGCCGCGGGTCTGGGCGATGCCCTGCGCGATATCGAGGTTGTGAATGCCGCCAACACGCCGCATTTCGAAACCTATAAGGAATTCCTCTACAACCGGCTGCAACGCAAGGGTTTCGACGCGCAGGATATTCACCGGCTGGCCGCGCGCGACCGCCATGTGTTTTCCGCCCTGATGCTGGCCCATGGGCATGGTGACGGGCTGATCACCGGGGCGACACGGAAATCCGCCCATGCGCTGAACCTGATCAACCACGTCTTCGATGTCTCTGCGGCGGACGGGGTCGTCGGGGTAACCGCCGTCCTGCACCAGGGCAGGATCGTGCTGATCTGCGACACGCTGGTCCATGAGTGGCCGGACGCCGAAGACCTTGCGGATATCGCCACGCGCGGGGCATCGGTGGCGCATAATCTGGGGCTTGAACCGCGCGTAGCCTTCTTGTCGTTCTCGACATTCGGGTATCCCGTGTCCGAACGTGCCGAAAAGATGCATCAGGCGCCACGCGTGCTCGATGCGCGGGGTGTGGACTTCGAGTACGAGGGCGAAATGACCGTGGATGTGGCGCTAAACCCGCAAGCGGCGGCGCAGTATCCGTTTTCGCGTCTGACCGGTCCGGCGAATGTGCTGGTGGTTCCGGCACGGCATTCGGCCTCGATTTCGGTCAAGCTGATGCAGGAAATGGCAGGGGCCACGGTGATCGGTCCGATTCTTGCCGGAGCACCCAGACCGATACAGATTTGCGGGACAGTCTCGACTGTCAGCGACATCGTCAACATGGCCGTCCTGGCCGCGAACCGCGTGGGTGATTGACCGTGACCGTCTACAATTTAGGTTCTATCAATGCCGATTATGTCTACCAGGTTCCTCACCTTCCCGCGCCCGGCGAAACTATCGGGGCAGGCTCGCTGACCACAGGGCTGGGCGGAAAGGGCGCCAACCAGTCTGTTGCGGCGGCCCGCGCTGGAAGCGCGGTGGTGCACATAGGTGCGGTCGGGCCCGACGGAGACTGGGCCGTGCGTCAGCTGGGCGACTTTGGCGTCGTGACGAACCAGATTGCGACCGTGGATGGTCCGTCCGGCCATGCGATCATCAACGTTGCGGCGGATGGAGAGAACAACATCGTCACGCTTGCCGGCGCCAACCATGCCCAGGATATGGCGCGGGTCGAGGCTGCGCTGGCAACGGCGGAGGCGGGAGACGTCCTGCTTTTGCAGAATGAGACGACGCTGGTTGTCGAGGCCGCGCAACGCGCCCGCAGCCTTGGTTTGACCGTGATTTATTCGGCTGCGCCTTTCGATCTGGATGCGGCCCGGAAGATGTTGTTTCTGACCGACATCCTGATTCTGAACGAGGTCGAAGCAACACAGCTTTCCGCCGGATTAGACACAGATCTGACCGAGCTGCCCATGGGCGAAATCGTTGTCACAAAAGGAGCGGCCGGGGTCAGTTGGTATGACCCGAAGGGCAAGGCGTCGCTGGAGATGCCGGCGTTTTCCGTTGAGCCATTGGACACAACCGGCGCCGGCGACACCTTTGCGGGAACCTTCGCTGCCCTTCGGGATCAGGGGGCCGACGCCCGTGCCGCCTTGCGGGTGGCACTCGCCGCGGCGGCCGTTCAGGTGACGCGGCTCGGCGCGGCGGAGGCCATCCCGACCCGCGCCGAGGTCGATCTCTTCCTGGCGCGCACCTAGGAGCCTGCGAAGGGCGCCGCGCTGCCCCAAAGGGCGCGCACCCGTTCATCACGTCCGCAGCCCTTGCGGTAGAGCTTGTAGGCTTCGGCTTTGCGCTTGGGGCCAAAGCGCGTGATGATCAGGTCGTCGCTCTTGTAGTAATCCTGGTGGTAGTCGGACGCGGCATAGAAGGTGGCAATCTCCAGCACCGGGGTAACGACCCGGGTGCCAAGCGCACCCTCGGCCCGTTCGATTGCCGCCTCCGCAATGGCCTGTTCGGCTGGGTTAGAGACGAAAATGGCCGTGCGATAGCTGGCACCCCGGTCACAGAACTGGCCGCCCGCGTCGGTCGGATCGACGGAGCGGATGAAAAGATGTAAGAGCTGACCATAGCTCAAAACATCGGCGTCATAGGTGATTTGAACCGCCTCGAAATGGCCGGTGCCGCCCCTTGTTACCTGCCGGTAAGACGGATCGGCCACCGTGCCGCCGGCAAACCCCGACACCGCGTCGCGCACGCCGTCCACGCGTTCGAAATCGGCCTCGACGCACCAGAAGCAGCCGCCGGCGACAATTGTGGTCCGGATATCTTCGGCATTGGCCCGTTTGGCTTCGACCATGCCGCCCAGAACGATCAGGACGGCAAGGGCCGCCGGTTTGGCCTTGTTCAGAAATTCTCGCATGACAACTCCTTCCTGTTGCCTTCAATTGGGGAAATTGTTTCCGCACGCGCAACCCACGAACCCGTGCTGTCACGGGGCCGTGACGGGAGTTTACCGTTGGCCTTCTTCGTGCCTGCGTCTTAGGGTCCGCTGAAACATTATGGGCACCGGCATGTACGATCACGTTACAACCCATCAGGCGGAAGAGGATGCGCGAAACGAAAGCATCCTGATCTGGGTCGATGGGGTTCTGAGGTCACGCGCGGAGGCAGTCGTTAGCGTCTATGACAGCGGATTCATGCTGGGCGACGGCGTGTGGGAGGGTCTGCGGCTCTATAACGGGCGCTGGGCCTTTCTTGATGCGCATATCGACCGGCTTTTCGAGGCGGCCAAGGCAATTGATCTGGATATGGGTCGCGACCGGGAGGGTGTGGTCGCCGCGCTGGAAGAGACGCGTCTGGCCAACGGAATGCAGCACGATGCCCATGCCCGGCTGATGGTGACGCGCGGGGTGAAGGTGCGGCCCTTCCAGCATCCGGGCCTATCCAGAAGCGGGCCGACCATGGTGATCATCATGGAACATTCGCGCCCCAGCCTGCCACGCCCGATCCGCCTGGCGACCGTGCCCCATATCCGCGGCCTGCCCATGAGCCAGGACCCAAAGCTCAACAGCCATTCCAAGCTCAACTGCGTTCTGGCTTGCGTCGCCGCCGAAAAAGCGGGGGCTGACGAGGCGCTGATGCTGGATGTCCATGGCTTCGTGAACACCACGAACGCCTGCAACTTCTTTATTGTCCGCAAGGGCGAGGTCTGCACCAGCACCGGCGACTACTGCATGAACGGCATCACGCGCCAGAAGGTGATCGACCTTTGCCGTTCAAACGGCATCCCGGTTTTTGAACGGAACTTCTCGCTGGTCGAGACCTACGGTGCCGACGAGGCCTTTCTGACCGGCACCTTCGGGGCGCAGACCCCGGTGGGCGAGATTGACGGGCGCCGGATCGGCACGGGCGGACTTGGCCCGGTGACAGCGCGGTTGCGCGCGCTTTACGGCGAGCTTGTGGCGCGGGAGACCGCTTGATGCGCATCGCCATGTGGTCGGGGCCACGGAACCTGTCGACGGCGATGATGTACAGCTTTGCCGCCCGCGGGGACTGTGCGATCTGGGACGAACCTTTTTACGGTGCGTTCTTAAAGATCACGGGTCTGGATCACCCGATGCGCGATGTTGTTCTGCGCGAGGTCGAGACCGATCCAGAGGGTGTCGTAGAGGCCGCACTAGGCCCTATTCCGGCGCAAAAGGCGCATTTCTACCAAAAGCATATGACCCACCACATGGTCACCGCGGTGCCGCGCAACTGGATGGCAGAGGTCAAGAACGTCTTTCTGATCCGGCACCCGGCGCGGGTCATCGCCAGCTATCTTGCGAAACGCGAGCATCCCACGGGGGACGACATAGGGTTCTGGCAGCAGGCCGAGATTTTTGATGAGGTCCGCGCGCGCACGGGCGGCGTGCCGGTTGTCATTGATGCATCGGATATCCGGCAGGATCCCGCCGGAATGCTGAGCGCGCTGTGCGACCGGCTGGGTCTGCCCTTTACCGAGGCCATGCTGCGCTGGCCGGCGGGCGGGCGGCCTGAGGATGGCCCCTGGGCGCCCCATTGGTACGGATCGGTCTGGACGAGCACCGGTTTTGCCGGGCCTGAGGGGCCGCTGCCCGACGTCGCGGCCGAAAACGCGCTCTTGAGGGAGGCGATGGTGCATTACGAACGGCTGGCCGACCACCGTCTGTGCCTTTGACCCTGGCGCGTGCTGCAAAAAAACCTGACGCCTGGCGCGGTCTTTGCGTTTAGGATGGTCAAACTGGGTGGATTTGGGGACGCGCGGGTCAGGCCATGGCCTATAATATCGTTGATGTCAGCGGCAACGGCACCGAAACGGCGCCGGACGACTGGACCTTTGAGGGCGATCTGTCGGACCCGGGCGTCGAGATCGTTTCCGGCGATTTTGACCCTTTCTTCTTCATCTTTCCCGCAGATGAGGCCGATACCACCTACACCTATTCACCCCTCAGCACGACCCAATGGGGCAGCCTGATCGAGGCCGACCCGGACACGGGTGTGTTCCAGTTCGACATAGACCGAGACGCTGTTATCGCATCGGGTTCGGACCAAAGCGTCACATTTACAATCACCGGAACGACCACGGGCGGATCGACAGCCACCGACACGGTCACGATCGATATCCTGATCTGCATTGCCCGGGGCACGCTGGTAGAAACAGCAGAGGGCCTGCGCGTCGTGGAAAGCCTGCGGACGGGCGACATGGTGCTGACCCATGGGCGCGGAGCCCAGCCTGTGCGCTGGATCGGGTCGCGGGTCCTGGGGCGCGACGCGCTGCAAGCGACGCCCGCGCTGGCGCCTGTGCGGATCGATGAGGGCGCGCTGGCGCCCGGTGTCCCCGACAGGCCGCTTTGGGTATCGCCGCAGCACCGCGTACTGATTTCAGGCTGGCGGGCGGAACTGATGTTTGGCGAAGACGACGTGTTGGTGCCGGCGAAATCGTTGGTCAATGGGCGCACTATTCATCTGGAGGCGGCGGCGGAAGAGGTGGAGTACTTTCACCTGCTTTTTGAACGGCACGAGATTATCCGAACGAACGGCGCGCTTACAGAAAGTCTCTATCCTGGCCCAATCGGCCTTGATGGCGTGCCGCCGGAGGCACGGGACGAGCTGCTCTTGCTGTTCCCGGAACTGGCGGATGCGCGGCTCGCCACGGTGCGGACCTGTCCGCGCGCCCGTGAGGCCCGCGCGCTTGGAGCACTTCTTTGACCCAGGCCGAGGGCGCCCCCGTGCAGGAGTTTCCGGATGGCGACCGGCTGCGCGCCTATGGCGATTTTCTGTTTCTGGCCTTCCGCAGCCCGCATCACGCCCGGATGAGCGTGGCGAATCTGCGCATGGCCATCGAGCCGCCGCTGACCCACGGGCAGTATCGCATTTTCCGTTTCGATGGTGTGGCGCGGGGGCTTTTCACATGGGCCTATCTGTCGGACGATGCGGCTGCGGGGCTGGTGGCGGGCGGCACGCTGGATCCAGACGCCTGGCGGTCGGGCCCGAACCTCTGGATTATGGATCTGATCGCCCCTTACAAGGGCCTGACGTCGCAGATGGTCCGCTGGATCATGACGCCGGGGAATTTCACCGAGACCGAGTTCTTTTACCGCCGCGTGGTCGCGGGTAACCAGACCCGGCGGATCGTGCGGATCGACCTGCGCCAGCCCGACGACAAGGCGCGTGTTCTGAGGGACGGCGATTTTAGCGTCTAGGCCGTGGCCTTCAGGGTCAGCGGGCAGCGCTCGCCAGCATAAAATGTGTCTATTACTGCCTGAAACGCCGGATTTGCGCCCCCCACCATGGCAAAGAGCGTCATCGACGACCGCAGTTTTTTCGCGTCCACCTCGCCCATGATCTCTGTTGGGGTGCGATCGCCGTGCTGCAACACAAGCCGGGTCGCTTCCAAAAGCCGTGGGCCGAGGACCGGATGTGCCAGGTATCCGCGCGCTTCGTCAACATCGTGCAGTCCGAAGAGCTGGGAATTGGGCGAGCTGCCCAGTTCCGCCAGTTGCGGAAAGACGAACCACATCCAATGCGTCGTTTTCTTTCCTGCCGAAAGCTCTGCAATGACATCGGACCAGACCCTGTCTTGTGCTTCGATGAAAAGCTCGGCCTCGTCCTCTTCCATCGGGCTTATCCTCCCAGCCTGCGGTTGCGCATTGCGATCAGCCGAAGCCTGAGCGCGTTGAGCTTGATAAAGCCCTGCGCGTCTTTCTGGTCATAGGCGCCGGCATCATCCTCGAACGTTACGTGCTCTTCAGAATAGAGCGAGTGTTCCGACCAGCGGCCCACGGTCCGGCCAAGTCCTTTGTAGAGCTTCAGCCGCACGGTGCCGGTCACATGTTCCTGGCTCTTGTCGATGGCGGCTTGCAGCATCTCGCGCTCCG
>JBCDED010000094.1:0-11266 GCA_039179985.1 Pseudomonadota bacterium
CCAGCGCCAGCGCCAGATCGCAGGCGCTGGCGGGCCGAACAGGGGCGGCCAAAAGGACGAGGGACAGAAAACTGGCAAGAATCGCGCCGCGCATGTGGTCAGATTAGGCGGGCAAGGGGAGGAGCGCGACCATTCTCAGACGCACGGATCAGATTGCCTTGCGGTCCCCCTTGCACAGGCTAAACCGGGATCAGAACCCAGTGGTCGAGATCGAGCAGCACCTCCGGCAGGTACTTGCCATCCGCGTCTCGAAAGTCGAAGGGAGCGCCCTTGGTGGCGACCAGCCTGATCCGCAGCGCACCGATGCCGGGCACGGCGGTTTCAGATTTATCCAGCACCTCCGACCAGGCGCGCAGGGTATCGCCGGCCAGGCAGGGGTGCGCATGAGCGCCTGCGTTGATTGCAACGATCATCTGCGCATTGGCGAGCCCGTTGAAGGACAGCGCGCGGGCGAGGCTGATCACGTGGCCGCCGTAGATCAGTCGGCTGCCATCGGGCCGGACCGTAGCATCGAAATGGACCTTCGCCGTGTTCTGCCAGAGCCGCGTCGCCATCATATGCTCGGCTTCCTCCACGGTCACGCCATCCACGTGGTCGATCCGTTCGCCCACGGCGTAGTCGCCCCAGCGATGGGGCTCACCCGCGAGCGCAAAGTCGTAGCCGGCAAAGCTCAGGCCTTCCGGTACCACCAGATCTGCGGCGGCCACCGCGTCAGATAGTTCGGGCACTGTGCTTGCGGGTGCGGGTGCCTCTGGGTCCCTTTTGCGCACCATCACCCAGCGGACGTACTCCAGAACGCAGTCGTCGCCCGACAACCCGCGCGTCCGCACCCAGACAATACCGGTTTTGGCGTTCGAGTTTTCCTTCAGGCCAATGACCTCCGAGACCGCCCTCAGGGTTTCACCCGGGTAGACAGGGCGCAGAAACCGCCCTTCGGCGTATCCGAGGTTCGCCACGGCATTGAGCGAGATGTCCGGGACCGTTTTGCCGAAAACCGTGTGAAACGGGATGAGATCGTCTAAGGGCGCCGCGGGCAAGCCACAGGCGCGCGCAAAGTCGTCGGAGGACTGGAGCGCGTGCCGCGCCGGGTAGAGCGCGTGATAAAGCGCCCGCTCACCGCCCGACAGGGTCCGCGGAACGCTGTGGATGATCACTTCGCCGAGCCGGTAGTCCTCGAAAAACCGCCCGACGTTGGTTTTTCCGCTCACTGGTCCGACAGCTTCATGTCGGGGGCGTATCGCCCGGTCGCGTGCTTGGTCACAGCCTGCCCGCAGCGCATGACGCCCCGTGCCGCGTCAAACGCGTAAGTCGGCGGACCATAAAGCTGCCAGCCCGTGTCAAGCGCGGCGCTGACCTTGTGGCAGAAAGCCGAGGTGTCATCTTCGGAGAGGAAGCGGTAAATCTGCACGGTTGTCTCCCTTAGGCAAATGGCGGGTAGCCCAGCCCCCAGTGGATGGCGGCAATGCCGGCATAGGCTACGACGGCGATGATGGCCGTCCGGATTTCCTTGGCCACAGGCACAGGCGCGGGCGGCGTCCACTCGGGTTCGCGCAGATTGATCAGCCAGATGCTGGCCACGGCCCAGACGAGGATGCCACCGAAAAGAATAAGCGAGGCATAGTCCCCATTTACCAAGAGATGCGCGATGGCCCAGACGATGGCCGCGTTCAGCATCGGGTGGCGGATCTTGCGCGCGACCCAGGTCTTGGCGCCGCTTGCTGCGAAGAGATAGACGGCAAGCAACATCAGAAGATTATTGAGATGCACGCCCCAGGCGGGCGGGGTGTAGGCCACTACGAAATCGGCGCGCCGGTAGCCGATGACCATCATCACAAGGCTAACCAGCAGCAAGACCGCGACGACCGCCTTGCCGCTGTCGCCCATGCGGGCGCGCAGGCCAGGCGCGATGCGTTTGAACCAATGGGCTAGGATCCACAGAAGGACCCCGAACTTCAGCAAATCCACTACGCCTCCAGTGCTGCGATTGCCTCTGACTGGGCGATGATCCGACGGGCTGTCTGGACATGCAAGGCCTCCACGATGCGGCCGTCGAGCACGGCCACGCCCTGTCCCGCGGTCTGGGCCTCTTCAAAGGCCTCGATCTGGCGACGGCTGAGGTCGATCTCGTCTGCCGATGGCGCAAAGGCGGCATTTGAGATCGCCAGCTGCGCCGGGTGGATCAGGGATTTGCCGTCGAACCCGAGCGCCCGGCCCTGCGCGCATTCCGCCGTCAAGCCCGCGTCATCGCGAAAGGCGTTGTAGACCCCGTCGACAGCCACGATTCCCGCGGCGCGCGCAGCCACGACGCAGGTCTGCAAGGTCATTTGGAGGGCGCTGCGAGTGGCATTTACCTGGCATCTGAGGTCCTTGGCCAGATCGTTTGTGCCCATTACCATGCCCGCCACACGGGGCGCAGAGGCAATGGCGCCGGCGTTCAGGATGGCTGCGGGCGTTTCCATCATTACCCAGATCGCGGTGTCGCTGAAACCGGCGGAGCCGTCCATCAGGGCGGCGAGCGCGGCGACGTCTTCGGCAGTCTCCACCTTGGGCAGCAGGATCGCCTCGGGCCGGGCTGACGACAGGGCGTTTAGGTCTGCCCGTCCCCAGGGTGACCCAAGATCGTTGATCCTGACCATTCCGGCGCGCGGACCGTACCCCCCCTGGGCTAGCGCCTGGCCCAGGCTGGCGCGCGCGGCGTCCTTTGCATCGGGCGCCACGGCGTCTTCGAGATCGAAGATGATGGCATCGGTCGGCAACCCCCGAGCCTTGTCCAGGGCGCGCGGCTTGTCACCGGGAATGTAGAGGACGGACCGCCACGGGCGGGAGAGCTTATCCATGAGACACCGCTTGGTAATTTTCTTGCGCATGGGTGGCCTTTTTTGAACGGATTGCCAAGTACATTTTTCTGCAGCGCAGCGGCGCCCGGGGTCCGGCCGGTTTACCTAAAAATCGAGCGACGCACGCTCCGTTAACCAATATTTGGCGCCTCGCTGACAGGGTTCGGGGTAAGCCGGAGGATCGCAGCTCGATTTCGCGACGTTGGTCCGGCCGCCTCACCCGGCCACGGACAGGCCACGGCACTCTGCCGGGCACAGTGTCCCTGCGCCGCACCGAAAGGACAGACGATGCAGATGTCAGACTATGCCATGCCGCTCTTTTTCGGCTCGCTTCTTGCCTTCGCACCCACGGCCGAGGCGCAAAACCGCAACTGCGGCAAGCGCGCGGCAATCGTCGAGCGGCTTTCCGAAGGCTACGGCGAATCCCGCCAGATGATCGGTCTCGGCGCCAACAACTCGGTGATCGAGATGTTTGCCAGCGAAGACTCGGGGACGTGGACGATTACCGTCACACTTCCGAACGGCATGACGTGCCTTGTCGCTTCGGGGCAGTCCTATGAGGAAGTCGAGGAAGATCTGACGCCGGCCGGCGCCGATCTTTGACCCCTCAGACCAGCGCGTCGTAGATCAGCTTTGTCCCGGTCAGGGTCAAAAGCACATAGGTGATCGCAAAGAACACACGCTCGGACACCATGTGATGGGCGCGCACCCCAAGCCAGGTGCCAACCAGCGCAAAGGGTGCAAGCAGAAGGTCGGCCCAGAGCGTCTGAGCCGAGAAAATCCCGAGAAAGCTGTAGGGCAAGACCTTCATGACATTGACCACCGTGAAGACGATGACGGTCGTGGCCTGATAGGTTGTCTTGGAAAGGCCCTGACTGAGCAGATAGACGGCCACGGGCGGGCCACCGGCGTGACTTACGAAACTGGTGAACCCTGCAAAAACGCCCGTCCCGATCCCGACAGAAGGCCCCCAGGGACGCGCGCGCGGGCGGAACAGCCCTGAGCGAGCGGAGATCTGGTAGGCCACGAAGCCAAGGGCCACCACGCCGATCAGCACGCGCAACACATCGCCGTCCGCCCGCGCGATCAGGATTGTGCCCAGGACCGTGCCCGGCAAGGCGCCGATGATCAACCGCGTGGCATCCCGGCGGCTCCATCGTCGCCAGTAAACTCTGAGCGCCGCGACGTCGATCAGCATCAACAAGGGCAGCATAAGTCCCAGGGCGACGGCAGGCTCGAGGATGAGCGCCAGAAACGGCGCAGCAGCAAAGGAGGCCCCCGACCCGAACCCCCCTTTAGATATCCCGGCAAAGACCACTGCAGGGATCGCCATGGCAAAGAAAAGGGGTGTCAGTTCCGGCATTTCGCTTGTGCATTCCTCACGGTAATACCGTCCTAACGGGCCCTTGGCGGCTTGCCCATGCCCTTCCGCGACATAGCCTGCGCTTGCGAAGACGCGCGCAAGTGGATAAGCCGCGTGCGACCCGAAGAAACGGAGACCTCCCATGGCACGACCTAAAATTGCCCTGATTGGCGCCGGACAGATCGGCGGCACGCTCGCCCATCTGGTGGCGCTCAAAGAGCTTGGCGATGTGATACTTTTCGACATCGCCGACGGCACACCCCAGGGCAAATCGCTGGACATTGCCGAAAGCGGCCCTGTCGAAAAGTTCGACGCGGCGCTGAAGGGCACCACAGACTATGCCGATATCGCTGGCGCCGACGTCTGCATCGTCACCGCCGGGGTCCCGCGCAAGCCTGGCATGAGCCGCGATGATCTTCTGGGCATCAACCTGAAGGTCATGAAAGCCGTGGGCGAAGGCATCCGCAACAACGCGCCGGATGCCTTCGTGATCTGCATTACCAACCCGCTCGATGCGATGGTCTGGGCGCTGCGCGAGTTTTCAGGTCTGCCGCACAACAAGGTGGTCGGCATGGCTGGCGTGCTGGATAGCGCGCGTTTCCGCCATTTCCTCAGCCTTGAATTCGACGTCTCGATGAAAGACGTCACGGCTTTTGTCCTCGGCGGCCACGGCGACACCATGGTGCCGCTCACGCGCTACTCGACCGTTGGCGGCATCCCTCTACCCGACCTCGTGACCATGGGCTGGACGACGCAGGACAAGTTGGATGCGATCGTGCAACGCACCCGCGACGGCGGCGCAGAAATCGTCGGCCTGCTGAAAACGGGCTCGGCGTTCTACGCCCCGGCCTCCAGCGCCATCGAGATGGCCGAAGCTTTCCTCAAGGATCAAAAGCGCCTCCTGCCCTGTGCGGCCTATGTCGACGGCGCGCTCGGGCTGAAAGGCATGTATGTTGGGGTTCCGACGATCATCGGCGCCGGCGGTATCGAGCGTATCGTTGATATCAAACTCGACAAGGCCGAGCAGGCGATGTTCGACAAATCCGTCGACGCGGTCAAAGGCCTTGTCGAGGCGTGCAAGGGTATCGATAGCAGCCTCACCTGAGGGGGCGGCACAGCCCGGCCCGCGGTCGATGATTCGACCCACTTGACCTCTTGTGATCACACGATAATTTCCTGTGATCACAAAACTGGCAAAAAATGCCTATTCCACCCTTTCCCGGCAGAAACGCGTTCAGACCGCCCACCGAATGTGGTTAGTGGGGTCCAAGCTCAGACACAGCGAAGGACCGCTCCATGAACATCCACGAGTACCAGGCAAAATCCCTCCTGCGTGACTACGGCGCACCGGTTTCCGACGGGCGGGTCGTCCTTCGCGCCGAAGATGCCAAGACCGCCGCAGGCGAACTCGACGGACCGCTGTGGGTGGTGAAGGCGCAAATCCACGCAGGCGGCCGCGGCAAGGGCCAGTTCAAGGAGGCCGATGCCGGTGAAAAGGGCGGCGTCCGCCTGGCCAAATCGGTGGAAGAGGCCGCGGAGGAGGCCAAGCGGATGCTCGGCCGCACCCTGGTCACACACCAGACCGGCGCCGTGGGCAAGCAGGTTGGCCGTGTCTACATCGAAGACGGCTCGGGCATCGAAACGGAGCTTTACCTTGCCCTGCTCGTGGATCGCGGGACCAGCCGTATCAGCTATGTCTGCTCGACCGAAGGCGGTGTGGATATCGAAGAGGTTGCGGCCTCAACGCCGGAAAAGATCCTCAGCTTTTCCGTAGACCCTGCTACCGGCTACCAGCCGTTCCACGGCCGCCGCATCGCCTTTGCGCTCGGCCTCACAGGTCAGCAGATCAAGCAGTGCGTTGCACTGATGGGGACGCTTTATAAGCTCTTTGTCGACAAAGACATGGAGATGCTGGAGATCAACCCGCTGATCATCACAGACAAGGGCGATCTGAAGTGTCTCGACGCGAAGATGGGCTTTGACGGCAACGCGGTCTACCGCCACCAGGATATTGCCGCCTTGCGCGACGAGACCGAAGAAGATCCAAAGGAACTTGCCGCCTCGAAGTACGATCTGAATTACATCGCGCTTGACGGCGAAATCGGTTGCATGGTGAACGGCGCGGGCCTGGCCATGGCAACCATGGACATCATCAAGCTCTACGGCTCGGAGCCTGCCAACTTTCTCGATGTGGGCGGCGGCGCGACGAAGGAGAAAGTCACCGAAGCCTTCAAGATCATCACCTCCGACCCCAACGTTAAAGGCATCCTCGTGAATATCTTCGGCGGCATCATGCGCTGCGATGTGATTGCCGAGGGCGTTGTGGCCGCGGTGAAGGAGGTCGGGCTGTCGGTGCCGCTTGTGGTGCGTTTGGAAGGCACGAACGTTGAAAAAGGCAAGGAGATCATCAACACCTCCGGCCTTAACGTAATCGCCGCCGACGACCTCAAGGACGGTGCGCAGAAAATCGTGGCAGCGGTCAAAGGCTAAGGACACAGGGCGCGCAGCGATGCCGCAGGCCACCACATACCGCGCCTGCCCCGCCTGCGGGGCGGACCAGGCCGAGGGGCTGGAGAGCTACTCGCCTGACCCATGGCACATCGTGACCTGCAGCCCCTGCGGTTTTGTGTATCTTCAGAACCCGCCGGAATACGAAGCGCTGAAGGAAGACTTCGCCTTTGAGAAGACCGCACAAAAGCGCCGCAAGACCCGGCAGAAGAAAAGCTGGACCTCGCGCGCCAATCGCAAGCTGCGCCGGGCGCTGAAGACAGATGGCCACCGGTGGGGCGGCGACGCCTATTTGAAGTGGTTCGGGCCGGGCAAGGTGCTGGATGTTGGCTGCGGCCACGGGCAGGCCCTGCCGCCACCGATCACGCCCTTCGGGATCGAGTTGTCGACCGAACTCCACCGCCACGCCGATGCGCATATGCGCACGCGCGGCGGCTACTGTGTGCAGGCGCCGGGCGCCGATGGAATCTGGGACTTCGAGCCGGACTTCTTCGACGGCGTGCTGATGAACAGCTACCTCGAACACGAAACCCAAGTGGGACGAACGCTCGAAGGCGCGCACCGGGCCCTGAAGCCAGGCGGCAAGCTGTTCATCCGGGTGCCCAATTTCGGCAGCCTCAACCGCAAGCTTCAGGGCGCCAAATGGTGCGGCTTCCGCTGGCCCGACCACGTGAACTATTTCACGCTCCAGTCGCTGACGGATATCGCAGGCCGCCTCGGCTTTTCCGCCAATCTCATCAACAAAATGACCCTGCCCGTGGATGACAACGTGCAGGTGCTGCTTACGAAGAAGGCCCCCGTATGTTGAATTTCCTGAGAGTGGTCGTAGCCCTGTTGGCCACTGTTGCCATTACCGCCTGTACGCCGGCCTCTTCGCCAGAATCCCCACCGGCTTCCGCCCTGATCCGTGGTCCCAATATCGGGCCAGGTTCGCAACTGGCACCGCTTTCGGAGGCGGCTAGCTTCATGCCCACTCTTTGCAGGACCGATCGGCCAGATGAAGCGGCGTCGGCCCTGGGGTTTGCGCTTAACACGGACTTCGGGACCTACTACCACCAAACCTACAATCTCTCGATCAAACGCTTACCTGACCGTTGCTCGCTCGTGCTCGTGAGCACTGAGTCTGAGGAGCGAGTGACCTCGTTCCTAAGCGTTGTTCCTGCGGAAAATATCACTCTTCGTGTCGCATCGGACGGCAATAGGTACGTCAGCGCCGTCTACGCTGGCGCCTAGTCGAGGATCCCTACGCAATGCCCGCAGTCGAAAATACTTTCTTCACTATACCGGGACTGGCACAGCAGCCGCTTGCCCTGCGCATCCCGTCCAAGACCAAAACGCCCAGACCTGAGCCCAAGAAAGGCACATCCCATGTCCGTACTCGTCGATGAAAACACCAAGGTGATCTGCCAGGGCTTTACCGGAAGCCAGGGGACATTTCACTCCGAACAGGCCATCGCCTACGGCACCAAAATGGTGGGGGGCGTCACGCCGGGCAAAGGCGGCCAGACCCATCTCGATCTGCCGGTGTTCAATTCCTGCCACGAAGCGGTGGCCGCAACGGGCGCGAATGCTTCGGTGATCTACGTGCCGCCGCCCTTTGCAGCGGATTCGATCCTGGAGGCGATTGATGCCGAGATCCCATTGGTGGTCTGCATCACCGAAGGCATCCCGGTTCTTGACATGATGGCAGTGAAACGGGCGCTCGAAGGGTCGAAAACCACGCTGATCGGGCCGAACTGCCCCGGGGTAATTACGCCCGATGCCTGCAAGATCGGCATCATGCCCGGCCATATTCACAAGCGCGGGAGCGTTGGTGTCGTGAGCCGGTCCGGCACGCTGACATACGAAGCGGTCAAGCAGACCACGGATGTGGGTCTCGGCCAATCGACATGCGTCGGCATCGGCGGCGACCCCATCAAGGGCACCGAGCACATCGATGTGCTGGAGTGGTTCCTCGCCGATGACGAGACGACGGCGATCATCATGATCGGCGAGATCGGCGGCTCGGCAGAAGAAGAGGCGGCAGAGTTTTTGGCGAGTGAGAAGAAAAAGGGCCGCTGGAAACCGACAGCTGGGTTCATCGCCGGGCGCACGGCACCTCCGGGCCGTCGCATGGGCCACGCAGGCGCGATCGTTGCCGGTGGCAAGGGCGGCGCCGAAGACAAGATCGAGGCCATGAAATCGGCC
The DNA here is from genome assembly GCA_039179985.1 of Pseudomonadota bacterium. GTDB lineage: Bacteria > Pseudomonadota > Alphaproteobacteria > Rhodobacterales > Rhodobacteraceae > JBCCMQ01. The sequence continues at coordinate 8,896 of JBCDED010000094.1, forward strand.
GGGATCGTCGTGGCCGAAGACCCGGCGTCCCTGGGCGAGGCGGTCATCAAGGCAATCGGCTAGAGGTCCTAGTGCTTGAGGCAAATCGGTATAAGCTTTCCGCAGGCGCGCCGTTTCCGGCGCGCTCCACCGATTTGAGTATGGGATTGCCTGCCATGTCTTTCACTGACGCCATCCGCACTTGTCTATCCAAGTACATCGACTTTTCCGGCCGAGCTACCCGGCCTGAGTACTGGTGGTTCTATCTTTTCACCGCGCTCCTCACCGTGGCGGCCCAGGTAATCGACGGCACGCTCTTCGGGTTCGACACATCGGACGCGGGTCGCCACCCGGTGACCGTGTTGGTCAGCCTCGCTCTTTTTCTACCGATGCTCGCGGCAGGCTGGCGGCGGATGCAGGACACGGGCCGCCCCGGCTGGTACGTCATACTGCCTGCCGTCGCGGCTTTCCTGACCATGTTCGGCCTGATGATCGGTGTCATCGGATTCTCGGCGCTGGATGCCGCCGGTCTTCCGGAAGGCACGCTGCGCAGTCTGGCAGGAGTCTTCGGTGCTGTCGGCCTGCTCGTTGCGATCGGCGCGATCATCGCGCTGTCCATACTGAAGATCATCTGGCTGGTTTCGCCATCTGAGCCAGGTGCAAACCCATACGGTCCAAATCCCAGTGAGGTGACCCCATGACAGAACAGAGCCCCAACGACATATTCAAGGCCTCTTCATTCCTGCAGGGACACAATGCCGAATACGTGGAGCAGCTATACGCGCGCTACGCCTCGGACCCCACTGCAGTGGATGAAGCCTGGCAAGCATTCTTCCGCGAGTTGGGGGACGCCGAACTCGACGTCAAACAAAAGGCCGAGGGCCCTAGCTGGGCGCGCGCAGACTGGCCGCCCGTTCCCGCCGACGATCTGACCCAAGCGCTGGACGGGCAATGGATCGAAGCGCCGGCCAAGGGCAAGGACGCCCCGAAACCTGCCGAGATCGCGCAGAAAATCACCGAAAAGGCCAGCGAGGCAAAGGTCAGCCTGAGCGACGAACAGGTCAAACGCGCTGTGCTCGACAGTATCCGGGCGCTGATGATCATCCGCGCCTACCGGATCAGGGGACATCTTGTCGCCGATCTCGACCCGCTTGGGATGCGCGACCAGACGCCCCACCCCGAGCTTGATCCGGTGTCCTACGGTTTTGACGCCGCTGACATGGACCGTTCGATCTTCATCGACAATGTCCTTGGTCTGCAGATTGCGTCCATGCGGCAAATCCTTGAGATCGTAAAGCGGACCTACTGCGGCACCTTCGCGCTTCAGTACATGCATATATCGAACCCCGCGGAAGCCGCCTGGCTGAAGGAGCGTATCGAAGGCTACGGCAAAGAAATCGCTTTCACCCGCGAAGGCCGCCGGGCGATCCTGAACAAGATGGTCGAGGCCGAGGGTTTCGAGAAGTTCCTCCATGTCAAATACACGGGCACAAAGCGCTTTGGCCTCGATGGCGGCGAAAGCCTGATCCCGGCGATGGAGCAGATCATCAAGCGCGGCGGTGCCCTCGGCGTCGAAGAGATCGTCATCGGCATGCCCCACCGGGGCCGCCTGAGCGTGCTGGCCAATGTGATGGGCAAACCCTACCGCGCGATCTTCAACGAATTCCAGGGCGGCAGCTTTAAGCCCGAAGACGTGGACGGCTCGGGCGATGTGAAATACCACCTTGGCGCCTCTTCGGACCGCGAATTTGACGGCAATACCGTGCACCTCAGCCTAACGGCCAACCCCTCGCACCTTGAGGCGGTGAACCCGGTCGTCCTCGGCAAGGCGCGGGCCAAGCAGGAACAGCTTTCGGACAGCGAGCGCACGGCGGTCTTGCCGGTCCTGCTACACGGCGATGCGGCCTTTGCCGGTCAGGGTGTTGTGGCCGAGGGGTTCGGCCTGTCCGGCCTGCGCGGGCACAAGACCGGCGGCACGATGCATATCGTGGTGAACAACCAGATCGGCTTTACCACTGCGCCGCATTTCAGCCGCTCCAGCCCCTATCCGACGGATATTGCGCTGATGGTCGAGGCGCCGATTTTCCACGTGAACGGCGACGACCCCGAGGCTGTGGTGCATGCCGCAAAGGTGGCCACTGAATTCCGCCAGAAATTCCATAAGGACGTGGTTCTGGATATCTTCTGCTATCGCCGGTTTGGTCACAATGAGGGCGATGAGCCCATGTTTACCAACCCGATCATGTACAAGAAGATCAAGACGCATAAGACTACGCTGTCGCTCTATACGGAACGTCTGGTCAAGGATGGCCTGATCCCCGAGGGCGAGATCGAGGATATGAAAGCGGCGTTTCAGGCGCATCTGAATGAAGAGTTCGATGCTGGCAAGGAC
>JBCDED010000095.1:0-11092 GCA_039179985.1 Pseudomonadota bacterium
CGTCCGGCGCGACTACGGCGGTCTTCTGGTCTTTGATCCCCTGAACATCCGTTAAGCCATCGGCGCAGATCAGGAGGGCCCGGAACGGATTGTGGGTGTTCCAGAGCTGCATGTTGGTGCTGTCGGTGGCATAACGGATGTTCAGGGGATCAAAGACCAGAAGACCGCCGTAGTCGCGCCGGACGATCCCGTCCACCAGCCTTTGCCAACGGTACCGGCGCATCTCTGCAAGGTTCGGCAACTCCAGCCCTGCCTCTTCCCATTCGCGGAATGCCAGTCGCGTCGGTCCGATTTCGATCCGGTTGGCGTCGTTGGGCGTTCCGTCGCCCAGGGTCTGGCCACGGGTCGGGTCGATTTTGCGGGCGTCGCGGTAATGGGTATTCATCGGCATTCCCTTTTCCTGCGCGGTCAGTCTAATGTCGCGGGAAACGCGCGAAGGTCAGATTGCGACGGGTGGCGTCGCGAAACTGGCTGTGGAAATGCATAAGCGGGGCAAGAACACCATGAGCAGTGTACGCGAACAATACGAAGCTTATCCCTATCCGGAGCGGGACCCCAAAGACGAAGCCAAACGGCTGATCATGGGGTCGCCATCGCAACCGGTGGAGATCGACCACTGCCTTTTCGAAGGGCGGCGTGACTGGTCGGGAACCTTTCGCGCCCTCGTAGCGGGCGGCGGCACCGGAGACGGTCTTATCATGCTGGCCCAGCTCTTAACAGGGGCGGGCAAAGACTATGACATCACCTACATCGACCTCTCCGAAGCCTCGCGGGCCATCGCCGAAGCGCGGGCAGAGGCGCGCGGGCTGAAGGGGATCACCTTTGTCACAGGAAGTCTGCTTGACGCAGCGTCCATGGGGCCTTTCGACTACATCGATTGTGTGGGCGTGTTGCACCATCTGCCAGAGCCGCAGGCAGGGTTCGATGCGCTGGCGGCTGCGGTTTCGCCGGAGGGCGGGATCGGCATGATGGTCTACGCGCCCCTCGGACGAAGCGGCGTCTACCCCTTGCAGAAAGCCTTCGGAGAGCTCTTTGACGGCATGTCGCCAAAGGACCGTCTCAAGGCCGGAAAGAGCGTTTTCGAGCGGGTGCCAGAAGGCCATCCCTTCAAACGCAACCCGCGCCTGGTGGACCACAAGCAGTCGGACGCGGGGTTCTACGACCTGCTCCTGCATTCTCAGGACCGCGCCTATACGGTGCCTGAACTGACCGAAACGCTGGCCGCCGCGGGGCTTGGGATCACCTCGTTCACCGAGCCCGGCGCCTATGAACTGGCCACCTATCTGCCGCCCGGTGTGCATCCGCCGAAATCCCTGGATGTGACCGCGCGGCGGGGTTTGGCCGAAAACCTGTCGGGCTGCATGTCGCGCCACGCGCTGTACGTCGCGCCCGAGGCCCGTGCCGGCAAGGCGGTAGCCAAATGGGAAAAGGATGCGGTGCCGCACCTGCGCGCTGGCGTTCCGGTCGAGCGTCTTGCCGAAGGCATCGAGCAGGGCCGCCGTCTGAACCTGAAGACCAGCCAGGGGCAGCGTCCCTTCGTCTTGCCCCGGCAATCGGCAAAAGCGCTCAAGGCCATCGACGGCCGCCGGACCATTGCAGAGATTGCGGCGGAAACCGGGCTCGCGCCGTCGGCCTTCGAGAAGGTGTGGAAGGCCATTGAGGAGGGGTTCGTAGACTGGGGGCTTGTCCATTACTCGCGCATCCTCTCGGAATGATGTGAACGACAGCGCGTCGCTTTTGCCAGAGATCCCGGGCGAGGTGTTGGCGGCCGCCGCACGTCCCCTGCCGGGCACGCAACCGCTGGATATGGCCCATTGGCTTCTCCGCGACGCGGCCTTCGCAAGCCAGATGGCGCGCCGCGACAGCCTGCTGCAAGAGATGCCGGAGGCGGTCCTGGGACGGGTTCAAGGTGCCCAGGCAGCTATCGGTGAGCTCTTCGATCTGGTGGTTGGGACGGTTATGCGCGACCCCGGGTATGGGGCCGTGGACTCCGGGGTCATCCGGCCCGACGGCGCTGAGATTGACCTGTACGCCTCAGGTCCGCTGAAAACGCTTGGCCGCCTGACGCAGCAGGATTTCTGCATCCTAGAGAAGCCCGAAGGATCGGACGAACATGTGATGACTGCGGCTGTCCTCTGTTTTCCGGCAAGCTGGCGTCTGTCGGAAAAACTCGGGCGCCCGCTGACCGCGATCCACGCCCCTGTGCAACCCTACGACAGCGACATTGCGCGCCGGGTGCAAAGGCTTTTTGACGGAATCCGGGCTGGTCAGGGGCTCTGGCGTGCCAATGCCTTGAGCTACGGTACCCCAGAGCTGTTCCTACCAGATAGGGCGTCACACGGCCGGGACGGCGCGGCAGCGTACCTGAGATCGGAACGCCAGTACCTAATCCGTCTTCCCGCGACACGCGCGGTTGTCTTTTCGATCCACACGATGGTTGCGCCGCACCCCTAGCGCTTGCGGAAGGCCGAGCGCAGCCGCTCCTCCACGGACATATCGTCCATCGCGCCAGGCATTTGCGAGCGAGCCTTTTCCGGCTTTGGCGCGGCAACGGCATCCGGCAGGGTTTCAGGGGCTCCGGCCTCGGAGCTTTTGAGGCGTGCTCTGATTGCCTGCCGGGCACGGGCTGTGGCCGCGCCCACGGCGCGTGTCCGTTCCGGTGTCACCCGCGGGGAAGGGGGCTCTATGCCAATGGGGTTGGGTTGCTGCGCAAGGGAAAGGTTGCCCGCGGCTACCTTGTCGGGCTGCTCTTCTTCAATCAGGGCGATCAAGCCGGCGGGGGACTCTTTGCCGGGGGCCAGGTTGACCACGCGCACGCGGTGACCTGAGGGGTCCACGAAGCGTGCGCCGCCACGTGGGCGCGTATCGCTTTCAAGGCAGCGTTCAACAAAGGCTTCCGCTAGCGCCATGATCTGGCTTTGGGTCATGCGGGTCGACATGACGTGTACGGGTTTGCCGAGTACGGCTTCGGTGCCCTCGATGGCCTGCGCCATGTTGCCAGCAGTCTCATCGTCGATCTGGCTTGAGGTCGCCCGTGGCCGCAGGCAAAGCGGCAGGTGCAACGTACCAGGGCGCGAGGCCATCAGGCCATTCGGCAAGGCCAGCCGGTTGGCGCTGTGCCAATGCAGGGCCAGCGGCTGCGCCATGCTGCAAAGAATGCGGACGACATCCTGTCCAAGAATTTGTGCGCGTCGGCGTGCGGCGGCGCCCTTGGAGGGTTGTTCGCCATTCACGCGCGCTTCGCCGGTGTCGCGGACGATCACTTTCAGAAAGCCGCCGTGGTGGGCGATGATCTCTCCCAGGGGGCCCCGTTCGGCGGGGTCGATGGCGCCGCTCAGGGCGCCGTTGAACGTGGCGGCCGCCAAAGGGTAGGCGCCTGTGCTGACTGTAATCTCAAAGGGCAGGGCGTTGAGCGTCAGCCCATCCGTCCGTTGCTGTGTGGCGCCCGAAACGGGCAGGCCGTGTCCGCCTGCAAGGTCACGCAAACTGGCCCGGAGCAGATCGAAATCAAGCTCCGGGACCAGTCTGTAAAGGAGGGTTGCCTGTACGGTGGACACTGTTCTTCGTGCTTTACCTAACTTGCCTCAATCGGCGACATAAACTCTGACCGAGCGTCATTGTCCACAGTTTGCAAACGCATCGCGCCGATCCCATGGCGGAAATATGGCAAAGCTTGGGCGCGCTGTGCCTGACCGACAACAAGGCCGATAAACCCCTATGAATGAAGGGGAATTTTATCGCGTTTCCGCAAGACAACTGCGGCAGGCGCGGGGCAGAGGACGTCGCGCCTGTAGACTGCAGGCGGGTTTCGGCCCAAAGGGCCGACCAAAGGACGCCGGTAAGATTGGTGCGTCGCGCTACCAGATTCGCAGGCGGTGGGTCAGGTGGCGACGGCAGCTCGGACCTGCACTGCGGCCATCTTGCGGGCCTGCAGTTTTTCCCTGCGTGCGGCAAGCTGTTTGGCGTAGTCGCCATAGAGGTCGAGGGCCGATCCGATCAGCGATGATAGAAGGGCGATGAAGAGGATTAACTCGTACATGGGTCACTGTCCTGTCTCTTCGACTGAGAACAGTGTGACGGTGAAACCGGAGTAGATTGAGGCGCCCGCGCGGAAATTGATGGGTGAATGCGGGGCGGTTCCCGCCAATTCGGGCGCGATAGGCAATGGGCGGACGATGGCCAAGCAGGAGTGCGTGCGCATGATCCAGTTCCGGGCCCCCCTCAGAACCCGGGTCCGCCCATTACTCTATCACCGCAGGCTGATGGAGCCACTCACGGAACTGCGTCGCAGCGTCCAATCCCGGCAGCGCGGCGGATGCGGGCATACCACCAGGCCGACCGTGGCCCCAAGGCGCTGCCTGCGTCATCCCCCGTTCGGGGGATGCGGCGGCATTAATTCATGAAACAGGTGGGGAAAACTGAAACAGACGCCAGGCCAGCGTAACACGGCTCTGACTACGTGTTTTCGAAAAAACCGAGGAAACATGAGACTTTACGGTCTCCGGGCTGACGCCGAGCGCGTCGGCGATCTGCGGATTTGACATCCCTTCGAAGATGCCGCGGGCGATGGTCGTTTCGGTGGGTGTCAGGCCATAGGCCGCTGCAAATGGTTCTACACGGAGCGTGATTGACCGGCGGGCGTCGACAATTGTCAGAATGGCGCCGGACAATCCCACTTCCAGTTCCGCGTCGGCGTCGCGCAGGGGCGCAAGTATACCCAAAAGCGGATCCCCGCCCGAGACCTTGGGAAGCGGCAACTCTTCGGCGACATCGTCGTTTTCGCCAGACGCCGTGCGGGCGATCCGCGAGACCGCGTCAAGCAACCGTTCAGTTGTTTCGGGATCATGGCAGATCAACCGGCCATCGCGCGTGCGCTGAAGGGCGTCTCGGGTTTCCAGCAGATCGTCGGCATAGGCATTCGAAAGGATCAGCCGCCCGCCTTCGTCCAGAATGCAGATCCCAAGTTCGATCCGGTCGAGGACACCGAGCACGGCACGGTACCGCTGGCGCAGGGCAAAGGCGATCCGACCAAGCTCCAGCGATTTACCGAGATGTGGGGCAATCTGAGCTGCGAAGGCCAGGTCGTGGTCCGGCGGCGCGCCATGGTCCCGGTCGTAGTGAAAGATCGCGCCGGAATAGGACAGCGGGTCCTCGGAGGCATTGAAGAAAAAGCGCCGGAAGGTTCCAAGGCGCGCGTGGGTGAACTGGACCTCCGGCCGGGATCGAAAGTCGGCCTCTTCCCAGAAATCAAAATCCACTTTCGGCGTGTAGGGCGCGGTCGCATGCATGCGCAACACACCTTCGTGGTCAAAGCCCGACCCCCGACCGGACTGGATCAGTGTATCGTATTCGGCCAAAACACCGGGGTCTTCGTGGAACAGATGGCTTTGTGCGCTGACTCTATAGGCGATGTCGCGGGCGTTGCTGGTCTCATAGAGAAGCGCTCCCTTGGCCGATGTTCCCGCGACCAGGGCCTCCATCACCTCGTTCCAGCGATCCGCCGAGAATGCGGCGTCGTAAATCGAAAGGAGGTGCCGTGATACTTCAGACCCGAAGGCCATACCGTCCCGTCCGTCTTCCGTCCCCAACCGGTCCCTCCGGTATGACAGAATAAGGAAGACGACCAGTCGCCTGTCAATTGTACTTTAGTATACCTATCCGGGCGCGGACCGTATGGGGGCTGGCAGATAAAGAGAATGGGCGCCCGAAATGGGGCGCCCATCTTCAGTCACCAACGGGGAGGGCGTTAGCAGCTGTAATAAAGCTTGAATTCCATGGGGTGAGGCGTGTGCTCGTAGGCATAGATCTCTTCCCACTTCAGTTCCATGTAGCCTTCGATCTGGTCCTTGGTGAAGACGTCACCGGCCAGAAGGAAGTCCATATCGGCTTCCAGCTCTTCCATGGCTTCGCGCAGGCTGGCGCAGACCGTCGGGATGCCTGCCAGTTCTTCGGCGGGCAGATCGTAAAGGTCTTTGTCCATGGCCGCGCCCGGATCGATCTTGTTCTTGATGCCGTCAAGACCGGCCATCAGAAGCGCAGCGAAGCACAGGTATGGATTGGCCGCGGGATCGGGGAAACGGGCCTCGACACGTTTGGCCTTCGGGCTTTCTGCCCAAGGGATCCGAACACAGCCCGAGCGGTTACGAGCCGAGTAGGCGCGCAGAACCGGGGCCTCAAAACCGGGGATCAGGCGTTTGTAAGAGTTCGTGGACGGGTTCGTGAAGGCATTGAGCGCCTTGGCGTGCTTTAGGACACCGCCGATGTACCACAGGGCTTCGTCCGACAAATCTGCGTATTTGTCGCCTGCAAAGATCGGCTTGCCGTCTTTCCAGATCGACATGTTCACGTGCATGCCGGTGCCGTTGTCGCCGGCAATCGGCTTTGGCATGAAAGTTGCCGATTTACCGTAGGCCTGGGCCACGTTGTGGATGACGTATTTGTACTTCTGAAGCTCATCGGCCTGCGTCGTGAGACTGTTGAAGATGAGGCCAAGCTCGTGCTGGCACGACGCCACCTCGTGGTGGTGCTTGTCAACGCTCATGCCGATGCGCTTCATCGTCGACAACATTTCCGACCGGATGTCCTGGCCGTCGTCCACGGGCGGAACGGGGAAATAGCCGCCCTTGACGCCAGGGCGGTGGCCCATATTGCCCATCTCATATTCGGTGTCGCTGTTCCAGGACGCATCGAGCGCGTCGACCTGGTAGCTGACCTTGTTCATCTCGACCGAGAAACGCACGTCATCGAAGAGAAAGAACTCGGCTTCCGGTCCGAAATAGGCGGTGTCGCCTATGCCGCTGGACTTGAGGTAGGATTCAGCCTTTTCGGCGGTCGAGCGCGGGTCACGCTCGTAGGCTTCACCAGTGTCTGGCTCGAGGATCGAGCAGTGCAGGCAGAGCGTCTTTTCGGCAAAGAACGGGTCCATGTAGGCGCTGTCGGTGTCCGGCATCAGTTTCATGTCGGATTGGTCGATCGACTTCCAGCCAGCGATGGACGAACCGTCGAACATGAAGCCTTCTTCAAGGAAGTCCTCGTCGACCTGATCGGCCATGACGGTAACGTGCTGCAGCTTGCCGCGCGGGTCGGTGAAGCGGATATCGACGTAGTCGACCTCTTCATCCTTCAGGGTCTTGAGAACGTCAGATTTGCTCATGCTTGGACCTTACTTCTAACGTGGTTGTCTTAAGGTTGGTTGATGCGGGTGTGTCAGAGCGCGTCTTCCCCGGACTCGCCGGTCCGGATGCGCAGCGCTTGCTCTACGGAAGAGACGAAGATCTTGCCGTCGCCGATTTTCTCGGTCTTTGCGGCATCGGTGATCGCGTCGAGCGCGGCCTCCAACTGATCGTCTGGCAGTACGACCTCGATTTTGACCTTGGGCAGGAAGTCGACAACATACTCAGCACCGCGGTAGAGTTCCGTGTGGCCTTTTTGACGACCGAAGCCTTTGACTTCGATTACGCTCAACCCTTGGACTCCAATGTCTTGCAGTGCCTCTTTGACCTCATCGAGCTTGAATGGCTTGATGATTGCCTCGATCTTTTTCATGTGGTTGCGACTCCCTGGACCTCGCGCTCCCTCAGCGGGTGAGACCACTTCTGCACGAGGGCTACAATTGGATAGGGTTGACGCACCGTCGGCGGGGGGAGCGATTCCACAAAAGCCGCCCAAAAAGAGGGCGATATGCGCATTTTTTGTGCGATATGAGGATGCAGGAGTGCTGCCGCCATGATTGAATTGCTGACAGCCGCACAAATGCGCGCCATCGAGCGGAGCGCAATGGCGAGCGGTGCCGCCACAGGGCGCGACCTGATGGAGCGCGCGGGGCAAGGTGTTGTGGACGCAATCTTTGAAATCTGGCCGGAGTTTCGAAAGGCGCCCCAGCGGGCCGTTATTTTTTGTGGTCCGGGCAACAACGGCGGCGACGGTTTCGTCATTGCCAGGCGTCTGAGAGAGCAACATTGGGACATAAATCTGTTTTTCTGCGGCGATGTGGGCAAGCTGCCACCGGACGCAAGGTTCAACCATGACAGATGGGTGGACCTTGGCCCGGTGCAGCCATGGGATGGCGCTGCCGTCGCCGCGGCAGAGGCGGATCTCTATATCGATGCGCTCTTCGGGGCAGGTCTGACCCGGGCGCTCGGCACCGACCTGATGGAACCGCTCACCGCACTCTATACGTCTGGCCGTACAATCGGCCGCCTGGTCGCCGTCGATGCACCGTCGGGCCTGTGTATGGACAGCGGACGTGTCCTGCAAAGTGACTACGGCGCCGTTTATGCGTCCCTGACGGTGAGTTTCCACAGGCCACGGCCCGGCCATTTTCTAGAAGATGGGCCTTTTCACTGTGGCACGCTGCGGATGGTCGATATCGGGCTGTCTCAGTCCGGCCCGGACCCCGCGCTGACCCTGGTGGACGCGCCCGTTGACGTAGATCTCGAGAAGTTGCCGGGTGCGCACAAATACGACCACGGTCATGCGCTCATCCTGTCGGGCGGGCCGGGCAAGGGCGGCGCGGCGCGGTTGGCGGCCCGTGGCGCACTCCGTATTGGGGCGGGTCTCGTGACGCTTGGCTGCCCGCCGGAGGCGCAGACCGAGCATGCCGCGCAGCTCAATGCGGTGATGGTGCTCAGTATCGCCGATGCGCCAGCCCTGCAGCATACGCTTACCGATGGACGCCTCAATGCGCTCTGCCTTGGTCCCGGTCTCGGGGTAGGAGAATCCACGGTCGCCCTCGTGGACGCCGCGCTTGCGGCGGATCGGGCCACGGTGCTCGACGCCGATGCACTGACCAGCTTTGCCGAAGATCCCGGTGCGCTCTTTTCTCGCCTCCATTCCGGTTGCCTCCTGACCCCGCATCTGGGCGAATTCGCGCGCCTTTTCCCCGACATTGCCGCGCAGTTCGCCGACCCCGCCACATCTGGCCCGGCTTACTCAAGGGTCGACGCCACGCGCGCAGCAGCGCGGCGAGCAGGCTGCACGGTATTGCTGAAAGGCGATTCAACCGTGATCGCGGAGCCGGGCGGCGGGGCTGCCATTCATTCTGCCAGCCGGGACCGTGCAGCGCCCTGGCTTGCCACGGCGGGCAGCGGTGATGTCCTGGCGGGTTTCGCTACGGGGCTAATGGCGCGGGGACTGAAGCCTTTCGAGGCCGCCGAGATCGCCGCCTGGCTGCACGTGGAATGCGCGCTGACCTTTGGGCCAGGGTTGATCGCCGAGGACCTGCCCGAGCAACTACCGAAGGTATTCCGTGCGCTCGATCTCTGAGCCTGTCCGCAAAAGCCGACCTTCACCGCGCCGCAGCGGTAGCCTGGCGGGGGGCCAGTCGGCGCGGTCGCTGATCCGGGCGAGGGCCGCACGTGTCGCGGTATCGAGCCCGCGCCGCGTTTCCGGCCCCGGCAGGAAGCTTTCGGTCGCCACGCCATCGGCAAAGATCACATGGTGTGCCTTCAGGATCAGGTGGAGGTAGGTGACCGGCTCCAGACCATCATCACGGCGCACACCGGTGCCGCAAATCAGGTGCTTAGCGGCGACCAGCGCCTCGGATGTTCCGGCCAGCAATTCGACCGACCCGCCGCGCATCAGGAACCTGTGCTGCGGCGAGACGCGCATATCCCGGCATGGTCGCCCCGGTCCGAGCGCGCCGGCGCGGACAATCACCGGACGTACCTCTGGGTCCTGCCTCAGCCGGTCGCGCGTGATTTCTGTCGCGGCCACCAGAACGATCGCACAAGGACCTACGTCAAGCGTGCTGACCATATCGCCGGGTCCCAGCGTTTCGATGGCACGGCTGCCCATGGGCGTCCGCACCCGCGTGCCTGGCGTGAAACAGGGCGGGGTGGCGAAATCCGGTGGCCCGACCGCCGTCGCCCCGCTGTTGCCCGGCCCTTCGCTGGCCCCGCCGGGCAGCACCGTCAGCGGCACACCGATGGGCGGGAATTCGTCGAGAAAGGCAAGTCCCTCCACCGTGCCGTAGGCCGGCGAAAACCCGGGTTCATTTATGTTGAAGCCAATGAGCGTGTAGGTATTGACGCCATCTGTCACCTGCACCGTGTATTCCGCTTCGATGCGCAGGTTGTCGGCATAGGCCGTGCCGTCGAAGCTTTGCGCCCCTTCCAGCCGCTGGTTCCCGTCGTTGTCGGCAAAATTCGTCTCGTCGTCCGAAATGACGATCGGTTCCCAGTCGTTGTCGAGAAGGGTGATCGTGCGGCCTTCCAGATGCGAGGCGTCGCCCTGGGTGATCCCCGACAGCGACCCGCTGTCCGAAACTTCGATGTTAGAGGCACCGAGCGCATATATGGTGTATACGGCCATGGGTGTAGTCTAGCGGGATTTAGTTGTGGAAGAACAACGGTTCTGTCCGGGACCTGTGCTTTCTCCGGACTGTGCCTTTTTTCGCTCGCATCCCGCGGACCGCTTTGCTAAGTCCGGCCCCGCGCGGGTGTGGCGAAATTGGTAGACGCACCAGATTTAGGTTCTGGCGCCGCAAGGCGTGGGGGTTCAAGTCCCTCCACCCGCACCATATTGAAAAGATTGGGAAAATAGCCATGGACGCCGCTTGTGGTCGCTGATCTGTTTTTTGCTTTTGGCACTTTATTTGGCACTTTCACGTTTCGTTTTTGTTCTGTTCCCGGCGCGATTGCGCGCGCTTCGAGGCTGATTTCTGCCCGGCCTTGCGGCGGTACTTCTGCACCATTTCAAGTGTCCGGTGGCCGGTCACGGATTGGATCTGATGGTCGCTCGCTCCGGCTTCTGCAAGCTGCACGGCGGCGGTGTAGCGCCACCCGTGGATCACCAGACGATCAGGGCCGCGCATCACACCTATGGCTTCCCTCACGTCCTCCACGGCCTTCTGGACTGCGCGCTTTTGCAGGGGCTGCGTCAGGTTCTTCGCAAGGATATGCGCGCCCGCTTTCGGCAGTCTTTGCAGGTAGGACCGCAGCCGCTCAGGGCAGTGGAATGCCCCGTCTGATTAGGTCCACCGTTATGTTTGGAGAACGGAGGACAGTGAATGGCGAACAAGCGGCACAAGCCCGAGGAAATAGTCCAGAAGTTGCGACAGGTTGATGTGCTTGTCGGTCAGGGGATGCAGCGC
>JBCDED010000096.1:0-10852 GCA_039179985.1 Pseudomonadota bacterium
AGCGGATCGAACTCGCTGATCTCCTCGATCTCATCCCCGAAGAAACTGATACGCCAGGCCATGTCCTCATAATGCGAGGGAAACAGTTCCAGATTGTCGCCCCGCACGCGGAAATTTCCGCGCGCAAATGCTGCATCGTTGCGTTTGTATTGCAGCGCGACAAGCTTGCGGATCAGCTCGCGCTGGTCGACCGTATCGTCTTTCTTGATGTCAAAGATCATGGCCGATCTTGTGGCCCAGCAGTACCGCCGCAACGACCAGGCGTTTCAGCGCGGCAGCTTCCGGGTTCGGGGCGATGTGCTGGAAATCTTCCCGGCGCACCTGGAAGACCGGGCTTGGCGGCTGAGCTTTTTCGGCGAGGAACTGGAAGGCATTACCGAGTTCGATCCGCTGACGGGCGAGAAGACTGACACATTCGACCGCGTGCGCATCTACGCCAACTCGCATTACGTGACGCCCCGTCCAACGCTCAATCAGGCGATGCTCAGCATCAAGAAGGAACTGCGCCAGCGACTCGACCAATTGGTCAACGAGGGCAAGCTTCTGGAGGCCCAGCGCCTGGAGCAACGCACCAACTTCGATCTTGAGATGCTGGAAGCCACAGGGTCGTGCAACGGGATCGAGAACTATTCGCGCTACCTAACAGGACGCGCCCCGGGCGAGCCGCCGCCGACGCTGTTTGAATTCATCCCCGACAATGCACTCGTCTTCATGGACGAAAGCCACGTCTCGGTGCCGCAGATCGGCGGTATGTTCAAGGGCGACTACCGGCGCAAATTCACACTGGCCGAGCACGGCTTCCGCCTGCCCAGCTGCATGGACAACCGCCCGCTGAAGTTCGAGGAATGGGACGCCATGCGCCCGCAATCGGTCTTCGTCTCGGCCACTCCAGCAGCATGGGAGATCGAGCAGACGGGCGGCGTCTTCACCGAACAGGTGATCCGGCCCACAGGGCTATTGGACCCAGAGGTTGAGATCCGGCCGGTGGAAATGCAAGTCGATGATTTGTTGGATGAAATCCGTAAAACCGCCGAGAAAGGGTTCCGGGTGCTGGCCACGACGCTGACCAAACGCATGGCTGAGGACCTGACCGAATACCTGCACGAACAGGGCGTCCGCGTGCGCTATATGCATTCTGATATCGACACTTTGGAACGCATCGAGATCCTGCGCGACCTGCGCCTTGGCGCTTTTGATGTGCTTGTCGGGATCAACCTTCTGCGCGAGGGGCTCGATATTCCCGAATGCGGGCTGGTGGCGATCCTTGATGCCGACAAGGAGGGTTTCCTGCGCTCGGAAACCTCTCTCATCCAGACCATCGGCCGCGCGGCGCGGAACGCCGAGGGCCGCGTGATCATGTATGCAGATCGGATCACTGGGTCCATGGAGCGCGCGATTGGCGAGACGAACCGCCGCCGCGCCAAGCAAACGGCCTACAACGAGGCGCACGGGATCACGCCCGAGACGGTGAAAAAGAATGTCGAGGATGTGCTGGCGGGCCTCTACCAGGGCGACACGGACATGTCCCGCGTAACCGCCAAGATCGACGCACCGCAAGCGGGTGCGAACCTGAGTGCTGTGCTGGACGGGTTGCGCGCCGACATGCGCAAGGCCGCCGAGAACCTCGAATTCGAAGAGGCGGCGCGCCTGAGAGATGAGATCAAGCGCTTGGAATCCGTGGAACTGACCGTCGCCGACGACCCCCTGGCGCGCCAAAGCGCAGTGGAAGCCGCCTCAGAAGCCGCCCAGAAGTCACAAGGCCGGAGCACCGCAGGTCGCGCCGGGCAACGGGGCGGGAATGTGAAGCGGCGGAGAAAGTCGATGTAAGGCCCAAAGGCCCAAGGTTCTGCATTCCACCCGGCATCATGCCGAAGGCGCCGGGCGAGCACCAGTCCGTCCCGGCAGGCCGACACGTTTGCGGTTTGGGCGCGCCGAGGCCACGCAAGATGGCATTGCTGCCATAAAGTGTTGCAGATCAGCCGTTCCCGTACCATCCCGTGGGCAGGCGCGCGCCCTGCTGGCCGATGCAAAAAAGGCAAAGCCCGACTCGTTGAAAGGTCCATGGGCGCGGACCCTTCCATCCGCTATACCCGCCCCATGGAAATCATGTGTCTGAACGGTTGGGGCGGGACGCTGGGCGATGTGCTCTTGCCCTATCTGGCGAGGGCGGCGCCCGATGTGCTTTGCCTGCAAGAGGTCGTGCATTCCCCGGCCACGGACAAAATCTGGCTAACCTATCGCGACGGCGACCACGTGCTGCCCCAACGGGCGAATTTCTTTGACGAGGTGGCGCGCGCCCTGCCGGGGCACACGGCCATCTTCTGCCCGGCGGCACAAGGGGTGCTTTGGGACGACGACACTCAGGTCCCGTCGCAATGGGGGCTCGCCACCTTCGTGCGCCGCGATCTGCCGGTGACCCATCAGGCGCAGGGCTTCGTGCACAAGGACTACGGTGCCCATGGCTACGGTGACCATCCCCGCTCGCGCAGTGCCCATGCGGTGCGGGTCTACGATCATGCCGCGGACCGCGCGGTGACGATCGCTCATATGCACGGGCTACGCGACCTACGCGGCAAGATGGACACGCCCGAGCGCGCCTTACAGGCGCAGCGGTTTCTGGCGCTGACGGCCTCGGTCACAGAGCAGGGCGACCCAACGGTGCTTTGCGGTGATTTCAACGTGGAGCCGGACAGCGAAACGCTGGCGCTGATCGCCGAGGCCGGGTTCACGGAACTGGTAACATCAGGTGGGCACACAGGGACGCGCACGTCGCACTATGAAAAACCCGGCCGCTTTGCCGACTACATGGCGGTCAACCGGCCGGAGGGGGTCAGGGGGTTCGAGATTGTCCGTGCGCCCGAGGTCTCGGATCACTGCCCTCTGATCCTGCGGCTCTGAACGCTGGCCAGCCGGTCGATGCCGCCTATGTCACCGAGATGCGATTTGTCATTTTCCTGCTGCTCACCGCCCTCCCGGCAAAAGCTTGGGAGTTTTCCACCGAGGGCACGGTCTGCCTGCTGACCCACGACGGCTCGGATGCCGCCGTCAGGGTGTCCTATGTGCCGGGTCTCGCACGCTACGGGATCACGATCACCCGGCGGTCCGGTGCCTGGATCGACGCGCCGGTCTTTGCGCTGCGTTTCAGCGGCGTTCGCGATCTGACAATCTCCACCGACCGGCACAGTTACTCCGACGCGGGCCGGGCGTTGACGGTGACGGACCGCGGGTTCGGTAATGTACTGAACGGGCTTGAGTTCAACGACACGGCGACGGCGATCCTCGGGGCCGACGAGATCAACGTCAGCCTCGCTGGTGCGGCACCCGAGGTCCGCAAGTTCCGCGATTGCACAATGGCGCCCGCGGTCTGACCTAGCTGCGCCGGAGCAGGATCCCCGCCAGAACCAGCACAATCAGCGCGCCGATCGTGGAGGTAATGATCCGCCAGATGATCCCGCCGCCTGCGCCGATCCCGATGACGGGCAGGACCAGGCCTGCGACCACGGCGCCCACAATGCCAAGCACCATGTTCGGCCCGAAGCCAAAGCCGCCGCCTTGCACAATCTGCCCGGCAAGCCAGCCCGCCACGGCGCCCACAAGCAATGAAATAATCAACCCAATCATCGGTTCCCTCACACTGTTAGTGTCTTGGCGAGCCTAGGCGCAGGCGCAGTCGCCCGGCAAGCTTGCCATTGCGGAAGACGCAGGCAATGCTGGAGACGCGCAAGTCCGGGAGGGTGCCATGCCGCTTCAAGCCTTTGATCATGTGAATGTCCGCACCGCCAGGCTGGACGAAACGGTGGCGTTCTACGGCGAGGTCTTGGGCCTTGTTCCGGGCGAGCGACCAGACTTCGGCTTTCCGGGCGCGTGGCTCTACCTTGGCGACCGGGCGCTGGTGCACCTGATAGGTGTAGAAGGCAGCCCCGTCGCGGGCCAGGACCTTTCGCTGGAGCATTTCGCGTTCAGTGCCACGGGTGTGTCCGAGTTTGTCGCTAAGCTGGACAGCCTCGACGTCGATTACACGGTCAATACCTTTCCCGGCATTCCGGTTGTCCAGGTGAATTTCTTTGACCCCAACGGCATCCACATCCATGTGGATTTCCCCAAGTCCGAATGGGACGGATGACGGGCACCACATTTTGGTCCGAAAGCCCAGTTACGCGGGCGGCATGAAACTGGTGTCTAACTCCTACGACTGCCTCGTGATCGAAGACCGTCCCGTGTTTTGGACACTGACCGTCTGGTTGATGGGCGCAGGCGCGATGATCGCCGTTCTCTCTGGCCAAACCGATGGATTTTGGCAGGCGGCTATGGTCTTTGGTCTGGGCGCCGGAATCATGGTCTTTGCGTGGTACTGTTTTCCGTTCCAGCGCCTGACCTTTGACCGGCGACGCGGGCACTTGATTCGGCGAATTGCGCGCGTGACCGGTGGGCGGGATGACGTGATGGAACTGCGCCAGATCCAACGTGCGGCTCTTCAGTCTCACTGGGGTGAAGAAACGCGCATGGAACGCCTTGCGCTTTTGACCGATGGCGGTCCGGTCCCGTTGGAGTTCGGCTATTTCTCCCAAACGCGTGCGCCGCTGGTCGCGATCATTAACGCCTGGCTCGATGCACCGGAACCCCGTCAGGGCTGACAAACCCGGTTGCGGCATTGCCACGGTCTTGTGATTTTGTCCTGACCGGTAGCCTGACTACGATTGCGTTGCGTTAACATTCCACTGCCTAATTGGGGCTGATCTCATGCGAACAACCTTGGCCGTCGCGGCGGCATTCTCGGTACTGGGCGCCATGCCCGCGACCGCAGCCACCGAAGGCGAACGTATCTCTGTAACCGGTGAAGCCATCGACACCTGGTGCTACTTCTCGGGCGTCATGGGCGGTCCGGAGGCGGTCGTCGGTTCAGCCCACCACACCTGCGCGCTCTGGTGCTCGGCCGGCGGTATTCCGGTGGGTCTCCTCGCCGAGGACGGCACAGTTTACATGGTGCTTAAGATCGAGAGCGACGACAGTTCCGCATCCGGCGATACACAGCTGAGCTTTGCCAGCCACACAATCACCGCCGACGGAATGCTCTACGTGCGCGATGGCATCAACTATATCGTCGTGGAGAAGGTCGTCGACGACCTGGACATCACAAATGAAAACCACCTCGACTTCGGTGTCGTGCCTGGTTTCGCAGTTCCCGAACCGAAGGAGTGACGCCGATGAAACGCTTTTTCGCTGCCCTTTGCGCTCTTCTCGCCGGGCCCGCCGCGGCGCAGGATTTCTCCGAAGGCTCGAACGCCCGCTCGTGGAACCTTTATGGCGAAATCCCGGCCTTCTTCGAAGCCCGGGTTGTGGATCCGCTCTGCGAACTGGCCGGGGACTGCCCCGAAAACTGCGGCGATGGCCGCCGCCAGTTGACGCTGATCCGCACAGTCGATGATGTCATGATCTTGCCGATGAAGAACAGCCAGCCAGCCTTTACCGGCGCCGTTCAGGAACTTCTGCCGTTCTGCAATCAGGTTGTGGAAGTCGACGGTCTGCTTATCGAAGACGAGTACTTGAACGCGAAGAACATATACCTTGTACAGACAATCCGCCCCGCTGGAACCGAGGAATGGACGAAGGCGAACAGCTGGACAAAGAAATGGGCAGAGGCGCACCCCCAGGCCGAGGGGAAAGGGCCATGGTTCCGGCGCGACCCCCGTGTCCTGGCAGAGATCGAGCGCGAAGGATACTTCGGTCTTGGGCTGGAACAGGATCAGGTAATTATCGAGGAGCTTTTTCAGTGAGGGCAGCTTTAGCCGGTGCGTTCGCACTGACCCTGACGGGCACGGCCCTTGCCAGCGATGGCACGACGCAGCCCCAGACGGGCGCAGCCCCCGGTTTGACCGGCGGTTTGCCGTTCCCGGTTAACATCGGCGGCGCTTTTGAACTGACCGATCAGGAAGGCGATACCCGGACTGAGGTCGATCCGAGCGGGAACCTGCAGCTTCTTTTCTTCGGCTACGCCAATTGCGAGGCGATCTGCTCGGTCGCCCTTCCCATGATGGCAGAGGTGGCGGATCTTTTGGCGGAAGACGGGCTTTCTCTGACCCCCGTTATGGTCACCATCGATCCCAAGCGGGACACGGTGGAAACCATCGGCGCCCCGCTTGAGGAAATGCACTCCGATTTCGTAGGCCTGACCGGCACCGAAGAAGAGCTGCAGAAGGTCTACGATCTCTACTCGGTTGAGAAAGAAGTGGTTTTCACCGATCCCGGATACGGCGAGATCTTTGCACATGGCAGCTTTATCTATCTGCTCGACGGATCGGGTGACTTCCTGACGATCATGCCGCCAATCCTGTCGGTGGAACGCATGGTTGAAATTGTGTCGTCCTACGCCACGGGTTGACGAAGGGAAGAAACTGGCTCCAAAACCGGCTGTCCGTGCTATCGCTTGGACAGCTGATTTTCTTGGAGCTTTGCCATGCGCCACACATTTGCTTATCTGTCCGTTATCGCCTGTCTCTGGACCATTCCCGCGCTCGCCGATCCCCTGCCTTCCTGGAGCGAGGGCGACGCGAAGGACCGGATCATCGAGTTCGTGTCGTCGGTTACCAATCCGGCCAGCGATGGCTACGTCACCGGGACTGACCGGATCGCGGTTTTCGACAACGACGGAACACTCTGGGCGGAACAACCTGTCTATTTTCAACTTATCTTCGCCATGGACCGCCTGCGCGACATGGCGGCGGCTGACCCGTCGGTTTTGAGCTCCGACGCGCTCAAAGCGGCGGCGAACGGTGACCTGGCGGCGGTCGCGGAAGGCGGCGACAATGCAATCCTTGAGGTCATCAACGCTACCCACGCCGGGGTGTCCGTCGAGGATTACCAAGAAGAGGTATTGTCCTGGCTTGCCCAGGCCCGCCACCCCAGCACCGGCTTGGCCTACAATCAGATGACCTATCAGCCCATGGTGGAACTTCTGCGCTATTTGCGCGACGAAGGCTTCCAGACGTTCATCGTCTCGGGCGGCGGGATTCACTTTATGCGCGCCTTTTCAGAGGAAGCCTATGGCATTGCGCCCGATCAGATCATCGGGTCGATGATGGAGACAGAGTTTACCGATGGCGAGGCCGGACCCGAAATTGTCAAGACACCGGGCATCGCTTTTGTCGACGATAAGGAGGGTAAGCCCATCGGTATCGACCGGCACATTGGCAAACGACCCGTCATCGCTGTGGGGAACTCGGACGGGGATTTTCAGATGCTCAGGTGGACCACGGCGGGCGCCGGTCCGCGTTTAGGCGTTCTGGTGCACCACACCGATGCCGAGCGCGAGTTTGCCTATGATCGCGACAGCCACATTGGGCGCCTGAACGACGGGCTCGACCAGGGCCCCGATCTTGGCTGGCTGATCGTCGACATGGCGAACGACTGGCAGCGGATTTACACCGGCACGCCCGCCGCTCAATAGGGCAAGGCGACTGCGCGCTGCATCCTTTTGATGCGTGCGATGTCCTTGCGGATCCTGTCCCGGTCCGCCTTCAGGGCCGCCCGGCGCTTCTTTTTTCGCTTCGGTTGGTCCTGAAGCTCGCGCACAACCCGGCGCTCGCGCGCTTCAAGCGCGGCAATCTGCGTGCCAAGATCATGGTAAGACCGTCCCGCGCGGTAGGCCGCCACCTGGCGGGAGGCGTTGCCAGCCCGGCAGGCGCGCGGCAGGGCTTGGCCACGTCGTCCGAACCGGTAGGCGCGATCCGGCGTGCACTGGACCGACTGCCGCGCGACCGGCGTCGCCCGGGGCGCAGAGCGTGCCACAGACTTTGGCACGGACCTGGGTGCAGTCCGTGGCGTTGCCCAATCTGACCAGTCCGCGGCATAGGTGGTGGGCGGACGGTTGGTGGTGGAATCGCCAAGGCTGACGCTGCATCCGGCACAAAGACAAAGGGAGAGAAGGATCAGGCGGTTCATTTGGCTGGTTCCCGTTTTTGTGCCCTTCCCATGGCGCAGACCGGCCTGGTTATTCAAAAGCGCACCGGGCCACACGAGTGTTATCCGATGACACTGCGGGTGATTGCCGACAACGTCGCTTTTTGCACCTGACCGGTCGGCTGCATTTGCCGCTTGCCGGCGCAAATGCCTAAGCTGTGCAGCGATCGAAGAAGGGAAAGCGGGACATGAAGACACACGTCAAAGCACTCGTGGTCGGTGGCGGCGCTGTCGGCACCTCAATTGCCTATCATCTGGCAAAGGCTGGTTGGGATGACGTTATGCTTCTTGAGCGGGATGAACTCACCAGCGGCTCCACATGGCACGCGGCCGGCCTCTTGCCCTACTTCAACATGTCTTACGCCACCACGCACATCCACGACTACTCGATCAAATTCTACAAGACGCTGGAGGAAGAAACCGGCTTCAATCCCGGCTTTTATGTCGTTGGCAACCTGCGCATGGCCCAGACGCAGGACCGGATGGATGAGTACATGCTCTATGCTTCCACGGCTGAGACCTGCGGCGTGCCATACGAATGGATGACGCCCGATCAGATCAAGGCCCGCTGGCCCCTGGTGCGGACCGAGGATCTGAAAGGCGCGATCTACCACCCCACCGACGGCTACATTAACCCCGCCGATGTCACCCAAGCCATGGCCAAGGGCGCCAGGGCGCGCGGCGTTGTGATCGAGCGCAAGTGGCAGGTTGATGGTTACCACTGGACAGGCGATCACTGGGAAGTCACGGCGACAAAGATGGTGGAGAAAGGCGGCAACCTCGTGGCTTCGGACGAGCAGGTCGTCGTCCAAGCCGAACATGTGGTGACTGCCACGGGCAACCATTCCCAGCGAACGGCACAGCTTCTGGGGATCAAGATCCCGGCGATCCCGGTAGAGCACCAGTACATCGTAACCGAACCCGACCCGGCGCTTGTGGACTGGCGGAAAGCCAACCCCGAGCACCCCGTGCTGCGCGACGCGGATGCGAAGTGGTACGTACGTGAAGAACGAGGGGGCTGGATCCTCGGGCCATATGAACTCGGTGCGCCTGCGCGGTTTGAATATGCCGTGCCCGACAGCTTCCGCGCGGACCTTTTCCCGCTCGATCTTGAACGGATCGAAGAAGAGTACATGTCGATGATCCACCGGATTCCGTCTTCGGAAACCGTGGGTCTGAAAGACGATTACAATGGCCCGATCTGCTACACGCCCGACGGCAACCCACTGGTTGGCCCCGCACCGGGCTTGCAGAACATGTGGCTGGCCGAAGGGTTTTCGTTCGGCATCACGGCAGCGGGTGGCACCGGCTACTACTTGGCCCAGATGATGGTCGAGGGCGAGGCCGAGATCGACATGGCCTCGCTTGATCCCAAGCGCTACGGCTCGTGGATGACGACCGAATATGCGGCGCGCAAGAACGAGGAATGCTACGAGCACGTCTATATCCTGCACCACCCGGATGAGGAGCGGGAGGCGTGCCGCCCGCTGCGCACCGGCCCGGCATACGAACGGCAGAAGGCGGCGGGGGCGCAGTTTGGTTGCGTGAATGGGTTCGAGCGACCGAACTACTATGGGCCGTTGGACGCGCCCGACAGTTTTGACCATGATGCACGGTCGTTCCGTCGTGGCGGCTGGTGGCAATATGCGCATGATGAAGCCAAGGCGATCCGTGAGAGTGTGGGCCTAATCGACGCCACCGCCTTTACCAAGCACCGGATTTCGGGGCCAGGGGCGACCGCATTTCTGGATTGGTTTACCACCAACAAGCTGCCCAAGGTGGGACGGATCAACCTGACCTATGCGCTGACCGCAGCGGGGACCACGCGGACGGAATACACCATCGTGCGGTTGGCCGAGGATGACTACTACCTCGTGTCAGCAGGGGCGTGGCATGCGTATGATCAGGACTACCTCTACAAGGCGATCATGGAGAAGGAGGCTGAGTTCGGGCGCATCAACGAAGAAGATGTGACGACCCGGTGGGGTGTCTTCGCCATTGCGGGGCCGAAATCGCGGGATGTTTTGAACGAATTGGTGAAGGATGCCGATCCTTCGACCGTCCTGTCGAACAAGCGGTTCCCGTGGCTGTCCTATCGCGACATTGAACTTGGCATGTGCCCGGTGCGTGCGATCCGGGTGGCCTATACCGGTGAGCTTGGCTGGGAGTTGCACCATCCTATCGAGATGCAGAACTACCTTTGGGATCAACTGGTTGCTGCGGGGGAGAAATACGGGATGAAGCTGGTCGGCGCACGGGCACAGAACTGGCTGCGGCAGGAGAAGTCGTACCGCGCCTTTGGCACCGAGCTTGGCCGCGACGCGACACCGATCGAGGCGGACCTGCCAAGATTTGTGGACCTTTCGAAGGACTTTCACGGCAAAGACGCCATGGAGAAGATCGGAGTGCGGTCGACATGTGTGACATTAATGATTGATGGGCCCGAGGACGCGGACCCTTGGGGGCGCGAGGCGCTTTATGACGGGGACGCGCGCGTGGGCCGTCTGACGTCGGGCGGGTATTCGGTCGCTTTCGGGAAGTCCATTGGCATGGGCTATGTCTCGCCCGATTTGGCGAAGCCGGGGACCAAGCTGAAGGTCAAGATGTTCGATCAGTTGTGGGATGCTGAGGTGGTTGAGGACAGCCCCTATGATCCCAAGAACGAGGTGATCCGCAAGGACGGGTGACGGGCGGCTCTGTTTGGCCTCGCGGCCAAAGACGCCCGCCCGCCGACCCTACCGGATCATGCGGCGGTCCAACCAGGCTTCCCACTCGGCTGTTGAGCCGTTGAAGGCGTTGATGTCCACCGATCCGGCGGTGTTGGGCAGAGTGCCCGTGGCCGTGTATTGCCAAAACCGCCAGGGTTGACCGGGATACGCCTGTACCGGTGTCTTGG
>JBCDED010000097.1:0-10679 GCA_039179985.1 Pseudomonadota bacterium
ACCTGCACCTGCCGGTCAAAACGGCCCGGCCGCAAAAGCGCCGGGTCAAGGACGTCAGGACGGTTGGTTGCCGCAACAATAATGATGCCTTCGTTGGCCTCAAAGCCATCCATTTCAACCAGCAGCTGGTTCAGCGTCTGTTCGCGTTCGTCATTGCCGCCGCCGTAGCCCACGCCACGGGACCGGCCCACGGCGTCAATCTCGTCGATGAAGACGATGCAGGGCGCGTTCTTTTTGGCCTGTTCGAACATGTCCCGGACACGGCTGGCGCCAACACCTACGAACATTTCCACGAAGTCGGAGCCGGAAATTGTGAAGAACGGCACGCCTGCCTCGCCCGCGATGGCCCGCGCGAGAAGCGTTTTACCGGTACCCGGGGGGCCAACGAGCAGCGCGCCTTTGGGGATCTTGCCGCCAAGGCGCGAGAACTTCTGCGGATTGCGAAGAAATTCGACGATCTCTTCCAACTCGTCCTTTGCTTCGTCAATCCCGGCCACATCGTCGAAGGTGACGCGCCCGTGTTTCTCGGTCAGAAGTTTGGCGCGGCTCTTGCCAAATCCCATGGCCCCGCCGCGTCCACCGCCCTGCATCCGGTTCATGAAGTAGATCCAGAGACCGATGATCAGAAGGAACGGCAGGAAGGTCATCAAGAGCGTTGTGAAGCCCGATTGTTCCTGTGGACGCGCCTGGACGGGCACGTTGTTTTCAATCAGCAGCTGTGTGATTTCAGCGTCTTCCGGTTTGACGGTCACGTAGTTCTGGCCATCCGAGCCACGGAAAAGAACCTTCTCGCCATCAAGCGTCGCCGAGGCGACATCCCCCGAATTCACCCGGTCGACGAATTCGGAGTAGCTGATCGAACTCGACGACATCGTCGACTGACCGCCAGAGAAGAGATTGAAGAGCGCAAGGATCAATAGAAAAAGAACGACCCAAAATGCGATGTTGCGTGCGTTGCCCAAGTGGCATCTCCCGAAAAGCCGCTACCGGACCTGAAAGCCGGCGGTTCCCCCTAAAATAAGGATTAAGACGCTATCTTCAATCGGATATTGCCGCAGAGGCAAAGTCTGTTCGCGCGCGCTGGTCAATCGCCTGCCATCCATTGGAAAATCCTGCCAGTGGTGCGGCCACAAGCCGCGCGCCGTCCCAGACCGCCGGTGTCGCCAATGCCGAAGCACGCGGCAGCCCGGAATCCCGCCAATCGGGGCAGGCCCGCAGCCCCGTTTCGCCGAGCGGCCGGACCTCCAGGACAGGTCCGCCAGGACCGACAAGATGCCAGCGACCGTCCCAGACCTCTCCGGTCGTCGAAACAGTGTCCCGTACCGCATTGAATTCGCGTGCAAAACGGCGCTCGACGCCATGCTTAGTGACGATACAGCCCTGGAGGGTGACGCTCCGGCCTTCCGCCATGGCCTTCAAAACTACATTGAGAGCCTGCGCCCGCGGCCTGTAGTCCGCCCCAACGACCCACCAGAGCGCGTGAAAAACCAGGCGGTTGCGGATTTCGTCGCTTGCCCCGGCCAGCGCCGGCCAGTTCAAAAGTACGTCACCGCCATCGAGACGCGCGGCCGCCCGGGCCAGTTGCGCGGTCTGCGCCTCAAGCGCTGCCCTGGCCCGCGCCATGCGCGCAGCGGTCGCGGCTAAACCTTCGGCATCGATGCCAACCCCGGAAAGCGCTGCCAGCGCCTGGCGCGCCTTGACGCGATCAAACCGTGTGTCTTCGTTCGACGGGTCGTCGATCCAGGGGATCCCCTCCAGCGTTAGAAGATCCCGCAGGGCCGTCCGCCGGACCCGTAACAAAGGTCGGTGCCATATCACGCCGTCGACCTGCGTCCGCTCCGCCATTCCGGCCAGACCGTCGACGCCCGACCCGCGCGCCAGACGCATCAGGACAGTCTCCGCCTGATCATCGAGCGTATGGCCGGTGAATATGTCTCGGGTGCCCTCTTCG
This sequence comes from Pseudomonadota bacterium, assembly GCA_039179985.1. Taxonomy (GTDB): domain Bacteria; phylum Pseudomonadota; class Alphaproteobacteria; order Rhodobacterales; family Rhodobacteraceae; genus JBCCMQ01. The sequence continues at coordinate 1,952 of JBCDED010000097.1, forward strand.
GCGGCCCAGTGCCCTATCAGGCGGCGGCGCGCATTCCGGGCCTCCGCCTGCAAATTACCGCCACCGTCCCACCCCTGCCATTTCAGAATGGTGTGCGGAATGGAGAACTCGCGACAAAAGGCGCCGACGGACCTTGCTTCGCCGGCCGCCTCAGGCCTGAGCCCATGGTCGACCGTGACCGCGACCAGGGCTCTGCCGCTCTTCTTCGCCCACTCATGCGCGAGAAAGGCGAGCGCCAGACTGTCACCGCCGCCGGAGACAGCCAGGGCAATCGTAGAACCCTCAGCAGCGTCGAAACCGGCGTCGATACGGGTTCGGTCCGCGGCGGTGAGGCTCAAGGGCAGCCCAGGGCCCGGCGGCTGCGTTCCGCTTCTGCGGTGTAAACCTCGTTTGTCGGGAAACGCACGTTCACCTCGGCCAGCGTGACGCAGGCCTGATCGTTCTGACCAAGATCTCCAAGACTCATACCAAGCTTGAAAAGTGCTTCCGGCGCGTGCGGACCATTTGGGGCCCCCGAAAAGGCATCAAGATAGGCCCGTGCCGCCTCGGTCGTTTCGCTCAGGGCCGCATGGGCATCGCCGCGCAGGACATGGGCCTCTATGGTGAGCGGGCCGTCGGGATATGTGATACCAAAGCTTTCCAGTTGCTGGACCGCCTCGGCAAACTCCTCGGCTTCCATCGCGTTGAGCGCGCGGTTGAAATCCGCCTGCTCGCCCACTGCCAGTTCTGCACCCTTAGGTTCGGATGGCTCAAGAACGGCGACCGCCGTATCCGGCACCTCTCCGCCGAGGGTCGTTCCCTCTTTCAGCTGCGAAAGATCGCCGCCTTCCAGTTCCACAAGTCGGAATTCGAGGTCGTTGATCCGGTTGGTCCCGTCCTCAGCGATGCGGTTGATCCGGTTTTCCAGCTCTTCGGTATGGGCGGTCAAGCGCTGCAGCTCGGCCTCGATGGCGTCGATCCGCTGAAGGTATCCGACTCCGGTGGTTTGCTGGCTGGGCGCGGTGGTGGTGGAGAGCTCGCGCTTCAGCCGCTGCACCATGACGTAGACGACCGACAGCTCCTGCCGGATGTCGGCCAGCGTTTCGCTGTTGTCCTGTGCCGTCACACCGGTCCCGAACGCAGCGACCAGCGCCGCCGTCAGGACCATCCTCAAAAACCCAGCCATATCCCTGCGTCTTCCTAGAACCCTGCCCCTGCGGTGAGCACCGTCACCGCCCGCCGATTCTGATTGTAGCAGCTTTCGTCCGAGCAAATCTCCAAAGGTCGCTCTTTTCCGTAGGAAACCGTCTCGATCCGGTTGAGCGCCACGCCCTGGGTGAAGAGGTATTCTTGCACCGCCGTAGCCCTGCGTGCGCCAAGGCCGATGTTGTATTCCGTGGTGCCGCGTTCGTCGGCGTGGCCTTCGACAACGACGCTGAACTCGGGGTTGCTGTTCAGCCAGCCCGCCTGCCCGTCCAGGGTTGCGCGTGCCTCTGGCGTCAGGGTGCTCTGGTCAACCACGAAAAGTACGCGATCGCCGACAGTCTGCTGGAAGTAAGCGGGGCTTGTGGGGTCCGATGGCGAGCCGAGCGCGCCTACAGCGCCGCCCGCGCCGGCACTGTCGAAGCGGTCGTTGGTGGTCGATGCACAGGCGCCGAGAAACAGCGCAATGGCAACTGCGCCCGCCCCATACATTGGTTTCAGATTGGTCATGTGATGTGCCTGCCGTTTTCTTCTTGGTTTGCTTGATGCGATCCTACCACCGCCGGGGCGTTTTGGGAATCCATTGACTAGGGAAGAAGCGGCGACCACGACGGCGCCGAGGCCGCCACGGGAGTCGCCACGCGTTTGAGGTTGCGGCCGGTGATGTCCACGGAATAGAGCGCCGGTGCACCCGACGCACCCCTAGTTTCACGGGTGAACATGATCACACGCCCGTTTGGCGCCCATGTCGGCCCTTCGTCAAGGAACGAGGCCGTTAGTAGCCGTTCTTCGGATCCGTCCGTGCGCATCACGCCGATGTGAAAGCGGCCTTCGTTCTGCTTGGTGAACGCTATTAGATCGCCGCGCGGGGACCAGACCGGCGTGCCGTAGCGCCCGGCGCCAAAGCTGATGCGCCGCGCCTCGCCTCCACCCGCCGACATAACATAAAGCTGCTGGGTGCCAGAGCGGTCCGATTCAAAGACGATCTGGCTGCCGTCTGGGGAAAAGCTGGGCGCCGTTTCGATGGAGGGCTGCGAGGTAAGACGCGTGCGGCGGCCCGATCCCAGGTTCAGCGTGTAGATGTCGCTGTTGCCCGCGGTTGAGAGCGAGTAAACTACCGTGTTGCCGTCCGGCGAGAACCGCGGCGCGAAGGTCATCGAGCCGGGCTGGTCATCAAGAACCCGGCGGCGCAGGCTGTTCACATCAAGCAGGTAGATCTGCGGGCGACCGGTCTCGTAGCTGGTGTAGAGCAGCTGGTCACCACGCGGTGAGAACCGAGGTGCCAGAACCAGCGACTGTCCATCGGACAGGAATGAGGCATTGGCGCCGTCGTAGTCCATCAGCGCCAGCCGCCGGATCCGTTGCCCTTTGGGCCCGGTTTGCGAAATAAAGGCCACCCGGCTGTCGAAATAGCCGCTCTCGCCGGTGATCCGGCTGTAGACCGCATCCGCCACTTTATGGGCTATCCGCCGCCAGCTATCGGTGGACCCGCCAAACTGAAGTCCCTCGCCGAGCGGCGCGTTGGCAAAGACATCGTAGAGGCGAAAGCGCACATCAAGCCGGTTTCCCTGCACCGTCACGGCACCGGTGACCAATGCCTGCGCGTTGATCGCCCGCCAGTCCGGGTAAGAGACCGCGGCATCGAAGCTCGCGACGCGGGCGATAAAGGCGCCTTGGTCGATGGCCCGGAAAAGCCCCGTGCCTTCCAGATCGGCGGCCACAACTTCGGCAATCCGCCCCGCCAGATCGCCCGCTGCAGGGTTTTCCGCAACGAAGGGCGGAATGGCGATCGGCAAGGGTTCGATCACACCTTCGGTGATCTCGATTCGAAGCGGGCCCGATGATTGCGCCGCCCCCGGACCGGGCATAGCGAAAAGGAAAGCAAGGGCGAGGCAAGTCAGGCGAAGCGCAGTCATTTGATCCTCATTCTCTCGGGGTTAAATGTCATCTCTATTTCCTGCCATTGGGCATATTTCTCGCTCGGCAGGTCAAATCCTTGCGCGCCGCAGCGGATAATTGCGCGGCGGGCCGCCTCATAGGCCTGCCGGGTGGCCTGGGTGCCGCCATCTGACGATATCATACGGATGCTCGCGGCATCAGGCCTGCCATCGGGGAGCATGTCGACGCCGACCACCACGGTGACGCGCAGCGCGTCCGATGACAAAGAGCCCACGTTCCAGCACCGTTGGACCGCCAGACGCAGCGCGTCTTTCTCGCCCGCTGTCAGCGGAGGACCCGCGGGCTGGGGAGCCGCGCGCGGAGCTTCGACAGCTTCGGCCACCGCGCCCGCGATCGCAGCAGCCAGGGGGTCGCTTGCGGGTGTTTCAGTTTCGGGCGGGGTTTCGGGCGTCGGCTCCGGTTCAGGCGGTGGGCGCTCAGCGGTCCGGCGCTCAATCGGCGCGATGTCCGGGCGGCTGCGCGGTCGGACGGTGGCGCGCGGTGTGTCAGCGCCTTCGTCCTCGGCCTCGGTCACGATCTCGGTGGTTGCCTCGGGCGGCGCGGCCGGTGGCACGTCTTCGACCGGCTCGGGGTCCGGGGCATCGGGGGTTTCGGTCACGCCCGGCGCCAGTTCCGGCGCTTCCTCGGCCAGGGGCGGTGGTGCCGGCGCCGGCGTTGGGGCGACGCGCGGGACTTCTCTCGGCGCCTCGGGCTGCGGACGCGGCGCAAGGATCGCGACGTCATCGGGGACCTCGGGCGCCGTAGGCACGGGCGGTGGGGCGTCGCTGACTTCGGCCTCGGGCGCGGTCAGATCAGGCGGCTCCGGCACCGTCTCGGCCTCGACGGGCGGCGAAATCTCGGGGCGCGGCGCAGGCGGGGCGGTAGCCTCCGGTAGTGCGGGCACGGCGAGCGGCTGGGCCTCCTCGGGCGCAACCGGCGCAGCGACATCCTGGGCGCTCTGAGGTTCCGGCAAGGCGGCGATGGCGGCAAGCTCGTCGGGCGTGATCAACGACACCTCGGTTGCGGTGATCGCCTCGTTCGGGTCGCTGCGAAAGGCGAACCCTCCGATCAATATCCAGAGGATCAGCGCCAGGTGCGCGGCGCTTGAGATATAGAAACCGGTTTTCACGCCCCGGGCCTAGCCGCCCTGGCCCGCGCCGAAGTCAGGGCCGCCCTGATCCGTGACAAGCCCGATGTCGCGGAACCCGCCGGCGTTGAGCGCGCCCATCACCTGGGCAACGGTGGCATAGGGGATCGCGCCGTCGGCGCGCAGATAGACCTTGTCGTCCCCGCGTTCGGCAGCAACGGCCCTTAGTTTCGGGATCAGCTCGTCTGCCGGCGTTTCGGTCGTCTGGATCAGGATCAGCCCGTCCGCGGTCAGCGTGACCGTCAGCGGTTCTTCCTGCTCGGTGGGCAGTGCGGTTGCCGCGGTTTCGGGCAGTTGGACCGGCACACCAACGGTCAGGAGCGGGGCGGCAACCATGAAGATGATCAAAAGCACCAGCATCACGTCGACGAAGGGTGTGACGTTGATTTCGGACATGGGCCGCACACGATTGGCGCGGCGGCGGCCACGGCGGCGTGTGGTGCCGCCCGACCCTGCCTGTTGGACGGAGGCGCCCATGGCTCAGGCGTCGACCTGGCGCGACAAGATCGTCGCGAATTCGTCGGCGAAGCTTTCGTAGTTGCCGACGATGCGCTCACTGTCGGCGCTGAGCTTGTTGTAGAAGATAACGGCCGGGATCGCCGCCAGAAGGCCGAGCCCCGTCGCCAAAAGCGCCTCGGCGATGCCGGGGGCCACCACGGCAAGGCTGGTGTTCTGCTGGATCGCGATTTCCTCAAAGGCGTGCATGATGCCCCAAACGGTCCCGAAAAGCCCCACAAAGGGGGCTGTGGATCCAACCGTCGCGAGGTACGCAAGCCCGCGGTTCAACCCGTCGGCCTCTTTCGCAATGGCCACGTCCATGGATCTGTCGATCCGGGCGTTCGCCCCAGGGATCATCCGACCATCATCGCGCTGCGAGCGGCGCCATTCCACCATGCCGCTGACAAAAATCCGCTCGGGCGGCGTGCGCGGCGTTTCCCCGATCTTGTCAAACAGATCATCGAGCGGTTCGCCGGACCAAAACGCCTTGTCAAAGCGGCCAGCCTGCATGCGGGCGCGCGCATAGTCGATGAGCTTTTGAAAAATGATCGCCCACGACCAGACCGAGGCGATGATCAGAAGGATCATCACCAGCTTCACGGTTATGGTGGCACGCGCAAAAAGGGACAGCATGGAGAAGTCAATCTCCTGCGCCATCGCAAGGGTTTCGGTTTCCATGGACCTGCTCTGTTATCCGCCGGCGGGTCTTGTCGCCCGCAATTGATGGGACATTACCCTAAGTCTTAAGGCTTTGCCAACACCAAGCCCGCCTGTCACGCCGTCTTCTTTCAGACGCCGAGGGCGTGGCGGACATCCGCCGGAAGCCGTGCTGGCCCGCCCATGGCCGTCAGGCAGACGAGTGTGGCACGCGAGGCAAAAAGCAGAGTGCCGTCTCGCAGCACATCCTGTCGCAGAACCAACCGCGCACCGGTGGCTTTCTCTAGCGTCGTCTCGACTGTCAGGAGATCATCGAACTTCGCGGGCGCCAGGTAATCGGCCTCGATCCGCCGGACCGCAAAAACAAGGCCCTGCGCCTCTTTCAGGCGCCACTGATCGATGCCAGCGGCGCGCACCCATTCGCTGCGGGCGCGTTCGGTGAATTTGAGGTAGTTGGCGTAATAGACGATGCCCGCCATATCAGTGTCTTCGTAGTAGACGCGCAAGCCGAAGGTATGGGTCACTGCGGCGCCTCCAGCCGCGCGGCGAGCCGTAGGGCAAGGCTGGCGTCGTCACTGGCGTTTGGCAGTACCGGGTCATAGGCCGCCCTGAGAAGTGCTGCGATTTCCGGCCGTAACACGCTACCGCGCCCTTCAGGCAGCGCCAGGATCGGCGAGGAGGAGCGGAAGGCTGTGTTGGACCAAAGCACCATGGTCTGCACCATCTGGGCCAGCGCCAGCGTGTCGGCGCCCACGGACTGCATGTCCCCATCCATCCGCAAAAAGACGAAGGCGGCCTTGATCCCGCCGTCGGCATCGAAGCGGAAAATGCGGTACTGGTTGGCACCGGCCTCCTCCAGCTTGGCCACAAGCGGATCAAGGTCAGGCACCAGCCGGTCGAGGTTCGGTGTCTCAATCAGTTCAGACCAGTCCCGAACAAAAAAGACCATCAGGTTCGCGCCCAGTTCCGGGTCGGTCTCTGCCATCTTGTGCCCGGCGAGCGCGACCACCGCTTCGATGGCGCCCTTGAGGATCGGCAGGCTGTCTTCAGTCACGCCGAAGATCACCGGCGAAATCGGTCTGCCCCAGCGAGCAAAGACAAAGTCGCCACTTTCGCGGGTGAAGAACTGAACGATATCGTCATGGGTCATGGGCGCGGACCTAGCGGGAAGCGGGCCAGACTGCAAAGACCTTAGTCCTCAAAAAGTGTCGCCTGACCCGGTGGCTGTGGCGCGTCCAGCCCCAGATGTGTCCATGCACGGGGCGCCAGCGTGCGCCCGCGCGGCGTGCGCATGATCAGCCCCTGCTGCAAGAGGAACGGTTCGATAACCTCTTCGATTGCATCGCGGCTTTCGGACAGCGCCGCCGAAAGCGTCTCTACCCCCACTGGCCCGCCGCCGTAGTTTTCGGCGATCAGACGCAGGTAGCGGCGGTCAGCCCCATCGAGGCCCAGGTGATCGACCTCAAGCCGGGTCAGACCGTCGCTGGCAATCTTGCGGGAAATACGCCCGTCGCCCTCGACGACCGCAAAATCGACCACGCGGCGCAAAAGACGGCCTGCGATCCGGGGCGTGCCGCGCGCGCGCCGCGCGATCTCTCGCAGACCGTCCTCTTCGTGGGCGATCCCCATGAGCCCCGCCCCTCGACGCACAATGGCAAGGAGTTCCTCGTTGGAATAGAACTGAAGGCGCACCGGGATGCCGAACCGGTCGCGCAGGGGCGTCGTCAGAAGGCCAAGCCGTGTCGTTGCCCCGATCAGGGTAAAGGGCTGCAATTCGATCCGCACCGTGCGCGCGGCAGGCCCTTCGCCAATCACAAGGTCAAGCTCAAAATCCTCCATCGCCGGATAGAGCACCTCTTCGACCACGGGGTTTAGGCGGTGGATTTCATCAATGAAAAGAACGTCGCCCTTTTCAAGGTTTGTCAGGATCGCCGCCAGATCGCCCGCCTTGGCAAGAACGGGCCCTGAGGTCATGCGAAACCCCACACCAAGCTCGCGCGCAACGATCTGGGCCAGCGTGGTCTTCCCAAGCCCCGGCGGCCCGTGAAAGAGCGTGTGGTCCATAGTGGCGCCCCGGGCAATCGCGCTGTCAATGAAGACGCGCAAGTTTGCCCGCGCCTCGGTCTGGCCGACGAAATCCGCAAGATGCCGGGGTCTCAGCGCGCGGTCGGCGTCGCCATCCTGGGCCTCGGCGCGCAACAGCGGATCCGGTTCGCTCATGGCGCGCTCACGAAACCGGCGCCAGACGCTTCAGCGCGGCGCGGATCAGGGCGGCGGTGTCTGCCGCCAGGTCCTCGCCTTCGGCTTCCGCGACCGCGCGGGCAGCTTCTGCCGGCGCGTAGCCGAGGTTGGCGAGCGCCGACATGGCCTCAGCCCGGCTGTCAGAGGCAGGAGCCGCCGCCGTTGGGCGTACCGGGGCTGCGGCGGGTGTCGGTGCTGGCGCGGTCGTCTCAGCGCGCACGACGGACATGAGGTCCGGTGCTTTGTCCTTTAACTCGTTCACGACCCGCTGCGCGATCTTCGGCCCGACACCGGGCGCGGCCTTGACCGAACTCCAGTCGCCAAGCGCAATTGCCCGCGCGACGCCATCAGCGCCAAGCGTCCCGAGTATCGCCATGGAGGCCTTGGCGCCGATGCCCTGCACACCCATCAAAAGGCGGTGCCATTCTTTCTCTTCGAGCGAGGGAAACCCAAAGAGCTGCAACAGGTCCTCGCGCACCAAAAGGTCTGTGTGCAGGGACACCGGCTGGCCAAGCGGTGGCAGCGCACTGGCGGTCCGGTCAGAGACGAAAACGACATATCCAACACCGCTGACGTCGATCACAATGTGATCCGGTCCCCGTGCCAGAAAGATGCCGCTGAGATGCCCGATCATGCCGTGATCCGCGCGGTGCTGGCGGCGTGATGTGCGTGGCAGATCGCAACGGCCAACGCATCGGCGGCATCGGCGCTGCCGACCGTTGCGCCGGGAAGCAGCAGCCCGATCATGTGCTGGATCTGCCCTTTGTCGGCATGGCCCACACCGACCACTGACTTTTTCACCGTATTGGGGGCGTATTCAGACACCGGTATCCCGGCGGCCGCAGGAACCAGCATCGCAACCCCCCGCGCCTGACCGAGTTTCAGCGTCGCGCGACCATCCTTGTTGACAAAGGTTTCCTCAACGGCAGCGGTGTCGGGTGTGTAGTCCCGCACAACCCGCGCCAGCGCGTCATGAAGACAGAGAAGCCGCTCGGCAAGTGATCCGCTGCCCGATTTGCAAACCCCGTTCCCGCCCCCTTTTATCGACCTTCACATTGACCCGCT
>JBCDED010000098.1:0-10334 GCA_039179985.1 Pseudomonadota bacterium
CGCTTTTTAGAACAGTTTGTTTCCGGTTTGGAACATTAAGGCGACACATTGCGAGTGCTGAATATGATAGGGCCGTAAACCATCGTCCCGATGGATCAAAGGCCAGTCATGCACTAACAATCACATCGGACCAGTCAGATCAGGCTACCCACCAGCAACTTCGCGCTTGCAACGAAGGTCAGCTTCCCGCCCTTGGTGGCCGTCCATTCGCGTCTGCAGCGAACTTCTGCTTTCCGTCCCTCATACACAAATGTCTGGACTTCGGAGCGCTTCGGAGCGGTAGTGTGTCAAGTTGCGAATGCCCGGGCAGTCCGGGCTCCACTCAGTACCGGGGGCGGTTCGGCCCCTCCGAGCAAAGTGGAGAAAGAAATGGCAACCGAGTCTCATAAAGCACGAGCAAACACCTCACCCAAGAGGCGCAACAAAAGAACCCGGCGGGATCAGCTCGCCAAAATGCTTGGCCGCAAATCGGGCGCTTCCATCGCCCAGATCCAGAAAGCGTTTGGGTGGCAGCCCCACACGGCCCGAGCTGCGATTTCAACCCTGAGGAAATCCGGCGCAACAGTTGAGCGGACGATGACTGAGAAAGGATCCGTCTATCGTATTTCTGCTGGGCAGGATTAAGCGGGTGACACACGACGGCATTGAATTGCCCAAGCGCCTTGCCGTGATCGACACGTTAGACCGTGACGGCTGCTTGAACCTCTGGCGGGAGATGTTTGGCCGGTCACCACCGAAGTATTTATCACCGCAGTTCATGCGAAGAGTCCTGATTTATGAGACCCAAGCCAGGGCGCTGGGCGGCCTCTCGCGAACGACCGAACAGCGTTTGAAGAAAGCGGCCGCGGGAGCGCAATCAACAGCAAGTGCAAAGCCCGGTTCTAGATTAGTCCGCGAGTGGAACGGGCGCACCTATCAAGTCGAGGTCGTGGAAGGCTGCTACGTCATGGACGGCAAGAGCTGGCGATCCCTGTCGGCCATTGCGCGGCACATCACTGGCGCCCGGTGGTCGGGGCCGCGCTTCTTTGGAGTGCAGTGATGCGCCGGGTCCGTTGTGCGATCTATACGCGTAAGAGTTCCGAGGATGGGTTGGAACAGGACTTCAATTCCCTGGATGCCCAGCGAGAAGCTTGTGAAGCGTATATTGCCAGCCAGCGTCATGAAGGGTGGGAGCTGCTCCCGGATCGCTATGATGATGGCGGTATCTCCGGTGGGCATCTCGAAAGACCCGGGCTGCAGCGCTTGATGGAATCCGTAGATGCAAAACAAGTCGATCAGATAGTCGTCTACAAGATCGACCGGCTGACGCGGTCACTTGCTGACTTCGCCAAACTGGTTGATCGATTGGATGCTGCTGAGACGTCATTCGTCTCAGTGACCCAATCATTCAACACTGCGACCAGCATGGGACGGTTGACGCTCAACATGCTGCTGTCCTTTGCTCAGTTTGAGCGAGAAGTGACCGCTGAGCGCATACGCGACAAAATTGCGGCCTCGAAGCGCAAGGGGATGTGGATGGGGGGCTTGGTGCCCCTCGGGTACAATGCTGATGGGAGAACGCTGAGGATCAATAAGACTGAGGCACTTATCGTCCGGCGGCTTTATGACCTCTACTTGGAGCGCGGTACGCTCAGGGAGGTGAAAGAGCAGGCTGAGCAAGAAGGTCTGAGATCGAAACTCCGCCAGGGCTCAAACGGTCGAACATCCGGCGGCAAGCCTCTCGACCGAGGCCAAATCCAGCACCTTCTGAGTAACCCGGTTTACGCCGGACGTATCCGGCACAAGGGACATGTGCACGAAGGCCAGCATGACGCGATCATTGATCCAGAGATGTGGGAGAAAGTCCAAGAGATGCTTAAGAACGGGGCCGCCGTGAAGCGCGGGACTAGACACACGAAACAAGCGTCGCCGCTGGCTGGGAAGCTGTTCGATGAAACAGGGGATCGCCTGACCCCAAGCCACAGTCGCAAGAATGGCAAGCGGTTACGCTACTACATCTCACGAAGGCTGATCAAAGATCGCAGCAGGCAACACCCAGAAGCCTGGCGTTTGCCGGCAGACCAGATCGAACAGGTGCTTTTGGATGCGTTATCAGCAAGACTAGGCAAGCCCGGCGCAGCGCTGGAGATGACAACCGGCCTGGAAGCGGGTCAGGTACAGCGCCTCTCGGAGAAGCTGCAGAAGAGCTGGACCAAGCCAAGTCTACTGAGCCTGATCGAACGCGTTGGTCTTCAGAGAGGGTTCTTGAAGGTCACACTTGATGCAGCAGCAGTCGCAAATGCTCTGGACTGCAGCATAGAGGAACTGAATGCGGATGGGCTCAACATCGAAATGGCGTTCCAAATGCGTCGCCGCGGTGTAGAACTGAAACTCTTTCTCGGCGATCCGCCGCAGGAGATCGACCGCACTCTGGCGCAGAACATCATCAAGGCGCGGCAATACCTCTCCCAAATCATCGCAGGAAAAACCTTCGGGGAGATCGCCGAAGCCGAGGGGGTCTCCAAACGCCGTATCCAAGACGTAACGAACCTGGCTTTGCTCGCGCCGGAGAGCATCGAGGCCATCGTATCCGGCGAGAATCCGTCCGGCCTCACGACCGACTACCTGATCAAGAACCGCTTCCCGGCCGTCTGGTCAGCACAGAGCGCACAGTTCGGCGCGCTATAACTCTCCACAATCCGCAAACTCGTACCGCCGAAATGGCAAACGGAGACTGTTCCGCCATTTGCGGGCAAATCTGCGAGATCATGCGGTCTCTGCCGGACGAACGCAATGCTAACCAACGGACGTGGCGCCACTAATTCGAAGGACCTGGTGCTCCACCAAAAATAGGAGAGTGCTTGGCTGGGGTGGTAGGATTCGAACCTACGATACACGGTACCAAAAACCGCTGCCTTACCACTTGGCTACACCCCAACGGTGCGGAGCGAAATAAGGGCTTTGCTCCCGGGCCGCAAGAGATAAAAGTACACGGGCGGGATGGGCAGGCGGCACGGATTCTAGACCCGCAGGGGATCTGCCTTCGCCAGGGCGTCGAAGGCCATCAGGCTGCCGACAAGCGCCTCCATGCCGGCGAGCGGAATCATATTCGGGCCGTCCGAGGGCGCGTTGTCGGGGTCTTCGTGGGTCTCGATGAAGACCGCGGCGATGCCAAGCGCGACCGCAGCGCGCGCCATGACGGGTGCAAATTCGCGTTGACCGCCTGAGGCGCCGCCAAGACCGCCTGGCTGCTGGACGGAATGGGTGGCATCCATGACCACCGGATAGCCCGTGCGCGCCATCGTGGGCAGGCTGCGCATGTCGGTGACCAGGGTGTTGTAGCCGAAGCTGGCGCCGCGCTCGGTTAGAAGGATGCGCCTGTTGCCGGTGCTTTCGATCTTGGAAATCACGTTCGGCATGTCCCAAGGGGCGAGGAACTGGCCTTTCTTGACGTTGATCGCTGCGCCGGTTTCGCCGGCCGCCAGGAGAAGATCAGTCTGGCGGCAGAGGAACGCGGGGATCTGCAGGATGTCGACGACCTCGGCCACCGGTGCGCATTGGTCGGGGCCGTGGATGTCGGTCAGGACGGGCACGCCGACCTCTTTCTTGACGGCGGCCAGCACCGCCAGACCCTCGTCCATCCCCAGGCCGCGCTTGCCCGACAGCGATGTGCGGTTGGCCTTGTCAAAGGAGCCCTTGAACACGTAGTTGGCGCCGTGCACGGCACAGATATCGGCCATCTGCGCGGCGATCATCGTGGCGTGTTCGGCGCTTTCCAACTGGCAGGGGCCTGCAATGACCGTGAGTGGCCTGTCGTTGCTCACCTCGAAACCGCCGACGCGGACGTCTTCCATCAGTTTGAGACCTGTTCCCGGAGAATCGACACAGTCAGCGAGAGCATAAGATAGATGCCGGCGAAGGTCAGGAAAGCCAGCAGAGTGTTCTCAAAGACCCTCGGGTAGCTCGGTTCATCAGTTGCCGTAGGCCGGACGCCTTGCAGCAGGTAGCGCACCTGCCGGTTGGCTTCGATCCGGGCGGTTTCAAGCTGTTGCAGCGCCTGGCCCAACATCAGCTGTCGGGTCTGAAGATCCGCCTCGGCGATAACCAGTTCGCCAGTGATCCGCGCGAGTGAGGCGGAACCGCCCGTACCTTCGGTCATCTCCGAGCGCATTTCGGCAATAAGTGCTGTCAGGCGCGAGATATTGGCCTCGGCCGCGGCGACCTTGGCGGCATTTGGCTGGGCGTTGTCGAGCAGTGACTGCAGCGCCAGCCTTTCCTGCTTCAGCTCGACCTCGAAGGTAGAGATCTGGTTCATCAGGCTTGTGACCTCCGCCTCGGCGCTGAGAACGCCCCTTTGTTCCTGCAACTCAAGGACGCGCTGCTGCGCGTCACGCATCTTTTGCTCGGCATCCACATAGCTTTCGCGGGCGCCCTGCATCTGGTCGCTGCGGATCCGCTGGGTGAGCTGATCGACCTGTTCCTCGGCGTAGGCGATGAGCGCCTTGGCGTAGGTGACGCTCGCCTCGGGCGAAGCCGCGACCACGTCCATGCGGATGATGCCTTCGGTGGGGTCGTAGCCGATCGTCACGAGGCGTTTGTAGAGGCCGTACATATCCTCGTTGGAGGCATCGGGAGCCAGCCGCTGAATGGCGTCGATGTCCGGGTCGGAAAAATGTGCCCGGAAGTCATGCTCTGCGTCGAGGCGCAACATGGCCTCGCGCGACAGGAGGTAGCTTTGAACTGCGATGCTGTCTTGCGAGTTGGCAAACCCCGTGCCGCTGAGAAGACCGCCAAGGCCCGTGCCGCCGGCCGCTTCAGGCTGCTGGATCAGGAACTCCGATCGTGTGGAATACATCGGCGTTGCGACGTATGCGAAGTAGAGGAAGGCCATCAACGTCGGCACGAAGACAAACGCGGCTAGTCTGATCACGAGCGACCTGAGCGCGCGCTTGCGTCGCCGGACGATGTCCTTCTGAATTTCCGCCACCTCGGGCGCAGTGGCCAGCGCCGGACCCGCAGGCAGCTCCATGGGCTTGGGGGCGGGTGGCGATTTCCTGGGCTTGGGCGTGCTGGCGGGGACAGGGGCGGCTTGCTTGGCAGGGCCTTCAAGATCAAGCGTATCGCTGGAAAAGGGCGCTGGTGTCTGCGGGTCGTCCGTGGCGCCGTCCACGAGTTGCAACCCGGTCCCCTTGTTGAACGGGTCGATACCCTTCTCGCGCAAGGCGTCCACCGCTTCAAGGTCACTTGAGACGGACAGACCCATGCGCTGCGCTTTGCGCCGGGCCATGCGCAACTCGCGCACGGTGTACCCGCCGTCTTCGCCTGTGCCTGGCGGATGCGGCATGGCGCTCGACGGCTCTGTTGGCGCCTCTGCGGCGGTCGGTTGCGCGCTTGCCTCGTCGGCCCTTGGACCCGAGGATTTGCGGATGCGGAACCGTTTAGCTGTGGGTTTCGTAGTCATACATAACCTTCGCTTCTTCGAGGCTGTCGAAGATGTGGAGCGTGCCGTTGCGCAACACGGCGGCGCTGCGGCAGAATTTTTCGAGCGTTTCGGCCTGGTGCGACACGACGACAATGGTTGTGCGTTCCAGCCGTTCTTTCAGGATGCCGGCGGCGCGTTGATTGAAGGCCACATCGGTTGAGGCGGGCATGCCTTCGTCGATGAGGTAGAGGTCGAAATCGAGCGCCAGCATCAGCGAAAAGCAAAACCGCGCCCGCATCCCGGCGGAATAGGTGCCGAGCGCGTTGTCGTAGTATTCTTCAAGGCCACATAGCCAGCGGCTGAACGCCTCGACATAATCCGGATCAAGTCCGTAGAGACGAGCGATGTAGCGCGCGTTTTCGCGACCGGTGTGCCGGTTGACTACGCCGCCCATGAATCCCAGGGGAAAAGACACGCGGCATTCGCGCACGATCCGACCCTCGTCGGGCTTCTCAAGGCCCGCCATCATATTGATGATCGTCGACTTGCCCGTCCCATTGGCCGCAAGAATGCCCAGCGAGTTGCCCCTCTCGACCCGGAACGATGCCTGGTTGAGAATGACTTTACGCTGAGTGCCCGTCCAAAAGGACTTGCTTACGTTTCGGAATTCTAGCATTCCGCTCTACTGCTCCGGCCTTTCTATGCCGGTCCCGCACTTTCTGCCTGCGCGGTGATCCGGACATGAGCCCCTGGGGCTCTTATGCCCGATAAACCATTAACGCTTCAACCTTTGGAACCGGCGGATTGCAGCGCAAGCGGTGGAAACCCGCCAAGCGATCGCCAGTCCCCGGCTGAAAAAGGCTGCCGCGAAGTTCGGGCGGGCCACTTGTGCGGGTCGTCTTACCTACGCGACGGCGCTCCAGGCCACACCGGCCAGAACAGCGCCGACCAGCGCGATTCCAAGGTAGGCCGCAAAGATGCGCGGCTTGACGAGCGCCCAGACAGCGATGGCGGCGGGGATGCTACTGACGCCGCCTGCAATGACGAAGGACATCGCGGCGCCGTTCGACATGCCCTGCGCCAGAAGCGCGTCGATCAGCGGCACCGCGGCGTACCCGTTAAGGTACGCGGGTGCGCCGACCACAGCGCCAAGCAGGATCGGCTGCAGTCCATTGCCGCCTAGAACGTTGGCAATCCATTCCGCAGGCACATAGCGCAGCATGAGCGCCTCGATCAGATAGGCCAAAAGCAGCCACTTGCCCAAGAACAGCGCGTTTTCAAGCGCCGTCTTGCGAAAGGTTTCGCGCCTTGCGTCCTCTTTCCAGAACCGCCACTCCGGCTTGTCTGAGAAAGGATTGGCCCCACACCCGCAGCAACTCTGTGCAGGCTGCGCCTTCAGCGGGTCGGCAAAATAAGCGGTTCCGGCGAAAATCTTGACCGTCGCACCGCCAAGAAGCCCAAGGCCGACGGCCGCCACCGTCTTGGCGATCGCAAAGTCTGGCCCCAGCGTGCCGGCAGTGATCAGGAACATTGCCGGATCCATCAATGGCGACGACAGCCAGAATGCCATGACCGCCGACAAGGGTGCGCCGACCGCCAGAAGGGCTGCGATAAAGGGAATGACCTCACAGGAGCAAAAAGGCGACAGGCCGCCCGCCAGGGCGCCCAGAAAGATCATGCGCACTTCGTTGCCTTCAAAGGCCTTGGCCAGAAGGTTCTCGGCGCCCGTTGCCTTCAGCCAAGCCACCGCGAGCACAGCAAAAACGATGAAAACGCCGGTATGGGCGATGGCGCCGCCCGCGAAAGTCAGCGTCGGCCACAACTCTTCCGGCGCAAAAATTGTCAGAAGCAGCGGGATTGCGATAATCACCAGCCATGTCTTGTCTACGCGCCGGAAGAAGCCGCCGACATTGGGCAGACGGACGGAAAGATCAGTCATCTCGGTTGCTTTCGCTGGTGTCCTGGCTGTCGGCGCAGCATTCGCGCAGAAGGAACCGGGACAGAGTTTCCATTTCCGGATAGTCGGCCGCAAAACACAGGATCGATCGACCCTGTTTCGACTGGCGCACCAGACCGGCCTGGGTCAGAATCCGCATGTGATGGGTTAGCGTTGACCCGGTCACGCCGCTGCGCTCGCCGACCTCGCCGATGGCCAAACCCTCCGGGCCCGCGCGCACCAGTGTCCGCAGCACGGCAAGCCGCTGTTCGGAACCAAGCGCGGCGAAGGCCGACGCGACTTCTGCCAGACTGAGGTCGGAGGGAGTGTTATGTATCATGGCTTCTATATTTCTATGTTTGTAGAAATATGCAAGGAGTAATTTGCACCGCCGCGTATTTCGGCCTAACTGGAGCTTATGTCCGCAACGACGGAAGACCTAGCCCATCGCATAGAGCGTTGCACCCTGTGCGCCGAGCGTTTCGCCGCGACCGAGACACGCCACAGCCCGCGCCCGGTCGCCTGGTTTCGGTCTGGAGCACGGCTTTTGATCGTGGGGCAGGCGCCCGGCATGCGCGTTCACAAAAGCGGCAAACCCTTTGACGATCCGTCCGGCGAACGGTTGCGCGACTGGCTCGGTGTGACGCCCAAAGTCTTCTATGACCGAGATCGCGTAGCAATCGTGCCCATGGCCTTTTGCTTTCCCGGCTACGATGCGCGCGGCGCGGACCTGCCGCCACCAAAACTCTGCGCTGAGACCTGGCGCGCCGATGTGATGTCCGGGCTGCAAAACGTCGCACTTACAGTTGTGATTGGCCGCTATGCGCAGGACTGGCATTTGGGGATCAAGGGGCGCGACAGCGTCACGGCTACGGTCCGGCGCTGGCGCGAATTTGCGCCAGGGGCCATTGTGCTGCCGCATCCGTCGTGGCGCAATTCCGGCTGGCTGAAACGGAACCCCTGGTTTGAAACGGATGTGTTGCCCGATCTGCGCGCGCGTGTCAGCGAGGTCTTGAATGACTGAGACGACACCGCTTGATCTGGCCCATGCGGAAATGGCCGCCAGGGGCAGCGACGAGACAGCGCGCGTCCGCTTCTTCGGCGTCTTCGCCGCGGCGGAGCTTTTTTTGCTGCTGGAACGCGACGCCGAGGACGACCGAGCCGATCCGGTCATCTTCGAAGTGGCCAGCGGGCGTTTTGCCGTTGCATTTGACAGCGAGGCACGCCTTGCGGATTCCGCAGGCGGTCCGGCTCCCTATGCGGCCCTATCGGGACGTGTGCTGGCACCGCTCCTGTCGTCCGAAGGTCTGGGCGTTTTGCTCAACCCCGGCGTTGGGCCCTCCGAGAACCTGATTGATGCCAATGCGATCGCCTGGCTCGCGAATATGCTGACAAGCGACCTTGGCATTGACGAGCGGCGCCCTTCAGAGATAGCCGCACCGCGCGTAGTACCGGAGGCAGTTCTACACGCTCTAGATCGCGCGTTTTCCAGCGCTGAGGGCCGGGCAGCGCACGCCTATCTGGTAGCGGCAACCTATGACGGTGGGGGCGAGGGCGATCTGATTTGCGTTGTCGACCCGCTGCCGGGGGCCGAAGGGGCTATCGCCCATGCCGTGCAGCAAGCCTTGACCTTCAGCGGGTTGGAGGCTGCCAGCCTTGATGTGGCGTTCTTTCGCGCGTCCGATCCCGCGCTGGCGCGTATCGCGAAGGTCGGCTTGCGCTTTGACCTGCCAGACGCGCCAGAACCCGAACCGCTCGGCGTGCCGGGTACTGACCCCGACCGGCCGCCGAAACTGCGCTAGTAGCCGAGCGTTCTATCGACGAGGTTCAGCAGTGGCTCGCCTGCCTCGCCGCGCCTGACGTTCTCGGCAATCGCTCGCACGGCGGTGCCGGGGCGCGTGGCCGAGGCGATATGGGGCGTGATGGTCACGCGCGGGTGAGACCAGTATGGATGGCTTTTCGGCAGAGGTTCCTGCCGGAAAACGTCAAGCGTTGCATGGGCAATCCGGCCGGCATCGAGGGCTGCAAGTAGCGCGGCATCGTCGATCAGCGGGCCCCGGCCGGGGTTCAGGATAACCGCACCCTCTGGCATCCCGGCGAGCATCTCGGCGCCGAGGATCCCGTCAGTCTCCGGCGTTGCAGGCAGAAGAAGCACCAAAATCTGTGTGTCGTTGAGGATTTGCGCCAATCCCTCCGGCCCGAAGTGGCAGGTGATGCCCGGCAGGGACTTGGGGCTGCGGCTCCAGCCCGATACCCGAAACCCAAGAGCCGCAAGCGCTGCGGCAGAGGCCGCCCCAAGCGCCCCAAGCCCCAGAA
The DNA here is from genome assembly GCA_039179985.1 of Pseudomonadota bacterium. Classification (GTDB taxonomy): domain Bacteria; phylum Pseudomonadota; class Alphaproteobacteria; order Rhodobacterales; family Rhodobacteraceae; genus JBCCMQ01. Next base: position 9,654 of record JBCDED010000098.1, read on the forward strand.
CCGTCACGCGCCGGTCCCGCGCCAGCGGCGGGACGCGCGGCGTCCAATCGCCGGGCGCCCGCAGCACATCGAGGTCGGTTTCAAGGTGATGGCGCAGGACATGGGCCGTGACCCATTCCACCATGCCCTCCGTCAACCCCGGATCGACCATTCGCGCAAGCGGCACCGTCAGGGTCGGGTTCGTGACAATATCTTCCACCCCGGCCCAAAGGCTTAGCACCGCTTTGAGCCTGGTGAAGGGGCTCAGGTCGGTATAGGGGCCATTCGGGGCGTAGACCACGTAGCTAACGGACACCGGATCGTCAAAGGTGGGTGTCACCTGTGCCGTTACGCCCGCCTCAGCCAGAGCCTCGGTCAGCGGCGCTTCATACTCGGGCCACCTGTCGGGATGCCCGGCAAAAAGGACGTTCACGGGCGACACGCGCTATCTCGGCCGGTGGACATGGGCGCTTTGCACAAGGCCAAAGGCACCGAGCAAAACAAGCATCGCCGACCCGCCGTAGGACACCAGCGGCAAGGGCACGCCAACGACCGGCGCCAGACCCATGACCATGGACATGTTTACGGCGAAAAACAGAAAGAATGTTACTGCGATCCCGAGGATCAGCAGCGACGAATACCGGCTGGGGTTTTGCAGCGCCGAGACGACGCAGAAGACGATTATTAGCGCATAGAGTGACA
>JBCDED010000099.1:0-9511 GCA_039179985.1 Pseudomonadota bacterium
CGCGCGCCCTGTCCTTCGCGGATGAAGATGCCGGGATCGAAATTGCCGAAACCGCCCGCCGGCAGAACAGCGCGGGCCCGTTCCGCCCATTCCGATTGGCTGTGAACCTTCAGCATCCTCTTTCTCCTCTCAAGACAGTTCCACTACGGGACAGCCGAGCGCCCCGACATCCGGCGAAACGCCAAGCCCCGGCCCCTTTGGCGGAGCGATCCGGCCATTTGCGCGTTTCGGAGCCCCGGGATCGAGGCGCGGCGCCACATAGTCTGCCAGATCGCAGACGTTGAGAACAGCCTCGGGTGGCGTCGCCGCGCCAAGATGCAAAGCCGCTGCCATGGCGATGTCGGAGCCCCAGGTGTCTTCGATGCACATACGCGCGCCCAAATGCAGGCAGAGGTCCCGCGCAACCCGCAACCGCGAAAGACCGCCGAATTTTGACAGCTTCAGGGCGACCGCGTCCATGCAGCCGAGGTCGTAGGCTTCAAGAAGGCTGGCCGTGTCATGGGCGTTTTCGTCCAGTTTCATCGGCAGGCCGGTGGCCGCGCGGACCGCGGCGCATTCCGCCAGCGTCTGGCAGGGCTGCTCCAGCATTACGTCGAGATGGGCCACCGCCCGTCCCACGCGTGTGGCGGTCAGCCGGTCAGACCCGCAATTCCAGTCGCCATAGACCACCGGACCCGGCCCGACGGCCTCACGCACCTTCGTCAGGCGCGCCACATCCGCCTGCCAGTCATTGTCCGCCCCCAGCTTGACCTGAAACTGCGTCATACCCGCAGACTGCGCCGCGCGCGCCATGCGCGCCATTTCGTCCGGTGCCACGCACGTAATCGAGTGATAAAGCGGAAGATCCGCGGCGTGCTGCCCACCAAGTAGCGCATAGAGTGGCAAGCCCGCCGCCTTCCCCGTGAGATCCCAGAGCGCGATATCGATCATCGATTTGGCGTACCGGTGGTCCATTAGGTGGGCGTCGAGCCGTGCCATCAGCGCCTCGGGGCCGACCGGGTCCGCGCCGAGCAGGAGCGGCGCCAGTTCAGACAGGGCTGGGATCACCCCGGCCGCATAAGCCGGCAGGTAATGTGGGATCGGGCAGACCTCGCCCCATCCCGACAGACCTTCATCCGTATCGATCCTGAGAACCGTCGTCGTGACGGTCGCGCAGGTCTTGCCCGTGGCCATATAGTAGGTCGCGTGCGAGGTCAGCGGCACCTGCCATGCGCTCAGCCGGCGGATTTTCATGGTGACCCAGCCTCAAGCGACATACTCGGCTTTTCACCTAGCCCCTGGCCTTTCCAGATCGCCAGCACCAGGAGCGGGCCGGGCGTCATGTCGATTGAATGCACACGCCAGGGATCAAAGCAGACCGTATCGCCCGGAAAGACACGCGTCGGGAGCGACCGCAAACGGTGGAACACCGCTTCTCCGGCAATCACACCATAAACCTCTTCGGCGGCGTGGGCATGGGGCGGGTATTCCACGCCTTCTCCGAAGTACCCGACAAAGATCCGCCGGTCTTTCAGGCGGACGGCATCTTCCGGTCCTCCAAACGAAACATAGCCGTAGGCGTTCAGGAACTCTGGGGCCACGCCATCTTTCAGGCTGTAGGACTGCCGCCAGTGAAGATAGGGCGCGGCGGCGATCACGGCATCGACAAGCGGCAGAAGCTCGGGCAGTGACACATCCCGCAAATGCTCAAGATCGGCGCCCGGGGCCAGCGGGACCGGCTTGACCGGATGGAACACGGGAGCCTTTCTCAGATTGGGCGCGATCTCTGCCAGATCCGCGAACCAGCCAATCGCATCCAAGCAGGCGTTCCAGAGAAGACTATGTGCGCTCTGCGAGTTCATCCGGTCCTGCCGCCCAGGCTGCTTTCGGATGGCGTACGGGGCACGCCGACGGATTGGATGCAGGATCGGCTGCTCCACGGCCAGCGCCGATTGCTCCCCGTATTGATCTCTTCCCGTGCTGTCTTCCAAATTCCATTACTCGGCGGGTTCAAGTTGAGCTTCCGTGCGCGGCAGCTTGCTCTGTGGGTCGTAGACGGCATCTTCCAGCACAAGGGCTGGCCGCGCCTTTCCGTGAACGATCACCTCAAGATACGTTCCCGGTGCAGCGGCCTCAGGCGAGACATAGGCGAAGGCCAGAACCTTTTGGACGGTCGGACCGAACGCGACAGAGGCCGTCGATCCGACAACCCGACCGTCAAGCAAGACCGCCTCGCCCCCATGTCCGTAAATGCCGTCCTCGGCGTCGAAGGAGATGTAGGCGCAGGTCCAGGGCCGCTCGGCGCCTTGGACCGCGAGCGTCTTATCCTTCCCGACGAACTCTTTCTCGGTGTTCACAAAGCGCATGACATCCGCTTCGGGCAAGGTGACTTCGTTTGTCAGCTCGCCCGCGCCCTTGAACGCCTTCTCCATGCGCATGGCGTTCATGGCAAAGGATCCGTAGTTGACGATGCCGTGGGTCTGCCCGGCGTCCCAGAACGCCTCATAGGCCGCCGCGATCACTGCGCGTGGGCCGTGGAATTCCCAGCCAAGCTCGCCCGCGTAGGACATCCGCATGGCCCAGAGCGCATGGCCCGCGACCTCGATCTCTTGCACGGTGAGCCAGCGAAACGCGGCGTTGTCGAGCAGTGCGGGCGTTGCGGCGGCCAGCACGTCGCGCGCCTTCGGACCGTTCAGCGCCAGCGCCGCCCAATTGTCAGAAAGCAGTTTTACGTCAAAGCCTTCTCCTGCGTTCCTGAAATTCAGATGATCCAGGAGCCGCTGCTCGAAGAAGGCCGCACAAACAAGGTAGAACCGGTCCTCGCCCAGCCGGGCCACGGTGGTTTCCAGTTCGATCCGGCCCCGATCATTCAGCATATGGGTCAGGGCAATTCCGCCCACTTTCTTGGGCAGTTTGTTCGCGCAGAGCCGGTCGAGAAAGGCGAAGGCGCCGGGTCCCGAAACCTCGACCTTGGTGAAAGCCGTGACGTCCATGACGCCCACGCGCTCGCGCACGCCGCGCACCTCGGCGGCCACCACATCGTCGACGACCGTATGCCGGAACCCGTAGTGATCGCCCTGTTCCACCCCCTCCGGGGCGAACCATCGCGGGCGCTCGTGGCCGTAGACCTCTTCAAAAACGGCGCCCTGTTCCTTCAACCGGTCATAGAGCGGCGAGGGTTTGACCGGACGCCCGGCAAGACGGTTGAAATGCGGAAAAGGGATCTCATGGCGTAGGCAGTAATCTTCTTTTGCCTTGGTGACTTGCCAGTCTTTGTTCGCGTATTTCCCGAACCGGCGCGGGTCGTAATCACGCATCGAGATATCGGCACTGCCATGGACCATCCAGCGCGCCAGTTCCCGCGTCAGTCCCGGACCCCAGCCGATGCCGATCTGGGTGCCGCAGCAGCACCAGTAGTTCCGAACGCCCGGCGCCGGACCGATCAGCGGGTTGCCGTCGGGCGGGTGGCTGATGGCGCCATGCACGTCGCGGCTAATGCCAAGATCCGCAAAGATCGGCATCCGGTCGAGCGCTGCCTCAAGCCAGGGCATCACGCGGTCGTAGTCCGGCGCGAAAAGCTCGTTCTCGGCTTCCCAGGGGCAATGGTCTTCCCAGACTGTGTTCGGGTTTTCCTTCTCGTAGATCCCGATCAGGCCTTTTTTCTGCTCCATCCGGATATAGCCCGATACCCGCCGGTCATCGCGGATCACGGGCAGCTCGGTGTCGAGGTTCGCAAATTCAGGGACAGGGTCGGTGACGAAATAATGGTGCGTCATCGACGTCATGGGCAGCTGCAGGCCCGACCATTCCCCCATTTGCCGCGCGTAAGTACCGCCGGCATTGACCACATGCTCGCAAAGGATGCTTCCCTGCTCGGTCTCCACCAGCCATTCGCCGGTCTCTGTCTGGGTGATATTCGTGGCCCGACAGCGGCGGATGATCTTGACGCCAAGCTGCCGCGCACCGGTGGCCATGGCCTGCGTCACGTTGGAAGGGTCCACATGGCCATCGTCGGGTGTGTGAAGCGCACCGAGCACGCCTTCGAGATTGTAGAACGGATGCAGCGCGCGGATCTGCTCGGTGCCCACCAGTTCGATATTGAAACCCAGCGACCGGCCGACCGACAGGGTGTGGCGCAGCCAGTCCATCTCGTCTTCGGTATAGGCCAGCCGGAAGGACCCACAGCCATGCCATGTCACAGGCTGGCCGGTCTCTTTTTCCAGCGCGCCCGAATAGAGATCAATGTTGTAGTCCACGCATTTGCCCAGCGAGAAGCTGGAGGTCGAATGCGTGATCTGCCCCGCCGCGTGCCAGGTGGAGCCACTTGTCAGCTCGGCTTTTTCCAGAAGAACGACGTCGGTCCAGCCCTCATGGGCCAGGTGGTAGGCGAGCCCGCAGCCCATCACGCCGCCACCCACGATCACCACACGTGCATGTGCGGGAAGTTTGCTCGACGGGGTCATGGTCTCTCCTTTGACGGCACCTGCGAAACTGCTGGACAGAGCTACGGCACAAATATACGCTCGTCAATCATGAATGGGACAAATGTATCAAATTCGGTGCTCGACCGCCTCGCCGCAGAGCTTTCGGACTTCACGCCCGAAACGCGCAAGGCGGCAACTTACGTTCTGGAAAACCCCCGCGATGTCAGCGTCTCAACGGTGCGCGAGATTGCCGAGGCCGCACAGGTGAAGCCCAATACAATGGTCCGCATGGCCCGGGCCGTGGGGTTTGAAGGCTACGACGATTTTCGCGCACCCTTTCGCGATGAAGTTCGTCGCGGCACCGCCACCTTCCCGGACCGCGCGCGCTGGCTGCAAGGCGTGGCCGAGCGCGGCGAGATGGGACAGCTCTATGCAGAGATGGTCGGGCAGGCCCTGCAAAACGTCGAAGACACCTTCGCGGGCATCAGCGAAGCCGAACTGCGCGCTGCCGCGCGCATGATCTGGGCGAGCCGTCAGGTCTTCGTCCTTGGCGTCGGCGTGATGAACGCAAATGCGCGCAACTTCGCGTCCCTTGCTGCCACGGGCATGCCGGCCTTCCATGCCATCCCGCGCGCCGGATCAACGGCCACCGATGATCTGGCCTGGGCCAATGATGACGATGTGCTGATCGCCATGACCTTCAAACCTTTCCGCTCCGAGGTGGTTGACGCCGTAGAGCAGGCGCGCCAGCAGGGCATGAAGGTGGTTGCGCTGTCCGACAGCCCGGCCTCGCCGATCTTTCAGGGCGCGACCCACCGCTTTCTGGTCGGCACCGAAACCCCGCAGTTCTTCCCCTCATCTGTTGCGCTTTTGGCCCTTTTGGAAACGCTGCTCAGCTTCGTTATCGCGGTCGCGAGTCCCGAGGTGGTGGACCGCGTCGACCGCTTTCACGCGCGCCGCCACGCGCTTGGCATCTACAAGGAGGACGGCGCATGAACGACGCCACCCCGCTCGTCCGGTCCCTTGACGCCCGGTACTACACCGACCCTGAAATCTACCGGGTCGAACAGGACAACGTCTTTGCCAGGACTTGGGTTTTTGCCTGCCATGCCTCCGAGCTGGAAAAGCCGGGCGACTACACTGCGTTTGAGATCGCCGGCGAGAACCTTTTCAGCATCATGGGCCGCGACGGCGTGATCCGCACGTTTTACAACGTCTGCCAGCACCGCGCGCATCAACTCGTTCAGGGGTCGGGCACCACCCGCGTCATTGTCTGCCCCTACCATGCCTGGACCTACGAGTTGACGGGCGGCCTGCGTGCTGGTCCGAACGTCAACGCTGTCCCCGGCTTTGACCGAAGCGAGATCTGCCTGACCGAAGTGCGGACAGAGACCTTTCTGGGTTTTGTCTTCGTGAACCTCGACCCCGACGCCCAACCGATGGACGCCTGGTTTCCCGGAGCACGCGAAGAACTGGCCGCTTTCCTGCCGCAGGCCGACAAGCTGAAACCGCTGGAGTGGGTAGAGATCGCCGAAAACTGCAATTGGAAAGTCTCGATCGAGAACTACTCCGAGTGCTACCACTGCTCACTCAACCACCCGACCTTCGCCACCGGCGTCGTCCGGCCCGAGACCTACGACATTCAGCCCCAGGGGTTCTGCCTGCGCCATACGACAGAGTGCCAGAACCTCGATCAGATGACCTATGAGATCGACACGGCCCGGCCCCATGCGACCGAGTACTCGTCGTGGTTCCTGTGGCCTATGTTTTCGTTCCAGGTCTACCCGGGCAACGTGCTGAACACCTATCACTGGCGTCCCGTGGACGTCGACCACGTGGTCGTCTGGCGCGGCTGGTACACCATAGACGGGACCGACGATGAAACCATCCGGCGGCTGGCGGTCCAGGACCGCGCAACGACCGTCGAAGAAGACATATACCTTGTCGAATCCGTCCAGAGGGGGCTTAAGAGCCGTGGCTACCGACCCGGTCCTCTGGTGCTCGATCCGGGCTGCGGGGTCAATTCCGAGCACTCAGTGCAGGCGCTGCAGTCCTGGATGCGCAAGGCCGTGGACGGCTAGGCGGCACAGCGAACGCTCCATGGCCTATCAGAAACCCTCGCACTGGGCGGATCCTGCAAAGAAACTCTTCCCCCAGCAGGTCGGGTTCACCTGCCCGCCCTTCGATTTCGATGCCGCGCCCTCAGATTTCCTGCGCATCGCGCCGACGACAGTGGGCATGCATGGTCGGATGTTGCACGTGCCGGGCTACCGCCACGAGCTGTCTCAGCGCCAGCAGAACCTTCACCTGCTCGAAGACTTCGTGGAGTGCATGGCCAACAACGGCGCCGATGTGTGCGGTCAGGTCGGGTCGAACTGGGTGCATGCGAGCGGCCTTGGCGTGGCGGGGATCGAGGCGTACTGCGACCGGATCTCGGACACCTACGAGACTCCTTTCCATATGGCGGGCTATGCCATGGTGGAGGCGCTGCGCCATCTGGACGTCGAGAGGATCGCGCTGAACGGGCTCTATCACTGGCCGGACTGGTGGCAGGGCGCAGCGGGTTTCCTGCGCGAGGCTGGGTTCGACGTTCTCTGGGCCGGAAATTTCGTCGACCAGGGCTGGTACGGGACGCAGGACGAGGTGAACGATCAGATCTGGATCTTCGAGGGCGATCTGGCGCAGCGGTCCTTCGAATTCGTGGCCGAGGCCGCGCCGGGAGCCGAGGCCATCGTGGGTGCTGGCATGTGCAACTTTCGCAGCGGGCCAGGCGGGCTGCCGCAGCGGATCGTTTCACTGGAAGTCGGGCTCGAAAAATCCCTGGGCGTCCCGGTGGTCGGGCATGACACGGCGCTTTACTGGCGGATTATGAAGACGCTGGGCATTGCCCCCGTCACGCCCCAAGGCGCGCTCTTGGAAAGCCTGCGAGATGCATAAGATCCTCGCCCTTTGGGCAGTGCCCCGCTCAACCTCTACAGCCTTTGAGTGGATGATGCGCGAGCGAGGCGATTTCGACTGCCTACACGAGCCCTTCGGCGAAGCCTGGTACCAGGGCGAAACGCCGCTCTGGCCGCGGTTCAGACCCGGTGAAAAGACAACGCCGGGCCTGACGATCGAGAGTGTCTGGGCCGACATTCAAAGACGGGCCGAACGCGGACCTGTCTTTCTGAAGGATTTCCCCCACTACATCGCGCATATGTGGACGGACGAGCTTCTGGCGCCCCTGACCCATGCGTTCCTGATCCGCGATCCGGCCAAAACGATTACTTCCATATACGACAAATGGCCTGATTTCGACGCGGGCGAGGTCGGCTTTCCGGAACAGCGCGCGCTCTTTGACCGGATCGCCGAAGCGGGCACACCGCCGCCCGTCATCGACAGCGACGACCTGTTGGAAAACCCCGAGACCATGACCGCGCTCTGGTGCGAGGCCGTGGACATTCCTTTCCTGAAATCTGCGCTCTCCTGGGAACCGGGGCCGCGGGACGAGGTCAGCTGGTGGGACGGCGGCTCGTTCCATGCCAATTTACGGGCCTCTGACGGGCTGAAACCGCAAAAACGCAAGTATGTGGAACTGGACGCCGCGCCTGAGCGGGTACGCGACGTTCATGCGCAGATGAAACCCCACTACGATCACCTATACGCGCATCGCCTGCGCCCGTGACGAAAGGACCCCCATGGCCGATCTTTTCAACGAAGACCTCTTTCTGAAAGGTCTCGAACAGCGCCGCAGCACTCTGGGCGCCGAATATGTCGACAAGAACCTTGCCGCGGCCGATGATTTCACCCGTCCCTTCCAGGAAGCGATGACCGCCTGGTGTTGGGGCTTCGGCTGGGGCGACGAGGTGATCGACGCCAAGACCCGCTCGATGATGAACCTTGCCATGATCGGCGCGCTTGGCCGGATGCACGAATGGGAAATCCATTGCCGGGGGGCGATCACCAATGGCGTCAGCAAGGAAGAAATCCGGGCTATCATCCACGTCGTTGGAATCTATTGCGGCGTGCCGATGGCGCTTGAGTGCTTCCGCGTGGCGCGGAAGGTGCTTGAAGAGGCCGAAGGCTGAGCCGGTCAGGGCGCGCCGTCAGGCCGTGCCAAACTCGTCGGACTTTGCCCCCTGTGGCGCCGCTGCAAGAAACAGTTCGTTTACGAAAAACTGTGTTCGACCGGGGGAATCACCCTATTGGGGTCACGTTTGTGCCCCAGTTGCTTGGATATGTTGCTCGCAGGTTACGGGATTATCCCGCGAGGAGCTGGTTATGGAACTGTTTGGAACCATTACATTTGACGAAGTGGCCCTGAGCTTTCTGGCATGCTTTGTTATTCGCGAATTTATGATCCGCATGCTGCCGGATACGGTGGCCGGACCGGGCGGCTGGCTGGTTGACACCGAAGAAGAAGCCTGAGGGGCGCGGCGCGGCCCAAAGGCAGCACCATATTCCATCACAGATATCGCTGAACGAGGTTTTCCAGGCGCTCTTGCTGACCGGACACCGGCTGCGGGTTGATGCCCTCTGCCGCGACCTTTTCCGCGATGGCGCCCAGCGATCCGCCGGTCAGCATGGCCTGTGCCCCGGCGCTGTCCCATCCAGCATAGCGTGCCGCGCGCCGTGCTTCGAGCGCGCCGTCTTCCAACATCCTGGCGGCCACCTTCAGCCCAGCCGCGCAGACATCCATCGCCCCCGCGTGGGCCGCGATAAGGTCAACCGGATCAAGCGACTGCCGACGCAACTTCGCGTCAAAATTTGTGCCTCCGGTCGTGAAACCACCTGCTTTGAGGACCTCATAGTAGGCCAGCGCGACCTCGGGCACGGAATTCGGAAACTGATCGGTATCCCATCCCGACTGATAGTCGTTCCGGTTCATGTCGATCGAGCCAAGGATGCCAAGCGACGCGGCCAGCGCCAGTTCATGCTCGAAACTGTGGCCTGCCAGAATAGCGTGCCCCTGTTCGATGTTCATCTTCACCTCGCCTTCAAGCCCGAAGTCCTTGAGGAACCCGTAGACCGTGGCCACGTCGAAATCATACTGGTGCTTGGTCGGTTCCTGCGGTTTCGGCTCGACGAGGATCGTGCCTTTGAAACCGATCTTTTGCTTGTAGTCGACG
>JBCDED010000100.1:0-9469 GCA_039179985.1 Pseudomonadota bacterium
CACAGCGCTCTGGGCTACCGACCACCGGCACCGGGAACAATCGTCCAGATGGACCAGAGGCCGATCATGCACTAACAATCATATCGGACCAGTCAGATCAGGCTACCCATCGAACTCAGTCCACTGTGCCAGGCGCAACTCTCCTGGTCGTGGAGCAATCAAAGCAAGAAGGTTGAGGGCATATCGGGTTGCGGCATGTCCGTTGAAGCTGTCGATCTTGAGAAGCAAGGAGCCCAAGGCCCGGCGATCTACAAGCGCGGAGCGTGATCGAACCTGTGGTTGGATCAGCGCCCCCTTAAGAGCCACGGTTGTGTCCTGGATCGCGCGGCCAGTTGCAATGGCAAAGCGGAAGATCGAATCGATGGTGCTCCGCAGACGACGCGTTGTTTCGTAGGTGCCCGTTTGCTCTACCTTCCGAAGAACCTTTAGGACATCCGGAGCCTCAATCTGACGGATTGGGCGATCGCCGAGACCGTCGCTGGCGAGGCCAACGAGCCAATCGAGCTTCTTCATGGTCGCCGGCGCACGCCCCTCTTTACGGAGCTTGTCGAGATACTCTTCGGCCACTGAAGCGAAGGTCACGGCCCGCTCCCGTTCAGCGCGGATACGGGCTAGTTTGCGCTCCTCGCCAGGGTCCAGATCCTCCAGCAAAAGGAGCTTTGCAGCATCACGTTTTTCGCGCGCATTCTTCAGTCCAACGAGGGGGTAAGGGCCGAAAGAAAGGAGCTTTTCTCTACCCCCAAACCTGTACTTTAGGCGCCAGAGCTTGGAACCGGTGGGATTCACCAAGAGATGCAATCCCCCCCATCGGAGATCTTATAAGGTTTTCTGCGGCTTCGCGCGTTTCTGATGGCTGTGTCCGTTAAGGGCATAAAATGGGAATCGCACTGATGTGGTTTAGTTCTGCACCCCCGAAAATACCCCCAGACGAGCCGGCTGCCCCCGGATGGTGCTGGACAACCATGGACTGCAAATGCAGCAAAAACATGGCGTTACCAGATTTCCTGGACGCGGCTGGACGGTGCTGAAAGTTGAAATGGTGCCCGGGGGCGGAATCGAACCACCGACACGAGGATTTTCAATCCACTGCTCTACCCCTGAGCTACCCGGGCACGGGTGGCGCGGCTGCGCCGGGTCGCGGTTTTCTAGATTGGGCGGCGGGGCGTGTCCAGCGGAAAACGGTGCTTAGTTCAGCCTTTGAAGGGGGTCTTCGAGCGCGTCGCGATCGGGGGCGTCATCTTCGGCGGGGATGGCATAGCTTTCATTGAACCACCGCGCGAGATCTACTTTGGCGCAGCGGTCAGAGCAGAAGGGACGGTACCGGTCATCAGTCGGACGGGCGCAGATCGGACAGGTCATTCTGAAAGCTCTCCAAAGGCAATCGGATGGCGTTCGCGTTTACGTTGCAGTTCAAAATGCCCAAGGGGCGTCCAGCCCACAAGGGCCGTTTCCACCGGGTCCTGGCGGAAGCCGGCGCGCAGGACGGTTTCGATCTGCCGGCGGTCTTTCTTAGCGAGCGGCGCGAAGTCGATCACGACCTGACCGCCCAGACCGCGCAGGCGCAGGAACCTCGGCAGGGCGCCGGCCAGGGCGAGGTTCGCCTTCAGTGCGGCTGCCGGGCTTGCGTCGCTTCCGGTGTTCAGGTCGACGGCCACCAGCGCCCGGGTCGGCTCGATGTAAGCGCTGGCACCCCCGGGCAGGGACTGGCTGATGCCGCACGTGCGTGGCAGACGGTCAAGCACGCCGTGACGAGAGAAAGACCCGGCCTCAGTGTCAAGAGCATCGGGTTCAGGATCCGACCAGTCCCGCCAGGCCAGTTCCGCCGCCGTCGGCCCATCGAATAGTCGCTCGGGTCCCTGTCCGGTGTCTGAGAGGACCTGCTTTGCCACGGCGACGAGGTCGCTGAGTTCGGCGGCAATTTCTGCCGACGGGATCGCGTGCGCTGCGCTGCGCAGGATCACGCCGTAGGGATGGTCGCCCAGGGCACCTGTCGCGGTGTCATGGAGGCGCATGCGTTCATCGTCGTCGCGCAACTTGCGGGAAATGTTGATGCCCGGCGCATCCGGTGTCACGATCGCCGATCTGCCCTTGAAGAGCAGTTTCTGCGTCACCGGCACGGCTTTTCCCGCCTCTGCATAGCTTGAGACCTGCACTAAAATCGACTGTCCCTGGGACAAGCCCTTTGCGCCACGCAGAAACGCCCGGCCCTCTGGCAGGCGCAGCGTCAGCGCGCCCTGCCCTTTCAACGGACGGTCCACCACCCCGCGAAAGATGGTGCCCGGACGCGGCGGGCCGTCGCCACGGGGGTCGATGATCAGGTCTTCAAGCTGACCATCAACGACAAGCGCGGCGGCAGAACGCCCGCCAAGGTCGTCGCAGAGGATTTCCCGGCCCTTCACGGCGCCTCTCCGAAAACTGGGTATCCGAGCGCGTCGAGCAGGGCCGATGTTTCCGCAAGGGGCAGGCCCACGACGGCCGAGTAAGAGCCCCGGATCCAGGGTACGAAGGCTTCGGCACGCCCTTGAATGCCGTAGCCACCGGCCTTTCCCTGCCATTCGCCGCTGGCGATATAGGCGTCGATTTCCAGGGCGCTCAGCTGCTTCATCCTTACAATGGTCCCGACGACGCGTGTCCGCACGGTTTCCCCGCGCCGCAGGGCTACAGCGCTCAGCACGCGGTGACGGCGGCCCGAGAGTGCTTTGAGAAACTCGCGCGCTTCCGAGGCATCTTCGGGTTTGCCGAGGATGCGGCGGCCCAGTGCCACGGTCGTATCGGCGCAAAGCGTCAGTGCGTCGCCTGCGTGAGGCAGCGCCGTCAGTTTGCCGAGGGCCGTGCGCGCGCAATACAGGCGCGGCACTTCACCGGGCAACGGTGTTTCGTCTATTTCGGCAGCACGCACCTCGTCTGGCACGACCCCGATCTGCGCTAGAAGCTCCAGGCGCCGGGGGCTCGCAGAGCCCAAAATCAGCCGCGGGCGCTTACTTAAAGCGGTAATTGATGCGGCCCTTGGTCAGATCGTAGGGTGTCATCGCGACTTGAACCTTGTCTCCGGTCAAAACCCGGATGCGGTTCTTGCGCATCTTTCCTGCCATCGTCGCAACAATCTCATGGCCGTTTTCCAGCTCGACCCTGAACGTCGCGTTTGGCAGGAGTTCCTTGACGACACCAGGAAATTCGAGCGGTTCTTCCTTGGCCATGGTCTCTCCTTCGTGGCATGCCCGCGTCCCGCGCGGGCGTGCGTTAGATGCGCCTATTCCGGACCCTTTTCAAGGCCGAATCCGCGCCCGCTGTCCGGAACGGAGCGGGTGTCACCCAATCGTGTCGCCGCCATCTGCACACAGGTCCTTGATCCAGAAACGCAGGACCTTGTCGGTTTCCGCCTCCTCTCCCAGATCGGTCCATGGGAAACGGGTCTCCACATCGGGTAGTTCGCGGTAGCCACGTTTTCGCCAGAAGGGTGCAAGCGCGCGCGCGGCCTTGGGCCGCATGGGGTGCGCCGGGTCGCGCAACACGGCACAAAAGGTGCTGTAGCGGCGCTGAAGCCGCCGCGCCTCGGCCTCGCGCACGTCGAAGAACCAATTGCCGAACCCCTGCCCGCGGTAGGCCGCGTCGAGTACGCTTTCGGCACAGTAATAAAGCTCTTCAGGCTTCTCGGGTCGGTTCTCGAATGAAGAGGCGAACCCGTCTTCGTGATCTTCGATCGGCAGGCCCGTTGATGCGCCAACCATCCTTCCGCCATCGATTACGGCGGCGATTACGGCGTTTTCGCTGGAAACGTAGCTTTGCGCATAGCGCCGTTCGTAGTCCAAATCTCCATCGTAGAGATAGGGCCATTCGCGAAAGACCCTGATCCGCAGGGCCGCGAAATCGTCGAGCCATGGCACGATATCCGCGCCTTTCAGGATGCGCCGCTCAGTCATCGGCCGTCGGCGGACCAAAGCGCGCAAAAATCCGGTCCCGGATCTGATCACGTGCCTGCCGGTAGCTGCGCAGCTTGTCCTCGCGCCCTTCCCCGAGCCCTGTTGGGTCGAGGATCGGCCAGTATTCTACGTCGAGATGAAAGACCCGTGTGAGTTCGAGCGCGCGCCTCTGGCTGGCGGGCGACAACGCAACGATCAGGTCGAAACCGGACAGGTCGTCGCCCCATTCTTCCATTTCATCGAAGGACCGCGAACGGTGCCGCGCCAACTCGATGTCCATTTCGGCGCAGACCGCGACCGAGAAGCCATCGATTTCCAAATCGTTCTTCACGCCCGCGCTTTGCACATAGGTGTCGTGGCCGTAGAACTTCTTCATCATGCCTTCCGCCATGGGCGAGCGCACCGCGTTGTGATCGCAACAGAACAGGACCGAGGAAGGAAGAACGCGGGCCACCCTATCCCCCGAAATGCAGGACGCAGATCAGGGTGAAGAGGCGCCGGGCGGTGTCGATATCGATCTCCGCCTTGCCATCCAGACGGTCCTGCAAGACGCGCGCGCCCTCGTTATGTATCCCGCGGCGGGCCATATCGATCGCTTCGATATGGCTGGGCGGCATTTTCTTGACCGCATCGAAATAGCTTTCGCAGATCTGAAAATAGTCTTTCACCACCTGCCGGAAGGGTCCAAGCGACAGGTGAAACTCGGCCGCTTCCTCTTCGGCCTCGGTGTCCACATCAAAGACAAGGCGCCCGTCGCGGATCGACAGGTTCAACCGGTAGGGTCCTTCGGGTATGTCTCGGTCCGTGCGGCCGGGCAGCGCAAAGGACTTGTCTTCGAGCAGATCGAAGATTGCCACGCGGCGCTCTTGCTCGATCTCGGGAGTGGGAGCTGGCAGGCCACTGTCGTCAATGGCCACATGGATCAGACGTGCGGTCATTCGGCACCCTCATTCAAACGGTCAAGACGGGCACGGACAGAGAGCCCGTGCGCCTCAAGGCTTTCGGAAATCGCCAGCCGCTCGGCCGCTGGCCCGATCGCTTTCAACGCCGCGGGTGTCATCTGGGCAAGGGTCGTGCGTTTGAGGAAGTCCATCACGGAAAGTCCCGACGAAAAGCGGGCCGAGCGTGCCGTAGGCAAAACGTGGTTCGGCCCGCCGATGTAATCGCCGATGGCTTCCGGGGTCCAGGCCCCGAGGAAGATTGCGCCCGCGTGCCGAATGTTCCGTGCGGTGTCTTCGGGATCGCGCGTGCAGATCTCCAGATGTTCCGGCGCGAACCGGTCGCTCAGGGCGCAGGCTTCAGCGATATCGCTCACGACAATCACGGCGCCAAAATCGCGCCAGCTGGCACCAGCGATGGCCGCCCGCTCAAGCGATGCCAGCCGCGTCTCGACAGCGGCGGCGACGGCTGCGCCGAATTCTTTGTCATCGGTGATCAGCACCGACTGGGCGCTTTCATCGTGTTCGGCCTGCGACAGAAGATCGACGGCGATCCAATCGGGGTCATTGTCCGCGTCGGCAATGACTAGAATTTCGGATGGACCTGCAATCATGTCGATGCCGACTTTGCCGAACACCTGCCGCTTTGCAGCGGCGACATAGGCGTTGCCCGGCCCGGTGATCTTGTCCACCGCTTCAACTGTCTCGGTGCCGTACGCCAGCGCGGCGATGGCCTGCGCGCCGCCGATCCGGTAGACAGTCTCAACCCCCGAAAGGCGCGCCGCCAGCAAGACCAGCGGGCTCACAGCGCCGCCTGGCGTCGGCGCGGCAATGACCAGACGGTCCACGCCAGCCACCTGCGCCGGAATTGCATTCATCAGCACCGAAGAGGGATAGGATGCCAGCCCTCCCGGCACATAGAGCCCCGCCGAGGCCACCGGTCCCCAACGCCAGCCGAGCCGCGCGCCTGTTTCTTCGGTCCAAAGCGCATCTTCCGGCATCTGCCGTTCGTGGTAGGCACGGATACGGTCGGCCGCCAGTTCCAGCGCCGCACGTTCATCTGCAGGCACACGCGCGCAGGCGGCGTCAATCTCGGCGGCGGAGAAGGCCAGTGTCCCGGGCGTGACATCGAGCTTGTCGAAGGTACGGGTCAACTCCAGAAGCGCGGCATCGCCATCGGCCCGCACCCGCGCGATGATGTCTGACACAACCGCGCCGACGTCAGCAGCCTCTTCGCGCTTGGCGCCAAGAAGGGCCAAAAAACGCGCCTCGAAATCAGAATCGCTGGTCGACAGAAAGACTGGCATGTCCCACTCCTTTGCGGGCGGGCATAGCCGCAGACGGCCCCGGTCTCAACCCGTCAGCGCGCCTAGTCCAGTTCGTGTTTGGGCATCTTGCGTGACGGCGCGATATAAGGCCGTGTCACATCCTTGAGCGTCACGTTGATTGCCTCCACCTGCAAGCGGAAAGCGCCGTTGCCCGCAAGGATGATCTCGATATGACCGCCACCGTCTTGCCCGGGGTTGAAATCAAGGCGCAAGAGCGACATGACGACATCCGCCTTCGATTTTTCGATGCCCTGGGAGGCCACGCCAAGCACATCTTCAAAGGCAAGGACTGCCTGAACGCGCTCGTAGTCCCTGTGCAGGCGTTCCGCGGCAGGAACGTCTTCCCAACGAAAGCGGTTCAGGAGCAGCGCGAACTGACGCGCGCCGCGACGAAAGCTGAGGCCCGACACCTGAAAGACAGCGTCCTGCAAGAGCATGGAGATCACGTCGAGATCCTCTGCAGTGGCCGCCATCAGGCGCAGCGGCTCTTCACCGCCGTCCTCAAATCGGGCGTCTTGGTCCATCAGTTGGCCACCCTTTCAACACGTGCGCCGCAGGCGCCCAATTTCTCCTCCAGCCGCTCGTAACCGCGGTCGAGGTGATAGACACGGTTGACCACAGTCTGCCCCTCGGCGGCAAGGCCCGCCAGGATCAGCGACACCGAGGCCCTGAGGTCCGTCGCCATCACCGGCGCGCCCTTCAGCTTGTCGACACCCGTCACCACCGCCGTGCCGCCCTGAACGTCGATATCGGCGCCCATGCGCATCAGTTCCGGCGCGTGCATGAAGCGGTTCTCGAAAATCCGTTCCTCAAGGCGGCTGGTGCCGTCCGCCGTGCACATCAGCGCCATCATCTGCGCCTGAAGATCGGTGGGAAAGCCGGGAAAGGGCGCCGTCGCCACATCGACGGAGGTGACGCGCCCTTTCGACCGGCGCGCCAGAAGCCCGCCGTCGGTTTCGCTGACATCCACGCCGGCCACCATGAGTTTTTCCGCAAAGGCCGACACAAGGTCCATTCGCCCACCCAGTAGCTCCACCTCGCCGCCGGCAATGCCGGGTGCGATCATATAGGTGCCAAGTTCGATCCGGTCCGCGATCACCGGGTGCGTCGCACCGCGCAGGTCCGTCACGCCCTCGATGGTAATCGTAGGCGTCCCGTCGCCGTCGATCTGGGCCCCCATGGCCCGGAGGCAAGCGGCCAGATCCACGATCTCGGGCTCGCATGCCGCGTTCTTCAGAACCGTCGTGCCCTTGGCAAGCGTGGCGGCCATCAGCGCGTTCTCTGTGGCGCCGACCGAGACAAAGGGGAACTCGACAGTTATGCCCCTGAGACCCTGGGGCGCCTCGGCATGCACGTAGCCGTCCCTAAGATCCAGCTTTGCGCCCATCACTTCGAGGGCGCGCAGGTGCAGGTCCACCGGTCGGGCCCCGATGGCGCAGCCGCCCGGAAGCGAGACGACCGCCCGGCCGTGGCGCGCCAGAAGCGGCCCAAGCACAAGGATCGATGCCCGCATCTTGCGCACGATGTCGTAGTCGGCGGTCAGGTTGTCGATACCGTGGGACGATAGCGCCAGTACCCGCCCGTCCTGCAACGCAGAGATCTCAGCCCCGAGTGACGCCAGAAGCGCCGTCATCGTCTGGATGTCTGACAACCGCGGCGCATTGGTCAGCGTGAGCGGCTGATCGGACAAAAGCGTCACGGGCATCAGCGTTAGGCAGGCGTTCTTAGCGCCTGCAATTTGTATCTTGCCGGAAAGTTCCTGCCCTCCGGTAACGACAATCGAATCCATTTCTCCTGCCTCTCAGTCCTGCTCGGGCCGCTCGTCCGCCTGGCGCGCCTTGGCCTGGGCCTTGCGCTTGGCAAGGTTGGCTTTCAGCGCCGCTTTGAGACGCGCCGCGCGCGCGCGCTCACCATCTTGCGGTTCTTTTTGGCCGGGTGTCTTCGCCATGGTGTCCCTGCTCTAACCCAGGGGGCGCAAGCCGTCCAGATTGCCCTTGCGCGGTCCCCCCATAGGGTCTAATGACGCGCCCACATTGGCGCGCCGCAGTAGCTCAGTGGTAGAGCGCACCCTTGGTAAGGGTGAGGTCGGGAGTTCAATCCTCCCCTGCGGCACCATCAAATTCTGTTTTTTGAATATTTTAAGTGACTTTTGCCACCCTGCAAAAGACTCATCCACCTCGGATTACACCTTTTGTCGTTCCTCTGCCGACCTACCCGAAGCCCGAGCGCGCTCGGGCTGACGTCATTGGAGCAAAAGTATAATGGTGTCGCACCCAGCTGATCAGCCCCACCTGAGTGGTCCAACTTGATTGTTAGTGGATGATTGGGCTTTAGTCTATTTGAACGATGGTTTCACCCAGCAACTTGGGAGGGCGCAGCAGGCTGCGTCCTCCCTAGCCTCAGACGATCGAGCTTTGATTTGCAAGAGCTTCGATCAACAGTTGGTCCAGGGCTTCATCGTAGATCTCAACATCGGCGATCTGCCCTGAGACCGGGTTCTTGAAGGCGCCTTTTCCGGACTTACTGCTCCAACCAAGTCCGCCAATCTGCAACCACTCAACGTTGGTCGACCAGTCCATTCCGATGATCGATGTGTCCGAAATCGCACCGTCGACGTACAGAGCAGAGTCGTCCGAGCCAAAGACAACCGCTACTTCGTATTCCTGTCCGGCATTGAGGTCTTCGAACACAAGCGTATCCGACGCCAATCCATTTTGGATACGCACGTTAAGGTTCCCATCGTCGATGTATGCAGCGAAATGGTTGCCACCGCCGGCGAAGCCACTGGCATCCTTCGTGACCAGACCCTGTCGCGAGTTGGGGTCACTGTCGACAAAAGAAAACGCGATGGTTCCTGTCGGGATTGCGAGGTTCAAGTCATCCGGATCGTAGTTGTCGACGTCCGCAGAAGATCCGGAATAGGATTTCGCTCCGGGCTGTTCAAAGACGGGGGTGGGCAGCACTGTCGGAGACACGACCTCGACGGTCACGCTGCCGGTGTCCGTAAGACCATCCTCGTCACCTACAACATAGTCGAACTCATCAAATCCCGTGAAACCTACATCGGGCTGGTAGAGGAGTGTGCCATCGGGATTAACTGATATGGCAGCGTTGGCAATCGTGTCGATGATTGAAACCACATTGAGTGTCAGCGCCTCTCCATCCACGTCTGTATCGTTTGCGAGGACGTCGATGATGATGGGCTCGCCCTGTGCCGTTGATGCGGTGTCATCCGCGGCGTTTGGCGGATCGTTCACGGCGTTCACGGTGACCGTGACGAGTG
>JBCDED010000101.1:0-9042 GCA_039179985.1 Pseudomonadota bacterium
CAAGCGTAATGGGTCATAAGGTCAATCCGATCGGAATGCGCCTGCAGGTCAACCGCACCTGGGACAGCCGCTGGTACGCAGACACCAAAGACTATGGTGACCTGCTGCTCGAGGATCTGAAGATCCGCGAGTTCATCAAGGAAGAGTGCAAGCAGGCTGGCGTCAGCCGTGTGATCATCGAGCGTCCGCACAAGAAGTGCCGCGTGACGATCCACACCGCGCGCCCCGGCGTGATCATCGGCAAAAAAGGCGCCGATATCGAAGGTCTTCGCAAGAAGGTCGCGTCGATGACCGACAGCGAGCTGCACCTGAACATCGTCGAGGTCCGCAAGCCGGAACTGGACGGCCAGTTGGTGGCCGAGTCGATCGCTCAGCAGCTTGAGCGCCGGGTCAGTTTCCGCCGCGCCATGAAGCGCGCAGTGCAGAACGCCATGCGCATGGGTGCCCTTGGCATCAGGGTCAACGTCGCGGGCCGCCTTGGCGGTGCCGAGATTGCCCGGACGGAATGGTACCGCGAAGGCCGCGTCCCGCTGCATACCCTGCGGGCGGACATTGACTATGCCACCGCGGAAGCCAAGACGCCTTACGGCATCATCGGGATCAAGGTTTGGATCTTCAAAGGCGAGATCATGGAACATGACCCGAGTGCGCGCGACCGGCGTCAACAGGAACTCCAGGACGGCCCGGCCCCTCGCGGTGCCGGCGGCGGCCGCCGCTAGGGGAGAGTTGAAAGATGCTGCAACCAAAGCGCACAAAATTCCGCAAGATGCACAAGGGCCGGATCCACGGTCAGGCGAAAGGCGGGTCTGACCTGACGTTCGGCACCTATGGCCTGAAGGCCACCCAGCCCGAGCGCATCACGGCACGCCAGATCGAAGCCGCCCGCCGGGCCATGACACGCCATATGAAACGTCAGGGCCGGGTCTGGATACGGATCTTCCCCGACACGCCGGTCACCTCGAAGCCGACCGAAGTGCGGATGGGTAAGGGCAAGGGCTCGGTCGATTTCTGGGCCGCCAAGGTCAAGCCCGGCCGGATCATGTTCGAGATCGACGGGGTATCCGAGAGCGTCGCCCGCGAGGCCCTGCGCCTTGCCGCGATGAAGCTGCCGGTCAAGACACGGACAGTGGTTCGCGAAGACTGGTAAGCGCCGGTTTTCCTGAACGTCAGAGCTTCCAAAGGGCGGGGATTTCCCCGCCCTTTGTTTTTCGGAGCTAACGGACAGACCGGACGCCAGATGCGCAGCGGTAAGCTTGGGAGCTTCCCTAGGTGTCCGTCGAGGCGCCCTGCCGCGTCATTCGCCACACGCGGTAGCCGGTGTACCCGCTGCGGTTGGCCTCGGCGCGGGCGGGGGCGGGCAGGCGTTGATAGCTGTCAAGATCGATGCCGGGCACGAAGGACAGCTTCAGCTTCAGATAGGCCTCGTTGCATTTCAGCCATTCAGGATGGGTGAGAAAGCGGTACTTGGCCGTCTCCATGCAGTTTTCGTGGTAGGCATGGAGTGTTTTGCGATCTTGTTCGTTTGGCTCGGCGGCCTCGGCCTGTACGGCGGCGCAGGCGACAGTCGCGAGCAGTGCGATGGTCAGGCGTGGCATGGCAACCTCGTCTTTTTCGGATCAAGGGGCGCTCCCGAGGAAGCCTATCAGGCTTCTGGCCGATCACCCTACACCATTCGGTGTGCTGCGGCTGCGAAGGTGACAGTGCCATGTACATGACGAGCATCTGCGCAGGGGTGCCCAAGCCTTGGGCCGATGCGGAACGGACCGCCCGCGGGAAAACGGGCCGCACAGCGCTGAAGAAACCGGGAAATAGGGGTTGCCAGTGCGCCTAAACCCCCTTAAACGGCGGGCTTCACCACGTACTCCACTGGAATCAGGGTGACCCGCTGGCAACAGCTTATGGGGCCCTCCGGTGATGTTGCAAAAGGAAAAAGGCGCATGAACGCCCAGGAACTACGTGACAAGACGCCCGACCAGCTTCGGGACGAGCTTGCCAATCTCAAGAAGGAGGCATTCAACCTCCGATTCCAGCAGGCCACGAACCAGTTGGAAAACACCGCGCGTATGCGCACGGTCCGCCGTGACGTCGCCCGCGTAAAGACCATTCTGAACGAAAAGGCCGCATCTGCGGCCTCGGAGGCGTAAGAAGATGCCCAAGCGTATTCTGCAAGGCACCGTGACCTCGGACGCAAATGCCCAGACTGTCACCGTGCAGGTCGAGCGCCGCTTTACGCACCCGGTTCTGAAAAAGACCATCCGGAAGTCCAAGAAGTACCGGGCCCATGATCCGGAAAACACTTTCAAGGTTGGCGACAGCGTCCGTATTCAGGAATGTTCGCCCGTCTCGAAATCCAAACGCTGGGAGGTGATCGTAGCCTAACAGCTTCGCTCACACCCGGTTTGAACGAAACCCTGGGGCCAATGCCAAAGACGCGGTCCCACAGGTCGGGAGAAACCAAATGATCCAGATGCAGACCAATCTGGATGTTGCTGACAATAGCGGCGCCCGCCGCGTTCAGTGCATCAAGGTCCTCGGCGGATCCAAGCGCAAATACGCCTCTGTGGGCGACATCATCGTGGTGTCGGTCAAAGAGGCTATTCCGCGTGGCCGTGTGAAAAAAGGCGACGTCCGCAAGGCCGTTGTCGTGCGCACCGCCAAGGAAGTCCGCCGCGAAGATGGCACCGCGATCCGCTTTGACCGGAACGCTGCGGTCATCCTCAACAACAACAACGAGCCGATCGGCACCCGTATCTTCGGGCCGGTGGTGCGTGAACTGCGCGGCAAGAATTTTATGAAGATCATCTCGCTCGCGCCGGAGGTGCTCTGATGGCCGCAAAACTCAAAAAGGGCGACAAGGTCGTCGTGCTTGCTGGCAAGGACAAGGGCAAAGAGGGTGAGATCACCCGCGTGCTGCCCCAGGACGGTAAGGCCGTGGTCGACGGCGTGAACATCGCCATCCGCCACACCCGCCAGAGTCAGACAAGCCAGGGTGGCCGCATTCCGCAGGCTATGCCAATCGATCTTTCGAACCTGGCGCTTCTGGATGCCAACGGCAAAGCTACCCGCGTCGGCTTCCGCATGGAAGACGGCAAAAAGGTGCGCTTCGCTAAGTCCACGGGAGACGTGATCTGATGCTCGATAGCGCAACTTACACCCCGCGCCTGAAGGCTCTTTATAAGGACAGCATCCGCGCTGCCATGAAAGAAGAGTTCGGCTACAAGAACGACATGCAGATCCCGCGCCTGGACAAGATCGTCCTCAATATCGGTGTGGGCGATGCGGTCAAGGACACGAAAAAGGTGAAAGCGGCCCAGGACGATCTGACGGCGATTGCCGGTCAGCACGCCGTTGTCACCCGCGCCAAAAAGTCGATCGCCGGCTTCCGGGTCCGCGAGGACATGCCGCTTGGAACCAAAGTCACCCTGCGTGGCGACCGGATGTATGAATTCCTTGACCGCCTGATCACCGTGGCCCTGCCGCGCGTGCGCGACTTCCGCGGTGTCAAAGGCTCGTCGTTTGATGGCCGCGGCAACTACGCCATGGGTTTGAAGGAACACATTGTCTTCCCCGAGATCGACTTCGACAAGGTTGTCGACATGCTGGGCATGGACATCATCATCACCACCACCGCGGAGAATGACGCGGAAGCCAAGGCGCTGTTGAAGGGTTTCAACATGCCGTTCAACAGCTGAGCCTCGGGAGAGTTACGACATGGCTAAGAAAGCAATGATCGAACGCGAAAAGAAGCGTCAGAAGCTGGTGGATCAATACGCCGCCAAGCGCGCTGCGCTGAAGGAAATCGCGAACGATGAATCCAAGCCGATGGAAGAGCGTTTCAAGGCGCGCCTGAAGCTTGCCAAACTGCCGCGCAACAGCTCGGCCACCCGTCTTCACAACCGTTGCCAACTGACTGGCCGTCCGCATGCGTATTACCGCAAGCTCAAGGTCAGCCGGATCGCCCTGCGCGATCTGGGCAGCCAGGGCCAGATCCCCGGCCTTGTAAAGTCCAGCTGGTAAGGAGGAGTTACGATGAACGATCCTCTTGGTGATATGCTGACCCGTATCCGCAACGCCCAGATGCGCGGCAAGTCGACAACCCTGTCGCCCGCGTCGAAGCTGCGCGGCTGGGTTCTCGATGTGCTGACCGACGAAGGCTACATTCGCGGCTACGAAAAGACGACGGACAAGCACGGTCATCCGGCACTGGAAATCAGCCTCAAGTACTACGAAGGCACCCCTGTCATTCGCGAGCTCAAGCGGGTCTCCAAGCCCGGACGCCGCGTGTACATGGGCGTCAAGGACATCCCCTCGGTCCGTCAGGGCCTGGGCGTGTCGATTGTCTCCACCCCCAAGGGTGTGATGTCGGATTCAAACGCCCGCGCTGCCAATGTCGGCGGCGAGGTGCTTTGCATGGTCTTCTAAGGAGGGGCAGATGTCTCGTATTGGCAAAAGACCGGTCGAGCTGCCGTCGGGGGTCACCGCCACCGTCTCTGGCCAGACCATCGAAGTGAAGGGACCGAAAGGAACCCGCAGCTTCACCGCGACCGACGATGTCACGCTTGAGGTCAAGGACAACACCGTAGTCATCGACCCGCGCGGCACATCAAAGCGCGCGCGCCAGCAATGGGGCATGTCCCGCACCATGGTCGCGAACCTCGTGACCGGTGTGACGACCGGCTTCAAGAAAGAGCTTGAGATCAGCGGTGTTGGCTACCGGGCGCAGATGCAGGGTAACACCCTGAAGCTGAACCTTGGCCTTAGCCACGAAGTCAACTTTGATGTGCCCCAAGGTGTCACGGTCACGGCTCCGAAGCAGACCGAGATCGTCGTCGAAGGCATTGATCAGCAACTCGTCGGACAGGTCGCTGCGAACATTCGCGAGTGGCGCAGGCCCGAGCCCTACAAGGGCAAAGGTATCAAGTACAAAGACGAATATATCTTCCGCAAGGAAGGTAAGAAGAAGTAAGGACCAGGGACATGGCATTGAGCAAACGAGAGTTGTTCCAAAAGCGCCGTCTGCGCGTCCGGAACAAGCTTCGGAAGATGAACGCAGGCCGCGTGCGGTTGAGCGTCCACCGTTCGAGCAAAAACATCAGCGTGCAACTGATCGACGATGTGGCGGGCACTACGATTGCCGCAGCCTCGACGCTCGAAAAGGATCTCGGCGTCTTCGGCAAGAACAACGTCGAAGCGGCAGCGAAGGTCGGAACGGCCATCGCCGAGCGCGCCAAAAAGGCCGGTGTCGAAGAATGTTACTTCGACCGCGGCGGTTTCCTCTTTCACGGGAAGGTTAAGGCGCTTGCCGACGCCGCCCGTGAAGGCGGCCTGAAGTTCTAAGGAGACGACCATGGCAGAACGTGAACAACGCCGTGGGGGCCGCCGCCAGGAGCGGGAAGAAGCCCCCGAATTCGCCGATCGTCTTGTGGCGATTAACCGCGTGTCGAAGACAGTGAAGGGGGGTAAACGCTTTGGCTTTGCCGCACTCGTGGTTGTCGGCGACCAGCGCGGCCGCGTCGGCTTTGGCAAGGGCAAGGCGAAAGAGGTGCCCGAAGCCATCCGCAAGGCAACCGAGCAGGCCAAGCGCAAACTGATCCGCGTCCCGCTGCGCGAAGGCCGGACGCTGCACCATGATATCGAAGGCCGCCACGGTGCGGGCAAGGTCGTGATGCGCACCGCCCCAACCGGGACCGGCATCATCGCAGGTGGTCCGATGCGGGCCGTCTTTGAGATGCTGGGTGTGCAGGACGTGGTTGCGAAATCGCTTGGGTCGCAAAACCCCTACAACATGATCCGCGCCACCATCGACGGTCTGGAGCGCGAGGCGAGCCCGCGCATGGTCGCACAGCGCCGCGGCAAAAAGGTCTCGGACATTTTGCCCAAGCGTGACGATGCCCCGGTTGCGGAAGCTGAAACCGTGGCAGAGGAGGTCTGAGCATGGCAAAGACCATCGTCGTCAAGCAGATCGGCAGCCCGATCCGCCGACCGGCCAAGCAGCGTGAAACGCTGATCGGCCTCGGCCTCAACAAGATGCACCGGACCCGCGAACTGGAAGACACGCCTTCGGTTCGCGGCATGGTCAACTCGATCCCGCATCTGGTGGAAATCGTCGAAGAGCGCGGCTAAGACATCTTGAGAGCGATCACGAAGACGCCCCGGTTTCCGGGGCGTTTTTTGTTACAGATCCGCCCAGGATACCTCACCGAAAAACCGCTCCGTCTCTGACCTTCGGCAAAGCTCGGTGCCCTCGCTCGTCACCGCCGAGGCCGCCGCGGCCGTGCCCCAGGCGCAGGCCGTGGGCGGGTCTTCGTCCCGCGTCAGCGACAGGGCGTAGGCACCGATGAAACTGTCGCCCGCGCCAATCTTAGAGATCGGTACAACCGCCGGCGGACGGGTGAGACCCCGCCGCCCGTCGCAGGCAATCACCGTGCCCTGGGCCCCGGCGGCAATCATCACAACTTCGGCCTTTGTGCGCGTGCGCAGCTCGCTCGCGAGGTCGGCAATCTCTTCCACCTCGATGAGGCGCTGCCGGGACAGTCCACGCGCCTCTGCCAGATCCATCCGCAGGGTAAAAAGGTTCGAAATCGTGCCCGCCGCGTGGTCCAACGCAGGTCCCGAAGTATCAAGGATCATCCGCCCGCCCGCTGCCCGGACCTCGGGGTTGAGGTTCAGGAAGAAATCCTCGCTGACGCCCGGCGGCATCGATCCTGAGGGGATCACCAGCGCGCCTGGCTTGATCGCCGCCAGTATTGCGTCATGGGCCGTAGCGCAGTCTTCGGCGCTCCACGGCGGGCCGGGCATCATGAAGCGGTACTGAAGCCCATTGGCTGCATCGCGGACAGACATGGATTCCCGCGTCGGATGTGCAATGCCGAGGGATTCCGGTTCCAGCCCTTCGGCCTTCAAAAGCGCCACCAGCCGCTGCCCTGTCGGGCCGCCATAGGCAATCAGGGTATGGCTGTCGCCGCCCAGCTTTGAGATCGCGCGGCTGACGTTCACGCCGCCGCCACCCGGGTGCACCTGTGGCGGCGAGCAGCGCAATTTTTGGTCGGGAATAACGGCGGGTGCCTCGGTTGACAAATCGAGGGCGGGGTTGAGGGTGATGGTGAGAATCTCGGTCATCGCCCCCGGACCCTAGCTGGGGCGCGCGCCATGCGGAAGACGACAGGCTACGGTCAGGCCGCCACGGTAGCCAGTTGGC
The DNA here is from genome assembly GCA_039179985.1 of Pseudomonadota bacterium. Lineage (GTDB taxonomy): Bacteria > Pseudomonadota > Alphaproteobacteria > Rhodobacterales > Rhodobacteraceae > JBCCMQ01. The sequence goes on from JBCDED010000101.1 coordinate 7,199, forward strand.
GGCCCAGCATCATATGCGCCACTTTCTCGCCTATCATCATGGCGGGGGCGTTGATGTTGCCGTTGGTGATCGTGGGCATGATCGAGGCGTCGGCAATCCGCAACCCCTCGATGCCGTGCACTCGCGCTTCGGGGTCTACGACCGCCATCTGGTCTTTGCCCAGTTTAGCCGTGCCACAAGGGTGGTAAGCACTGTTGGCGTTGGCGCGGACATAGGCATCAAGATCGGCGTCCGACGTGACCTCCGGCCCAGGCGAAACCTCGGGACCGCGGCAGAAATCAAAGGCAGGCTGCGCGGCGATGTCCCGAGCAAGCGCGATTGCGGCGCGAAACTCCGCAAGGTCCTTGTCGGTCGCGAGGCCATTCAGCTGGATCAGCGGCTTGGCAAAGGGATCGGCCGAGCGCAGCCGCACCCACCCCCGGCTGTCCGAACGCACGGGCCCCACATCAAAGCAGTAGCCATCCTTGTCGGGTGGCGGGGCCCAACCTTCAAGGAAGTAGGGCCAGAAGTGGAACTGGATGTTGGGGTAGGCAAGGTCGGGTGCGCTGCGGAAAAAAGCACCGACCCGGCTGGGTGACGAGGCGGCGGGCCCGGTCTTGAACAGATACCACTCGGCGCCTGCCATCAGGATGCGGTGGCGGGCGAGAAGGTGGTTCATGGACATGCCCTTGTGAGGGCAGAGGTGCTTGAGGTGCACCTCCAGGTGGTCCTGCAGGTTTTGCCCTACGCCCGGCAGATCCGCGATGACGTCGATGCCGTGTTCCTTCAGGTGGGCGGCAGGGCCGATGCCCGAGAGCATCAAAAGCTGCGGGGTCTGGAAGGCCCCGGCGGCCAGCACCACCTCACCGTCCGTCCGTGCCTCTTTATCCTGCCCGTTGCGGCGATACCGAACACCGATCGCGCGACCGTTCTCGACTAGGATCCGCGTGACCTGCGCCTCGGTCGCGAGCGTGACGTTGGGGCGCTTGGCGGCGGGGTTCACACAGGCCCGTGCGGTGCCCGAGCGCCAGCCGTTATCTATATTGGCATCGAAAGCCGTCGCGCCTTCCTGCTCCGCGCCGTTGTAGTCGCCGGGCAGGGCATGGCCCGCCTGGGCCGATGCCTCAAGGAATGCCGCCTCGATCGGGTGGTGGTCGCCAAAGCGCTTGATCTGCACCGGACCGCTCTGGCCGCGCGCTGGGCTCGCGATACTTGTGTGCCGCTCGATGCTTCGGAAGTAGGGCAGGACGTCGTCATAGCCCCAACCGGTCGCGCCACCGGCTGCCCAGTCGTCGTAGTCCATCCGGTGACCCCGGACCCAAACCATGCCATTGAGCGAGGATGACCCGCCCACGACCTTGCCACGCGGTTGGAACAAGCGCCGCCCGTTCAGGTGGGGTTCGGGTTCGGTCTCAAAGGCCCAGTTGCGCGGGCCGCCCTCGAAGGTATAGCGCGCGCCTGCGGGGATGCGCGTGGTCCAGTGGGCATCGCTCAGGCCGGCTTCGAGGATCAGGACACGCGTGTCGGGGTTCTCGGACAACCTCAGCGCGGCGAAGCCCCCGCCAGACCCCGAGCCGACGATAATGTAGTCGTAGCTGTCCATCACCACATCCCCCCCTTTTTGCCACCATAAGATCGCCTGGCAGGCCCGAAAACGCGCTTTCTCGCGCCAAGGAACCGCCAATTCGCGACGTCATTCAGCCCTTGCGGTTGTCTTGTCGGGATGCGTATCGTTCAGAGGCCGCGAACACTTCGATACTTGAGTGAACCCGAATGAAGTAATTGCATGAGATACGTCTTGAGCACGACCGCTTTGACTTTCGCACTCTGTGTGGGTGTCGAGGCACAGGAAATCGTTCGTGATG
>JBCDED010000102.1:0-8910 GCA_039179985.1 Pseudomonadota bacterium
ACGTGATCCAGTTCACAGTGCCGCCCGCCGAAGGCGAACTGACCGACCGCAACAATTCGGCCATCGTGCAGATCAACGGAGTGCGCGACCGATTGCGGGTGCTGCTGGTGTCCGGCGAGCCGCACCCAGGTGAACGCACGTGGCGGAACCTGTTGAAATCGGACAGCGCCGTCGATCTGGTGCATTTCACCATTCTCCGCCCCCCTGAAAAGCAGGACGGCGTTCCGGTCAGCGAGCTCAGTCTCATCGCCTTCCCCACGCGCGAGCTGTTTCTCGACAAGATCGACGAATTCGACCTGATCATCTTTGACCGCTACAAACGGCGCGGCATCCTGCCGTCGATCTACCTCGACAACGTGCGCAGCTATGTGGAAGGCGGCGGCGCGGTTCTGGTCGCCGCAGGCCCGGATTTCGCCAGCGCCGACAGCATCTACCGCTCGCCTCTGGCAGAAATTCTGCCAGCCGCGCCGACAGCACGGGTGATCGAGGAAGGTTTCCGCCCGCAGATCACCGATGTGGGTACCCGGCATCCGGTCAGCGAGGGCCTAGACAGTTTTCTGCCCGCCACGGGCGAACGGCAGGACGAGGGGGCGCATTGGGGCCGCTGGTTCCGCCTGATCGATGTAGAGCCGCAGTCGGGTCATACGGTGATGAGCGGGCTTGGTGAACGGCCGCTGCTTGTCCTTGACCGGGTGGGCGAAGGGCGCGTTGCGCTTCTGGCCTCTGACCATGCCTGGCTATGGAGTCGGGGATACGAAGGCGGCGGACCGCAGCTGGAGCTTCTTCGGCGGCTCGCGCACTGGATGATGAAAGAGCCCGTACTTGAAGAAGAGGCCCTGACAGCGCAAAGCGATGGTCAATCGCTGACAGTTACGCGCCGGACGCTGTCCGAGACCGCTGACGACGTAACGATCACTGGCCCGGATGGCGCCGAGACGGTCGTGACGCTGGACGAGGTCGCGCCGGGCCGGTTCGAGACGGTTTATGCCGCGCCCGAGATCGGCCTTTACCGGATGACCGACGGCACGCTGGAGGCTGTCATGGCCGTGGGCCCCGCAGCGCCGCGCGAGTTTGAGGAAACCGTGGCAAGCGGCGACAAACTGGCCGAGGCGGTTTCGGCGACCGGCGGCGGGGTCCTCGCACTGTCCGACGGGCAACCGGCACTCCGCAGCGTTCGTCCGGGCCGGCCGGCATCGGGGCGAGGCTGGATCGGGCTGACGCCGCGCGAGGCCTATCTGACGCAGGACGTGACGATCGTGCCGTTCCTGCCAAGCTGGCTCTTCCTGATGATCGCGGCGGCTTTGATGATCGGCGCCTGGCTTCTTGAGGGGCGCCGCAGTCAGGCCGCCCGCTAGTTCAGCGGAACCGGGGTCGTCGTCTCGGCCCATCCGTCCGTATTGGTACGTGCGCGCACGAAGACCTCCGCAAGGCCGACCGGAATCACAACACCCGACAGGGACCTCGTGAACGGCTGTTCGTTCACATGCGGGTGCAAGAGCTCGCGGAAGCCCAGCACCTCGCCGTCTGCATCCTCCACCCGCCAACCATCGGCGTAGTCGTCCCACCCGGTGTCGCCGTGGCGGATCGTGACGGACACCGTGTAGCTGCCGCCGGTCTCGCGAAGGGTGACGTCTTCGACCGTGGCAGGGTCGGCGAACAGGGGTGTCGCGAGGACGAGAAAGGGCAAGGACAATAGATGTTTCATGGGTCTTCGGGCTCCTCTCCAAGGATGATGTCGCGGGGTTTGCTGGCGAACTCGCGTTCCCAGACGGTCCACAGCGTGACCGCCGTTGCCATCAAAAGAGCGATCGGTCCGAGCAACCATGCCAATGAACCAAGCGCAAAATAGACCGACCTGAGGCCGCGGTTGAAGTTCCAGGCTGCACGAACGTTGAGCGCTGCGGCCTTGGTTGCGCGCGGGTAGGCCCTGGGATGCGCGACGTCATTGGGCACCGAGGCCATGACCACGGCGCAGTATCCAAAGAGCCGGTTGGCCCAGACGAACTTCAGGAACGAGTTGAGCAGAAACAGCGCCACAACCATGAGCTTGGCGCGCCAGATAAGCTCTGGGTGACTTGCAAGGCTGATGTCCTCTGCGACATTCAACAGCACCTCGGAATTGCCGATCAGGGCCAGCACGCCACCAAGGGCGAGAACGCTCGTCGAGGCATAAAACGCTGTGCCCTGGCGCAGGTTTCCGAGTATCTGCGCGTCGAAAATGCGTGGGTCGCGGGTGACCATTTCGCGCATCCAGTCGTGGCGGTAGGCGACCATCAGTACGGTGACCGAAGGGCGTTTGCTGCCGGGGTGTTCGATCCACCAGCCGATCCCGAACCAGGCCGCCCAGAGGCAGAAGACAGCGACGCCATCCAAAACCGAAAGAGCGGCAAAGTCCTGAAGTGGGTTCATCTTAAACTTTAGCCTTCATTTCGCTTGCTCAACCGGAAAATTGGTTATATTTTCTTACCAATATTTTGGTTTAGGAGCGCGCAATGGAGATGCCAGCCCCGGATATGCGTATCATATCCAAGAAGGATCGGATCGTCGCCCGCTTGCAATCGGTCCTTCCTGAAGATGCTGTTGTCCATGAAGATTTCGAGACTCGCGCCTACGAATGTGATGCGCTGACAGCCTACCGCTGCCCGCCGCTGGCCGCCGTTCTGCCCGCGACGACGCAAGAGGTCTCTGACGTTCTACGTATCTGCCACGAGGAAGGTGTGCCGGTGGTTCCGCGCGGTTCGGGCACATCCCTGGCGGGCGGGGCCCTGCCCACATCCGACAGCGTTATTCTTGGCGTCGCGCGCATGAACGACGTGCTGGAGACGGACTACCAGAACCGCTTCATCCGCGTGCAGTCCGGCCGCACTAACCTGAGCGTCACCGGCGCGGTGGAAGAGAACGACTTTTTCTACGCGCCGGACCCCTCCTCGCAACTGGCTTGCGCCATTGCCGGCAACATTGCCATGAACTCGGGCGGGGCCCATTGCCTCAAGTACGGTGTGACCACGAACAATCTGCTGGGCGTCACCATGGTGATGATGGACGGCGAAGTAGTGGAGATCGGCGGCGCGCATCTGGACGCGCCCGGCCTCGACCTTTTGGGCGTCATCTGCGGATCAGAGGGCCAGTTGGGCGTGGTCACGGAAGCCACCCTGCGCATTCTTCGCAAACCCGAAGGCGCGCGGCCGGTGCTGATGGGCTTTTCCTCGAACGAGGTTGCGGGCGAATGTGTGTCCGACATCATCAAGGCAGGTGTCCTGCCGGTGGCGATTGAATTCATGGACCGCCCGTGCATCCGCGCATGCGAGGCTTTCGCCGGTGCCGGGTACCCCGATTGCGAGGCGCTTCTGATTGTCGAGGTCGAAGGCTCGGATGCCGAGATTGACGAACAGCTTGGAGTGATTCTGCAGATTGCCCGCCGCCACAACCCGGTTGAACTGCGCGAAAGCGGTTCCGCAGAGGAAAGCGCGCGCATCTGGCTGGGCCGGAAATCGGCCTTTGGGGCCATGGGTCAGATCAACGACTACATGTGCCTTGATGGCACGATCCCGGTCTCGTCCTTGCCGCATGTGCTGTCGCGTATCTCGGAGATGTCCGGTGAGTACGGGCTCGATGTGGCGAATGTGTTCCACGCCGGCGATGGCAATATGCACCCGCTGATCCTCTTCGATGCCAATAAGCCCGGCGATCTGGAAAAATGCGAGGCCTTTGGTGCCGATATCCTGCGTCTTTGTGTTGAGGTGGGCGGCTGCCTGACCGGCGAGCATGGCGTGGGCATCGAAAAGCGCGACCTCATGGTGGATCAATTCAGTCAGGGCGACATGGATGCGCAAATGCGCGTCAAAGACGTCTTCGATCCGCTTTGGCTGCTCAATCCCGCGAAGGTGTTTCCGCTCTCGGTGAGTGCGTCCCGGCGCGATGCAGCCTGAGCGCCCTTGGCGGCAGTTTGATCCCTATCCTCAGAGCAAGTTAGCGACCCCATGGCGTTCATCCCCAAGACCGAGGCCGACGTAGCCGAGATCATCAAAGGCACCCACCAGCCTCTGCACATCCAGGGTGGCGGCACGCGGCCCGTGGGTGATCCGCTGGCGGCGGAAACGCTTTCACTGGCGGGCCTGAGCGACGTGAGGCTCTACGAACCCGGTGCGCTGACCATCGTTGCAGGGGCCGGGACACCGCTGGCGGAGGTCGAGGCGGCCCTGGCGGCGGAAAACCAGCGGCTGGCTTTCGAGCCCATGGATCATCGCGGGCTGCTCGGCACCACGGGCACGCCAACCATCGGCGGTGTGGTCGCTGCCAACGTCTCGGGCCCGCGGCGCGTTCAGAATGGCGCGGCGCGCGACTTTCTGCTGGGAGTCCGCTTTGTCGATGGAACGGGCGAGGTTCTGAAGAACGGTGGCCGCGTCATGAAGAACGTTACGGGCTACGATTTGGTGCGACTCTTGGCGGGCAGCCGGGGAACGCTGGGCGCAATCACCGAAGTCGCGTTCAAGGTGCTGCCTGCGGTCGACACGGTGGCGACGCTGAAGATCGCCGGGTTAACCTCCGACCGCGCTATTGCCGCGCTTTCGCATGCGCTCGGCTCGCCCTATGAGGTGACTGGCGCGGCCCATGCGCCCGCGGGCCCAGACGGTGGCCCGGTGACGCTGATCCGGTTGGAGGGGTTCGCGGCCTCTGTCGCTTATCGGACCGGGGCGCTGTCGGCGGCCCTGGACGCATACGGCGCGATCTCGGTTGAGACAGATCCGGATGCGGTGGTGGCGCTCTGGACATGGGTGCGCGACGCCGAGGCTTTCCACGGCACGGACGGAGATGTCTGGCGCATTTCGGCCAAACCGACGCACGGCGCGGAAATCGCGAACCGCCTTTCTGGCGCCAGGCTGGTCTTTGACTGGGGCGGTGGCCTTGTCTGGGCGGAGGTGGCGCAAGGGCAGGACGTCCGCGTGGCGCTTGCGGGCGTGCCGGGTCACGCAACCCTTGTGCGGGCAGACGATGCAACCCGAACCCGCCTTGGAACGTTTGAACCCGAGGCGCCCGCCGTGGCACGCCTCTCTGCCGGCTTGCGCGCTAAGTTCGATCCTCGCGGTATCCTGAACCCCGGCCTGATGGCCGCTGCCTGAGACAGTTTTTATCGATGCAAACCACCTTCACGCCCGAACAACTGACCGATCCGGGCATCAAGCGGTCCAACGAGATCCTGCGCGCTTGCGTGCACTGCGGTTTCTGTACGGCCACATGCCCCACATATCAGGTGCTGGGCGATGAACTCGACAGCCCGCGCGGCCGGATTTACCTGATCAAGGATATGCTCGAATCTGGGCGACCGGCCGATAAGAAGACGGTCAAACACATTGATCGCTGCCTGTCCTGCCTGGCCTGCATGACCACCTGCCCATCGGGCGTCCACTATATGCACCTGATCGATCACGCGCGGGAATACATCGAAAAAACCTACGACCGGCCGTGGTCCGACCGGGCGCTTCGCTGGGTTCTGGCGCGCGTGCTGCCCTATCCGATGCGGTTCCGGGTGGCGATGCTGGGCGCCAAAATCGCCAAGCCATTCGCCTGGGCGCTGCCCGACAAGCGGCTGCGCGCCATGGTATCCATGGCGCCGAAGCAGATCCCGCCGGTCAGCCGCAACGACGACCCGCAGGTCTTTCCCCCGGAGGGTCCCCGCAAGGCCCGTGTGGCACTGATGACAGGCTGCGCGCAGCGGGCGCTGAACACCGACATCAACGATGCAACCATTCGGCTTCTGACGCGCCTTGGCTGCGAGGTAGTGATCGCCGAGGGGCAGGGGTGCTGCGGGGCGTTGACCCATCACATGGGCAAAACCACCGAGTCTCACAGCACGGCAGCAAAGAACATTCGCGCCTGGCACCGGGAGATGACGGGAGAAGGGCTCGATGCTGTGGTGATCAATACCTCCGGCTGTGGCACGACGGTAAAGGACTATGGCCATATGTTCCGCAATGAGCCCCTGGCCGAAGAAGCGGCAGCGGTGGCGAGGATCGCCGTGGATGTGTCGGAGCTTCTGAATTCGCTAGCGTTTCCGGACCTTCCCGCGCGCGGAATGCGTGTCGCGTACCACGCAGCCTGTTCCCTGCAGCATGGACAAAAGATCAAAACCTTCCCCAAAGATCTGCTGACGGCGGCGGGTTTTGAGGTTGTTGAACCTGCGGACAGCCATCTTTGCTGCGGCTCTGCGGGGACTTACAATCTGATGCAGCCGGAGATCTCGGCACAGCTCAAGGACCGCAAGGTTCTGACGCTGGAGGCAAGGGCGCCCGATGTGATCGCCGCGGGCAATATCGGCTGTATGATGCAGATCGGGTCTGGCACAGAGATACCCGTCGTTCACACGGTGGAGCTTCTGGACTGGGCCACAGGCGGTCCGCGCCCGGCCGCGTTGCGGGATCTCGACGGGCGGGGCTGACATCCGCCTCTCTGTTGCCAAAATGGCGACAATCGCTCCAATTCGATCGGATATTCCGAAGCCTTCCCAACACGCGCCTTAGTTTCGCCGCACGACTCTCCTACGCCCGGTGGAGGCATGTGGTGAGGTGAGAATGTTGCGATTTCTTTCGGTTGCGCTGGCGGTCTGTGTTGCGTCCGTTCAAGCAGAGGCGCGGGATACGGCTCCGCTGACAAAGCTTCTGACAGCGGACCAGACCCGCGGCTGGGAAGCCGTTGGCAGGCTCGATGTGGGTGGCCAGGCCCATTGCACTGGCGCCCTTATTTCCGAAGACACCGTGCTGACCGCTGCCCACTGTCTCTATGACAAAGCAACCGGTGCCCGCATTCCTGCCGCTAAACTTGAGTTTCGCGCCGGCTGGCGCAACGGACAGGCGCTGGCCTATCGCGGTGTCTCCGCCGTCGCGGTGCATCCGGACTACGGTTTTCTGGCAGACGACCGGATCTCCCGAGTTGCCCATGACATCGCGCTTCTCCAGCTCGACCGGCCCGTGCGCAACGGACGGGTGACGCCTTTCGAGATTGAGGCGCGCCCGCGCAAGGGCGCGGAGGTTGTCGTAGTGTCCTACGCCCATGACCGCCGCGAAGCGCCGTCGTTGCAGGAAGCCTGTCACGTTCTGGCGCGGCAGGCGGCGATCCTCGTCTTGTCCTGCGATGTCGACTTCGGGTCTTCAGGTTCGCCCATATTCGTGATGGACGGAAATGTGCCCAAGGTCGTGTCAGTCGTGTCCGCCAAGGCCGATGTGCGCGGACGTGACGTGTCACTGGGAACGGCCCTGTCGGACTGGGTCGATACGCTTTCCGCGACACTTGAGGCCGGCGGCGATCCTGAAGCCCGCACACCAATCCCCGACGCGGTCGCGCCGGCGCAGGTGAGCCGGACCGCGACGCCCGAAACCAAGCCGACTGTCCGCTCTTTCGGTTCAGCCAGAAGTTCGGCGAAGTTCATCAGACTGGGAGAATAGTAGAATGCTTAGACCGATCATCGCCATTCTTTTGCTTCTGAGTGGGGCCGCTTTCGGCCAGGACAGCGGTCTGGAGCGGCTTGATCGACACGAAGACGTGCGGAGCTGGGCCGCAGTCGGGCGGCTCGACATCAGTGGTGGCGGTTTCTGCACAGGCGCCCTGATCGAGACGGACCTCGTTCTTACGGCTGCCCATTGCATTGTGAACGGCGAAACCGGGAAGCCTCGCGACCCCGCGCGGTTTGTCTTTCGCGCCGGGTATCACGACGGAAAGTCCGTGGCCGACCGCCGTGTGATCCATTCTGTTGCCCATCCGTCGTACAGCTACTTTGACGAGGATGGCACGCGCCGGGTGCGCAACGATGTGGCACTGCTGCGCCTTGCCAGCCCGATCTCGACCTCGGTAGCGGCACCTTTTGCAGTGGCGGACCGTGCGGTTGGCGACAAGGTCAGTGTGGTGTCTTACGCACGCGGACGGGCTCAGGCGCTGTCGTGGCAACGGGAATGCGGCGTGCGCGGGACCGGCGGCGGGATCGCGGCCTTCAGCTGCGATGTGGATTTCGGGTCTTCCGGGGCGCCCGTGTTCGATCTGTCGCGGCGACGGGCGCAGATCGTGTCGATCATTTCGTCCGGCAATCGCTCGGGACAATCAGTGACGGCCTACGGGCCCCAGATCACCGAACCGGTGCGCATTCTGAAAGAAGCCCTGCGCACGGCCAACGGCGTGAATGCGGCGGGTGGCGGAGCCGTGTCGAACGTGCCCACAACCAGCGGTGCCCGTTTCGTCAAGCTGGGTGACAAGAACAAGACCGGCGCACGCTTCGTCAAACCCTGAAGGTCTTGAACGCGGCCCCTCGTCACACCATGTCTTTAGTGTCAGAGCGCCAATCCTGGGCTCCGACATTTAACCGGCCTGTCCCATCGGGAAGGCCAGACATCAGTGTTCGCTCTATGGAGGATCACCCATGCGAAGCTTTGATATGGCACCGCTCTACCGTGCCACCGTTGGTTTTGACCAAATTGCTGATCTGATGGACCGCGTTCTGACGAACGACGTGTCGCAGCCCAGCTACCCCCCCTACAACATCGAAAAGACCGCAGACGATGCCTACCGCATCTCGGTCGCTGTCGCCGGTTTCACGGGCGATGATCTGAACGTCGAGGTCAAGGAAAACGCCCTTGTCGTCGCTGCGAAGAAAGCGTCCGAAGACAAGGACCGCAAGTTCCTGCACCGTGGCATCGCGACCCGCGCCTTCGAACGCCGGTTCCACCTTGCCGACCATGTACGCGTGACAGGCGCTGCCCATGAAGACGGTATGCTGCATATCGACCTGGTTCGCGAAGTGCCCGAAGCACTGAAACCGCGCCAGATCGAAATCACGAACGGCAAAACTGTCGAGGCCCAGGCTATCGAGGCCTGAGCGCGGCTGACGTCGCGGCTTAACGTTGCGCCGGGCAAGAGAGACGCCCG
>JBCDED010000103.1:0-8884 GCA_039179985.1 Pseudomonadota bacterium
CTGACCGACCAGAACCGCAAAGCACCACCGGAGCTTCTGATCTGAAAAGAGGCGCTTGAAACCGAGAAACCCGATATCCTGGGCATGTCGGCGCTGCTGACAACGACCATGCCATATATGAAAGTGGTGATCGACACGATGGTCGAACAAGGCATCCGCGACGACTATATCGTGCTGGTGGGCGGCGCGCCGCTGAACGAAGAGTTCGGCAAGGCGATTGGCGCCGATGCCTATTGCCGCGACGCCGCCGTGGCGGTGGAAACGGCCAAGACCTTCGTGGCGCGCAAGCACAACCAGCTGGTCGCCGGCTAAGGCCCTCTTTCGGCAAAATTCCGCGCAAATGGCTAATCCTTCCGATTTGGGAGGATTATTGCCGCTTCATTGCGCAGTGATCGCCATTTTGCCGCCACATTCTCTGCCCATCTTCTTAGGCGAGCAGAGAAACAAGGGGCCTGTGATGGCCGAAGACAGACTAACCCTGATGATCGGCAGCCTTGGCGCAAGCCTCGGCATCGCCCTTTGGATGTCGATCATGGTGCAGGCGGCGCTTTCCATCCCGGTAGTGGGGTTCATGGTGATGATCCCGGCAGGTTTGGTGGTCTTTTCTGTCTACAAGGTGCTGACCGACCAGAACCGCAAAGCACCACCGGAGCTTCTGATCTGAAAAGAGGCGCTTGACGGCGCTCCTGGTGCGAGGCCAACTCGCCCCCGATGCAAAGCTTGCATGACAGTGACCTGACCGAAAATGGTCTTGATACGGTTGCGCCCGGTGGCGCGGGCCGCATCCTGCTGTTGGCCTGCGGCGCACTGGCGCGGGAAATCCTGGCCTTGAAAGCACTGAACGGCTGGTCGCACATGGACCTGACCTGCCTGCCAGCGAAGCTCCACAACCGCCCAGAACAAATCCCGGACGCCGTAGAAGACGCCGTGCTGCGCCACCGGGGCAGCTATGACCGTATCTTCGTCGTCTATGCGGACTGCGGGACCGGTGGGCTCTTGCAGGACTGCTGCGCAAGGCTCGGGGTCGAGATGATCGACGGGCCGCACTGCTACGCGTTCTACGACGGTCTCGACAGGTTTACCGAAAACGCCGTCGATGAGGTCACCGCTTTCTACCTGACCGATTTTCTGGTCCGCCAGTTCGACACACTAATCTGGCGGGGCATGAAGCTCGACAAGCACCCCGAGCTTAGGGACATGTTTTTTGGCAACTACACGACCCTGATCTACCAGGCCCAGACCGATGACCCGGCGCTCGACGCGCAGGCCGAAGCCGCGGCCGAGAAGCTGGGGCTTGCCTATCAGCGCCGCTTCACCGGCTACGGGGATCTGGCACGGGTCCTTGATGGCGTGGCCGCCGGGGACTGAGCCGCGCCTGTCATGAAGGTGTGTTACGCTCCGCTGACAAGGAATATGAACGCTTGAGGGGCCTTTCATGACAGCCGCAACGCTGCCGCATCGCGCCAAAACCTATCTCAGCCACATGACCGACAGTCAGGCCTGGGACCATTTTGCAATGCGGCCCGGCGATATCATCGTGGCGACACCGCCCAAATGCGGAACCACGTGGACCCAGGGACTGATCCTGTCCCTGATCTTTGGTCGCCCCGGTATGGACCGGGACCTCGACAGGCACTCGGTGTGGCTGGATCCGGGGTTCAGGGATCAGGAACCGTCGCGCAAGATGTTCGACGCGCAGAACCACCGGCGCTGCATCAAAACGCACACGCCCTTTGACGGCGTACCATACCGGCAGGACTGCAGCTACGTCGCGGTCTACCGGCATCCGCTGGACGCGCATTTTTCCTTCCGCAAGCATTTCGCCAATATGAACTTCGACCTCTGGGAGGGTCGGATTGACGGCACGCCTGAAGACGGTGTTGCCCGGTATCTGGAACCGACGCCAGAGGCGATTATGGGAGATGGTGTGACACTCGACGGGTTCGTTCACCATTTTCAGAGCTTTCGGAAATGGGCGCATCTGCCCAATGTGCACCTCTTCCACTACGCCGACATGCGTCGGGACCTTGACGGTCATACCAGCCGGTTGGCGGAGCTTCTGGACTATGATCACGATGCCACACTGATCTCCGACATCGCCGCGAGTTTCGAGTTTGACGTTGTGCAGAAAAACGCCCGCGCCGCAGCAGCATCTGACCAAAGCCAAAGCGTATTTAAAGACCCCGCGGCCTTTTTCGACAGCGCCACCAGCGACAAATGGGTCGGGCAGATCTCCGAGGAGACCTATGATCGGTACCACATGCGCCTCCGTGCGCTTCTGCCGGATCAGGACGCGGCTTGGCTTGAGGCTGGGGGGACACTGCCATGACGTTCGGGAATGCGGGCTCCACCGAACAGGCCGCCGCCCCTTGTGACGGGATGGATAGAGGACGACGGCGCCACGGCGCTTCAGCGCGGCTTTCTTGATTGGCACCCGCTCATGAACGGCCACGCCATGTCTTACGCGGCAGCTTCGGTGGCGACGGATCTGATCCGCTCCACCATTGCCCGCAGGCCGTTCGAGCGCTGCGCCGACAAATGGTCGTTGAGGCCAAGACGGCCCAGTTCGGCGGCGGCGTCCACGCGTGGGACCTCGGCCACGGGCAGCCCGTTATAGAGCGCAGAAAGGATAGCAATCAGCCCGCGGACGATCATGGCGTCGGATTCTCCGCGGAAGCGGAAGATTGCGTCGGCGCCCTGCCCTTCGATCTCGGGATGCAGCCAGACCTGACTGGCGCAGCCATCGACCTTGGTCGCCGGCACCCGCAATTCCGGTTCCAGCGGCGCCATGGCCTTGCCCATGTCGATCACATGGCGGTACCGGTCTTCCCAGTCCTCCAGAAACTCGAAAGTCTCGACAATCTCTTCAAAGGCTTCCGCCGCCATGGGTCTTTCTTTCCTTCCCTTGCGTCGCCCTGACCTATGGTCTCGGGCGCAGCGCGTCCAGCCCGACAAGCTGCTTTTCAGGGCATCGGCGATGGGGTAGGCCTGTGACCGGACAAAAAGACGGCGAACACGGGGAAGACGGATGCGGGCAGTCGCGCTTTTGGTGCTGATCACTCTCTCGGGGTGCGGCCTCTTCGGCGATCGCGAGACACGGAGCGTCGACGTCCAGGCGCAGCAAATCTCCGACCCTGCCCAGACCGATCTGCGTGCGATTATTCCTGTTATCACCTCGGCGCGCCTCGACTCCGTGCGCGGTGGTTATGTGCTGCACGCCTCCGGCGTTGCGCCAACGCAAGGGTATTTTCTGGTGGAGTTTATCCCTGAAAATTTCGAACGCCCGGTCAACGCGACCCTGATCTACCAGCTGCGCGCTCTGCCCCCGCTGACACCGGCGGGCACGGGACCGGAAAGCGCCCGCACGGTCACGGCCGCCCGCAAGATCGGGCTTGATCAGCTGAGCGGCGTCAGCCGCATCCTTGTGCGCGGAACGCAGAACCAGATCGAAGTGCGGCCGCGCTAGGGCTCAGAGGTCGACGAGGCCCACAGTGTCGCCATTGGCGGTGAGGGCGATCTTACCATCGCAAAGGCGCAGGGCGTCCTTGCCAAAGACCTCCGCCCGCCAGCCCTTGAGCGCCCTTGCATCGCGCTGTCCGGCGGCGATGGTGTCGAGATCGGCGGCGCTGGCAATCAGTTTCTGCGCCACGCCCGCCTTTTCCGACTTGGCCTTCAGGAGCACCCGCAAGAGGTCCGCAAGTGCCGAATTGACCTGCAGCTTGTCGCGGCTGCGGTCGGGCTGCGGCGCATCCTCCGGCGCGCAGGCGAGCCCGTCCCTGACCGCCTTCAGGATACCCTCGGCAATCTCGCCCTTCCGCGCCTCGCGCAAGAGAAGGCGGGACCGGCCAAGATCCTTCACCGACTGGGGCTTCGTCGACGCAAGTTCCAGCAGAGCATCATCCTTGAAGACACGGCTGCGGGGGACATTTCGCGTTTGCGCATAGCTTTCACGAAAGCGCGCAAGTTCCCGCACAATAGCCAGAAACCGCGATGAGTTCGTCCGCGTTTTCACCCGCTCCCAGGCGTCTTCAGGGGCGATGAGGTAGGTATCGGGGTTCAGCAAAACCTCAATTTCTTCCTCTACCCACCCGGTCCGCTTTGATTTTTTCAGTTCCGCCGACAAAAACTCGTAGATATCACGCAGGTGTGTGACGTCTGCAAGGGCGTAGGTCTTTTGCGCATCCGTCAGAGGACGGCGTGACCAATCGGTAAATCTGGATGTCTTATCGAGCGATTGCTTGGCGATCTTTCGTACCAGCGTCTCGTATCCCACCTGTTCGCCAAAACCGCAGACCATGGCCGCCACCTGCGTGTCGAACAGCGGCGTGGGGAAAACACCGCCGTCGAGAAAGAAAATCTCAAGATCCTGGCGGGCTGCGTGGAAAACTTTAACCACTTTCTCATCCCGGAAAAGATCGAAAAGCGGATCAAGCGACATGTCATTGTCGATCGGATCAACCAGAACGGCGGTGTCGTCCGCCTCTCCGGGGATCGCCAACTGCACAAGGCAAAGCTTGGAGTAATATGTCCGTTCTCGCAGAAACTCCGTGTCGACCGTTACATAGGGCGCTTCAGAGGCACGTTGGCAGAATTTGGCGAGTTCGTCTGTGGTCGTGAGGGTCTGCATTCAAACCTATTTGATCGGGGCCTTCCCGAGGCGCATCTCCCCCTGGCCATCAGAACTAGGCCACTCGGGGAAAAAAGGGAAGAGGCCCCTCACCTTGTCGTCAGTTCGAGTGGTGTTTCGGTGCCACTCGCATAGCGGCGCAGGACGGCGGGATAAAGGCGATGTTCCATGGGCAAGACCCGCGCGGCGAGCGTGTCGGGCGTGTCCCCAGCCAAGACCGGCACCCGCGCCTGGCCCAAGATGGGACCCGCATCCAGGTCGGCAATCACTTTGTGCACCGTGCACCCGGCCTCGGCGTCCCCTGCCGCGATGGCGCGGGCATGCGTGTCGAGCCCGGGATAACGCGGCAGAAGGGAGGGGTGGATGTTCAGGATCCGGCCTTGCCAGCGGTCGACAAAGCCGGGTGTCAGAATACGCATGAACCCCGCGAGACAGATGATGTCGGCCCCCGCCGCCTCCAGTTCGGCGGTGATCGCCGCCTCAAAAGACGCGCGGTTGGGGTAGACGCTGTGCGGGATGCAAACCGTTGGTACATCCAGGCGCGCCGCCCTGGTCAGTCCGCCCGCGCCGTCGACGTTCGAGAGCACCAGACAGGGCGCCGCAGGATGCCCCGTCTTATCCATGGAGCGCACCAGCGCCTCCATGTTCGATCCCCCGCCCGAGATCAGAACGGCAACGCGCGTGGTCAAAAAAGGCTCCCCGAGAAGGATACGGCCCGCTCCGTGACAGTGCCGAGGCGCACGACGCGCTCGCCCGACGCGGCCAGATCTTCGGTCACGCGTTCGGCCTCGGCCGCACTCGCTACCACGACCATGCCAATACCGCAGTTGAAGGTCCGCAGCATCTCGTCTTCCGCGATCCCGCCTTCGCGCGCCAGCCAGTCGAAAACGTCCGGAAGCGCCCAGGCGGAAAGGTCAATCTCGGCGCCCAGACCCTCCGGCAGGACGCGCGGCAGGTTTTCTGGCAGGCCGCCACCGGTGATATGGGCCAGGGCCCGGATGCCGCCCCGCTTCATCGCATCGAGAACCGGCTTGACGTAGAGCCGTGTGGGCGCGAGCAGCGCATCGCCAAGCGTGCCGTCCGCGAAGGGCGCGGCGTCGCCCCAGCCAGACCCGGCCTGTTCGGCCACACGGCGCACGAGCGAATAGCCGTTCGAATGAACACCGTCCGAGGCGAGCCCCAAGAGAACATCCCCCGGCCCAACACCGCTCGGCAACGCCTTGCCCCGTTCCATTGCGCCCACGGCAAAGCCCGCAAGGTCGAAATCGCCCGCAGCATAAAGCCCCGGCATTTCAGCCGTCTCGCCGCCAATCAGCGCGCAGCCGGCGCCAAGGCAGCCTTCCGCGATCCCCTCCACGATTGCCGCCGAGGATTCGACCTCCAACTTGCCGGTGGCGAAATAGTCAAGAAAAAACAAGGGCTCGGCGCCCTGACAGACCAGATCGTTGACGCACATTGCCACCAGATCGATCCCGATGGTGTCAAAACGGCCCATCTCGATGGCGATCTTGAGCTTGGTGCCCACACCGTCCGTGGCAGCCACAAGAACCGGATCGCTGAAGCCCGCCGCTTTGAGATCAAAGAGCGCGCCGAAGCCGCCCAGAGCAGACGTCACGCCAGAGCGGTTGGTGCGTGCGGCGGCCGGACCGATGCGGTCCACAAAGGCGTTGCCCGCGTCGATGTCGACGCCCGCGTCCCTGTACGTCAGCCCATTCTTGCCCGTCATCCGCCACCCTCCCGGTTCGTCTGAGGTGCCCGATACCCCTTTGCCGCAGCCATGGCAACGCACCGCCCCCCAGGGCGCGCGGCGGGCTTGACCCGGGGGGCCGGTCTGCTAAGCCCTGAGCCCAGGCGGGCCTGTAGCTCAATTGGTTAGAGCAGAGCGCTCATAACGCTTTGGTTGGGGGTTCAAGTCCCTCCGGGCCTACCATTTCGACCCGTTATTTTCGTCTTTTCTGCCGTCTACGAGGCAGTAGGGAATGTTTACCCTTTGCCCCAACCACGCGCGAGCCCCCTATGGCACGGGTTTCTTTGACCGACGCGTCGCGCCCTCCAGGCGATCCCTTGAAAACCCCGCACAGAGCCCTTATCATCGACGTTCTGTGGTGCGCGAGAATGGTGTCCCTCACGAGGGAAGCTTTAAGGCGATTGGTGCCGGTAAATTCAAATCCTAGCGCACCGCAGTCAGCTTTTACTTTATTGATATTTCTGGGATTTCGGGAAGTCTGTAATCGACTCTGACGTGCGCGTCAGACGGCCCCGAGCCCAAGGTACAACCGCACAGCTTTCTGGCATTCGGGTCCTTACGCTGTCTAGGTCGCCCCGTTCTTCAGCGCCGCCTCGGCCACTCTGATTGCCAGCATCGCCGCCCGCTTCTGACGAGGCGTGGCGTTCTTCTTCCTGCTGAGCACCTTCGCTTTGTTCAAAAGGCGCTCCCAGTCCGCACTCGTCAGCTTCCTGTGGGGACCGCCAAGCACGGTTTCCCTGAAGGGGATTTCTTCGCTCATTGTCTTCCTCGGCCGATGGCTTAAGTCCTGCTTTCAAAGCTCGCACTCTCAAATACGCCGGGCTATCGCCAGCTGCCCGACCCGGCTACCGCGCAAGGATCAGATCCGCCTGAAGACCTCCCAGATCGGCACTTTCTCCCAGACGCAGGGTGCCGCCGTGATTGCGGGCGATATCGACCGCGATGGCAAGGCCGAGGCCCACGCCCGTGCCCCGATCCTGGTTGCGGGCGGGATCGAGCCGCGCAAAGGGTTTCAGCGCCGTCTCCCGGTCCTCGGGTGCGATACCCGGGCCGTTGTCTTCCACGCGGAAGCGTACCGAGCGGTCGAAGAGCACGACGCTGACCTGGCATTTGGTGCCGTAGCGAATGGCATTTTTGACAAGGTTCTCCAACGCCCGCTCGATGGCGATTGGCCGCAGGCGCACAAGCGTGCCTTCTGTAGCGGGCAAGAGCGTGACGTCCCGGTCGAGCCTCTGGGCGTTCTCGACAACGCCGCGCGCCAGGGCAACGGGGTCGGTTTCAGCCAGTTCCTCCAGCGCGCTGCCCCGCGCGAAATTCAGAAAGGTGTCGAGCAAACGCTCCATATCGTCCACATCCCGCTTGAGATCGGTGGTTTCCTCTTCGTCAAGCATGGAAAGACCCAGGCGCAGCCGCGTCAGCGGTGTCCTGAGATCGTGACTAACACCGGATAGCATCATCGTCCGCTGCTCGATCGCCCGTTCGATCCGCCCCCGCATGTCAAGAAAGGCATTGCCCGCCGCCCGGACCTCGATGGCGCCGGTGGGCCGGTAGGGCACCGACTGCCCCTTGCCGAAGGCTTCGGCCGCCGAGGCCAGCCTTTTGATCGGACGCAGCTGGTTGCGCAGGAAGATGTAGGAAATGGCCGCCATGATCAGCCCAAGCGTGATGATCAGAACGATCAGCTGATGCGGATTGGAGGCCGAGACGCGCCGCCGCTCGAACGTCAGGAAGAGATTGCCCTTGCTGGTCTCGATGAGCATGTTTACCAGCTTGTCATCCGTGGCAAGGTCGATGCCCAACACCCCGTCGAGACCCTCGCGCAGCGTCTTGATCACCACACGCCCCGAAAGATCATACCAGAGCCGACTGTCTTCCGCGGGTTCGGTTCGTCCGAGATCGGCAAAAAGCGCGAGCGGCTGGGCGTAGCGGTTCATTTCGACCAGCGTCCGGTTTCTGTCGCCAGCCGCGTCCATGCGGCTGACAAGTTGCCGGATCTCCAGAACGATATTCTGCGTCATCTGCTCGGTGACGTCTTCAAAGTGGTCCTGGATAAACACCAACGACACCACAAGCTGGATCGTCACGATGGGGACGATCAGGATCAGGGCCGCCCGCGCATATAGGCTGCGCGGCAGCGGACGCTTGAAAAAGCCGGGTTCCATGACGCATTGGTAACGAGCGGCAGAGCGGAGAGGAAGAGAGATGGTCACAAAGGCGGACCCGCCGGGCCTCCCGGCAGAGCTGGACAACGCCCTGCGGCTGGTGCTGGCGCCAAACCCCTCACCGATGACCTTCACCGGCACGAACACCTACATCCTCGGGCGTGGCACCGTTTGCGTAATCGACCCGGGTCCGGCCATAGCCGAGCATAAAGAGGCGATCCTCGCCGCGCTTTCTCCGGGGGAAAACGTCGGAGCCATTCTGGTGACCCATGCCCATCTCGATCACTCCCCACTGGCGCGCCCGCTGGCTGACGCCACCGGAGCGCCGGTTCTGGCCTACGGCGCGGC
>JBCDED010000104.1:0-8571 GCA_039179985.1 Pseudomonadota bacterium
AATTCCTCGACCTTCGATCCGTCCACCACCACGACGCGGGTCTCTTCCGCGTGGGTGGCGTCGATAAGCATTTTCTTTGCCATATTAACTCATTCAGCCGCACGACAGCGGCCGGCGCCCGGGGCGCCGGTGTCTGGTACGGGCATTTGGTGGGGGCGAAGCAGGCGTGCCTACCGGAAGTCGATCCGCCAGGGGCAGTCGACGTACTTCGGGGTGCAACGGCGCGTCGCATCGCGTTTCTTCTCCGGCGGGGCATCGGTGCCCCACCCATTCATGGCCCCCCGCACGTGGCGGCTTAGGGCGAATTGGTGGCCTTCGGGCCTTTGCCGGACCGGACGCCTACAATCGCGATCGGAGTGCTCCGAGGGCGGTTGGCGTCCTGATGCGGCGAAACTATCAATGCCGGGGCGTCATGGCCCCGGTCTGTGCGAGCATAGAGCGGAGTGCTCGGCAATGACAATCAGTTTTTTATTCGCGCACAGCCGCTCAGAGATAATCGGACCGGCTGAGCCCGTATTTGGCCATCTTCTCGTTCAGGGTGCGCCGTGGGAGGCACAACTCTTTCATAACGCTGACAATCGAACCACGGTGGCGACGCATTGTGTTGTCGATCAGCATACGCTCGAAGGCTTCCACGTATTCCTTCAACGGCTTGCCTTCGGTGGTCACCACAGGCTGCGCTTCGGCGTTGTCGGCCATCAGCAGTGACGTGATGGTCCCGGTGCCCCGGCGGCTTTGCAGAACGGCCCGCTCGGCCACGTTGATCAGTTGCCGCACATTGCCCGGCCAGGGGGCCTGCAGCAGTTGCGCAGCCTCCTGGGCGTTCACCTCGGGCGCGTCGCAGCCGTATTCGTCGGCGAATTCCTCGGTCATGCGATTGAAGAGCGTCAGTATGTCCTCGCCGCGCTGGCGCAGAGGCGGCAGCGTGATCTTCAGCGCCGCAAGGCGGAAGTAGAGATCCGGCCGCAGGACGTCTTCACAGGTGCGCCCCGCTTCCTGCAGGTTGCAGATCGCGATGATCCGCGCGTCTTCCGGTCCGGCCCGTTCGTTCATCACCGACACAAGCCGCGCCTGCAGGCTTTGCGGCATGGCCTCGATATCTTCAAGAACCAGCGTACCGCCACGCGCCTCTTCCAGAAGCGGCTGTTCGGCGTAGTCGCCCGATGGTCCGAAGAGCCGCGCCGACAGCTCTTCCTCATCGTACATGGAGCAGCTGATAATCGCGAATTTCTTGCCCGCCCGGGCACCAACCGCGTGGAGCGCATGGGAAACCAGCGTCTTGCCCGTTCCCGTCTCGCCTTCTACCAGCACATGGCCATCGGCTTGCCCGAGATCAAGGATATCCTCGCGCAGACGTTCCATTTCCGGCGACGACCCGATGAGTTTCTTGATCAGCGTCCCGCCATCGGAAAGCTCGCGTCGCAGCGCCCGGTTGTCGAGCGTCAGGCGGCGGTTGCGTGTGGCCTTTTTGGCCAGTTCGGTCATCCGGTCGGGGTTGAACGGCTTTTCGAGGAAGTCATAGGCGCCCACCCGCATGGCTTCCACGGCCATTGGCACATCGCCGTGGCCAGTGATCATGATGACAGGCAGTGTGCTGTCGACGCCCATGAGGCGCTTGAGGAACTGCATGCCGTCCATTCCGGGCATCTTGATGTCGCTGACCACGACGCCGGGGTATTCGGGCCCGACCGCCTTCAGCGCGTCTTCGGCAGTGGCGAAAGTTTCGGTCTCAAACCCCGACAGCGATAGCCACTGGCTGATGGATTGGCGCATGTCCTGTTCGTCGTCGACGATTGCAATTTTCATCGTCCGGTCCTCCGGCTCATTCCGCCGCTGCGATGCCGTCGCGCGCCAGCGGAAGTTGTACTTCGAAGACGGCCCCGCCGGACTGCCCGTTTCGCGCAGTCAGCCGGCCGCCAAGATCGCTCACGATCCCGCTTGAGATCGCAAGCCCCAGTCCGACGCCGTCACCCGGCGCCTTGGTTGTATAGAAGGGTTCGAACAGCGCATCGAGATCGTCAATACCCGCGCCGTTGTCCCTCACCGTCAGCGTCGCCGTATCGCCCACGGTCAACAGAACGTCCACCTCAGGCGTCTCCTGACCGGCGGTGGCTTCGATGGCGTTGCGCAAAAGATTGATGATCACCTGCTCAAGGCGAATGCGGTCGCCCATGACTTCGACGGGCTGTTCAGGCAGCACGGTCGAGATACGAAAATCGCGGCGCCTAAGCTGCGGTTCCATCATTGAAATCGCGGCGCGCGCAGAGTCGCGAACATCAAGTAATTCAAAGGCATCCTCGCCTTTTCTCGCGTAACTCTTCAGCTGCCGGGTGATCGCGCCCATGCGTTCAATCAGGTCGTCGATGCGCTGGAAAGACGACAGCGCCTCTTCGGGGCGCTTGCGCTGCAAAAGCAGTTTCGCGCCTGCCAGATATGTGCGCATGGCGGCAAGCGGCTGGTTCAGCTCGTGGCTGACCGCCGCCGACATTTCGCCAAGGGCGGCAAGTTTCGACGACTGCGCAAGGCTTTGCTCAGCGACCTGAAGGTTCTGCTCGACCTTCTGGCGTTCGGCGACTTCCCGCTGCAGCCTTTCGTTGAGCCGGCGAAGATCCGCTGACTCGCGCTGGAAGATCAGCGACCGCGACACCGCCCGTCGGGAAAGCACATAGAATGTGACGGCCAGCAGGATGGCAAAGGCCATAATCTCCAGCGCCAGAACGCCATTCACACGTTCGCGCACCGACGAATAGGTGGTGAAGGACACCATTTTCCATCCCTGAAACGGCACCCGCGCTTCAGAGCGCAAGACCGTGTTGCCGGCCAGAAAGGCCTCGATGGGCAGCGCCGTCCAGTCGATCGTGCGTTCGATTGCGCGCCTTATGGATGAAAGGGGCGAGCGCAGTTCCAGCGCCTCTGCTTCGGTAAGGCGCCGCCAGCGGGGTTCGGTCGCCAGAAGGATCTCGCCCTCACTGTCGGTGACAAAGACCGCGTCGGAAATACCGGCCCAACCGGCCTCGAATTGACGCAGATCGACCTGCACCGCGATAATCCCGATGCGGTCGCCGCCCACTTCCATGACGCGTGAATAAAAGAACTCGAGCGCCTGGCTTTCCTGTTCGACGATGGAAAAGACCGTGTCGTTCGACCGCAGCGCCTCGACCACATAGGGCTTCTGGCGCTGGTCGCTGCCGATCAGCGCTCTGTCGGTTGCCGCCACAACCCGGCCCTCACTGTCGAG
The DNA here is from genome assembly GCA_039179985.1 of Pseudomonadota bacterium. Lineage (GTDB taxonomy): Bacteria > Pseudomonadota > Alphaproteobacteria > Rhodobacterales > Rhodobacteraceae > JBCCMQ01. The sequence goes on from JBCDED010000104.1 coordinate 3,239, forward strand.
AAGGATCAGCGCCGCCGCGCCAATCTCTTCCTGATACGAGATCAGACGCTGGCTCGACTGGCTGTAGTCGCTGGAATTGAGCGCGCCGATCAGGGCCGGGTCGCGGGCCAGAAGCTGTGGCACGATTGAGTTTTCCTGCAGCTCCGAGATCAGGTTCCCGGAATAAAGCGCAAGGCGCAGTTCGGCGCGGTTCTGCGTGGTCTCGGTAAAGCGCCGCGTCAGGAGATCGTTGGTCACCCAGACCACGGCGGACGCCACGACGAAGATCGTCAGCAGCGCCGCGCGCATTCGCCAGGTCATAGTCCCGGAAGTGTCCGGAACGTCCATTTGGGTCTCATCCGGCATTTGCGCTAATCTAGGCGAGCCGGGCCCTGCACTCAAGCGTCCGCCATGGCCGAGACAAGGCTGGCAAAAACAGCCGCACCCTCGGTACCGCCGTGGCGGTCGTCCACGGCGCGTTCGGGATGGGGCATCATGCCAAGCACGCGCCGGTTTTCCGAAAGCACACCGGCAATGTCGTTCACGGACCCGTTCGGATTGCCGACGTAACGGAACGCCACCCGGTCTTCGGCCTTCAGCCGGTCCAGGGTCGCGATGTCTGCGGTGTAGTTGCCATCATGGTGGGCAATCGGCACGGTGATCTCGTCGCCCGCCGCATAGCCCGACGTAAAGACGCTGTTGCTCGTGGCAACTTCCAGCGCTTGCGGGCGGCAGACAAACCGCAAGCCCGCGTTCCGCATCAGCGCGCCGGGCAAAAGCCCCGTCTCCGTTAGCACCTGAAATCCGTTGCAAACCCCGAGCACATGGCCGCCCCGTTCGGCAAAGGCGACAAGCGCCTGGCAAATGGGCGCGCGGGCGGCGATGGCACCGCAGCGCAGGTAGTCGCCAAAGGAAAAACCGCCCGGCACACCGACGATGTCGAGGCCCTCCGGCAGATCCGTGTCCTTATGCCAGACCATGGCCGGTGCCTGCCCCGTGGCCCGTTCAAAGGCGACGGCCATATCCCGGTCGCAGTTTGAGCCCGGAAAGACGATCACAGCGGCTTTCATGGCCTACTCCAGTTCGATCCGGTAGCTTTCGATCACAGTGTTCGCCAGAAGCGTCTCGCACATCCGGTTCACCGTGTCCTCGCTGGTGCCGTCGGGCAAATCGAGTTCGATCACCTTGCCTTGGCGGACACCCGCGACCCCGTCGAACCCGAGTGTCCCCAGTGCGTGGCGCACGGCCTCGCCCTGCGGGTCAAGTACCCCGTCCTTCAGCATCACAGTGACTGTCGCTTTCATTGGCCCTGCCCGCCCCTAGTTGATCAGCGTCGGCTTTGTCGTATGGGTCACATTGGAAGGCAAGACGCCAAGGCGCCGGGCCACTTCCGTATAGGCGTCGGCCAGGCTGCCGAGGTCGCGGCGGAAGACATCTTTGTCCAACTTCTGCCCGGTCTCGATATCCCAGAGACGGCAGCTGTCGGGGCTGATCTCGTCGGCCACCACGAGCCGGTGGAAGTCCCCGTCCCAAAGCCGCCCGATTTCGATCTTAAAATCCACCAGCCGGATGCCGACACCCAGCATGACGCCGGACAAAAAGTCGTTTACGCGCAGAGCCAGTGCCACCATATCGTCAAGGTCCTGCTGACTGGCCCAGCCAAAAGCGATGATGTGCTCTTCGGAGACCAGCGGATCGCCCAGCCCGTCGTCCTTGTAATAAAACTCGATGATCGGGCGCGGCAGTGGCGTACCTTCGGATATCCCAAGACGCTTGGACATCGAGCCCGCAGCCACGTTGCGCACCACCACTTCCAGCGGGATGATCTCCACCTGCCGGATCAGCTGTTCGCGCATATTGAGGCGTTTCATGAAGTGCGTCGGCACGCCGATCTGGTTCAGCCCGTTCATAAAGAACTCGGACAGGCGGTTGTTCAACACGCCCTTGCCGTCGATGACGTCCTTTTTTTCCGCGTTATAGGCGGTAGCATCGTCCTTGAAATACTGCACAAAGGTGCCCGGCTCTGGGCCTTCATAGATGATCTTTGCCTTGCCTTCGTAGATTTTCTTGCGGCGGGCCATCTGAACTCCGGACAAAAAACGAAAAAATCGGTCCACGCGCGGCGGGGACCGGTGTTGATCGCGCTATAAGGGATGCGCCTGCCTGCCGCAAGCAATGGCGCGCCGCAGGGATTGCAGCCACCGGCATTTCTGGCCATATGAAAAGAGAAACGCGGCGCTCCGGGAGACTGACATGAGCAAAACATTCGACGATCGCGAAAACGCGTTCGAAGCTAAATTCGCGCATGATGAAGAAATGGCCTTCAAGGCCGTGGCCCGCCGCAACAAGCTCTTGGGCCTCTGGGCCGCCGGGCTTTTGGGCAAATCCGACGCCCAGGCCGAAGAATACGCCAAGGAAGTCATCCGCGCCGATTTCGAAGAAGCCGGGCACGACGACGTGGTGCGCAAGGTCGCCGGAGATCTTGGCGACAAGGCCACCGAGGAAGAAATCCGCGTCAAAATGGACGAGCTTCTGAAGGAAGCCAAAGGGCAACTTGCCTCGGAGGCCTGACAGACGTTGAACTTGAGCGCATTTCACTATCATTATGACGATTATGAATTTGCCTCAATAAATCGCCCGTGACAAAGACGACGGACGGGGCGGCTTCCGGGCCGCCCGGTTTGTCTTTGCGCGAGCGATCCCATGCCCAACCCTCTTTCAGATCTCCTGCAACGCCGCGATTGGCTTCTTGCCGATGGCGCGACCGGAACGAACCTGTTCAACATGGGGCTCAGTTCGGGCGATGCGCCGGAGCTCTGGAACATCGACGAACCGGGCAATATCCGCCAGCTCTATAAAGGCGCGGTAGATGCGGGCGTCGATCTTTTTCTGACCAACAGTTTTGGCGGCAACGCCTCGCGCCTGAAACTCCACGACGCTCAGGGCCGCGTCCGGGAGCTGAACCGCGTGGCGGCCGAGATTGGCCGCGACGTGGCCGACGCTGCCGGGCGCCCGGTGGTTGTGGCCGGGTCCATGGGACCGACAGGCGATATCATGGAGCCCATGGGATCGCTGACCTACGATAGCGCCGTTGAAATGTTTCACGAGCAGGCCGAGGGCCTGAAGGAAGGCGGCGCAGATGTGGCGTGGGTCGAAACGATCAGCGCGCCCAAAGAATACCGCGCTGCCGCAGAGGGCGCGACGCGCGCCGGGCTGGACTGGTGCGGAACCATGAGCTTCGACACCGCGGGTCGCACGATGATGGGCTTGACCAGCGCCGGGCTCGTGGACCTTGTGGGCGGCATGGTGCCCCCGCCCGTGGCCTTCGGGGCGAACTGCGGTGTGGGCGCGTCGGACCTTTTGCGCACGATCATGGGCTTTTCGGCTCAGGGAACGGATCTGCCGATCATCGCCAAGGGCAATGCAGGCATCCCCAAGTACCACGACGGACACATCCACTACGACGGCACACCCGACCTGATGGCCGATTATGCCATGCTGGCCGTGGACTGCGGCGCGCGGATTGTGGGCGGCTGCTGCGGGACAACGCCCGCGCACCTGCAAAAGATGCGTTCAGCCCTGGAAAGCCACGTCAAGGGGCAACGCCCGGCACTTGAGACCATCGCCGCGCGGCTTGGCGCGTTTTCTTCGGCCAGCGACGGTACCGGCGACGACGCACCCGAGCCACGGCGCACGCGCAGGCGCCGCCGCGCCTGATCCGGACGCCAATGTCAAAAAAGCGACAGCTGATCGCCCGCGCGTGGCGGTACCGTAAAAAGATCGCACCGCACGTCCGGCAAGCTCTCGGTAAGGCCAAGCCGGCGCGTCGCGACCTTGAACCGGTGCGCCATCAGGTCGGCATAGGGCCCTTCGCCCCGCATCCGCTTGCCCCATTCGGCGTCATAGTCCTTGCCACCGCGCGCGTCGCGGATATGGGACATGACCCTGTCCTTCCTGAGCGGCACTTCTGCCTCCAGCCAGTCGCGAAAAAGCCCGGAAACCTCGAACGGCAGCCGCAACATGATCCAGCTAGCCGCCGTGGCGCCATGGTCGCGGGCGGCCTCAAGAATGCGCTCCATCTCATGGTCCGTCAGGCCAGGGATCATAGGGCTGGCCATGACGCGGACCGGAATGCCCGCCTCTGCCAACGCCCGGATCGCCGCCAGCCTGCGCGCCGGAACCGGCACGCGCGGCTCCATCTGGCGCGACAGTTTCGGATCGAGCGTGGTGACCGAGACGCCCACCTGCACAAGACCCTCGGCGGCCATGGGCCCCAGAATATCGATGTCCCGCTCAATCAGCGTGCCCTTGGTCGCGATGGTCAGGGGATGGCGGAAGTCTCGCAGTACCTCAAGGCAGCCGCGCATGATCTTCCACTCTTTCTCGACGGGCTGGTAGGCGTCGGTATTCGTGCCGAAAGCAATCGGCGCCACCGTGTAACCGGCCGCGGAAATCTCTTTGGCAAGCCGCGCGGGGGCGTCGGGTTTCGCCGTCAGACGCGTCTCGAAATCAAGCCCAGCCGACAGCCCGAGATACCCGTGGGTCGGACGCGCATAGCAGTAGATGCAGCCGTGTTCGCAGCCCCTGTAGGGATTGACCGACCGGTCAAAGGAAATATCAGGCGAGGTGTTGCGCGTAATGATTTTGCGCGGCGCCTCGACCCGCACTTCCGTGCGCAGGGGCGGCAAATCCTCGTCTATGTCCCAGCCATCGCTGACCGCTTCACGGTCGTGCGGCTCGAACCGTCCGGCCGCGTTCGTGGTGGCGCCCCGGGCCGGTCTCTTCTGTTCGGGTCTCAGGATCATTGGGACAAAATAGAACATAACAAGAACATTTACCAGCCATCTTTGATAACTTGCCGGTCACATGTGCGAAATTCCGCAGCTTTGCGTCGGTCGCGGCGCGCTCGGTGTCGTAAATTGCCAAGTTCCCTGCGACCAAAACCCACATCACGGTGGGAACGCCTGCCTGCACCCAGAAGGACCATGTGTCATGTCCGATGAAGAAGACGATATCATCCTGGCCGACCTTCCCGATGACGAACTCGTCCAGCAGATGTTCGACGACCTCTACGACGGTCTGAAGGAAGAGATCGAAGAAGGCGTCAACATCCTGCTCGAACGCGGGTGGGCGCCCTACCGGGTTCTGACCGAAGCGCTGGTGGGCGGAATGACCATCGTCGGCAACGACTTCCGCGACGGTATTCTCTTCGTGCCCGAGGTGCTTTTGGCCGCAAACGCGATGAAGGGCGGCATGGCCATCCTAAAACCGCTTCTGGCCGAAACCGGTGCGCCGCGCGTGGGCAAGATGGTGATCGGCACGGTCAAAGGCGACATTCACGACATCGGCAAGAA
>JBCDED010000105.1:0-8538 GCA_039179985.1 Pseudomonadota bacterium
ACCGAGGACAGCCTGGCCAACCGCATCATCGAGACGACGAAGAACCGGATCCCGTGGCTGGGTGTGAACCTGGTGACCGCGATCCTGGCCTCGCTGGTGATTGCGCAGTTCGAAGACGCGATCGCGGCTGTTGTCGCGCTGGCAGTACTGATGCCGATTGTTGCGTCCATGGGCGGGAATGCCGGGACGCAGACCTTAACGGTTGCAGTGCGCGCGCTGGCGACCAAAGACCTGACCGGATCCAACCTTTGGCGGGTGATCCGCCGCGAGGTGATGGTCGGTCTTCTGAATGGAATTGTGTTTGCACTGATCATGGGGGTGATCGGTGTTCTCTGGTTCGGGCTACCCGAACTTGGTGGGGTGATCGCCGCTGCTATGGTGATCAATCTTGTCGTGGCAGGCCTTGCGGGTATCGCAATCCCGGTCGCTCTGGATCGGGTCGGTGTCGACCCCGCGCTCGCATCTGGTGCCTTTGTCACGACGGTAACCGACGTGGTCGGTTTCTTTGCATTTCTTGGACTAGCAGTGGTGGTGCTCTTGTGAACACGAATACCCTCAAAGCAGCCGTTCGAAAATCGGCGCTGGAACGACGGCGGGCGGCAAAGGCGCTCGGACGTGATGACATCGCGCAGAAGGCTCTGACCGAGTTTCTTGCGCAATACAAAGGCAAAATCCTGGCAGGTTATATGCCGATTAACACCGAGATCGACCCGCTTCCCGTCATGACCGAATGGGCAGAGCAGGGCGGGCAGGTCGTGGTGCCGATTGTGCCGCACAATGGCGGGCCGCTGACGTTCCACCTTTGGACACCGGATGCCGAGATGAAGGAAGGCGCCTACGGCGCTCAGGTCCCGGTCGAGGAGGTCGAGGCAACGCCGGACATCATCATCGTGCCGATGCTGGCCTTCGACAGGTCTGGCAACCGCCTGGGATATGGTGGCGGGTACTATGACAAGACGCTGGCGCACCTCAGGGCGGCCAACGACGTGGTGGCCATCGGTTTTGCATTCTCAGCACAGCGGGCGGCAGCACTGCCTGTCGAAGACACCGATCAACAACTGGACGTGCTGGTCACCGAGACCTGCGTCCGCGATTTCCGCGCGGCCTAGCTGGGGGCGCGCCGCGAGCGGAGGCCCCGGGGACTTGTCAGAGTAACCAGTTCTCTCTTGCCCCGGGGCCCGCGCACGCCTAATCCAGTCGTTTATGCGACTTCTGTATCTTGGGGACATCGTTGGTCGGGCAGGGCGGAACGCCTGCGCCGAACGGCTGCCAGGCCTGCGTGAGGACTGGCGGCTCGATTTCGTTGTCATCAATGGCGAGAACGCGACAGGCGGCATGGGGCTTTCGGCCGATCACGCGCGGGTGCTTCTGGCGGCCGGTGCGGATGTAATCACGCTGGGCGACCACGCTTTCGATCAGAAGGACATGCTGCGCTTCATCGAGGAAGAGCCGCGGATCATTCGCCCGCTTAACATCGCGAAGACGGCGCCCGGGCAAGGCGCGCGGGTCTTTGATGCGCCGGGTGGCCGCAAGGTGCTGGTGGCGCAGATTCTCGGCCAGGTCTTTATGAAGCGCCCCTATGCCGATCCATTCTCAGCCATCGAGGGCGTGCTGAAGGCGCATCCGCCGGGCGGGCTGGTACAGGCGAGCGTGATTGATGTGCACGCCGAGGCCACATCTGAGAAGATGGGCATGGGTCACTGGTGCGACGGGCGCGCATCCCTCGTTGTTGGCAGTCACACGCATGTGCCGACATCCGATACGATGATCCTGTCAAAAGGCACGGCGTACCAGACCGATGCGGGCATGTGCGGCGACTACAATTCGGTCATCGGGATGGAGCGGGATGAACCGATCCGCCGGTTCGTGACCGGCATGTCGAAAGAGCGGTTCAAGCCGGCCATGGGGGAGGCGACCTTGTCCGGCATATTTGTTGAGACAGATGACAAGACCGGCTTGGCGAAGTCGGTGGCGCCCGTGCGCGTTGGGGGACGGTTGGCCGCCGCTGGGCCGGGATGACACGGCGCGAGCGGCTGTCGCTGGTCGCGGCGCTTTGCGTTCTTGGGGCAGGATGGGGCCTAACGCAGCCTTTGGCGAAACTTGCGGTTTCTACAGGGTATGAGCCGTTGGGCCTGCTCTTTTGGCAAATGACCATCGGGGTCGCGGTGCTGGCACCGATTACCGTCTTGCGCGGAAAGACCTTGCCGATGCGACCCGAGCACTTGCGGGTCTATATCATGATCGCGCTGATCGGGACGCTGTTGCCGCAATACGCGAGCTATTCGGCCGTACGCCATCTGCCGGCTGGTTTGATGTCGATCCTCTTGTCGCTTGTGCCGATGTTTGCCTTTCCAATCGCACTGGCCTTGTCGCTTGAACGGTTTCAGGCCGCGCGCCTGTTCGGTCTTCTCTTCGGACTGGCGGGCGTCAGCCTGATCGTCCTGCCCGAGGCCAGCCTTCCTGACCGAGCCGCGCTGATCTGGATCCCGATCGCGCTGATCCCGGCGATGTTTTACGGGTTCGAAGGAAATTTCGTGGCGCGTTGGGGGACGGCCGGTCTTGATCCGATCCAGGTGCTTTGCGGGGCATCCCTTGTGGGTGCCTGCCTTGCACTTCCTTTGGCTCTTGCGAGCGGAGAATGGATCAACCCGGTCCGGGTCTTCGGCATGGCCGAGTGGGCGCATGTCGGATCCTCGATCATCCATGCCATCGTCTATTCCGGCTATGTCTGGATGGTCGGGCGGGCAGGATCGGTCTTCGCCGCCCAGGTCAGCTATCTCGTGACTGGGTTCGGTGTCTTCTGGGCGATGCTGGTACTGGGTGAGCGGTATTCGCTTTGGATCTGGGCTGCGATGGGTCTGATGTTCCTGGGTCTCTTCCTTGTGCAACCCAGACCAAGCCAGCGGTCGACCTCGTCTGTCGCGCCTTAAGGGGCTTGATGTGCAGAATATTGCCAAATGGCATAATATGTACTATATTAAGCCACATGACTGCATATCTGGCCTTGCAACCCGTCCCAACCGCGGCCCCGGACTTTCTGCCCGAACCCATTTCGGAGGAAGAAGGCGGCGCGATGCTGCGCGCTGTCCTGACCCTCTTTCAGCGTTGGGCTTTGACCGATGACGAGGCGGCGACTTTGCTGGACCTGCCGCCCCGGACCTTTGCACGCTGGAAAACAGGGCAGGTGGGCCGGTTGAGCCGTGACCTGAAGGCGCGCTTGTCGAACATCCTTGGGATCCATAAGGCGCTGCGCATTCTCTTTGTCGAACCGCAGCGCGGCTATGACTGGATCCGGGCTGATAATGTGGCTTTTGGCGGATCGTCCGCGCTGGATGTCATGTTGAATGCCGAACTAACCGACCTGATGCGCGTCCGCAGGTATCTCGATGCGGAACGGGGCGCTTGGTAGCGGAGGCCTCTGATCTTCCGGTGCGCCCGATCGCCTGGGACGACGGCACTCGCATCATCCGCAGTGTGCACCCGCCGATTGACCTGTTTGAGGACATCGCCGCGCCGGAGGACTGGCCCCTTCTGATCTCTGCCGAGCAAAAGACCAATCCGCGCCTTATGGAAACGATTGGCAACATCGACCTCGTCCCGCCAGATCGCAGGGTCGGCGGACCGGGGGCGAGCTTTTTGATGGCGCCCTTCACGCATACCAGCACCGACCGACCAAGCCGTTTTTTCGGATGGTCGGCTGGGTGTGCTTTACATCGCCAGCGACTTTGAAACCGCAGTGTTCGAAACGGTGTATCACCACGCCCGGTTCATGGGCGCAACGCGGCAGGCCCCGGGCTGGACGTCCCAGTTTCGCGAGCTGGTTCTTGGGGTGGCGGCGTCTCTGCACGACATATCAGATGCGGCTTTGGACACCGCGGCATGGCTTGACCCTGAAGAGTACGGGGCCGCGCAGGCGCTGGGCGCAAAGCTCAGGGCAGGGGGATCTGACGGGATCCATTATCCAAGTGTTCGTGGCGCTGGAAATTGTGTCGGTCTTTTCTATCCTGATCTCGCCCACGCGCCTTCGCAAGGACGCCATCTGGATTACCATTGGGACGGAGAGGTGGTGGATCTTGTCCGCGACGCCTCTTCCGGCCAAGTTTTTCGAATTGCGGCGGTTTGAATGTCTCGACCGGCGACCTTTTGCGCCTGTGCCGCATTACTGTTTCTGGAAAGGAATGGTCGGTTGCCGTTGCACCTTGAAGCCGCAATGATAGGGGGGACCCGACCGACCAGAAGGCGCCCATGGACCTGATCACCCTCGATCCGACGATGTCGGCTGTGACCGCGATTGCCGTCGTGGTGATCATGTTTGTCCTGTTCGTGCGCGAGACTTATCCGCCCGAGGTTGTGGCCATCGGCGGGGCGGCGGTCATGATGATCGTCGGGATCCTGCCGTACAAGGACGCGCTTGAGGTTCTGTCGAACCCTGCGCCCTGGACGATTGCGGCGATGTTTGTCGTAATGGGGGCGCTTGTTCGCACCGGCGCGCTGGAAGGGTTCACACGGGCCGCCGAAGCGCAGGCCGATACGAACCCGCGTCTCGCCATTCTTGCGCTTCTCGTGTTTGTCGTGGTCGCGTCCGCTTTCATGAACAACACGCCCGTCGTGGTGGTGATGATCCCGATTTTCGTGCAGCTTGCCCGGCGCCTGGGAATGGCGGCATCGAAACTTCTTATCCCGCTCAGCTATGCCGCGATCCTCGGCGGGACCCTGACCCTGATCGGAACCTCGACCAACCTTCTGGTCGACGGCGTTGCCCGCGCCCAAGGCATGGAGCCGTTCACGATTTTCGAAGTGACCCCGCTTGCAATCGTGTTGGTGATTTGGGGCATGTTCTATCTGCATTTCATTGCGCCCCGCCTGTTGCCGGACCGCGAAAGCATGGCCGAGCTGTTGTCGGGTCGGCGCGCGATGAAGTTTTTCACGGAAGTCGCAATCCCCGAGGATTCTGGTCTGATCGGACAACCGGTGACCGGCGTGGATCTCTTCAAACGCGATGGCGTGCGGCTGGTTGACGTGCTGCGCGGCGATGCCTCGCTTCGCCGGAACCTGGGTGATGTGACCCTCGAAGCCGGGGACCGCGTGGTGTTGCGCACTGAAATGGCCGAACTTCTGGGGCTGCAGGCCAATCCTGAGCTGCGGACGGTCGAAAAGCTGAGCTCGATCCAGACGACAACGGTCGAGGCTCTGATCTCGCCCGGGTGCCGGATGATCGGACGCTCACTGGGGTCGCTGCGTCTGCGTCGCAGGTACGGGGTTTATCCCCTTGCGGTCCACCGGCGCGACCAGAACATCGGGCAGCAGCTCGATGATGTGATCGTGCGAGTCGGTGACACGCTTTTGTTAGAGGGTGATCCGGCGGATATTCAGCGCCTCGCGACGGACATGGAACTTCTAGACGTGGCAAAACCGACTGAGCGCGCATATAGGCGAAGCCACGCCCCGATCGCTTTCGCGGCACTGGCCGGGATCGTAACCCTTGCAGCGCTGGGTGTCGCACCGATCCTGCTTTTGGCGGTGCTGGCCATTGCGGTTGTGCTGCTTACGCGCTGTATCGATGCGGATGAGGCGTTTTCAACGATAGACGGCCGCCTTTTGGCGCTGATCTTCGCGATGCTGGCGGTGGCGACAGCGCTTGAGACATCTGGTGCGATTGAACTGCTGGTGGATTTCCTGGCGCCGCTGATCGCAGGGCTACCGCCGTTCCTGATCGTCTGGGCTGTGTATCTGCTGACCTCGCTTTTGTCGGAAACCATCAACCATGCCGTGGCGGTGGTGGTCACGCCGGTAGCGATTGGGCTGGCGCTGTCCATAGGGATTGATCCGCGACCCTTGGTTATCGCGGTCATGGTGGCGGCCAGCGCGACCTTTGCGACGCCGATTAGCTATCAAACACACATGATGGTCTTTGGCCCGGGCGGGTACAAGTTCACGGATTTTTTCAAAGTTGGGATTCCACTGAACATCTCAATCGGCTTGTTGGCATCCGCATTGATCCCGCTGATCTGGCCGCTGACCCCCTGAGCAGGGGGCGGCCCCGCGGGGCATCGAGCCCCTTGGCCCGCGTCGCCGCTCTGCGGCTCCTGCCTCCGGCGGGGATATTTCAAGAGCAAAGATTTGGGGGCATTTGTGTACTGATTGGTCGCTTCTTCTTGGCAAAAATACTCAAGAAGCGCGATTTCAAATTCGGGCAGAGTTTACCAAATTTTAGAGCGAATCCCGAAAGAATGAAGGGGTGGTGGTCGGGGCGCGCGTGCCATTCAGCGAAAGTTAGATTTCGCGCCTTTTGCACTGGTCCAATTACTCCGGACCAAGCGCCCGTAAGATCGGTCGCGCGGCTTCCATGATCGGATCTTCGACGTCTGACAGGATCTGTACGCGGTCAAAACGCTTGTCGTCTTTCGCGATGCTGTCGCGGATCGATTGTCCGAAGACCATGCGCAGCTCTGTCCCGATGTTGAACTTGCAAATCGCCGAACCTCTGGCCAGCGCGGTCCGCTGTGCAACCGGTACACCCGAGCCGCCGTGGATCACAAGCGGCACGTCTGTCACCGCCTGGATGGCGCGAATGCGCGGCTCGTCCAGCCCACCTTCCTTGTTTTCCTGCAAGTGGACGTTGCCGACCGAGATCGCCATGGCATCGACACCGCTTTCTCTGGCGAACCGCTGCGCTTCTTCGGGATCGGTGCCGAGGCTTTCTTCGCCGTCCGAGTAGCCAACGAACCCGATCTCGCCTTCGCAGGATATGCCCGCCGCATGGGCCATCTCGGCAATCCGGCCCGTGTCCTCGATGTTCTGGTTGATCGGCGTGCGCGAGCCATCGAACATCAGGCTGGTGAAGCCGCTCTCAAGCGCTTCTTTGCATTCGTCGAACGTGTATCCGTGATCCAGGTGCGCCACGACTGGCACGCTGACCGAGGCGGCCAGATGGCGGAACATTTTGCCCAGAACTGGCAGGGGCGTGTGTTTGCGGCAGGACGGGCCCGCTTGCAGGATTACAGGCAGGTTCTCTGCCTCAGCCGCGCGCACATAGGCCCGCATGTCTTCCCAGCCGAGCGTGACAAGCCCGCCCACGGCATATCCCCCCTTCAGCGCGGGCTGAAGGACGTCAGAAAGCGTCGCGAGCGTCATTTGAACTTCGCGACCATGTCGAGAATGCCGGGGATCGTGTGCAACTGCTCTGCATGCGTTGGCTGGAAGTACTGAACCAGGCTCCGTTGCGAGAGGCCGCCGAGGAGGGTGAAATAGTACATCTCGTATCCCGGCAGGACGCAGCACGGGTGATAACCGTTGTCGAGGCAAATCGTTGAGCCATCGACGATGTGGTATGCATCGCCGGGCTCATTATCGACACGCTGCAGCATTTGCACGCCAGAGCCATAGTTCGGGCGAAAGCGGAAGTTGTAGGTCTCGTCGTGACGGGTTTCGTCCGGCAAACGATCGGTGTCGTGCTTGTGGCTTGGGAACCCGGACCAGCCGCCCTGGCCGACGGTGAACAGTTCGCTGACCAGCAAACGCCCGACTTGCCCATGCTGCTTTTGTCCGAGGATGTGCTTGATCTTGCGATGCGTCTTTGTGTCGTCGGAACCGTATTGCACGACGTCGAGCTCATCCGCGCGGACGGCAAAAGGCTCCAGCACCTCGTCGAACTTGGCGCCCGCCACGAAGACTTCGGTATCTGTGCGCGCGGTGAAGGTCGCTGTGGCACCGGTGGGGACGTAAACGCCTTCTGGTTCCCCGTCCCAGACATCGACGCCGCGCCCGCCAAGGTCCTTGGCCTCGAACCCACCGACCGAGACGTCGATGGTCCCGGTTGCGGGCGCGATGCAGGTCTCAAACCCCGGCACATCATACCCAAAGCTCTCACCAGCTTTCAGCTTGACGATGTTGAAATAGTTGAGCGGCACCGTCTCTCCCCCCGCCGGGACGATCGGCTCGTTCTTGTTGTCGTATGGGGGGATGTGCATCAGTCGTCTCCTTACGCGGCCGTAGGGCCGGGATGGTCTTTCAAAAAACTCTCAAGCCGCGTTGTATCGGGCATTGCCGGTGCGCAGCCAACCCCTGTCACGGTGATGGCCGCGCAGGCCGACCCGCGCATGACGGCGGATTTGAGGTCTTCGCCAGCGGTCAGGGAGGCCACAAGGCCCGCCATGAAGCTGTCGCCTGCGCCTTCGGGTTTCAGCGCTTGCACCGGATAGATGCCGGTGCGGATCTCTTCGCCGTTCGCGAACGTAATCGCCCCTTCTGGGCCCATTTTATAGATCACCAGGCGGCCTTCGGTGGCCAGGCTGCGTGCCTTGTCGAGGCCGAGTTGATAGTCGCCCGCCATGAAGCCGAACTCTTCGTCGTTGCCGACGATCACGTCCGCTGCGGCCCCTGCGCGGGACAGGACATCCGCCGCGATCTCAGCCGACGGCCAGGAGTAGGGGCGGTAATCCACGTCAAAGATCACTGGAAGTCCAGCGGCGCGCGCCAGATCAAAAGCCTTGAACGCCGCCGCGCGCGACGGTTCCGCCGCAAACACTGTGCCCGCGG
>JBCDED010000106.1:0-8532 GCA_039179985.1 Pseudomonadota bacterium
CAAAGGAATTGGCCGCCTCGTTCTTCGAAGACTGAAACCCCTCGCGGGCTTCTTCATCCGTCCAGGCGATCCGCATGCCCTTGCCGCCGCCCCCGGCGGAGGCCTTGATCATCACCGGATAGCCGATCTCGCCCGAGATCTTGACCGCCTCGTCTGCATCCGCGATCAGCCCCATGTACCCCGGAACGGTCGATACTCCGGCGTCCTGCGCGATCTTTTTTGAAGTGATCTTGTCACCCATCGCCTCGATCGCCCCTTTGGGCGGGCCAATGAAGGCGACACCCGCCGCGTCCAGCGCTTCGGCGAATTTCGGGTTTTCGGACAGGAACCCGTACCCCGGATGGACCGCCTCGGCGCCGCTCTCCTTGATCGCTGTCATGATCTTGTCGATGACAATGTAAGACTGGTTGGCCGGTGGCGGGCCGATGTGGATCGCCTCGTCCGCCATTTTGACATGCAGCGCATTCTGGTCGGCGTCGGAATAGACCGCCACGGTCTGGATTCCCATTTTCCGAGCGGTTTTGATCACCCGGCAGGCGATTTCGCCGCGGTTCGCGATCAGGATCTTTTTGAACATCTCGGGTCCTTTTCCTTCGAAGGGCGCAAACGAAAAACACCGCCGGGCCCGGGGCGGGCCGCGACGGTGTTTTCAAGTGGGTCGGTGGACGGCGCGGGGCGCGTCCGAACGGCTAAGGCGTCAGTTGCACCGGCCAGGATTGAGTTCGCAGTAAAGCAGGTTGGTCCCTGCCCCGGCAATTGCCGTGGCGACCGGGTTGGCACCCACGATGGCGCCACCAATGGCACCCGCACCGCCGCCCAGTAGGGCTTGTTCACCTGTGGTGGCGCCACAGGCCGAAAGTCCTGCGCAAAGGGCTGCAACGATAACGAACGGTCTAAACGACATACCCAAAGTCCTTGTGTCTGCTCTGCGATTGCCTCGCTTGGCACAAAAGATGGGGAGTCTATCGGACCTTGCCAATGCGCGCTGATGGCCTTGCGGCAATAATCCGCTGAATCGACGGGAAAAATCATACCTCAGCCTCGAAGGCTTCGGGAAAGCTGCGCTGCGCGACGGGTACGTCAATCCGCAGCAGGGCGTCGTAACTCTCTGGATCAAAGGGATCTTCTACGGCCACGACTTCGCGGCCGAAAAGCCAACTCAACCGTCCCGCATCGAGGTTTCCGCGCTCAAAAGGCTCTGCGCCGAAATGCGCCCAAAGCGCCGCTATAAAACCCGCATCGGCACGTTTGTCGGCCGCCTTTCGGTCGCGGTAGCGTTCCCGCGGGACAAGCTTCGTTGCCCCTTTGGGATTCGCCCGGCGCAATGTGAATTGGAAATCCGTTCCGGCCAGCCGGCCGGGAAAGCCGCGGTGCTTCAACATGGACATCCCCTCTGGAGGGAGCCGGCGGCGAAAACACCTTGGGCTGCGCACCAGCGGACAGCCCCGTTGGACCGTCCGCCGGAGACGCGTCTTTTACTTGTATTTACCGGTGTAGACCGGCTCCACCGAAATTGGTTCCGGTGCGATGACCACGAACTCTTCGGGTTCGTTGGGCGCACAGGCTGCGACGGCGCCCAACAGGGCGACCATCGCCAAAAGCTTGAGGCTCTTAACCATCTGTTACTCCTGCTCTCACATTCAAACGGCGCGCGGCGCATCTGCCTGGCCCGCCCGCCTAAGGGATCTTGGACCGCCCCACTGCGGTCTTGTGTCAATTTACGGGAAATTGTGGCGAAAATATACGCAAACCGCGGCGCTTGCTGGGCTTGTGACTCCAAAACCTCAGCCCGCCCCATCGCCGGCCTGTGTGCCTCAAGATGTTGTGGGGGCATCAGAATGCCTCCCAGATACAGGTGTTGTCGCGGTAGGCGTAGGCCTCAAAAAACTGGGTCGCCTCCGGCGCCTTTTTGCCGAACTCCACCGGGCGGTCCGACAGGGAAACCACAATCCTCGCCGGCTCGATCTGGTGATACTGGATGTAAGGCACAGCCACAGCCGAACACAGAAAGTCCATATCCTCGGCCGCCACGTCCGCGGCGACACGCGTGCCGATGTCGGGCGCGACAAAACGGAACCTGGCCCAAAGCGCGCCGGGGCTTTCATCCAGAAGCACGCCGACCAGTGTCATCGGCTGACCCGAGGGGACATCCACAGGCACCTCTTGTGCGTGGGATGGCGCCGCGAACATGGGCAGGAGCGCCACAAGACCCAGCGCCGCCCAACGCTGCCATCGCACCCGCGCGGCGGGGTCATGGAGCAGATCCGAGATCGTCTCTTCCATCGAGGCAGGCGCGCGAACACGGGATGAAAGACGTCCCCCGGCTTTGACCTCGAGGCCGTCAGCGGTGTCAGAGACCTGCACAACCGGCGAAAACCCCCGCGTCTGTCGAAGCGCCCGCCACATATCCTGTCGGATTTGCCGGGCCAGACGATCCTTGCGCATCTTCGGAAAGAGCGCGCTCGCCCAGACATCAAAGCGGACCGGCAAGTGGCGCGCCAGCGTGTAGCGGCCCTCTTGGCTCAGAATGTGCCAGCGGTCAGACATCCGGCCTCCGTGCGATACAATCAATTTCCACCAGCGCGCCGACGGCCAGAGCGGTTACACCGATGGTGGTCCGCGCCGGGCGGCGATCGGCCGGGAAATAGCTTTGGTAGGCCTCATTGAATGCGGCATAATCCCGCTCGAACGCCGTCAGGTAGCAGCGGCATTGCAGGACATGGCTGAGATCCAGACCCAGCCCGTCCAGGATCAAGACAAGGTTGTCCATCACCCGGCGGGTCTGTGCATCGATCCCATCCGGCAATGGCGCATCGGGTGCCGCGGGGTCCGTCGGCATCTGGCCGGTCAGCATCACCCAGCCGTTCGCCTCGACAGCATGGCTGAACGGCGCGACCGGACGGGGCCCGCCAGTGATCATGTGAAAGAGCGGATCGGTCATTTGCGACCCTCCAAAAAGCATGTGTTGGCCAGCCCCGCCCGGACACCGTTCCGACCGCTGGTCCGGTTCGCCACTTCACCCGCTGCATTGGACAGCGCGGCCGCGAAGATGTCAGGTGTGATGCGCTCGGCCATCAGGTCCTCCCGTCGGGGTCCGGACTACAGGGGAATGTTGTCGTGCTTCTTCCAGGGCTTCTCGACGCGCTTGTGGCGCAAAGCCGCGAAAGCCCGGCAAACACGACGGCGCGTCCCATGGGGCATGATCACATCGTCGATAAACCCGCGTTCTGCCGCCACGAATGGATTGGCGAACCGGTCTTCGTAATCCTGAGTGTGCTGCGCGAGCTTTTCGGCGTCACCGAGATCGGCCCGGTGGATGATCTCTGTCGCGCCTTTTGCACCCATGACCGCAATCTCGGCTGTGGGCCAGGCGTAATTGACATCCCCGCGCAGGTGTTTTGAGGACATCACATCATAGGCCCCGCCATAGGCCTTTCGCGTGATCACCGTGACCTTGGGCACAGTGGCCTCGCCAAAGGCGAAGAGCAGCTTGGCCCCATGCTTGATCACCCCGCCGTATTCCTGGCTGGTGCCCGGCAGAAAGCCGGGCACGTCCACCAGCGTCAGTATCGGGATCTCAAAGCAGTCGCAGAAACGCACGAAGCGGGCGGCCTTGCGCGAACTGTCGATGTCCAGGCACCCGGCAAGGACCATCGGCTGGTTGGCCACAACGCCGACAGTCTGACCTTCCAGCCGAATGAAGCCGGTGATGATGTTCTTGGCGTAGTCCTCCTGGATCTCATAGAAATCCGTTTCATCGGCCACTTTGAGGATCAGTTCCTTCATGTCGTAGGGCTGGTTGGGATTTTCCGGCACCAGCGTGTCGAGCGACATCTCCTCACGGTCCGGGCTGTCAAAAAAGGGCCTTACGGGCGGCTTTTCCCGGTTCGAAGCGGGGAGAAGATCGACCAGACGCCGAACTTCGGCTAGGGCCTCGACGTCGTTTTCAAACGCTCCGTCGGCAACCGAGCTCTTCTTGGTATGGGTTGACGCGCCGCCCAGTTCTTCTGCCGTGACCTGTTCATTGGTGACCGTTTTGACCACATCCGGACCAGTGACGAACATGTAGGAGCTGTCTTTGACCATGAAGATAAAGTCCGTCATCGCCGGGGAATAGACGGCGCCACCGGCGCAGGGCCCCATGATGACCGAGATCTGCGGCACCACGCCGGAAGCATCCACATTGCGCTGAAAGACCTCTGCGTAGCCGGCCAGCGAGGCCACACCTTCCTGGATGCGCGCGCCACCCGAATCGTTCAGACCAATGACCGGCGCGCCGTTGCGCATGGCCATATCCATGATTTTGCAGATCTTCTCGGCGTGGGTTTCCGAAAGAGACCCGCCGAAAACGGTGAAATCCTGGCTGAAGACATAGACCAGTCGCCCGTTGATCGTGCCCCAGCCGGTGACCACGCCGTCCCCGTGCGGACGCTGGTTTTCCATCCCGAAGTCCGTGCAGCGATGTGCCTTGAACATATCGAACTCTTCAAAGCTGCCCTCATCGACCAAAAGCTCGATCCGTTCGCGGGCGGTGAGCTTGCCGCGTCCATGCTGCGCGTCGATGCGACGTTGACCACCACCGGCGCGGGCCGCGGCCCGGCGCGCGTCGAGTTCTGATAGAATGTCCTTCATCGGTCGCCTCTCTTCCCGGTTGCGCGCCGACTATATGACTTGTCCGTCCGCGCTTGAAGAGCGATTTGGAATATTTGCAAATACCAGGAGCATATAGGTCCGCGAATTGCAAATCAGCAAATTCCCGGGATGTTTACCTGCCGGGCACCAGACAGATGGACAATCAGCAAATACAGGACTATGGCACGTGCATGACAAGTGCATCCATCAACTTTCTGGATCGCTCCAGCCCTCCGCACATCGCAACGTTGATCCTGATGGCTGCGCTGTCGGCCTTCTCGATGAATGTGTTTCTGCCGAGCCTGCCGAACATGACGGCGCATTTCGAGACCGACTACCGGGTCATGCAATTGTCCGTGGCGCTCTACCTCGCGGTCAGCGCGGCGATGCAACTCATCATCGGACCGATTTCCGACAAACTCGGCCGCAGGCCGGTGGTGCTGGGCGGGTTCCTCCTGTTCGCTCTGGCGACGCTTGGATGTATTTTTGCGCCAAATATTACGGTGTTCCTGTTTTTTCGCATGGCACAGGCCGTGGTGACGGTCGGGATCGTTCTGAGCCGGGCCATCGTGCGCGACATTCACCCCCAGGACCGGGCCGCGAGCATGATCGGCTATGTCACGATGGGCATGGCGGTGGCACCGATGATCAGCCCGGCGATTGGCGGCGCCCTGGAAGCGCTCTTTGGCTGGCAGGGCAGTTTCTGGCTGCTCTTTGTCTGTGGCGCGGGTGTGTTTTGGCTGTGCTGGACCGACCTTGGCGAAACCGCGCAGACCACCGGCCAGACCGTTCGGGAGCAGGCGCGCGAAGTGCCGGAGCTGCTGATGTCGCCCCGGTTTTGGGGCTATGCGCTGGCCTGCGCGCTCTGTTCGGGCAGTTTCTTCAGCTATCTGGGTGGCGCGCCTTTTGTGGGCAGCGAGATCTTTGGCATGACACCCCATGTTCTGGGCCTCTATTTCGGCGCGCCCGCCATCGGGTATTTTTTGGGGAATTACTTCACCGGCCGCTACGCCCAGCGCTTCGGGATCAATCAGCTGATCTTTTGGGGCTGCCTGACCTGCGCGGGCGGCATGGCACTTGCCCTGGCGCTGTTTTTTCTGGGCCAGGGCACTGCGCTCGTGTTCTTTGCCTCGATGACCTTTATCGGCCTGGGCAATGGGCTGGCGATCCCGAATGCAACGGCCGGCATGTTGTCGGTCCGCCCGCATCTGGCAGGCACCGCGTCGGGGCTGGGCGGCGCCTTGATGATCGGCGGCGGAGCGGCCCTGTCGGCACTGGCCGGAACGCTTCTGACCGTTGAGACCGGGGCGATCCCCTTGCTGGTGTTGATGCTGGCGTCGTCCGTCGCCGGGCTTGCCTGTGTCGGGCTGGTGATCTTGCGGGAACGCCGCCTGGCGCTCTGACCTGGGATCGACGCCTTTGGCCTGGGACGCGCCGGGGTATTTGGAAAAAGAAAGAAGCAGCAAGGACGGGCCTTGTCCGAACGGGTTTGCAAACTTAGTCTGTTCTGAGGAGCAGTTTGCAAAGGCACGCGATGCCCAGTCAAAAACTATATGCCGGCGCGAAACTGCGCGAGATCCGCACGCGCATGTCCCTGACGCAGAAGGACTTCGCGGCCAAGCTGGGGGTGTCGCTGCCCTACCTCAATCAGATGGAAAACAACAACCGGCCGGTCAGCACAACGGTGGTTCTGGCTTTGGCACAGGAATTTGGCGTTGATGTCACGGAGCTTTCGAGCGGGGACAGCGAACGTCTGGTGTCGGATCTGCGCGAGATTCTGGCGGATCCGGTCTTTGTCGATGATACGCCTGCCCTGGCGGATCTGCGTTTGACCGCATCGAATGCGCCGGCGCTTGCGCGCGCCTTTATTGCGCTGCATCGGGCCTATCGGCAGACCCACGAGCGACTGGCCTCGCTGGATGAAGCCCTTGGGCGGGAGGATGCCCGGGTGCAGACCTCTCCCTGGGACGAGGTGCGCGACTTCTTTCACTATTGCGACAATTACATCGATGCGGTGGACCGCGCTGCCGAGAGTTTTGCCGCCCAGGCGGACTCCGCGGGCGGGATCGGGGCGCGCGCAGAGCACCTGCTGGCGGATATGGGCATCAACGTCGCGGTCGCGGATATGGAGAACCTTCGCCATTATGACGCGGAAAGCCGGAGGCTGACGTTGTCAAACCGGGTGCCGTCGGAGACCCGGCTGTTTCAACTGCTGCTCCAGGTCGCGTTGCTGCGGCAGGATACGCTGCTGGAGGCAACACTGGATTTCGCGCGGTTTCAAAGTGAAGACGCCCGCGCCATCGCCAAGATCGGGCTGGCAAATTACTTCGCCGGTGCGGCCCTCATGCCCTATCGGCGCTTTTCGGAGGCCGCCCAGGCCTATCGCCACGATTTGGAACGCCTGAGCCGGCATTTCGGCGCGTCGATCGAACAGGTGGCTCATCGGCTCTCGACCCTGCAGCGTCCCGGAGAAAAGGGCATTCCCTTCTTTTTTGTCAGGGTGGACCAGGCCGGCACCATCACCAAGCGGCATTCGGCGACCCGGCTGCAGTTTGCCCGCTTCGGGGGCGCCTGCCCGTTGTGGAATGTGCACCGGGCGTTTGAAACCCCGGGCCGGTTTCTGCGGCAACTTGCGGAAACGCCAGACGGGGTCCGTTACATCTCAATTGCCTGCGATGTGTCGAAATCCGGGGGCGCTTATCGGGCGCCGGTGCGCCGCTACGCCATTTCGCTGGGCTGCGAGGTGGCCCATGCCCCGTCACTGGTCTATGCCGACGGGCTCGATACTTCGAACGCGCAGGCCTTTGAGCCCATCGGCATCTCATGCCGCATCTGCGAGCGGCAATCCTGTCACCAGAGATCAGTGCCGCCTCTGGAGCGCCGGCTGACCATCGAGGCCGACCGGCGCGGTGTCTTGCCGTACCAGGTGCGCTAGGCGTTTTCCTTCACATAGGCGTAGATCTGATCCTTGAGCGCGGCGCGTGTCTTGCGCAACTCAACCTCGGCCAGTTCCTCGACCGGTTCGACATTGGTCTCGGCCCGGTGCACGGCGCGGTTGATCTGGTGATAGGAGTCAAACAATTTTGCGAAATGCGCGTCGCGCACCTTCAGATCGTGCATCGCCTCCGCCAGATCCGGAAATTCCTGCGCGAGTTCGTGCGGCGTATGAGACATTTGTGTTTCCTTTCAGTGATAAACGCAGGGTAGACCAGACAGTTAAGCACGACATTGATCCGGATCAACGTTGCGCCGTTTCCCACGCGCCGTGAATCCACGGCTCCTGATTGGATTTCGGCAAAGGGTCGCGGCCCAGCACATGGTCGGAGACTTTCTCGCCCACCATGATGGACGGCGCATTGAGATTGCCATTCAGGATCTGGGGAAAGATCGAACTGTCCGCCACGCGCAACCGATCCACACCGATAACCCGCCCTTCGGGGTCAACCACGGCCTGCGGGTCCGACACTGCGCCCATTTTGCAGGTCCCGCAGGGGTGATAGGCGCTCTCGGCATGTTCGCGAATGAAGCCGTCCAGGTCCGCGTCACTTTGCAGGGCCGCACCGGGCTGAATTTCATGTTTTACGAAAGGTGCGAAAGCGGGTTGCGCAAAGATCTCGCGTGTCAGCCGCAGGCAGGCGCGGAATTCATCCCAGTCTTCCGGGTGACTCATGTAATTGAAGGCGATGGTCGGGGCCTCTTGTGGCGCTGCCGAGGCCAGCCGAACCGTCCCGCGGCTTTTTGAACGCATCGGTCCCACATGCGCCTGGAACCCATGCCCGTCGGCCGCCACCTGGCCGTCGTAGCGCACGGCAATCGGCAGGAAGTGAAACTGGATATCGGGATAGGGCACGCCGGCGCGCGAGCGGATAAAGGCGCAACTCTCGAACTGGTTGGAGGCGC
>JBCDED010000107.1:0-8490 GCA_039179985.1 Pseudomonadota bacterium
CACCCCAGGCCGACACGGGCCGGATTTGCTCGGCGCCTCGCTTGCGATCGACGCTCCGAAAGGCGCAGGTTGCCGGTCTGGTCGGGCGGAGAGATGCGGATCGGACGGCTCTGCGAACACCCACTGGCGGGGGCGTAGAGCGAAGTCCATCCGCCTGAACCGCTTGTGCCCCGGGCCGGGCCTGCGGCGCATCCGCGCCCATTCGGCTTGAGGCGCCACCAGCCCGTATGGGGGCGTCAGCCGCAGCGGCCGGATCACCAACCTGCTGAATGAAGTCTGCTCCGCTGAATGGCATGGTCCGCTAGCCCGTGGCCGCTTTCAGCACACTTGCGGCGCCCTTCAGTACGTCGGTTGCGTTCTTGAACAGATCCATCCAGCGATTAGCCGGGTCCAGATCCGCAACTTTGCCCGGCCGGGACTTTGCCAAAGCAGCCTTGGCCTGTTCCAGCCCGGACAGAACATGCTGAGGATGTCCGCCCAGTTGCCGTTCGAACTTGAGCAGCTCTTCGATCCTTTTCTCCAGATCCGCGCGCGCTTTGGCCACCTCTTTGTGTTTGCTGTTGTCCTCTTGGAGCTTGGTACTCGCCGCTTCGAACGTATCGCGCATGAGGCCGATTTTCATCGTCATGGCCTCGTGGTTCTGGTTGGCGCGCTTGATCGCCTCAATCGCCTTGTCGACCGTCTTCTCGGCGGTCGAGATGTGATCCGCCGCCAGTTCGACATTCGCACGATATTGCTTGCGCCAGGCGTTGATATCCTTGGCCGTCGACGTCACAAGCGAGGCCGACTTGCCCAATAGAGCCAGACCCCCAGAAATGGTGGCGATCAAAACGGGTGTGGCCAAGCCCGCCGTCAGGACGGTCGCCACCGCCGCGAGTGTGATGGCGGCCGCCACCAGAACAAACTTCAGAGCTGTCCATTTCAACTGGCCGTAGTTCTTCTTGAGCTTGGAGCCCTCCTGGATCTTTTTGCACCCCGCATCGTGGGCGGGCTTCGTCAGCTTTGCGATCGCCGTTTTGTAAAGCTCTTTGGCCTTGTCCCCGATCAGTGTCAGAGCCGACGACTTGTAGGCCTCGATCCGGTCGACCTCGGCTTCCACCTCCTTGCCGGTGGGCGGGGTTTTTTTGTGCTTTTTCTTAAACTTGTCTTCCATCTCTATGATCTTTTTCTCAAGACCATCGATGAGACCCTGAATGGTTTTGACAAGCCCGGCCAGCGCCTTTTTATTCGCCGCCTGAATGGTCTGTCCGACGGCCACGAGATAGGCGCCCTGACCTTGGTCGCTGATCAGGGGAAGGGAACTGTTTGTCCAGCTGAAGTTGGTCTCTCCCTTAAGTTCTACCAGTTTCTTCTTGCTCGTCATCTGAAGCGTGTCGGTGATGTTGTAGCCGGCGGCTTCCATCTTGAACTGCATGGTGCGCTCCTCGTTTTATCAATCAAACGTGTAGACAAATTCGCCGTCCGAGACATCGACCGCGACACCGGTGACGTCCTGGCCTTCCATCATCCGGCGCAGAAACTCGGCGGAGATTTCCGGCAGCATGGTGTTGGTGACGATCGCGTCGATCATCCGCCCGCCGCTTTCAAGCTCCTGGCAACGTTCGACAATCGTATCGACCACCCCATCCGAATAGGCGAAGGGAACGCCCCGGGTGTCGGCCACGCGGCGTTTTATGCGATCCAGTTGCAACCGCGTGATCGCGGCGATCATGTCGGGGCTGAGCGGGTAATACGGGATCGTAACGAGCCGCCCCAGAAGCGCGGCCGGAAAGACCTTGAGAAGCGGGTCGCGCAAAGCCTTGGCGATGCCGTCCGGCTCGGGCATCAGGTCGGGATCCGCGCAGAGATCCATGATCAGCTCCGAACCCACGTTGGAGGTCAACAGGATCAGCGTGTTCTTGAAATCGATCACCCGGCCTTCGCCGTCTTCCATCACGCCCTTGTCAAAGACCTGGAAAAAGATCTCATGCACGTCGGGGTGGGCCTTTTCGACCTCGTCCAACAGCACCACCGAATAGGGCTTGCGCCGCACCGCCTCGGTCAGAACCCCGCCTTCGCCGTATCCGACATAGCCCGGAGGCGCGCCCTTGAGCGAGCTGACGGTATGGGCTTCCTGGTATTCGGACATGTTGATGGTGATGACGTTCTGTTCACCGCCATAAAGCGTCTCGGCCAGGGCCAGAGCGGTTTCGGTCTTGCCCACTCCCGAGGTGCCGGCGAGCAGAAAGACCCCGATGGGCTTTGACGGGTTGTCGAGCCCGGCGCGCGAGGTCTGGATCCGCTTGGCAATCATCTGCATTGCGTGATCCTGACCGATGACGCGCTTGGCCAGATGATCCTGAAGCGACAGAACCGTCTGGATTTCATCCTTCACCATGCGGCCCACGGGAATGCCGGTCCAATCGCCGACCACTGCGGCCACGGCCTGCTGATCGACTATGGGCAGGATCAGCGGGCTGTCGCCCTGCAGATCCTCCAGTTTTTGATTGGCCTGCCGCAACATGTCCCAGAGCGCCTCCCTGCCGGGCGCCGCGTCCTCTGGCGCGTCCGGGGCATCGGAGGGATCGGCTGCCGTCGCCTCGTCGACCGCCTCACCCATGGCGCGCAATTGCGCCCGCAGATCGAGAATGACGCCGACGATCTCCTTTTCGTCATCCCACCGCTTGGTCAGATCGGCCAGGCGCAGCTCTGCTTCGCCCTTCGCCTCCGTCACCGTGGCACGACGATCAGCCACCTCGTAGCCCGCCGTTTCATCCCGGTCGATGATTTCCAGTTCCGTGTCCAGCGCTTCAATGCGGCGCTGGCTGTCGTCAACCTCGGCCGGGACCGCATGCTGCGAGACCGCGACACGCGCGCAGGCCGTGTCCAGCAGGCTCACCGATTTGTCCGGCAATTGCCGCGCCGGGATGTAGCGCGCCGACAGCGTCACGGCGGCTTCGATCCCTTCGTCGAGAACCTGCACCCGATGGTGATTTTCCAGCATCGAGGCGATGCCCCGCATCATCAGCACCGCTTTGGGGATATCCGGTTCATCGACCTGAACGACCTGAAAGCGCCGGGTCAGGGCGGGGTCTTTCTCGATGTATTTCTTGTACTCGGCCCAGGTGGTGGCCCCGATGGTGCGCAGCGTGCCTCGCGCCAGGGCGGGTTTCAGCAGGTTGGCGGCATCACCCGTGCCTGCCGCGCCGCCCGCGCCGACCAGCGTGTGCGTCTCGTCGACAAACATCACAACCGGCACCGGGCTGGCCTGCACCTCTTCGATGACCTGGCGCAGGCGGTTTTCGAACTCACCTTTCATCGAGGCCCCGGCCTGCAACAGCCCCACGTCGAGCACAAGGAGTCGCACGTCCCGCAGGGCCGGCGGCACATCCCCGCGCGCGATGCGCAGCGCAAAGCCTTCGACCACGGCAGTCTTGCCGACCCCGGCCTCACCGGTCAGGATCGGATTGTTCTGCCGCCGCCGCATGAGCACATCGACAATCTGGCGGATCTCGGCGTCCCGCCCGACAATCGGGTCAATCTCGCCGGCCTTCGCCTGTGCCGTGAGATCGGTGCAGAATTGTTCAAGCGCCTCGCCGCCGCCCATTTGCGGGGGCATGGCGTCGGAGGCCTCTCCGGGATGTCCGCCGGCCGTGGAGGATCCATCCTGCGGCCGCATCCCGTCTTCGGGCGAGCCATCGGTCGCCGCCTCGAAGTGATCGGCCAGATCGTCGGGCCCGATCTTGCCCAGTTCCGGCGACATGGTCTGCAGGATGTTGCGCAGGGCCGGCGTCTTCAGCATACCCAGCAGCAAGTGTCCGGTGCGCACCTGATTGGACGAATAAAGCAGCGAGCCCCAGACCCAGCCCCGCTCCATCGCGTCCATCAGATGGTCGGAGAGATCCGATATCGTCGAGGCCCCGCGCGGCAGCCGGTCCAGGGCGCGGGTGATGTCGGCGGCAATCGCGCCCGGGTCGAGATCGTAATGGCGCACTATCCGGTGCAGATCGCTGTCCTGAGCGTTCAGGATCTGGTGCACCCAATGCACCACTTCCACGTAGGGGTTGCCGCGCATCTTGCAAAAAACGGTGGCGCTTTCGACCGCCTGAAACCCCAAAGCGTTCAGTTTGCCGAACAAGGCAACGCGGCTGATTTCCGTCATGGGACTGTCCTTTGTTGGGTATTTCGCGTCTCTTCCTCGCCAGTCGCACCGGTCGCACCGGTCGCACCGGTCGTGCCGGGGGCGTGCTGGGGATGCAGGCGGGGGTAGATGTAAAGATCTGCCGCATCCGGTCTTTCGGCGTCCGGATCCGGACGGGTGCCGGTCCAGGACACAAGGCCCAACCGGGTGGTTCCGCCAAGCGCCGCGCGCGGGACCTCGTCGCCCTTGAGCACGAGATTGATGTCCCAGTCGAGGGCATCGCCCGCGTAGGAGCGCACAATCGCCGTCAGCCGCTCCAGCGCGTCGCCGCCCGGCAACAGCCGGTCGTAGTCTGCGCGCGACACCGGACCTATGCGTATGCGAAACTTTGCGGCACGGCTCCAGACCCGGGTGCCTATCGAGGTGGTTTGGCCAAGCGCCGCCGGCTGACCCAGTTGCCACTGATCGTCTGGCTCCAGATCGAGCCAGGCGCCCACGAATTCCTGCACGACGACCGGCACGGCGAAGTAAGACGACAGGATCGCCACCAGCCCTTCGGCATTCTTGGGGCCCTGCGCCAGATGTCCGGTGAAGGCGAGCCGGCTGAGCCCGCGCAGCGCGTCCCGGTCAAGCAGCCCTGGCCCGTGATACCCCGCCAGTGCAGAAACCTTGGAGGCCACGCGATCATCTGACTCGCTGCGATCGGCGTTGGGCGCCGGCTGGCCCGTCGCCCAGGCCCGGTAGAGCAGGCTCATCATGCGATGGGTCAGCAGATCGCCGAACGCCTGCAGCGTCGGATCCCGGTGATTGCGCCGCCGGTCGCGGGCATATTCGGTGATATGCAGCGGCATCGGCCCGTGCGGGCCGAAGAGACCGAAGAACCGGTTGGTCAGCCGATCCGGGACGCCCGCCGTGCCGGACCGATACGCGGCAATTGTCGAGGTGGGAAAGGCCAGTTCCGCCTCCTGGCCCAAACGCACGCGGTCTTCGCGCGGACGCCGGCTTTCACCCAGACGGGGCGCATCGGCGTAATGCGCCTCCACGACCCGCAGCGCCTGAAACACATGATGCGTCTCGGGCGTGTCGACCAGGTGGTCGTAGAGGCTCAGATGATCCGCGCGTGGCCGCTGGCCGGTCGCCATCGGATGATCTCCCCCCTGTCTCGCGTGCGCAGCACCGTTTCCGTGAACGAATTGAGTGTCGCATATTTGCGGAAGAACCGCTCCAGCACAGCACCCATCACGTACACACTGGAGCCTTCAAAGAAACTGTCATCGAAATGCAGCGTGATCTCGAGCCCCCGCACGGCGGTCGAGAGCACCTCGTCGCTCATCCGCCGCACGATCGGGCGGCTGGTCACGGTGGTGATGCCTTCGAGCTGCTTTTCCAGCACCTTGTCGCCCAGCGGCGCATACAGACCGATCATCTCGCGCAAGGCCGCCGCCCCGTCGCCCTGACCGGTGTCCGAAATCGAGAGGTAATTCAGGCTGAGATGCGAAATCAGTCGCCAGGCGGTGCCCCCCTGGGCCAGTGTCGGCGTGGGGCGTGTGGGGGTGACGGGCAGCGTGATCCGGGTCACCGGGCCGCCATCGGCAAGGTGAAAGACATTGTCCCCGCCGGTCGACAACAGGAGCGGCAGATCGCGGTTCGAAACCAGCGCTTCGACGGCCAACTGATCAAGATCAGCTGCATAGGGCGCCTGCGCGCGGTCCACGAGGCTGAGATAGATCTCGGTGCCAAGATAGTTGGTGCGCACACCGCGCAGGCGTTCCTTTTCGGAGCGTTGCCGCATCTTGCGACTGATCGTGTAATAGGCGGAATGGGCCTCCCCCGCCGCGGTGAAATCATCCGCCGAATAGAACGGACGGAAGGGCACATCCTCGGTGGCGCCCGTGGAAATGCCCGACACGGAGGTGATCGTGTGAATTTCGTAGTCCAGCCCGGCCGTGCGCGCGGGCACCACGTGATGTTCGGTGTCCCGATCCGACAGATGGACCCGGTCGCAGCGTTTGGGAAACAGATTGACCGCCGGCACAGCGTTCAGCGCAAAGGCGCCGGGCACGACCATTGGCGCCAGATCCCGGCGGCCCTCGCTCAACAGAACGTACAAATCGACCGCATCGCCCTCGGCCCGTTGCAAGGCCGGCCGCAGCCCTTGCAATTCGACGAACAGAAATCGCTCGGGCATGGCGAAGTATTCTTGGAGCAGCCGGTAGCCATCAAACGTGCGACGCGGACGCGGCAAAAGCGCTTCGTCGGGATCAAAGCCGCGGTGCACCACCTGACCGTCGCCGAGCGGAAGGCGCCAGTCGGCGCGGCGGTCGGCCGACCGGCCCGTCAAGCCGGTGACCTGACTGCAGAGCAATTCTAGCAACAGCCAGGCGTTGCCAGCGGAGGCGTTCAGATGCAGCGTCAGGCGATCA
This sequence comes from Pseudomonadota bacterium, assembly GCA_039179985.1. Lineage (GTDB taxonomy): Bacteria > Pseudomonadota > Alphaproteobacteria > Rhodobacterales > Rhodobacteraceae > JBCCMQ01. The sequence goes on from JBCDED010000107.1 coordinate 6,544, forward strand.
ATGGGCAACTCGGAAATCGGTTCGCCCCCCTGGCGCCGCAGCCGCAAGCGCAGCCCTGCCCGCGCGGGGCGCGTACCGGTGACACCCGCCGCGACCAGTTCCCCGCGCCCGTCGATGTATTCCGCCTCGGCGATCTCGATGGGCCAGAGGGTTGTGTCCGCAGCCGTGCGGAATTCGCAGGCCGTCGTCTCTCCCTGCATCGGGCGGCTGAGCAGGCTGGTTCCGCGCGGCAGCACATAGCCATCCTTCAGCGCGGCATTTGCGGGATCTGTCTCGAAGGCCGCGATCATCATCGATGGCGTTGGCGAAAGGTAGTGCGGGTAGACGATCTCCAGAAGATGGGAGGTGATGTTTGGATACTGCAGCTCCAGTTCGAGCTGCACCCGTGCAGACAGAAACGCCACCCCCTGCAGAAGACGCTCGACATAGGGGTCGAGTACCTCAACGCCTTCCATCCCCAGCCGCGACGCGATCTTTGGAAAGGCTTCGGCAAACTCGGCCCCCATATCCCGCATAAACAGCAGTTCGTTTTCGTAGTGCCGGAGAAGTCGCGTATCCATTGCTCTAAAGCCGCCGCTCCACCGAAACCTCACCGGTCGTCACATCGACCACAGAGCGCAGGTAGAGCTCCAGCGGCATCGGCTGCGCCCACATATCGGCCCGGATGTCGAAGGCCACGGTCATGTCGCCCTTCTTGTCATCCGGCGACAGCGTCACATCGACCGACCCGGCGATAATGCGCGGCTCGTGCAGCGTGATGGCCCGGTCAATCGAGGCACGGATCAGGTCTGCCCGCCGCGCCGTGGAATATTCGCCGGACACTTCGGACAGCCCGTAGTTCAACACCGAGCGCGCCACGTTGGGCAGCGCTTCGGCGTCAAAGGTGCTTTCCAGGTTGGTTGTGTTCAAAAGCCAGCTCAGATCGCGTTGAATGATGTGGCGCAGCTTGGCCACATCGATCACCCGGTCTTCGCGGCGCTCCTTGTTCTGCCCCGGTTCATGGTCGGTCAACCGATCCAGAAGCGAGGGTTGCAATCTGTCCGTGAGCGTCTTGTCAGCCATCGGCGGCAGCGGGTTGCAAACTGAGGGACCGCAGATCCAGAAGCGCCAGATCGCCGGCCTCGGTGGTCAGGAGCCGCTGTCCGGTGCCAATGAACGTGTCGGCTCCGCCATCTTCCCAGGCGGTGGAGCGCGCCAGTTTTGCCGCCATATCGCCATGCGCGGTGGTCCCGGCATACCGCGTCGGAATAAGGGCCGGCATTTCGCCACCATTGACCAGCGTGAGGGTTGCAGCGGTCCACACGGCATCACGAAGATCGGCAGGCGGATCCATCGCCAGCGCCGAGATCTGATCGAATGGCAGCCAGAAATAGCGCCCGTTCACAATGACTTCCAGGACCGGTCCCAACCGAATGTCAGCATCTGCGATCCAGGCGAACGCGGTGCCGTCCGCCTGCCCGGATGTGGCCGGCGCGGCCTCGAACGCGCGTGCGCGCAGATCGGCCGCTTTGCCAGCTTCGCCCGCGGCCAGACCCTTTTGCGCCTCGATCAAAAGCGCCAGCCATTCGCGGGGTTCGCCGAAGATCATCGGCTCTTTTTCCCCGGCAAAGACCTTGTCGCGATACACCTCGCAAATGATCGCCTCGCGGTAGGTGCGCGCCATCATCTCGGCGGTAGGGTCCAGTTCGGCGGAGACCTTCAACTGATTGATCGCGCGTTTCCAGTCACCCAGAACACACAGAAGCTGAAAGAGAAAGATGCGCAGCTTGGCGTCGCTGGGATCCTTGCGGATCTTGTCCTGCAAGCCCCTTCTTGACCCCGGTAGCGACGCCTTTAGCAGCATTTCGGGCAACGCGTCGGCCTGGCTTGGTCATCAGGCCAATAGCTAACCCGGTTGCGACGGCACCGCCTACAGCGACGCCCGGGTGTCTCTTGATGAACTCACCC
>JBCDED010000108.1:0-8490 GCA_039179985.1 Pseudomonadota bacterium
CCGATTCCGGGAACCTCGGTCAGCGTTGCAATGATATCCTCGGTGGGCGCCGTGCTGAGCGCGCGATAATCGATCCGTGCCGCCGCCAAAGCGCGCGCATAGCGGATCTTCTGCCGGCTCAGTCCCACGTTTCTGAGGTCCTCATCGCTGGCCCACATGATCTTTCGGGGGCCAGTCAGCCCCGCTTTCCGCATCTGCTGCCAAATCGCACGGGCCGCGGCGACGCTGACTTGCTGGCTGACGATCGCGCTCAGCAATTGCGCAAACCCATCGGGACGGCGCCTCAAAGGCAAGGGACCGGTCACGGCCTGCGCATGGGCCATGCGCGGACAGACCGCCACGAGATGCACCACGCCTCGCGCCACGTCCTCATCTGTTTCGATGATCTCTTCCCTCACAATGCGTGGATCCACGACAGGCATTCCTCGACAGTTTCCGCCTTGTCCCCCGGAGGCTGCGGCGGTCTTTCGATCAAAGCGACCCGGAGATCAAGCGCGCGCGCCGCGTCAAGTTTACTGCGTGATGTTTCGCCCCCGGCATTCTTGGCGACCAACCAATCGACTCCTAACTCGCGGAAAAGCCGGATCTCATCGGCGACGCTGAAAGGCGGCCTTGCGATGTGATACTGACCGCTGGGAAAAGGAAACGGGCCATCCGGCGGCTCTATCTGGCGACAGATCACGCGCGCGTGCCTTAGATTGGCAAAATGCGCCAGTGTTTGCCGTCCTGTTGCCAGAAACACAGTCTGTTCGGCGGACACATGAGCGGCAAGATCCTCTTCCCGCGCGAGCGACAGCCAGCCGTCATCAAGAGACCACGGCAATCGAAGAAGCTGACAATACGGCAAACCCAGTTCCGCGCAGAGGCGCGCACTGCGATTCGAGATACGGTGCGCAAAGGGGTGCGTTGCATCGAGAACGGCGGTGATGTGATGGTTCTTCAGATACTGGACAAACCCGGCTGAGCCACCAAACCCGCCGATCCTGGTCGGCACACCCAATCTCACTGGCTCACGGGTCGTCCCTGCAAGGGACGCCACAAGTGCGACGCCTTGCTCAGTTGCCGCGACAGCAATCTCGCGTGCCTCGCGGGTGCCTGCCAGCAGAAGGATCGTCACGCCGCCGCCATGGCCAGAATCTGTCCTCCGCGGTCAATTACGACGGTGTCGCACTGAACCTCATCCGGCAACATTTCACGGACTTTCGCGCAGCCTGTCTGCGCGACCCACGTCGCCATGGTCTGTCCGGCCGTTTCATAGGCCTGAAGCGCCGTGTTCGCGTTTTTCAGTTCCGGCAAGCGAAGTGTTTGGGCAAGTGCATTAAAGTCGACCTGACTGCGCGCGGAATGCAAATCGCGGGCGCCTTGAGCCAGTTTCGTCATCTTGCCGATGCCGCCACCAACCGTAACGCGCGGAACCGGATGACGCGCCAAATACTTCAGCATGCCACCGGCAAAATCACCCATGTCGAGCATCGCATGATCTGGCAGATCGTACAGCGCCTGCACCGTTTTTTCGCTCGTTGCTCCAGTGCATCCGGCGACGTGGCTCTGGCCGGTCTCCCGCGCCACATCGATGCCACGGTGGATCGATGCGATCCAGGCCGCGCAAGAAAACGGTCGCACAATGCCCGTCGTGCCGAGGATCGAAAGACCGCCGGTGATCCCAAGACGCGGGTTCCAGGTGCGCAGGGCAATCTCCTCGCCGCCGGGAATTGACACCTCGACGACGATATCCGGGGACTGATTCAATCGTTCGGCCATCTCCTGAACGGTGTCGGTTATCATCTGTCGGGGCACCGGATTAATCGCCGGTTCGCCCGGCGCAATTGGCAGGCCGGGTAAGCTCACAATGCCCACGCCCTCACCGGCGCGAAACACGACGCCGCCTTCAGAACTGCTGACGCGCGAGACAATCAGGGCCCCGTGGGTGACATCGGGATCATCACCCGCGTCCTTGATGATTCCGGCCTCACACCAACCGGTCCCCGTTTTCCAGTGGGAGATCGCAAAACTCGGTCGTTCTCCGCCCGGCAAAGTGATGCGCACCCGGTCTGGCCGCCCCTCGCCCCAAAGTCCCATCAATGCGGCCCGCGTCGCTGCCGTGGCACAGGCACCGGTCGTCCAGCCGCGGCGCAACGAGGTTTGGGATTTGTCGGTGGGTCGCTGTGGCGTGATATCGGGGTTCTGGCGCATCAGAAGGAACTATAGGCCTTCGCCATGGCCTCGCCAACGGGCAAAGTCCGTCTATGCAAGCACAAATGCATGCCTGGAATGTCGCAGTTGACGGTCTCGGTGGTCGCCCGGGGCCTTTTCGAACGCTGCAGTTCACGGCATAGAAGAAGGATGGTTGAGTCTTCACCCCTTCCACAGGCCGACTGGCCCCGTTTCGACCCCGGTTGGGTTTGGCTGTGCGGTGCGGGACCCGGTGATCCGGGGCTGCTGACGTTACATGCCTTACACGCCTTGCGTGAGGCGGATACGGTCGTCTACGACGCGTTGGTCCAGAACTCTGTTCTGGACTGGGCGCCACAGGCCAATCACATCTATGCAGGCAAGCGCGGCGGCAAGCCCTCGGCCAAGCAGCGCGACATATCACTGCGGCTGGTACAGCTGGCGCGCGAGGGCAAACGCGTCCTGCGCCTGAAAGGCGGTGATCCCTTTGTCTTTGGCCGAGGCGGAGAAGAGGCGCAGACTCTGGTGCAGCACAATGTTCCGATCCGGATCATTCCGGGGATCAGCGCGGGCATTGGCGGTCTGGCCTATTCCGGGATCCCGGTGACGCATCGCGACGTGAATCAGGCGGTGACATTTGTGACCGGGCATGATCAGTCGGGCAATGCGCCCGGCTCTCTGGACTGGGCCGCGATTGCCCGAGGCAGTCAGGTCATCGTCGTGTACATGGGCATGAAACATGCGGCGCAGATCAGCAACGCGTTGATCGTGGCGGGGCGCAGTCCGGATGAGCCTTGTGCCGTTGTGTCCAGCGCCACGACGGACCAACAACGCGTGCTGGAAACAACACTCGAACGACTTGCCCCCGATATCGCCGCACAGAAGATGGAACCTCCCGCGATCCTGTGCATCGGACGCGCGGTTCTGATGCGGCAAGTCTTGGACTGGCAGACGATGTTGGAAGGCGGAGCTCCCCGCAATCTCGATCCTCTGGGTCGTGGCCGCCCTGCCGAGAGCGCCTGAAAGCGTCCGCGTCGTCAATCATGGGACAAGGATTGATCATCGCCGCTCCCGCTTCGGGGTCAGGTAAGACCACCGTCACGCTGGCGTTGCTTCGACTGCTCGCGCGCGAGGGTTTGGCGGTACGCGGCGCCAAATCCGGCCCTGACTACATCGATCCCGCATTTCACACCGCCGCCTGTGGTACCTCATGCGTCAATCTCGATGCCTGGGCCATGGCGCCGGACCGCATTCATGATCTGGCATCCGGCGAGGGTCTGCTCGTAATCGAAGGGGCAATGGGCCTTTTCGACGGGGCACCGCCAGACAATCGCGGCGCGGTCGCCGATCTGGCGCGCCTGCTGTCCCTGCCCGTCGTTCTGGTGGTCGATGCCGGTCGGATGTCGGGATCCGTGGCCGCGCTGGTTCAGGGCTTTGCCCGGCATGATCCGAACGTACATGTCGCGGGTGTCGTTCTCAACAAAGTCGGATCAGACAAGCATGAGACGATGCTGCGCCGTGCGCTGTCATCCACGGGTTTGCCCGTCCTTGCCTGCTTGCGACGGTCCCCAGAGCTGTCCCAACCATCGCGACATTTGGGGCTGGTTCAGGCCAGGGAGCGCCCGGATCTTGACCGCTTTCTCGAGCAGGCCGCCGACGCTCTGTCGAACAGCCTTGACCGTGCAACTCTGCAAGCGCTTGCGATGCCGGTGCCTGGGCCGGCCGGGTCGCCGCGATGCCCACCTCCCGGGCAAGTGATCGCGGTCGCCACAGATGCGGCTTTCGGATTTTCCTACACGCATCACCTGGAAGACTGGCGGCAGCAAGGCGCCGAACTGCGGTTCTTTTCGCCCTTGGCCGACGAACCGGTGCCTGACTCGGATTTCGTCTTCCTGCCCGGAGGTTACCCCGAGCTTCATGCTGGTCGGATCGCAGCATCCCATAACTTCATGCAAAGCTTGAGAATTGCATCTCAAATTACTGATATATATGGTGAGTGTGGTGGGTACATGGTGCTTGGAAACACGTTGACGGATGCGGATGGACAAACGCATCCCATGGCGGGTCTCCTGCCTCTGAGCACCAGCTTTGAACACCCGCGCCGCCACCTGGGCTATCGCCATTTGGTCGCCCGCGAAGGCCCGCATCGCGGTGCGTGGCTGGGCCACGAGTTTCACTATGCCACGACCGTGTTCGCCGAAGGTGAGCCGCTGTTCGCAGCCAGCGATGCCGAAGGTCAGGCATTACCGGATATGGGCCTTCGGGCCGGTCGCGTTCAGGGCTCTTTCGCGCATCTGATTGAACCGGCGAGGATACGCAACTGATCGGGCTTGCCGCACTTCGCGTTAAGGCGTAGCACGAAGTATGAGCGACGCGACCCTGCCCTATGATGACGATGCCAGAGCCCGCCGGAACGTCATGGTTCTGGTGCTGGCGCAGGCCATTCTGGGTGCGCAGATGGCGATGATTTTTGTCGTAGGCGGATTGGCTGGCCAGAGCCTCGCCACCAATATCTGTTTTGCGACGCTGCCGATCACGCTGATCGTGCTGGGGTCGATGCTGGCCGCCAACCCGCTTTCGATGGCCATGCAGCGTTTCGGGCGGCGCGCCGGTTTTCTAATGGGGACCGCGGCAGGTGCGATCGGCGGTGCGATTTCCGCCTTGGGGCTTTACTACGCCTCGTTCGGGCTTTTTCTGGCCGGCAGTCTGATCAGCGGAGTTTACATGTCCGCGCAGGCCTTTTACCGCTTTGCCGCCGCCGATACAGCAAGCGAGTCCTTCCGACCGAAAGCCATCTCCTACGTCTTGGCGGGCGGTCTGGTCAGCGCGTTTATAGGCCCGCAACTGGTCAAAGTCACAAGTCAGGCCTTCGTGATTCCCTTCTTCGGCACCTATCTGACCGTGATTGCGATAAACATCGTCGGCGCGCTGCTCTTTGCGTTTCTCGACATACCCAAACCGACATCCGTGCCCAAGGATTCCCCCGGGCAAGGCCGCACGCGCTGGCAGTTGATCACAACGCCGCGCATCGCCGTCGCGGTCATCTGTGCGATGGTCTCTTATGCGCTGATGAACCTTGTCATGACGTCCACGCCGCTTGCCGTGGTGGGCTGCGGCTATACCGAGGGCAACGCGGCGGACGTGGTCACGCTGCATGTACTGGCGATGTTCGCGCCGTCCTTTTTCACCGGCCATCTGATCGCGCGGTTCGGGGTCGAGCGGATCATCGGCGCAGGTCTCGTGATCCTGACTCTGGCCGGTGCCGTCGCCTTGCAGGGTGTGGCGCTGGAAAACTTCTTTGTCGCGCTGGTGCTGCTTGGGCTCGGCTGGAATTTCGGCTTCATCGGCGCAACGACGATGCTGGCCGCCTCTCACACGCCCGAGGAACGCGGCCGCATGCAGGGCCTCAACGATCTGCTGGTCTTTGGCGGCGTCACGGTCGCCTCGCTCAGTTCCGGCGGGCTGATGAACTGCACGGGCGGCGCGCCAGAGGCCGGCTGGGCGGCCGTCAACCTCGCGATGGTACCGTTCCTGGTGCTCGCGGGCGGCGCGCTGATCTGGCTCAGCTGGCAGCGGCGCGAGATGGCGTAAAAGCAGCCGCCATCACACCGGGTCAGCCTCGCAAGAGCGCCTCAAGCCGGGCAACTTCAAATCCCTGGCCTGGCAAAAGCTCGACGCCGTCCTTGCTCATGCGCACTTCGACGCCCGCTGCAATCAGTGCCGCTTTCAACCGATCCACTTCCGAGAAATCCTTGCTGGCTTTCGCCGTTTCGCGTGTTTTCTCGAACAAGGCCGCGACCTCTTCCAGCGTTTCGCGCGCGTTCTCAGGAATCGCGTTCGCAGTTTCAGCAGTCTTGGGGTCGATGCCCAACAGGTCGCAACCTGCAGACAGGCCGCTGGCATCGCCCGCCTCGGCACAGGACCGCAGGACCGCAATGGCACCAGGTGTGTTGAGATCGTCAGCCAAGGCGTCCATCATCGCGGCGGGCACCGCACCGGGCGACTGATCCCCGATCATCTTGCGCCAGCGTCTGAGTTCTTTCTCGGCGTCCCGCCATTTCTTTTCGGTCCAGTCCATCGGCTTGCGGTAATGGGTCTGGAGGAACACAAACCGGATCACCTCGCCCGAAATCCCCTGATCCAGAAGGTCGCGCACGGTGAAGAAATTGCCCAGGCTCTTGGACATCTTCTTGCCCTCGACCTGCAACATCTCGTTATGCAGCCAGACCCTTGCGAAATCGCCCTGCGGATGGGCGCAGCGGCTCTGCGCAATTTCGTTTTCATGATGCGGAAACGTCAGATCGTTGCCCCCGGCATGAATGTCGAAGCTTTCGCCCAGCAGGTCCAGCGCCATGGCCGAGCATTCGATGTGCCAGCCCGGACGCCCGCGTCCCCAGGGGCTGTCCCAACCCGGCAAATCCGGCGTCGAGGGTTTCCACAGAACGAAATCCAGAGGGTCTTCTTTGTAGGGTGCGACCTCCACCCGGGCGCCCGCGATCATATCGTCGACCGACCGGCCTGACAGCGCGCCATAGTCGCTATAGGACCGCACGCGAAACAGCACGTGCCCCTCGGCGGCATAGGCATGACCGCCCGCGATCAGTGTCTCGATCATCGCCACCATCTGCGGAATGAACTGTGTGGCGCGCGGGACTTTGTTCGGCGTCAACGTGCCAAGCGCGGCCATATCGTCAAGGTACCATTGCGTCGTCTCGGCGGTGATCTCGCCGATCGCCCTGCCCGTCTCGAGGGCACGCGCGTTAATCTTGTCCTCAACGTCGGTAATGTTGCGGGCATAGGTGACGTGCTCGGCGCCGTAAACATGCCGCAGCAACCGGAAAAGAACGTCGAAAACCACTGCGGGACGCGCGTTGCCCAGATGCGCACGGTCATAGACAGTCGGACCACAGACATACATCCGCACGTTCTTGGGGTCGATCGGGTCGAACACTTCCTTGCGGCGAGTCTTGGAATTGTGAAGCGTGATCTCTGTCATCTTGTCGCGCGGCCTTTCGCTTTGGGGCGCGGCTTAACAACTTCGTCGCCCGGAGGGAATAGAGCGCCGCACGTCCCCTCTCGGCACTCCCTCAGCCCGCGAACCGTCAGAGCCGCAATGGACAAGAGCCCGCAATGAAAATGTCGACGTAGGGCATGGCTTTGACCGGCGGCGGTTCTTACGGATCGGATGTCGGCGACCGTGAGATGGAGATGCAGGAGGTTGGCGTCAACTGTCGCGAACGAATGTCTCCTTAAAGCGGCGCGAATGTTAATCATGTTGCCAGCAAAGCCTGCTCCTCCGGGGGCAAAAAACCTTACCGATGCAAGTATTTGACGATCTTGTGTTGCCACGCCCGTTCAGCGCTTGACGTATCGTTTTGAGCCCTATCTGTGACAGGACTCAAACGGGAGAAAAGCGATGAATAAAGGTCTGGTTACGGCGATGCTTCTGATTATCGGCGGTATGGTGGGCGCACCGGTATTGTTTCTGTCGTTCATCTGACGGACCTTCTCGCGTTCAGTATCTGTTTGCGACCCCGCGTCGCAAACAGAACAGAAGACCGATCTAAAGCCGCGTTTTAATGCCTCTACGGAGGAACAACGGCGATGGATAGACGGTTTTTATTCGTTCTGATCGTCCGTACGATCGGTGCGGCCCGTGGACGGGCCGCCAGAGGAAGACCTGCGCGCGCGCTTTGACACGCACCCTTTCCTCATTCGATTTCAGGACACCATCATGAACGAACTTTCGACCCGCCGCACCGGAGGCCGCGCCGCCCGTCGGGCAAGCCGCGCCGCTCCGCTCGACGCCACCACGAACCCGGTGCGCGCCGGCATGAGCGGCGGCACTCTCAACCTGCTGACCGAGGCACAGGTCCAACGCATCCATGAAACGGCGCTGGACGCACTGGAACAGATCGGTCTGGCCGATGCACCGCCGAGCGGCGTCGAAGCGCTGACCGGTGCCGGAGCCCTTCTGGGCGACGACGGACGCATCCGCTTTCCCCGGGCGCTGGTCGAGGACACGCTGGCGCGCGCCAACCGGTCGATCACCCTGCCCAGCCGCGACGGGCAAAACGACCTGCGGCTCGAAGAAGGCCGCGTGCATTACGGGACCGCGGGCGCGGCGGTCCACATGGTCGATCCCGAAGCGCGCGAATATCGCGAAAGCACCCTGCAGGATCTGCATGACGCCGCGCGGATCTGCGACCAGTTGCCGAACATCCATTTCGTGCAGCGCCCGATGGTGGCGCGCGACATCACCGATAACCTGGAAATGGATCTCAACACGATCTATGCGTGCTGCTCAGGGACAACCAA
>JBCDED010000109.1:0-8468 GCA_039179985.1 Pseudomonadota bacterium
CAGCGCCCCCTCCCATGCCTGCGTTTAACATTCCAATAACCAAGTTCTGCTACCGCTCGACCTATGTCACGCGATGCGTTTTCCGAACGTCCCCTGCCGCTTTTTGACGGTGATCCTGCTCCGATCCTGCCAAAAGGGGCGCGCCTTCCCTCGTACATCCAGGGCCATCGCGACCGTCTGCGCCGGCGATTCCGGGAAGGCGGCGCCGCGGCCCTGCCGGACTACGAAATGCTTGAACTGGTTCTCTTCCGGGCGCTGCCGCGAAAGGACACCAAACCACTGGCTCGCGCGCTTCTGGACCGGTTCGGCGACTTCAACGGGGTGATCAGCGCCCGGCCCGAACGCCTCGCTGACCTCACTGGCGTCGGCGAAGCGGTCATCGGGGAACTGAAACTGATCGAGGCCGCTGCCCACCGCCTTGCCAGGGCGAAGGTGCTGAAACGTCATGCCATCACCGGATGGGACGCGCTGCTGGATTATTGTCACACGACCATGGCCCATCGGGAAACGGAACAGTTCCGGGTTCTCTATCTCGACCGCAAGAACATCCTCATTGCCGACGAGGCACAGGCCCGGGGCACCGTGGATCACGTGCCGGTCTATCCGCGCGAAGTCGCCAAACGCGCCTTGGAACTGAACGCGAGCGCCCTCATTCTGGTCCACAATCATCCATCCGGGGACCCGACTCCGAGCCAGGCGGATTTCGACATGACCGGCAAGATCGACGCTGCCTGCCGGGCGCTGGGTCTGGTCCTGCATGATCATCTGGTGATTGGCAAATCCCGGGAGATCAGCTTTCGAGCGGAAGGGTATCTTTGAGGGGGCGTTGCCCCCGGTCTCCTGCGGAGCCCTCCCCCAGGGGTATTTGCAAAAAGAAAGAAGCAAGAGTGTTGGTCAGATCTGCTGAGGTTTTCCCTAGCGAACCCAGACCTCCACGCGCCGGTTGACGCGCCGGCCCCAGTCGCTGTCGTCGCAGGCCATGGGCAAGGCTTCCCCGAACCCGGCCACGCCAAGATCGATCCGGTCAACGACGCCTGTGTCCACGGCCTCGACAACCGCGTTCTGCACGGCGCGGGCGCGGGCCATGGCAATCTTTTGGTTGCCGCCTGCCGGGCCGACCCCGTCAGAAAAGCCGACAAAGAGCAATTGCCGGGCGTCATAGGTTCCGATCGCCATGGCACCGGCAAGTTGCGCCACATTCGATCGCGACTGTGCGTCCAGCCGCGCCGAACCCGGTTCGAACCGGAAGGAGGTGGTGAGCCGGGCCAGCGGCGCCAGGGTTTGCGTCATCGCGGTCAGTTCGCCGAGGCTGACCTCCGGCCCCGCCGCCAGGATCGCATTTGCGAACCGGTCGCCCTGATCGTTGATCTGGATTTCTTCGGGGGCCTGATCGACAAAGCCGGACCGGCGGATGACGATCTGCGCCGAAGCGCCGCGGGTATAGGTCAGGAATTGTCGCGCCATATTCGGCAGGCGCCGCGCCGGGAGGTAGAGAAACAGCGGCGAGGTCAGCGGGTAATCCTCGGTCTTGATCGTGCGCCGGGTGGCATTCAGCGAAAATCCGCAATTGCCGGTCAGCGTCAACGCCCGCGCCGGCGCGGTTTCGGCGAACCCGGTCAATCCGATTCCGAACGGATCGTTCGCCACAGCCCCCGCCACATCGCCGCTGCGCTTGTGCCGGGTCACGGTTGGCGCCAGCGCGCGGTTCAGGGGGGCCACCAGGCGGTCTTCGGCGGCCTGACTGAGCCCTGAGCCAGAATCTGGCAAATGCAGGCTCACCGGCGCGTCCGGGCCGCCCAGGTCGGCCCAGTTGGCAATGTCTCCGGCAAAGAGGCGCGCCAGCGTTTCCGTCGAGATGTCGCGCACCGGATTGGTCTGCGCCACGATCGGCACCATGGCATCCAGCGCCAGGACCCGGCTGCGGTTGGCGGCGGTGAGATCGCCCATACCGGCCTCTTGTGCCCGCATGCGTTCTTCGGCACGGATCTCGCGGCTGGCCAGGACGATGTCGGCCTCATTGGCCAGCAGATCGGCAAAGCCCTCATCGGTGGTGGTGACGCGAAACTCAAACCGGGCCGCCGGGCGTGAAGCGCCGGGCCGCGTCAGCGTGTAGGCAAAGTGGGTGTCGTCCAAGTCAACCCGCGCCAGCGTCAGCTGACCCCGCTGCGCGAAATCCGCGATCAGCGCGGGCATCAGCACTTCGGTCATGGACGAGGCGCCCGAAAACACGATCTCTGCCACAAACGTGTCCAGGTTGGGGCATCCCGGCCCGTCGCAGAGCACACCGGAGCCGTCGACAGTCAGCTCACCGAACTGAGTGTCGACCCGGTAATAGGCACCGTCATAGCCCAGAAGGGTGCCGCTGATCTCAACCGCGCCGTCAGGGGAACGCAGCGTTACATCCTGGGCGAACACCATCCCCCATGCGGTTACACCCACAAAAAGTGCGGCGCAGAACGCCGCACGTATCGCTGTCATGGAAACTGTCCCGTTGTCGCTTAGTTGGACGCGATTTTCAGGTCATCCACGAGATTATTCAACACCAGAAAGTCACCAACAGACCCGCAATTGGGCATCATAAGGTCAAGCTGGCGGCTTGACAGCTTTCCCGCAGTGCGCCCTTCGAGCGCTTCGGCGGTGAGCCTGCGGCCGCAGGTCGCGTCAGTCACTTCGGTTTCCACGGTCAGGGTCACCAGACCACGGAGATCTGCATCACGGGGGAAGGAGTAGATTTCGGCGATGCGCGGCACCTCGCCTTGGCCGTCTCCGAGACGGGCCAGGAAGCTGCCGCTGACGGGATTGTTCGGCGCTCCGAACCAGACATGTCCGGTGCTGCCGTATGCGGCACCGAATTCGCGTGCATGGATCTGAAAGCCTGTCTTGCCTTCCCATTGCAGGGCCACACGGGTCCAGTGTTTGACGTCAGGCACCTTGGCGGTGACGACGGTGCCAAAGCCCTCGGCGATGGACACGATAAAGACGGCCTGTTCCTTCATTGCCGGCATGCTCACCTCAAGCGCTCCGGTCGGATCGCTGATGGTGGTGAACATCATGCCGGTATGGTGAATGGCCACCCGTTCGTTGGGAAAGCAGGGCGCGTCGACACTGAGCGTGACCATGGCGCGCGGCCCGGCTTCGGCCGTGGCATTGACCAGACATCCCAGCATCGGGTCATCGGGTTCCGCTGGCGGGTTTGCCACATCGGCCGGGCTGAGCAGATCTGTTTCGTTGCGCGCGACCACGTCTTCGCTTTCGGGCGGAATCCGCACGGCCGGCGCCGAGATGGATCCCAGAACGGAGGCGTTGGAGAATTGCGGTTTGGTCTGCTGGTAGGCCTGAACCTCGGTCGGAGCATTGCCGGGTCTCTGCACAAAGGTCTGCATCGCCCAGCCGGTGGCCAAAGCACACCCGACTGTTCCAACGATGAGCCTGGCCGCTTTATTCGTCATTTTCATCTATGGCTCCTTCGCGGGATCTTATCCGCAGAAATTCCATAGGTTCGGGGCCATGGTATGGCCGCCTCAAGGTGTCATTCAGGCGAGATTGCGGCGGAAATCGTCAGACCAGCCGGCCGTGGCAATGCTTGAACTTTTTGCCGCTGCCGCAGGGACATCTCTCGTTGCGGCCGGGATTGCCCCAGGTCGACGGATCGTCCTCGACAAACCCTGCAATCGCCGCACCGCTGGGCGCGGAGTCCGTCTGGGGCGCGGCAACCTGCGGATTGGGCGCGGTAGGAGCGGTGGGTGCCGTGGGCGCGGACGGGATCGGACCACCACCCACCTGCTGTTGCGCCGCGCGCAGAAGATCGGGCTGATCGGCCGCCAGTTGGGCCCGGATCTGCGCCATCTCATCCTCGGACATGGGGCGCACATGCGCCAGTTGCGAGGTCACGGTCGTGCGCAGCGAATCAAGCATGCTTTCGAAAAGCTGGAAGCTTTCGTTCTTGTACTCGTTGAGCGGATCGCGGTTGGCATAGCCACGGAAGCCGATGACCGACCGCAGATGTTCCAGCGTCAAAAGATGTTCGCGCCAGTTCTGGTCGATGGTCTGCAGCAGCACCTGTTTTTCGATGTTGCGCATGGTATCGGGGCCAAAGGCAACGGCCTTTTTGGCCATATGCTCGTCCGATGCCTTTTCCAGCCGTTCGCGCATGACATCGGCATCAACACCGTCTTCATCGGCCCATTCCAGCACCGGCACATCGATGTCGAGCTTTTCGATCATCGCGGCATACAGACTTTCGACATCCCACTGATCGGCATAGCTGTTGGGCGGCATATGCTCGTCGACGAGATCGTCGATGACCTGGTGGCGCATGTCGTTGGTGATCTCGTTGAGATCCCCGGCGGCCATGATCTCGTTGCGCTGGCTGAAGATCACCTTGCGCTGATCATTCATCACGTCGTCGAACTTGAGCAGCTGCTTGCGCATGTCGAAGTTGCGGCCTTCGACCTTGGCCTGCGCGCGTTCGAGCGATTTGTTGACCCAGGGGTGGACGATGGCTTCGCCTTCCTGAAGGCCAAGCGTTTTCAGCACTTTGTCCAACCGGTCAGAGCCAAAGATCCGCATCAGGTCGTCTTCGAGCGACAGATAGAACGAGGTCCGCCCCGGATCGCCCTGGCGGCCGGACCGGCCACGAAGCTGGTTGTCGATGCGCCGGCTTTCATGCCGCTCGGAGGCGATCACGTAGAGGCCTCCGGCCTCCATGACCTTGGCCTTTTCATCGGCATGTTTGGCTTCTTCCGCGGCCCGCAACTCGGCGGGATCGGCCTCCGGATTCTCGGCCAGAGCGGCCAGAACCTTCAGTTCGACATTGCCGCCCAACTGAATATCGGTTCCACGACCGGCCATGTTCGTGGCGATGGTCACCGCCCCCAGATGTCCGGCCTCGGCGACGATCTGGGCTTCCTTCTCGTGGTGACGGGCGTTCAGCACGTTGTGCTTGATGCCCTCCTTGTCGAGCATCTGGCTCAGAAGTTCCGATTTCTCGATCGAGGTGGTGCCCACGAGCATCGGCTGGCCCTTGCTGTTGGCGTCCTTGATCTCGGAGATCATGGCCGTGTATTTCTCCGTGGCCGAGCGATAGACCTGATCGTCTTCGTCCAGGCGGGCAATGGGCCGGTTGGTGGGAACTTCCACCACACCCAGCCCGTAGATTTCGGCAAATTCTTCCGCTTCCGTTGCGGCAGTCCCGGTCATACCGGCCAGTTTTTCGTAGAGTCGGAAGTAGTTTTGCAGTGTCACGGAGGCCAGCGTGACGTTCTCGGGCATGATATTGACGCTCTCTTTCGCCTCCAAAGCCTGATGCAGACCATCAGACAGGCGCCGGCCGTGCATCATCCGTCCGGTGAATTCATCGATGAGAATCACCTGCCCGTCGCGGACAATGTAATCCTTGTCCTTCTGGAACAGCTTGTGGGCCCGCAGCGCCTGATTGAGATGGTGCACCACGGTGGTGCTTTCCGGGTCGTAGAGGGTCTGGCCTTCTTCGAGCATTCCGCGGGCTTGCAGTTGCTCTTCGATAAACTCGTTGCCGTCTTCGGTGAAGGTCACGTTGCGCTGCTTTTCATCCAGCTCGAAATGCGCATCCGTGAGCACCGGCACCACACCGTCAATGCTGCGATACATCTCCGAGCGGTCTTGCGAGGGGCCGGAAATGATCAACGGTGTCCGCGCTTCGTCGATCAGGATCGAATCCACCTCGTCGACGATCGCGTAGTAGTGCTCTTTCTGGAACACCTGCGCGAGGTCGGATTTCATGTTGTCGCGCAGGTAGTCGAAGCCAAATTCGTTGTTGGTGCCGAACACCACATCCGACTGATAGGCGGCGAGCCTGTTTTCCGGGCCCATATCGGGAAAAATCACGCCAGCGCGCATACCTAGCAGGTCATAGACCTTGCCCATCCAGTCAGCGTCACGCTTGGCCAGATAGTCGTTCACGGTCACAATATGCACGCCCTTGCCCGCCAACGCGTTCAGATAGGCCGAAAAGGTCGCAACCAGAGTCTTGCCTTCGCCGGTCTTCATCTCGGCGATATTGCCCTGATGCAGGAAGATCCCGCCCATCAGCTGCACATCATAGGCGCGCAGACCCAGCGCCCGCTTGGCCCCTTCGCGCACATTGGCAAAGGCCTCGGGCAACAGATCATCCAGACTCTCGCCGGATTTGCTGCGCTCTTTCAGCTCGACGGTTTTGGCCTGCAGACCTGCATCGTCAAGCTTTTCAAACTCCGGTTCCAGATCGTTGATCTTTTGAACGAGCGGGCGCGTCGCCTTGACCTTGCGGTCATTGTGGGTCCCAAAGACCTTTTTGGCGAGTGTTCCGATCCCCAGCATATGCTCTCCCGCTGATCTGACGTTTTCGTGGCCGTCAGCCACTTGTCGGCCCAGACCTCAACCCGTAGATACGACGGAAACCGACCTGACCGGTTATGGGCCACAAGGCGATGTAAGGGGCAGGCGAAACAGTGTCAACGCTGCGCCCGGTCGCGGCCAAAAACATGGAATTGATCTCATGCGTAAAGCTCTAAACCTTCTGCCCGCGCTGGCCGTGGCTCTCTTGCCCTTTGGACCGCTGCAGGCGCAGGACACGGCGCGGCCCGATACCGTGGTCGCCGTCGTCAATGGCGAAGAGATCACTCTGGGCCACATGATGATCCTCTATGCCAATCTGCCCGCGCAATATCAGCAGATCCCGGTCACGCAATTGTTTGACGGGATTCTGGAACAGCTCATCCAGCAAGAGGCGCTCAAGCAGAATTTCGATGGCACCTTGCCAAACAGTGTCATGCTGTCCCTGGCCAACGAAGAGCGCGCGCTGACGGCGGCGACCGAGATCCGCGCGTTGCTCGAAGCGGGCACCACCGAGGACGCGATCCAGTCCACCTATGACGCCAAGTATGCCGAAGGAACCGGGGCCCGCGAATGGAACGCCTCGCATATCCTCGTCGAATCCGAGGCCGAGGCACAGGCCATCGTCGAAGAACTCAATGGCGGCGCCGACTTTGCCGAGGTGGCCAAGACCAGCTCGACCGGCCCCTCCGGCCCGGGCGGCGGTGGATTGGGCTGGTTCACGGCCGGGCAGATGGTGCCGGAGTTCGAGACCGCCGTTGCCGCGATGGACGCGGAAGAGATCTCTGCGCCCGTGCAAACACAATTCGGCTGGCATGTGATCCGGCTGAATGAAACACGGCTGGCCGAGACACCTGCGCTGGACCAGGTGCGGGCGGAGATTGTCGCGGAACTGGAAGCCCAGATCATCGAGGACCACGTGACCGCCGTGACCGGATCTGCGCAGATCGAGCGTCCGAATCTGACGGATGTCGATCCCGCGATCCTGCAGCAGACCGACCTGCTGGACTAAACCAGTGGTGGGCGCGCTGCCAGTCTCTCCGCTGGCCCCGGCGAACTTTCCGGACCTGCCTGTGATCGATGGCGTGCAATTCGCCTCGGTCGCGGCCGAGGTGCGCTACACCGGGCGACGCGATGTGATGCTGGCGCTGCTGGCCCCGGGCACATCCGTTGCGGGCGTCTTCACCCGGTCTTCGACGCGTGCAGCGCCGGTTCTGGATTGCCAGGACAAGCTGCGCGGCGCCGACGCGGCCGAGGCATCAAATGGCGCGGCGATCCTGGTGAATGCGGGCAATGCCAACGCGTTCACCGGCGCGCATGGTCAGGCCTCGGTGGCCGAGATCACAGCTGCGGTTGCGCAGGCCAGCGCCGTCCCGCAGAGCCGGGTGTTCACCGCGTCAACCGGAGTGATTGGCGAAAAGCTTCCGCATGACAGGATCTTAGCCAAGCTCGACGCTTTGGTGGACGGGCTCTCGCCCGACGGTGCGGCAGAGGCGGCGCGCGCCATAATGACGACAGATACCTTCCCGAAAGGCGCTTGTGCCGTCGTCGACATCGACGGCCAACCCGTTCGGATTTCCGGGTTTGCCAAGGGCTCGGGCATGATCGCGCCGGATATGGCGACCATGCTGGTCTACATCTTTACCGACGCCCGGATCGAACAGGCGCCCCTGCAAGCCTTGCTGGCGCGGCTGAACGAACAGACCTTCAACTGCATCACGGTGGACAGCGATACCTCGACCTCGGACACGCTGATGCTGGCGGCAACCGGGCACTCGGGCGTCGCGGTCGAGGGCGTTGCAGCCTTTGAAGAGACGCTGCACCGGGTGATGCTGGATCTGGCGCATCAGGTTGTGCGCGACGGTGAAGGCGCGACAAAATTCGTCGAATTTTGTGTGCGCGGGGCACAGAGCGATGCGGAGGCCAAAATCCATGCGCGGGCGATGGCCGATTCGCCTCTGGTCAAGACGGCCATCGCCGGCGAAGACCCCAACTGGGGCCGGATCGTCATGGCCATCGGCAAGGCCGGCGAACGGGCCGAGCGCGACCTTGTGTCGATCGCCGTTGGCGGCGTCGAAATCGCCCGGCGCGGCCAGCGCGTCGAGGGCTACGACGAG
>JBCDED010000110.1:0-8253 GCA_039179985.1 Pseudomonadota bacterium
AATCCGCGCATCAGCTGGCCAATTTCTTCGAGGCCTCCACGCATCTGATCCAGGTGATGGCGCGGGCCTGCGGACATCGACATGTCAGCGCCTTCAACCCCGATGACCTGACGACCTGGAAGCGCGAGATGGCCGATCTGACCGGCATCCCGTTTGGCGGCGTGCATTGAGGAGACAAATCATGCTCGATGACCAAAACCTGGATTGGGTGCGCGTGGCCCATCTCGACGACCTGCCCGAGGGCCGTGTCAAGACCGTCACAGCCCGCACAACGACGCTCTGCCTGTCCCATTTCGACGGGCAATGGGCCGCGATGGACAACCGCTGCCCACATCAGGGCGGACCACTGGGCGAGGGCTCCATCGAGACCGGAGTAGATGGCAAATGCTGGATCCGCTGTCCCTGGCACGGCTGGGATTTTGACCCGCTGAGCGGCGCCCCTCCGGGTGGGCATGAGGATACCGGCCAAAAGCTCTATCCGGTCGAACTGCGCGGGGACGAAGTCTATGTCGGTCTTGAGCCCGAGCCGACCCACACGCGCACCGTGACCGACGAGATGGTCGAGACCATGGTGAACTGGGGCGTCACGAGCGTTTTCGGCATGGTCGGACATTCCAATCTGGGCCTGGCAGATGCGATCCGGCGCGCCGCAGGCCGCGGCGATCTGCACTATTACGGGATTCGCCACGAAGGTGCGGCCGCCTTTGCGGCCTCGGCCTATGGCAAGCTCACGGGCAAGCCCGCCGCCTGCCTGACCATCGCGGGACCCGGCGCCACGAACCTTTTGACGGGCATGTGGGACGCCAAGGTCGACCGCGCGCCGGTGCTGGCCCTAACCGGTCAGGTCCAGACCCAGGTCTTTGGCCCCGGCGCCTTCCAGGACATCGATCTTGGCCAGGCCTTCCGCGGCGTGGCGCGCTTCAGCCAGACGGTGCTGTCCTCGTCGCGGCACGCGGAGCTCATGTCGCTTGCCTGCAAGACCGCGATCGTGGAGCGCGACGTGTCCCATCTGATCTTTCCAGACGACATGCAGACGCTGCCGAACGAAAACCCGCCGGCGGCGCCGAAGGGTCGTCTTGGGCGCGCGGATATCCGGCCGTCGGATGCGGATATGGAAGCCGTGCGCGGCATGCTCGCCGGAGCGCGCCGCCCGATCATCGTCATGGGCCACGGGGCGCTGGAGGCCCGCGATCAGGTGATCGCCCTGGCTGAGGCGCTCGGCGCACCGGTTCTGACGACATTCAAGGGCAAAGGCCTGATCCCCGACAGCCACCCCAATGCCGCAGGGGTTTTGGGCCGGTCGGGGACCCCGATTGCGAGCTGGTTCATGAACGAGGCCGACCTGATCCTGGCGCTCGGGTCTTCCTTTTCGAACCACACGGGCATCGAACCCTCCAAACCGATCATCCAGGTCGATTTCGAGCGGATGCAGCTTGGAAAATTTCATCCCGTTGCCCTCCCCGTCTGGGCCGAGCTTGGCGCGTTCTGCGACGCCCTCCTGCCCGGACCACCTCGCCCGGCCGACGCGGCAGATCAGGTGGCGGAACTGGTCGAGCGCTGGCAGATCTGGCGAGATGAAAAGTCCAGCCGCATGTCCGAGGGCGGCGGCAAGGGCGTGCATTCGGCCGTCGTCTTCGATGCGCTCACCCGGCTTTGTCCCAAGGATGCGATCATCGCCGTGGATGTGGGCAACAACACCTACTCCTTCGGGCGCTATTTCGAACCTCACGGGCAACGGGTGCTGATGTCGGGCTATCTCGGGTCCATCGGCTTCGGACTGCCGGCCGCCCTTGGCGCTTGGGCCGCGACGCAGGACCAGGAGGCCTATCGCGGCCGCAAGGTGATCTCGATCTCCGGCGATGGCGGCTTCGGGCAATACGCGATGGAATTCACGACGGCTGTCAAATACGGCATGGATTTGACCCATATCCTGCTCAACAATGGGGAGCTGGGAAAAATCAGCAAGGAACAGCGCGCCGGGGACTGGCCCGTCTGGGAGACCCAGTTGACCAACCCGTCCTTTGCCGCATTTGCGCGGCTCTGCGGCGGGCATGGGCTCAAGGTGACCAAGGCGGGCGAGCTCGATGCCGCAATGACCGAGGCACTCACCAGCACCGGACCCGCGCTGCTCGAAATCATGACCGATCCCGACCTTGTTTGACCCCTGCCGCGGTGCGCCAACCTGGCGCGCCGGCGCCGGGCCCCTTGATCCAGAGGACTGACCCATGACGCCTGAGCTTGGCCTTATCGTGTTTCTTGGTCTCGTGCTGGCCTACGCTCTGGTGGGGCGGCGTCTTGCCGAAAGCGTGCTCACCGCACCGATGATCTTTCTCGTCGGCGGCTATGTCTGCGCGGTGACCGGCCTGGTTGGTTTCCAAAGCGCCGATCACGGCCTCCAGATACTGGCCGAGGTTGCGCTCGTGGTGCTTCTTTTCGCCGATGCTGCGATGATCGATCCCCGGGCGCTCTGGCGTGGCGCTGGCAATCCCGCGCGGATGCTTCTGATCGGCCTGCCTCTGGTAATTGCCATGGGGTTCGTGGTGGGCGTACTGCTGCTGCCCGGTTGGCCGCTTTGGGAAATAGCCCTGCTTGCCGCGTTGCTCGCGCCCACGGACGCGGCCCTCGGGCAGTCCGTGATCACGAACCCCCGCATTCCGGAACGCATGCGCCGCGCGCTATCGGCAGAAAGCGGGTTGAATGACGGACTGGCCCTACCCTTCGTGGTCTTTTTCGGCTGTTTTGCCGTTGGTGGGATTCACGATCAGGTCCCGACCAGTTGGTGGGTATTCGTGGGCGAACAGGTCGGGTTCGGGGCGCTGGCGGGTGCGGCGGTCGGCTGGGCAGGCGCGTGGCTGCTTAGACTCGCACAGGGACGCGGACTGTCATCGGACAGTCTCGGAGGGTTGGCAGTTCTGGCGCTGGCCGGTCTTGCCTACATGCTGGCCCATGAGATCCATGGCAACGGGTTCATCGCCGCGTTTGTGGCCGGTCTGATGTTCGGCGAGGTTCTGCGCGGACGTTGCGACTTCGTCTTCGAATTTATCGAAACCGAAGGGCAGCTGCTTTCGGTCTTTGCCTTCTTTGCAATCGGGGCGCTGTTGCTGCCGACAGGCTTTGACCATGTCACCCTGGCGCTCGCCGTCTTTGTGGGGCTCAGCCTCTTTCTTCTGCGACCTGCCGCGATCTGGTTATCGCTTGCCGGGACCCAAACCCCGCCACGTGAACGCGCCTTTTACGGCTGGTTCGGTCCGCGGGGGCTGGCAACCGCGCTCTTCGCTCTGCTGGTGCTTGACTCGTTCGAGAATCTCCAGATGCGCGAGGGCATCCTGGCGACGGCGGCGCTTGCTGTTACAGCAAGCGCATTTCTGCACGGTGCCACAGCGGCGCCGGCCGGACGTTTCTTGGCCCAGCAATCGGGCTCAAAATCCGGCGGCGACGCAACCGTCTGAGGTGTTGCTGGTCACCTCTGCCACGTGCGCGCACCATCAGCCGATCAAAGGCTGTTGGCCTTTCAGGGTCTCACTGTAGTACCGGCTCAGCCGCTGCAGGGCGATCCGCAAGACAATCTTGCCCGAGCGAGCGGACCAGCCCATCTGCCGTTCAACCGCCTCCATGCCTTCCAGATAGCAGCAGCAGCGCAAGACAACATCGCCCAAACCCGGACCCAGATCGCCCAGAGCCGCGGTCACCCGATCGCGCGCGGCAGTCGGCCCCGATGCGACCCTGTCGCGCCCGACGCCGCCCGAGCTTGCACCCGCCGTCATGAACCGGTCCCAGTCCTGCGTAACACGCGGACCCATTTGCGCCAGCTCGAAATCTTCGCGCAAACGCTCTCCAGCCGACACCAGATCTGCGCCTAGAAAAGGCGTACCGTCCTTGTCGCGCCGTCTGGCCAGTGCAGCTAAAGGCGATTCAGCGAGGTTCATCCGTGGCCGCCCACGGGAGTTTGACGAGCCGTCGCGCACGGGACGCTCCCATTCTCCGTGTTGGGCGCGGAAGGGAGACACCGCTTCGGCAAACCCGTCTTCGCCGACCCGGCGCTCTGCATCGCGCTTGAGCGCGGACCGGCCGGCCGGCGTGATCTCGTAGCGGCTGATCCGGCCCTGGGTGACGCAGCCGATCCAGTCGCGCAACGCCATCGTTTCGGCAACTTCGCGCGACACAACTGCGGTGCGTGTCGATTCGCCACCCGCGACGCTGCGCATGATCACACCCTTTTCCATCTCGGCAGCGACGGCGAGCACAGCCCCGGTTTCCGCCATGCGGCGCAACGCGAGCCGGATTTCATCTTGAAGCAACGCGCTGTCGCTACTCTCGCTGTCCTCTGCAATCTCAATTCGTGACATGGCAGTCATCGGCAATTCATCCTTTCTGATGAGGTTGACCGGATCGGTCGGGAAATGGCGCGTGCCAAGCCGCATCAATCCCGTATCAACAAGCGGGTCGTCTCGGCGACTCTCAACCTTGCGTACCTGTCGAGAAATCGTCGAAGCATGGCAGCCCGCATCGCGCGCAATAGCACGGATCGATCTTCCCATCTCAATATGCAGAAGATAATGCCGCGCAGCTTCCGGTAGCCATTCAGGCGGCTCGGATCCAGCTGCGCAACCTGGCGATCGAACGAAATCCCCGGTCATGTCCGGGCATGTCCAACGCTCCTGAGAGCATGCAGTCATCTGGTGTCCCCTTTGCAGCTTTCGCTCGAGCAACCTTCTGATCATTTTCCTTTTCGTTGACTTAATCGTTGTTTGTTAAAGATAAAATTTTCAACAATCTGCGTACGGTTGAACTCATAACCATGCAACACACGCTAAGGTTGTGCTTCAGTCTCCCGATCTTAGTTCGGTGAAAGGTCGGATAAAATGTCAGATTTTCAAGAACTTCTGGGCCCTTTAAAGCGTCCAGGCCTGCTGGTTCGGGCAGCGCGACACGGTCTAAATGACTATGATCGCGACCGGCATCTGCGCCGGATCCTGCGCGCGGATCGAACGCCGACGCCCGTCGCGGCAACACGACAGTTAATCGATTTGGAACAATCCCACGAAGATCGGCGCCGTTCTGCAGACGCCAGCTACAGCGTCCAGCGCCATATCGAGGCGCTCTGCGCCCTGATGGGAGAAGCCAGGCTGCTTCGTGCGACTTTGACGCGCAAGACTTCAGCCCAACCATGCCGTCAACTCAGTGCATCTGCCATGCCGGCTTTCTTGCGCGCAGTGTAATCTTCCAGCGCTTCGAGAATTCCGGCATCGAGCGACGGCGGCTCGAAACTGTTCAGCATCGTCTGCGCCCGTGCCGCCGCAAAGGCACGGGTATCGCGGCCACCGTCGCTCTCCCATGTCTCGAAGGGACGGTAATCCAAAACATCGCTGCGCCAGAATGCATCCCGAAAGTGCGCCTGTGTATGGTCGCAGCCTAGGTAATGGCCTCCCGGGCCGACCTCGCGGATTGCATCCATGGCAAGTGAGTCCTCGGTCACAACAATCCCTGACGCGAGCCGCTGCAAGGCGCCTAACTGGTCTGCATCCATGACAAATTTCTCAAACGACGCGACCAGTCCGACCTCGAGCCAGCCACAGGAATGGAGCATGAAGTTCACGCCCCCAAGGAGTGCTGCATTCAGCGAGTTCGCGCTTTCGTAGCCTGCCTGAGCGTCCGCGATCTTGGACCCGCAGAAGCCCCCGCCCGACCGGTAGGGAAGCCCGAGCCGTCTGGCCAGCTGGCCGGCTCCCCAGATCACCTGGCTCGCTTCGGGCGTGCCAAAGGTCGGGGCCCCCGAATTCATGTCGATCGAGGTTACGAAAGCGCCAAAGATCACCGGTGCTCCCGGCCGTATCAACTGGCTGTAGGCCACGCCAGCCAGCACTTCGGCCAGAATCTGGGTCAGCGTTCCTGCCACAGTCACGGGCGCCATGGCGCCGCCGACGATAAAGGGCGAGATGATCGCGGCCTGATTCGCCGCCGCGTAGACTTCGAGTGCGCCCATCATCGTGCGGTCGAATGTCAGGGGCGAATTGATATTGATCAGCGACGTCATCACCGGCCCTGCCGCAACGACGTCCTTTCCAAACAGGATCTCGCACATCTCGACGCTGTCCTGGGCACGCTCGGGCTCCGTCACGGAGCCCATGAATGGCTTGTCCGACAGGGTCATGTGCGCGAGCAGCATGTCGAGATGCCGCTTGTTGGCCGGCAGATCGGTCGGTTCGCATAAGGTACCGCCCGAATGGTGCAGGTTCGGGGACATCTGCCCGAGTTTCACGAAATTGCGGAAATCCTCGATCGTGCCATAGCGTCGGGTTCCGTCGAATCCTCGTACGAACGGCGGACCGTAAACAGGCGCGAACACCATCTTTTTGCCACCGATTTCGACGGAGCGTTCCGGGTTGCGGGCACGTTGCACAAAGTTGCCCGGTGCCGTTGCGCAGAGTGTGCGCGCCAGCCCGCGGGGTAGACGGACCCGCTCGCCTGTGACGTCGGCGCCGGCCTCGCGCCAGCGCTCCAGTGCCTTGGGGTTTTCAACGAATGCAACGCCGATCTCCTCAAGCACCGTTTCGGCGGCGTCCTCGATCCGGCAGAGCGCCTCCTCATCGAGAAAATCGACCGTGGGCAGCGCCCGGTCGATCACCGCGGCGACACTGGTTTGCGGTGCACTTCTCCGCGCCCGGCGCGATGCCGAGCCGCCTCCACGGCGTGCTCGCCTCTCAACTTCGCCCATGGCCAAGCTCTCCCACTTTGCTGAAACAGTCTGCAATTGTTTTCACGTGACACAAGCGCACAGTTCTTCGAAGGCCGTTTGCGGCGCCCAAGCGACGCAAAGCGACCGCAGTTTCGAGCAGCGTGTGAGCGATCAGACTTGCAACAGGGCGAGCGCGGTCCTAGGCAGCGCTCATGTCGAAAACTTCTCATGAACGCCTGCTGATCATCGATTTCGGCAGCCAGGTGACCCAACTCATCGCCCGCCGCCTGCGCGAGTTGAATGTCTATTGCGAAATCCACCCCTACCAATCGGTGGACGACGCATTTCTGAGCAGTTTCAATCCAAAAGCGGTGGTGCTGTCGGGCGGGCCCGCGAGCGTACTGGACGAGGGGTCTCCTCGGGCGCCCGACGCGCTCTTCGGCCTCGGCATACCGGTGCTCGGCATCTGCTACGGTCAGCAGGTGATGATGGAGCAACTGGGCGGCGCGGTGGAACGCGGCGACGGGACCGCGGAGTTCGGCCGCGCCTATGTCAGTGCTACGGACCGCCCGCTCCCATTGCTCGACGGATGGTTTTCGGAGGGCCGCGAGCAGGTTTGGATGTCCCATGGCGACCACGTGAAGGCGTTGGCGCCGGGGTTTGAAGTGTTCGGAACTTCACCGGGCGCACCTTTTGCCATCACCGCCGATCCCGCCCGACGGTTTTACGCCGTACAGTTCCACCCCGAGGTGCATCATACGCCTGGCGGCAAGCAGATTTATGCGAATTTCCTGTCGCTTGCAGGCTTTACGGGCGACTGGACGATGGGGGCCTACCGGGAGGAGGCCATCGCGCGCATCCGCGCGCAGGTCGGAGACGGAAAGGTGATCTGCGCATTGTCAGGCGGGGTCGACAGCTCCGTCGCGGCAGTACTGATCCACGAGGCCATCGGCGATCAACTCACCTGCGTGTTTGTCGATCATGGGCTCCTGCGCGAGAGAGAAGCCGAGGAAGTCGTCGGCATGTTCCGCGACAACTATAACATCCCGCTGATCCACGCCGACGAAAGCGCGCTCTTTCTAGGCGCGCTCGACGGTGTCTCGGACCCCGAGACCAAGCGCAAGATCATCGGAAAGCTTTTCATCGATGTCTTCCAGATGCATGCCGCAGAGATCGGCGGCGCGGAGTTCCTCGCCCAGGGCACGCTTTATCCGGACGTGATCGAAAGCGTCAGTTTCTCTGGTGGTCCCTCGGTCACGATCAAGTCGCACCACAATGTGGGGGGGCTGCCGGAAAAGATGGGGCTGAAGCTGGTCGAGCCGCTGCGCGAGCTCTTCAAGGACGAGGTTCGCGCCCTTGGCCGGGAACTTGGCCTGCCGCAAAGCTTCATCGGACGCCACCCCTTTCCCGGTCCGGGGCTCGCCATCCGCTGTCCCGGTGAGATCACGCCTGAGAAGCTCTCGATCCTGCGACGGGCCGATGCGGTTTATCTCGACCAGATTCGAAAGCATGGGCTCTATGACGAGATCTGGCAGGCCTTCGCTGCGATCCTGCCTGTGCGCACCGTGGGTGTCATG
>JBCDED010000111.1:0-7465 GCA_039179985.1 Pseudomonadota bacterium
GGCATGGTGGCCGAAAAGAAAAGGGTTTGCCGCGTGAATGGAGTCAACTCGAAGATGCGTTCGATATCGGGGATAAAACCCATGTCGAGCATCCGGTCCGCTTCGTCGACAACCATGACTTGCACACCGGTCAAAAGCAGCTTTCCACGTTCGAAGTGGTCCAGCAGACGCCCGGGCGTTGCGATCAGGACATCGACACCTCGGTCAATCAGCGCATCCTGTTCCTTGAAGCTGACACCGCCGATCAGAAGCGCTTTGGTCAGCTTCATGTTCTTGGCGTAGGTGTCAAAGTTCTCGGCCACCTGAGCCGCCAATTCGCGGGTGGGTGCCAAAACCAAGCTCCGCGGCATCCGCGCCCGCGCGCGGCCTTTCGCCAGTAGCGTGATCATGGGCAGGGTGAAAGAGGCCGTCTTGCCGGTGCCAGTTTGCGCGATCCCCAGCACATCGCGCCCTTCGAGCGCGGCAGGGATAGCCCCCTCTTGAATGGGGGTCGGCGTCTCATAGCCGGCATCGGTGACTGCAGAAATTACACGGGGATCGAGCTTCAGGTCAGAGAACTTCGTCATGCTGCTTTCAATTTGCGCAGCACTGATCCTGGCTGCATCGGTGTCCGGCCGGATGCCGGGAAGATGCGGGGCGCTCTGGTTGTACACACCCCCCACTAAGCGAGCACCGCGTACTCCAAATTACAAAAAAGGTCAATGTCTTGCAGGGTAAGCCGCGATGCGGCATTTGCGCCGGATAAGTCCTTGGGCCCTTCGACGTGCTGAACCCGTCAATTCGCGCTGACAGATTTTCAACTTATGAGAGATTTCCGCTAATCTCGCCAAGGCTATGTTGGCGCTCAAGAAGTGCTGCTCACCTGTAACGCACGCTTGGGTTGTATTGTGTTATCCGCTATCTGATGTGGCGCGACGGCTTGCGGGGCCGAGGTTCCGACATATCGGCAGCAGTGTGGGCATATAGCGCAGGTCCGGGAAGCCCTCGGTCAACCGGATGCCACTCCCGGGGACCGCAGAACACTCACAAAGTTATCCACAGGTGGGACAAGTCGTCAGACCATCATTTCCTTCGTTGCGCTCAGCGCTAGGTCGGGAAAGTCGCGTTCGATCCGGTCGATATCCCACTGAAGTCGCGTCAGATACACGACATCGCCGTCGTGGTCTGTGCTGATGTGGCCCTTGTTTGCGTCGACGAATGCATCGACTTTCTCCTTCGGGCCGGTAATCCATCGGGCCGACGTGAACTGTGAGGGCTCGAAACGGACGGGCAGGCCGTATTCCAGCTCGATCCGGCTGGCCAGCACTTCGAACTGAAGCTGCCCCACGACGCCTACAATAAAGCCCGAGCCGATCATGGGGCGGAAGACCTTGGCCGCACCTTCCTCGGCAAACTGCATCAGGGCCTTGTCGAGGTGCTTTGCCTTCATCGGATCGCCCGCGCGGACGGTTTGCAAAAGCTCTGGCGCAAAGCTCGGGATTCCCGTCACTCGCAACGCTTCGCCCTCGGTCAGCGTATCGCCGATGCGGAGCTGCCCATGGTTCGGAATGCCAATGATATCGCCCGCCCAGGCCTCTTCGGCCAGTTCCCGGTCGGCGGCCAGAAAGAGCACCGGGTTCGAGACCGCCATGGGCTTTTTTGACCGCACATGGGTGAGTTTCATGCCGCGTTTGAAATGGCCCGAAGCGAGGCGCACAAAGGCAACCCGGTCGCGGTGCTTTGGGTCCATGTTGGCCTGCACCTTGAAGACGAACCCGGAAACTTTGCCTTCTTCCGGCGCTATCTGGCGGCTGGCGGTGGACTGGGGCTGCGGAACAGGCCCGTAAGCGCCGATGCCGTCCATCAGCTCGCGAACACCGAACGAGTTGATCGCCGAGCCGAACCAGATGGGCGTTAGCGTGCCGTCAAGCAGCGCCAGAGGATCGAGCGGCGGCAGAAGCTCCCGCGCCATCTCGATCTCTTCAAGGAACGGCTCCAGAAGATGTGCGGGCACATGTTCGGCCAGTTTCGGATCGTCGAGCCCTTCGATTGCAACGCTTTCGGCTACTTTGTTCCGGTCCGCCCGGTCCATCAGTTCCAGCCGATCGCGCAACAGATCGTAGCACCCGATGAACTCGCTGCCGCGCCCGATGGGCCAGCTTGCCGGTGTGACGTCGATCGCCAGATTTTCCTGAATCTCGTCGATGATCTCAAAGGTGTCGCGGCTTTCTCTGTCCATTTTGTTGCAGAACGTCAGAATCGGTAGGTCACGCAGACGGCAGACCTCGAACAGTTTCTGCGTCTGGCTTTCAACGCCTTTCGCGCCGTCGATGGCCATCACCGCTGCATCCACCGCCGTCAGCGTGCGGTACGTGTCTTCGGAAAAGTCCGAGTGACCCGGCGTGTCGACAAGGTTGAAGCGGAAGTTTTCGTAATCGAAGGACATGGCCGAAGCAGAGACCGAGATGCCCCGGTCCTTCTCCATCGCCATAAAGTCCGACCGGGTGCGCCGCGCTTCACCCTTGGCGCGTACCTGTCCGGCCATCTGGATTGCACCGCCGTAAAGCAGGAATTTCTCAGTCAGCGTCGTCTTGCCCGCATCGGGGTGCGAGATGATCGCAAAGGTACGGCGGCGGGCGACCTCGGGCGGCAGGTCCGGGCGATTTGTCAGTCGGTCGAGCATGGAGGCGATATAGAGAGACGGAGCCAGGAAGAAAAGCGCCAAGGCTGGTACGCGCAACCAAAGGATTGACGATTCTCTAAGGCTCTGGCATGTTGAGAACAAATAAAGAACATTTGAGGCGATCCCGAGCGGAACTGGATAGATGCGAAGGAGATTGCGATGACCCTCAATGAAATTGCTGCAGAACTGGTCGCCGGGTGCCGGGAAAACCGTGCGCGCGCAAATCTGGATGTTCTTTATGCCCCCGATGCCGTGTCCGTGGAAGCCATGGACATGGGCGACGGCCGTGAGACGAAGGGCACCGAAGGCATCAAGGGCAAACACGACTGGTGGGACGGGGCTTTTGAAGTGCTGGAAGGCGAGATTTCCGATCCGTACCCCCACGGCGATGACAAGTTCGCCGTGCGCTTTTCCATGAAAGCGAAGA
Source organism: Pseudomonadota bacterium (assembly GCA_039179985.1). Lineage (GTDB taxonomy): Bacteria > Pseudomonadota > Alphaproteobacteria > Rhodobacterales > Rhodobacteraceae > JBCCMQ01. Next base: position 3,090 of record JBCDED010000111.1, read on the forward strand.
ACAAACAGACGGGCGAGGTCTCGGATATGGACGAGATCGCGCTTTACCACGTCAAGGACGGCAAGATCGTCCGCGAAGAATTCTTCTACAACATGTAAGACCCGCTTTGGCGCTACCCTTGCCCGGTTCCCTCTGCTAGGGCTCACTGAAAGTAGATCAGGGAGGGTCGGATGGAACTGGGCATTTCCGGAAAGAAAGCAATCGTTTGCGCCGCATCGCGCGGTCTTGGGCGGGGTTGCGCCATGGCGCTGGCCGCCGAAGGCGTAGGGCTTGTGATCAACGCCCGGACCGCCGAAACGCTGGAGGCGACCGCCGCCGAAATTCGCGACGCCCATGGTGTCACGGTGACCGCTGTCGCAGGCGACATCACCACGCCCGAGACGCGCGCCGAGGTGCTGGCCGTGGCGGGTGAGGTGGACATCCTCGTCAACAACGCCGGCGGTCCGCCGCCGGGGCTCTGGAGCGATTGGGACCGCGACGATTTCATCTCAGCGCTCGATGCCAATATGCTGACGCCAATTGCCCTGATGCAGGCGGTGCTACCGGGCATGATCGCAAGGAACTGGGGCAGGGTGGTCAACATCACCAGCGGATCAGTGAAGGCACCGATCCCGCAACTGGGGCTGTCGAATTCGGCGCGCACGGGGCTCACCGGCTTTGTCGCCGGAACCGCGCGGCAGGTGGCGGGCCAGGGCGTGACGATCAACAATCTGCTGCCCGGTGCCCACGCCACGGACCGTATCGCGGTGCTGGAGCAGGCCTCATCCCGCGCGCAGAACATCTCGGTTGAAGAGGCGCGCGCGCAGCGCTTCAAGACGATCCCTTCGGGCCGCTATGGCACAGCAGACGAATTCGGCGCCACCTGCGCCTTCCTCTGCTCGCAACACGCAGGCTTCATTGTCGGACAGAACATCCTGCTCGACGGCGGTGCCATCAACGCGACGCTTTAATTGCGCCCATGGCGCAGGGTTGCAGCGGGCGCGCCGGGCTGATAGCCGACACGGCACCCGACGGTTTTTGTCGGGTAATGAGCTGAACTGCGGAGCCCGACGCCAGACCGTGAGCGACACACCGCGCCTTGAAGTCCGCCACCTGACCCGGGTGTTTTCCGGCGTGCCGGTGGTCAACGATGTCTCGCTCACCATCGCACCGGGGCAGGTCACCTGCCTTCTTGGGCATTCTGGATGCGGCAAATCCACCACCTTGCGGATAATCGCGGGTGTAGATCGGCAGGACGAAGGCGAAATCCTGCAAGACGGCGAGGTCATCTCGGGCCCCGCTACCGACTGTCCGCCCGAAGCGCGGCGCACGGGTCTGATGTTCCAGGACTTCGCGCTCTTTCCCCATCTCACGGCGGCCGAGAACGTCGCCTTCGGTCTCAGCACGGGCCGCGTCAAAAAGGCCGCGCGCGTGGCGGAACTCCTCAAGAAGGTCGATCTGGTGGGCTTCGACAAAAAATACCCCCACGAATTGTCGGGTGGGGAACAGCAGCGCGTGGCACTTGCCCGCGCGCTGGCGCCCGAGCCCGCCGTCATGCTCATGGATGAACCCTTCTCCGGGCTCGACGACCGCCTGCGCGACGACGTCCGCGACGAAACACTTGCCGTCCTGAAAGAGGCTGGAACCGCCGTCCTTCTCGTGACCCATGAACCGGCCGAGGCCATGCGCATGGCCGATGAAATTGCGTTGATGCGCAAAGGCAGGATTGTGCAGAAGGGCGCGCCCTATACGATCTACAATAACCCCTTGGACCTGGAAGCAGCGGCGTTTTTCTCGGACATCAACGTCATTCCCGGCCATGTACGTGGCGCGCTCTGCGAAACGCCCTTTGGCCCCTTCCTTGTGCCTGGCGTCGGTGTGGGCGAAGGAGAACCCGTAGACATCGTCATCCGACCCCAGCATCTGGGCGTGGATTTCGACCGCAACGGTCGCGGCCCGAACCCGACGCCGGAGACCGGAACGCCCGCGCGCGGCATCGTCAAGCGGGCCCGCTTCATGGGGCGTGAGAGCCTTGTTGAATTCCGCATGGACTATGACGGCTCGATCCTGAAAGCGACCGTGCCGTCGGTTTTCCTGCCGCAACCGGGCCGGCCCCTGTGGTTGACGATCCGGCGCGACCGCTGTTTTGTCTTTCCGCGCAAGGCCTGAGGCCTCGGACCCGGTTACTCACTGTCTTCGCGCGCCACGTAATCGGCCAGCGTCTTGCCCGGTTCATCGACAAAGAGCTGGGGCATCACTCGCAGCTTTCCGATCCGGTCCACCCGGAAAACGCGAAAATCGGCTCGCAGTTCGCACCAGGCGGTGCAGGTCCAGACCCGGCCCCAATATTCCATCTGCAAGGGGCGGATGGTGCGGCGCGTCTCCTGCTTTTCCAGTGAAGCATAGGTGATGCGCAGTTTCTGGCGCGCCCGGATTGCCGCCCGGATCTTGGGCATATGCTGGAACCCCTTTGCGGCATCGGCGAAGGGATAAACGGCAAAGCCCCAGCCCGTGGGCGGTGCGCGTCGGTCTTCGGGCAGCACGGCGTCGATCTTCGACGACAGGCTGGCGGCTGCGGCCTTCAGTTCGTCATCCGCCGCTTCGCCCACCACGGCCATGCCAAGATGCAGTGCCTCCAGCTCGGTCAGCGTCAGGTTGAGAGGCGGCAGAGTGATGGCCGCCGTCATCATGTAACCGACCCCACGTTCCCCCTCGACTGGCACGCCCGAGGCCATCAGCGTGTCCATATCGCGGTAGATCGTGCGGACTGACACCTCCAGCCGGTCCGCCATGTCCTGCGCGCGGTGCAGGCGCCCGTCGCGCAGGATCTGGATCAGGTCAAACAGGCGGTCGGTGCGGCGCATGGGCCCAGCCTTGGCCTGAATGGCAGGGGGGTCAAGTCAGTCGAGCGCCCAAAGAAGCGTCTCGTGCCGCATGGACACCGAGGCCGGATCGACGGCCTGCAGGAAGGGAGCCATGGCAGGATCCGACACGAGCGCCTCGGCCGCCGCCTTGGCCTCGGCCAGGCTGTTCCATTCGACATAGTCCGTCCAGGTGCCGTCTTCGGACTGCGTCAGGCGCCGCCGAAGAAATCCGGGCGCGGCGCGCACAAAGGCTTCGGTTGTTTTGGCGCGGCCAAGAAATTCCGCCGGGCTGACGCCTTCGGCAAGGCTGAAAGTCACGATCTCCGCCACGGGTCCGGCGGCGGTGCCTTCGGCACGTAGGGCTTCGGCGGGCGCAAGGGCGATAGTGGCGAGGGCCAGAAGGCGCAGCGTTTGGGTCATGGTTGGGTCTCCGATTCGGGGTTGCGATAGCCTCTTTTCGCAGCGCCCAACTGACATAAACCTGTCAGTTGACAGTCCGCTGGCACGCAGGGGCAAGAAACTCAGGCATTTCGGCCCCCAAAACCGGCCCCTGCCGCGTTTTCCCGCTTTGATCTTCCGCAGCGCGCCAATACATACAGCCAGTGATGCGAAGCGCGGGCCGGAACAGTCCGTGCCAGACAAGGGAGACGCTCCATGGTGATCAACCTCGACCTATCAGGATTTTTGCTCCTGTCGGTCGTGTTGCTCTTGCCGATCATCTTGGCGGTGATGGCGCACCAGAGTGGACGGTCCCGAATACCGTGGTTCTTCACCACCAATCTCCTTGGTGGCGTTGGAGGACTGCTGTTGTTTTGGGTTTCGGAAGAGACCCGCAGGTTGAGCTTGGAACAAACTCCAAGTCGCGAGATGGAGAGCTAAAATGCTGAACAACATCGGCCTTCCCGGCCTTCTACTGATTGCCGTCGTGGTGCTGGTTCTTTTCGGCCGTGGCAAAATCTCGTCCCTCATGGGCGAGGTCGGCAAGGGCATCACCGCGTTCAAGAAAGGTGTGAGCGACGGCAAACAGGAAATCGAAGACCAGCAGGCCGAAATGGCCCGCGACGTCACGCCGGAAGAAGAGAAAGACAACAAGCAGGCCTAGGGCCCGCTGGTCGAGGCTGAAGGATGTTCGACATCGGCTGGACGGAACTTCTTGTCATCGGCGTCGTGGCGCTGATCGTGGTCGGTCCAAAAGACCTGCCCGGGATGTTCCGCGCGCTTGGCAAATTCACGGCACGGGCCCGCAGCATGGCGCGGGAGTTTCAGCGTGCCATGGATCAGGCCGCCGATGAGGCGGGCGTCAAGGACGTGGCCGCCGACCTGAAAAAGGCGGCGAACCCCGGCAAGATGGGGCTCGATGCGGTTAAGGACGCCGCCAAGGGCTTTGAAAAATGGGAACCGGGCCAGTCGCAGTCGGCCATGGGATCCGAAACCGCGAAACTGGCCGCAGAACGGGCCGAGGCAAAGCGCAAGATTCACGACTATACCGTCGCTAAGGCCGAGGAGCGGTTGGCGCGGGAAGCGGCTGAGGCC
>JBCDED010000112.1:0-7429 GCA_039179985.1 Pseudomonadota bacterium
GCCGTCCTGTGTCTGACAAAAAAGGATTGTCAGAGACCGCTTGATACCGGTCGATCTCAGGCGCGAACCGCGGCAATGAAGCTGCGGATCAGCTCCGGCTCCTTGATGCCCGGTGCGCTTTCGACACCGGAAGAAAGGTCGATCTGGCGTGCGCCGCTGATCCGAATGGCATCGGCCACATTGTCGACCGTCAAGCCGCCCGCCAGCATCCACGGCACGGACCAACTGCGCCCGGCGATGAGGTGCCAATCGAAGGGCTGTGCATTTCCGCCCGGGCGGTCCGCCTCTTTGGGCGGTTTGGTGTCGACCAGAAGTTGATCTGCCACATCGGAGTACCGGTCGATTGCGGGCAGGTCCGAGGCGCTGGCCACACCAAGAGCCTTCATCACTTTCCATCCTGTGCGCTGGCGTATCTCCGTCACGCGCTCCGGGCTTTCGGAGCCATGCAACTGAATCATGTCCAGCGGCACCTTTGACTTTATCTCGTCGAGCAACGCGTCGTCGGGGTTCACCACCAGTCCGACGCGCGTGACATGCGCAGGTGCGGCCAGCGCAACCTCGCGGGCCGCATCAATGTGCAGATTGCGCGGAGATTTTGGAAAGAAAACAACGCCAATGTAATCCGCCCCGGCCGCTGCAGCGGCACGGGCGAGGTCCGGCGTCTTCAAGCCGCAAATTTTGACTTTGACGGGATCGTCGCGCATGCCGCGCGCTTAACTGGCCTCGTCAAGAAGGGCAAGTACCTCGTCCTCGCCCTTTGTCTTGTCGCCTTTCATGCGCTTGACGTCGGCCCTGAGCTGGAGCAACTCGCGCCGCTGGCGCGTTGCCTCGGCCCGATCCTTGCCCTCGCGGGCCCATTCCCAGATGAAGCCGATCACCAGCCCGGCCAGAATGCCGCCGAAGATCACAACGAACAGCGGAACCTGATGACTGGGATTGAGTGCTGCGGCTCCGGAAAGTTCCGGCGGCAGCAACTGCACTGATACCATCTCCCGGTTGGCCAGAGCGACCAGAACCAGCGCGATCGCGAACACCGCGATAGACCCGTAGCGAAGGTAGCGCATCAGCTTTTTCCGTTAAGGCGTTCGCGCAGCAGCTTGCCGGCCTTGAAGAAGGGCACGTGCTTTTCTTCCACTTCGACGGATTCGCCGGTGCGTGGATTGCGACCGGTTCGAGCATCGCGTTTCTTCACCGAGAATGCCCCGAAGCCGCGCAGTTCGACCCGATTGCCATTGGCCATTGCGCTAGTGATTTCATTGAAGATGGTGTTGACGATACGTTCGACATCGCGCTGGTAGAGGTGCGGGTTCTCGTCAGCGATTTTTTGAATTAATTCCGATCTAATCATCGGCCTCCCCCGACTGCGTGGTGGCGACTCGCCTCTTACGCGTTCCAACTATAAGGAAAAAAAGCGCTTTCTGGAACCGAAAGCCGGCGCGAAGTGGCAATAATTCGGCGTCTTTGCCAATGGGAGCCGCGAAAATCGACTTCAGACTTTGGTTTTCTGCATCTGCGAGCGCTGGTGCTGCATGGCGGCAAAACGAAACCAGACGTATGATTCGCGATCACCGCCCCGGTGTCGCCACACCCATGCACCCCCGGAAAACGCAAACAGGACCCCGAAGGGCCCTGTCGCACATTACGAAAACAAAGTGTCAGCTGGACATTGCCTGACTGCACTTGGCGATCTCATAGATGGCGTTGTTGGCGCCCTTGATGTTGAGAACGACCGCATAAGGCGCATCCGGAAAGGCCACCATGGTATCGCTGGCCTCGATTGCCTTACGGAAGTTCTGGTTGTTTGCCAGCACGTAGCCGCCGTGCCAGCCATCGCCCAAATCACCGACCGGGCCGGATGACTCGCCGACAAAAGTCTCGCCGCCGACCTCAATCACAACTTCCGGCGACGCGCCTTCCGGCACGTTCTCTTTCACAAAGACACCAACATAGCCCATGGTTTCGTCAGCGGTCACGCCAAGCTGCAGAACGCCGCTTTCGTCGGATTTGGTGCCCAGGCAATGGCCGCGCGTCTTGTTGCGCAGAATCTGCCATTTGTCCCAGGTGCGGGCTTTTTCGATGTCGTCAGTCGTCAGGGGTAGCACGTCCTGTGCGCTTTGTGCCGAAGCCGGGGCAATGAACGCCGGCGCTGCGACAGCGAGCGCCAGGCCTGCGCAAACGATGTTCAAAAATTTCATTATATACTCCCTCCAGTTGGGTGCCGCGCCGAATAAGGGTTTGAGAGTGACACGGCTGTTAGACCCTAGAAACTTCTCCAAGAGTTTCAAGCGCTTTCATTATCTCTTGCCGAAACGCCGGTTCGGATAAGCTGAACTTGGCGTTGGGCGAAAGTTGACGTTGCGAAACGGCGCCGTCAGGTCTCGCAGACGCCGTTTGTCCCAATTTGCGTTGCCCTTTGGCGTCACCAGGTCAGCGTCTGGGTGCCTTCGGCGAAAACGGCCTGTCCGGTGCGTTCCGGATTGCCCAGGATCATGCCGGGAAGCAGATCGGCCTCCGTGACCTCGTAATGCTTCATGCAGCCGGGGCAGACCAGCACTGTCGCTCCGGCTTCGATCATGCCCATCAGCTTTTCCTGTTGCGCGGCGAAGGTGTCGCCATTCGCGGTGCTGGCGGCGAGCACCGCCTTGTCATTCAGAAACAGCGTCACCGGGTGGCCGCGCTGCATCTGTCCGGAACTGAAGGTGAGCGCCATCGTGAGCCGGTGGTCGTCATTCGTGGTCAGATTGATAAAGAGCGGATCCTGATCGCCGGCATTGGCGGGAAGCGCGGGCTGTACCAGCATAAGGCCGGTCAAAAGCGCCACCATCAAGGCGCTGTGTCTGAGATTCTTCATAGGTCGCACTCCAATGCAGTTGAACGTGACGCGACAATGAACGTTGAACGAGGTCACGGCTTTGATCTCGCTCAAAGTTCCGTGCCGATCCGCTGGGGACGCGCCGTTTACAAAAGGACTGGTCGGACAAGGATTGGCGCGGTCACCGGCGGCGATGGTCCGGCTGGAGTGCGACACTGGAGAAGATTGATTTTCCGTTGCCCGACACCGTTGAGTGACACAGATGTCAAATCTCGGACCTGGCCTGTGTTTCAATGATCCAAGGCCGAGAGTGGAGCGTTTCGTTACTGCAAGAAAGGCCGCGTATCCGGCCGGGCGTCGATTTGAGCGGTTCATCGAAGCCGGTCAATGTCCGCGCATTAAAAAAGCCCCGCCGAGCGGCGGGGCTTTTGAGTCGCATGTGTGTGGTTTACTTCTCGTCGTCGCCCTTGAGCGCGGCGCCCAGAATGTCGCCCAGAGAGGCACCTGAATCGGAGCTGCCGTATTGTTCCACGGCTTCTTTTTCCTCGGCGATTTCGCGCGCCTTGATCGACAGGCCGAGACGGCGGGTCTTGGCATCCACGTTGGTGACACGGACATCCACCTTGTCGCCCACCGAAAAGCGCTCGGGGCGCTGCTCGGACCGGTCCCGGCTGAGATCGGAGCGGCGGATGAAGCTCTTCATTCCCTCGTACTCGACCTCGATGCCGCCATCCTCGATCGCGGTGACGTTGACGGTGATGATCGAGCCGCGTTTCACGCCGCCTGTGGCTTCCGCGAATTTGTCGCCGCCCAGGGCCTTGATCGAGAGCGAAATGCGTTCCTTCTCGACATCGACTTCGGAAACGACAGCCTGAACAAGGTCGCCCTTCTTGTAGTTTTGGATCGCGTCCTCGCCACGTTCGTCCCAGCTGAGATCGCTGAGATGAACCATACCGTCGATGTCGCCTTCCAGCCCGATGAAGAGGCCGAACTCCGTGATGTTCTTGACCTCACCTTCGACCTGCGTGCCTTCGGGGTGGGTTTCGGCGAATACCTCCCACGGATTGCGCATCGTCTGTTTCAGACCCAGGCTGACGCGGCGCTTGGTGCCATCGATTTCCAGCACCATGACTTCGACTTCCTGGCTGGTCGACACGATCTTGCCGGGATGCACGTTCTTCTTGGTCCAGGACATCTCGGACACGTGCACCAGTCCCTCGACACCCGGCTCCAGCTCAACGAAGGCACCGTAATCGGTGATGTTCGTCACGCGGCCGGTATGGACCGATTCCAGCGGATACTTGGCGGCCACCAGATCCCACGGATCCTCCTGCAGCTGCTTCATGCCGAGGCTGATACGGTGGGTTTCCTTGTTGATCTTGATGACCTGAACCTTGACGGTTTCGCCGATCGTCAGGATCTCGGACGGATGATTGACACGACGCCATGCCATATCGGTGACGTGCAGCAGGCCATCGACACCGCCCAGATCGACGAAGGCGCCGTATTCGGTGATGTTTTTGACCACACCATCGACGGAATCGCCCTCGGCGAGTTTGCCAATGACTTCGGCCCGTTGCTCGGCGCGGCTCTCTTCGAGAATGGCGCGACGCGACACAACGATGTTGCCCCGGCGGCGGTCCATCTTGAGGATCTGGAAGGGCTGCTTGAGTCCCATCAATGGTCCGGCATCCCGAACGGGACGCACATCCACCTGAGAGCCGGGCAGGAAGGCCACCGCGCCGCCCAGATCGACAGTAAAGCCACCTTTGACACGGCCGAAGATCGCGCCTTCGACACGGGCATCGTCGGCATACGCCTTTTCAAGACGGTCCCACGCCTCTTCGCGGCGGGCCATCTCACGGCTGATCACCGCCTCGCCCTTGGCGTTCTCGGCGGCGCGCAGGAAAACCTCGACCTCATCGCCGACAGCAATTTCCGGGGCTTCACCGGGATTTGCGAATTCTTTGAGATCGACGCGGCCTTCCATCTTGTAGCCGACGTCGATGATGGCTTGTCCTGCTTCAATCGCAATGACTTTGCCTTTGACGACAGACCCCTCTTGGGGTGTGTCCATTTCGAGACTTTCGTTCAGGAGGGCCTCGAACTCCTCCATTGATGCGTTTGCCATATGGCGTTTCGGTCCTTTACGTTTCATTTATCGGGCCACGCGGTTGGATCCGCGGGTCTTGGGTTTCGTTGGTCGCGCGCCCTGTCTCAGAACAAGAAAAGGGCCGGTTTCCCGACCCTGCCCTGTGTCTGGTGGCGGTACGCGCCTTATCGACGAGCGGCGTATAACCTTTGATGTGCCGACGATCAAGGGGCTTTGCGGACCTGCAGCGCCGGGCGAGGGGCGCCGGCCTTCGGTCTGCCAAGAGCGCGACAGGGCAAATGAAGACCGGGGAGGGTCGTTAACGAGCGGCTGCGACCGCAGCGATTGCCGTATCGACCGCCTGATCGATGGTCATTTGGGTTGTGTCCAGCAGGATCGCGTCGTCTGCCGGAGTGAGCGGTGCGGTGGCGCGGACGCTGTCGCGCGTGTCGCGGGCGCGCAGGTCAGACATCACCGTCTCGTAGTCGGTTTGATGCCCGCCGGACAGCAGTTCGTCGAGCCGGCGGCGGGCGCGCACGACGTCGCTGGCGGTGACGTAGAGTTTAACCTCTGCATCCGGGCAGATCACCGTGCCGATATCGCGTCCGTCCAGTACCGCACCCCCGTCCCGACGGGCAAAGGCACGTTGGAAGGTCACCAGTGCGGCGCGGACCTTGGGCAGAGCAGCCACCCGGCTGGCCGCCTGCGCCACGTCTGGTGTACGTAAGCCCTCCGCAGTCAGGTCTCCGGCGGTCAGCGCCTGTGCCGCTTCGACCGGGTCCGTGCCGTCGAGCGTCCGGCGACCAGCCGCGCGATAGAGCAGGCCGGTATCGAGATATGCGAGGCCGAAATGCGCCGCGACGGCGCGTGCCACTGTGCCCTTGCCTGCCGCCGCCGGTCCGTCGATTGCTACGGTGAACGCCATTTCTGCTCCGTTCCGTTTTTTGCTAGGCTTACGTCAAGCCGGGAGAGTGCTCAAGCAAGCGCAGCGGATGGTTGAAATGGCGGATCGGCGGAAAAGAGCCCATGGACTTATTCTCGCCACACTTTGTTTTAACTACCTATAGTAGAATTCGGTTGTTGCTAGTCCCATCAATATGTCCTGTCGAATGAGGTTCCTTTGAGAGAGACCGCTATGCCGATCCGTTTTGAGACATCGTATGATGCATCTCAGCCAGAGCTTGCCCCGCCTTACCAGAGCGCCTGGCCAGCCTGGGTTTTGCAGGCGCGGCGCCGCCGTTGGAGCACACTGCCTTTGTTGGAGGTTTGCGCATTACTTTTCTGCCTGACAGCAATCGTCGGGATGTCGCGCATCGACGCTTCGGCGCCGCTGAACAATCAGCTTTTGCAATACGCACCGCATGAAACGACCCGCTAGGCGGAACGTTGCGCCGGGCTGACGCTGTTGATCAGTGTGGCTGGGCCTTTCCGTTGACGCGCGCCGTGACGAACTGCACGACGGGGATCAGCGCGAGCCCGAGCAGCAGGCCGATCACCCCGTCAAGACAGGCGGTGACACTCCATTGGACGGCGCCCGCCATGCCGGGCGCGACTCCGGAAGCAGCGACCGCGATGTCATGAATGACGTCATAGGGCCCGTGGACCCCCAGTTCATGTAGCCCGTGCACAATGATGGATCCGCCAACCCAGATCATTGCCGCCGTTCCCACAATCACCAGAAGACGCATGAAGGCAGGCATGCCGCGCACAATCCCCAAACCCAGTTGGCGCGTGACGGCGAGCCGACCCTCGCGGGCCATGTGAAGCCCGACATCGTCGGCCTTTACGATCAGCGCCACGGCGCCGTAGACCGCCACAGTGATGATCACCCCCGCCACGCCGAGCGCGCCCGCGACAAACCAGATCGACAGGTGTTCGGGCAGCGCGGACAAGGTGATCGTCATGATCTCGGCCGATAGTATAAAGTCCGTCTTGATTGCGCCCGCGACCTTTTTCTCTTCAAGATGCGCGTCGGCCTCCTTCGACGCGGCGTTTTGGTGTTCGCGCGGTTCGTGCGGATGGAGCGCGTGCCAGATCTTTTCCGCGCCTTCGAAACACAGATAGGCGCCGCCCAGCATCAGCAGCGGGGCGATCGCCCAGGGCGCGAAGGCTGACAGAACAAGCGCGACAGGTAACAGGATGATCAGTTTGTTGATCAGAGAACCGCGCGCGATTTTCCAAACGATCGGCAATTCGCGGTCGGCGGAAAACCCGTGCACATATTTGGGCGTCACCGCCGCGTCGTCGATCACCGCTCCGGCCGCCTTGGAGGATGCCTTGACGGCTTGAGTCATCACATCGTCGAGCGAGGCAGCTGCCACTTTGGCGATGGCCGCTACATCGTCGAGAAGGGCAAGCAATCCGCTCATGACACACTCCGCAGGTCGACGCCTTTTTGCTTTTTTGAATGCTAAGCTTCCGGCGGAACCAGGGCAAACTCAATCGTGCTTGAAAATCGAACGCGTGCGTATGGCCGTTTGGAGTGGGCGGCGGGAATCGAACCCGCGTCATCAGCTTGGAAGACA
>JBCDED010000113.1:0-7200 GCA_039179985.1 Pseudomonadota bacterium
GAGTATTCCCGCTGGCCTGCGTCGTCCCAACTGTGGTCTTGTGCCGCATCAGGGAGGACGGAACATGCACATCTACCACAGCCCGCGAGGCGGTCTGGAAGTACCGATTGGCACGATCACAGACTGGCTCTTTGAAGGGTTGAGCGCCCGATCCGACGCGACCGTGTTCACCGACGGTCCGAGCGGGCGGAGTTACTCCGGCGCGCAGATGATCGACATGATCCGCAAGCTGGCCGGCGGGCTGACTGCACACGGGTTCGGTGCGGGCAAAACCGTCGCGATCATGGCGCCCAACCTTCCGGAGTACTGCGCGGTGTTCCACGGCGTGGCCTATGCCGGGGGGACGGTCACGACGCTCAACCCGACCTACACCTCCGACGAGGTGCGCCAGCAGCTTTTGGACAGCGGCGCGGAGCTGCTTGTGACGGTCTCACCCTTTCTGGACACAGCGCATGAGGGCGCCAGGGGTACCGGGATCCGCGAAATCGCGGTCATCGGCGAGGCCCCCGGCGACGGACCAGCACTGCCGCTGAGCACGCTGTTGGGTGAGCCGCTGGCGAACCAGGTCCCTGTGGACCCCGCCACCCATATCGTGGCACTGCCCTACTCCTCGGGCACGACAGGCCTGCCGAAGGGGGTGATGCTGACCCATCGCAACCTGATCGCGAATTTCGAGCAGGTCCGTGGCGTGATCGAAGTCCGACCCGGCGAGACCAGCATCGCGGTCCTGCCCTTCTTCCACATCTACGCCTTGACAATCCTCATGAATTTTTTCCCCGGAGTGGGAGGTACCGTCGTGACCATGCCGCGCTTTGACATGGAGACATTCCTCAAGCTGACAGAGCAGTACAAGGCGCGGCAGCTCTATGTGGTGCCGCCGATCATTCTGGGGCTGACTCAGCATCCGCTGGTTGCAGAGCATGACCTGTCCTCGCTGGAAATGCTGGTTTCGGCCGCCGCACCTCTTGGCGTGGACCCGACCCAGGCTGCGTCGGAACGTCTGGGCTGTGCGGTCGTCCAAGGCTACGGGATGACGGAACTGAGCCCGGTGTCGCATTTCTCCGACGCGCAGAACCACCGGGACGGCGCCGTGGGTCAGTCGGTCGCCGGCACCGAATGCCGTATCATCGATGTCGAAACAGGGCAGGACGCCGCCCCAGGCGCGCCCGGCGAGGTGTGGGTACGCGGGGCGCAGGTGATGGCAGGCTATCTGGGCCGGCCAGACGCCACGATCGAGACGATGGAGGGCGACTGGCTGCGCACCGGCGATCTGGGGCGCATTGACGAGGACGGCTATCTGTTCATCCTCGACCGCATCAAGGAACTCATCAAGGTCAAGGGGTTCGCTGTGGCGCCTGCCGAACTGGAAGCGGTGCTGCTGGCTCATCCCAGCGTCGGAGATGCCGCGGTGATCGGGATGCCGGACGACGAAGCCGGAGAACTTCCCGCCGCCTACCTGGTGCCCGCGCCAGGCGCGGCGATCGACCCTGCCAATATCCGCGCCCATATGGACGAGCATCTCGCCCACTATAAGCAGCTCGGCCATATCGAGATCGTCGAAAGCATCCCCAAGTCCGCCTCCGGCAAAATCCTACGGCGGCTCTTGCGCGACAAGGCCGCCTGAGGCGCAGGCCTTGCGATGATGTCGGCGTACGAGCCGCGCGCACCCTTGACGGCGCGTGCGCTTTGCGGCTCGGTCCGGCCATGACCAGACCTGTTCCCAAGAGTCTCGCCGCTTGCGCCGACGCGATTCTGCGCACATCGGATGGGCGCGAAAAAACTGCCTTCGCCCATGCCTGCGCGGACGCCTGGCGCGCCTCTCGCGCGGCCGGTGAGCCTATGCCCATTGGTGATGCGAGCCCACCTGACCACCCGGCACGGCCCGCGGAGCCGGAGCTTCTGAGCCCCCGCGACGTCCCCAAGCGCAAGCCCGGAACGCCCGCAGGACGGATCGCGCTGCTCCATGCCGTGGCGCATATCGAGCTCAATGCGGTGGACCTGCACTGGGACATCATCGCGCGTTTCACCGAAACGCCCATGCCGCTCGGCTTCTATGACGACTGGGTCCAGGCCGCCGATGAGGAAGCCAATCATTTCAATCTTATATGCGACTGTCTTGAAGTGATGAACAGCCGCTACGGTGCACTACCAGCCCATGCCGGCATGTGGCGCGCGGCGTCGGACACGGCAGAGGACCTGATGGGCCGGCTGGCGGTCGTGCCCATGGTTCTGGAGGCCCGCGGGCTCGACGTCACGCCGGGGATGATCGAGATCTTTCGCAAAGCCGGGGACGAGGGTGCGGTCGCAGCCCTGGAAGTAATCTATGGCGAAGAGGTCCACCATGTCGCCTACGGGTCGAAATGGTTCCACTTTCTTTGCGGACGAGACGACACAGACCCCAAGGTGGCGTTCCATGCGCTGGTGCAACGCTATTTCCATGGCGCGCTGAAGCCACCCTTCAACGAGGAAAAGCGCGCCGAGGCCGGCATTCCTCCGGACTTCTACTGGCCGCTCGCCGAAGGTACTGCGCGCTGAGCCGGTCGATGCAGTCTGCGTGAAAAAAACGCAAATAATTCAATCGGCGGAAACTTGCGCGTCCGAGGCGTTGGACGGTTTTGCGCATGGAACTTTCCCGCACCACAACCGATAGTCGCGCGCGAGGAATAAGAGACGGGGCAGACACATATGTCGGAGACAACCGGCCGCGGGGTGAGCAGCCTGCTCAGCCGACTTTTTCCTGAAAAGCGAATCTTTCTGAAATCCGAAGACACGACACGCGTGGTCCGCCTGGGCCCCGGCCAGCAAATTGTCGCTTGGACGGGCGGTCTCGCTCTTGTCGTCTGGATGGTGACCGCGACGTCGATGGTGATGATCGGTCTGATGACCGGGTCGAACCTGCGCAACCTGGCGGTCAATGACCGTGCGCTCTACGAAACCCGTCTCAATGCCCTGGCCGAGGAACGCGCCCGGCGCGTGGCCGAGGCTGCCGATGCCCAGGCGCTCTATGCCCGCGCACTGGAGAAGGTGTCCGCCCAGCAGGATGCCATGCTCGACACCCATATGGCGCTGGAGGAGGCCCACCGCGGCACCGAAGCGCTCCGCCGCCTGCTGGTGGAGACGCTGGCCGAGCGCGACCGGCTGGCACAGCAGATCGCAGTGGTCAAAAGCGATGCACCGGAGACCGAAATGCTGGCCCTGGAGCGCACCGAGGCGATGCTGGGCTATCTGACCACAGCGCTGGCCGAAACCGCCGACGACCGAGACCGTCTGGATGGCACCAGCAGCGAAGCCGCCGCTGAAATTGCCCGCTTGCGCCACGAGGCGAAACTGGCCGAGGAGCAGGCGGACAGGATTTTTTCCCAGCTTGAAGACGCAGTCAGTGTGTCGATGGAACCGCTGGAGCGGATGTTTACCCAGGTCGGCCTGCCTCCCGACCAGATCCTCCAGCAGATGCGCAACCGCAACACCGGCCAGGGCGGGCCTCTGGAGCCGATCGCGATCTCGTCGAGCGGCGGCGAAACCTACGATCCGATGGCGGCGCGCGCCAACGAGATCCTGGCCCATATGGAGCAGATTGCGCTCTTCAGCGCCGCGGCCCAGACCCTCCCCTTTGCCAAGCCGGTGCAGGCCGGCGTCCGCCAGACCTCGGGCTTCGGTTATCGGCGCGACCCGATCCGGGGTGGCACGCGGCTGCATGCCGGGATGGATTGGGCGGGGTCTTACGGAACGCCGATCTTCGCTACCGGCGACGGTGTGGTTGTTCATGCGGGCTGGCAATCGGGCTACGGACGGTTGGTGAAGATCCAGCACGAATTCGGGGTTCATACACGCTACGCGCATCTGTCTTCCATGACCGTGAAGGTGGGTCAAAGGGTCTCGCGCGGCGATCAGATCGGTGCTATGGGAAATTCCGGGCGCTCAACGGGCACACATCTGCATTATGAAGTGCGGGTTGGAGAGCAGCCGGTAAACCCGCAAAGCTATCTCAAGGCGGCACGAAATGTTTTCTAAGAGCAAGATCAACGAACAAGGCGAAAAGACCACGGATACCGACAAGCCCGGCGACAAACCGGCGGCGGGCGCATCCGCCCCTGCTGCCAAGGCGCCGCCCAAGGCGAAACCACCGGCGTCTGTATTGTCGATGGATCTGCACATCCAGGGCAACATCAAGACCTCGGGCGACATTCAGATCGAAGGTCAGATCGAGGGTGACGTGCGCGCCCACCTGCTGACCGTCGGCGAAAGCGCGACGGTCAAGGGCGAGATCATCGCAGACGATGTCGTGGTCAACGGCCGTGTGATCGGGCGGGTTCGTGGGCTCAAGGTGCGCTTGACTGCAACAGCACGTGTCGAAGGCGACATTATACACAAGACCATAGCGATTGAGAGCGGCGCCCATTTCGAGGGGTCCGTGCAGCGTCAGGAAGACCCGCTGGCCAGTGGTGGCGGGACGAAATCCGCACCTGCCGCATCACCCGCCGCGGCTCCGGCAGCTACGGGCTAGCATCACTTTCGCGCGCTGGCTGCGCGTTTGGAGAAAAACCGAACCGGAGACCTCAAGACCTAAGGCTTCTTAGACATCGCGAGGTTTGCAACATAGGTTTTGCTCAATCAAAAAAGGGCTGGCGCCGCGTAAGGCGCCAGCCCTTTCCTGTTCTCGGGAGCTGTTACTACTCCACAGCCGCCTTGTAGATGTGCCAAGTGGCGTGACCCAGGATCGGTAGGACCACCAGAAGGCCAAGGAAGGCCGGCAGCATCCCGACCACGAGGAAGACTACGACAATCCCCGCCCACATCAGCATCGGCCGGAGATTCTCCGTCACGACCTCAAAGCTGGTGATCATTGCAGTGACGAAATCCATGTCGCGGTCCAGCAGCATCGGCATGCCGATGACCGAGATCGAAAAGATCAGGAAGGCAACAGCGGCGCCGACCGCAGCGATCGCAAAGAGCGTGAGCAGACCGTTCATTGTGAAGAGCGCGTCCATCGAGCTGAACAGGTTCTGCACCCGGCCTGTGCCCAGAAACAGCGCCACGGTGATCCGCGATAGCAGCACCCAGACCATCACCATGAAGACGATCACCGCGCCCAGGAAGGGGATCTGGCGGTCCTTCTGGGCCAAAACCACGCCGAGCACGCCACCCCAGTCGAGCTTTTCCCCCTCCTGCAGGCGTCGGCTCACCTCATAAAGACCGATGGCCGCGACCGGACCGATCAATGGAAAGGCAAAAGCGGCGAGGATGAGGTAGAAGGCGTGCCCGGTATAGGAGGCCAGCGCCCACATCAGAATCCCGCCGAGGAAATAGACCGCGCCAAAGAAAAGGCCGTAGGCGGGGGCGGCCTTGAAATCGGCGAAGCCCTGGCGCAGCGCAGTTTTTATGGTGTCTTCGGTAATCGGTCTGAGAACTGGGGGCGGGGGCGGGGCATCGATCTCGACGGTCTGATCGGATGGCATATCTGGCTCCTTCTCATCCAAGGCCCGGCAGTAAATGCGGGACGGGATATCATGGCGCAATCGTGCCGTGCCGGGCCCTGCCTTGTCAAATGCGCCACTGCCGCAGAACGCCGCTTTTTCAGGCGCCGTCCCCGCGTCAGAGGCCGCGCCAAGGCGGGACCAAACATGGGCTTTGCGGGAGGGCATGGCTTGCGCTATCGCTGAGGCGAAGTATGCAAAACGGCGGCAGACGAGTGTGATGCAAATACTGCTGGTGGCCGATCTGCATTACGCCCTGCCCCAGTTCGATTGGCTCACGTCTGTCGCCGCAGATTTCGACGCCGTCGTGCTGGCCGGAGATCTGCTGGAAAGCGCTTCTCACGTACCGATCGACGCGCAGATTCTCGTGATCAATGCCTATCTGGAGAAGCTCAGTGCACGATCCCGTCTGTTTGTCTGTTCGGGCAATCACGATCTGACCGCCACTTGCGACGGATCTGGGGAACGCGTGGCGGACTGGTTGTCGAAGCGACGCGACGGCGAGTTTGCCTGCGACGGGGACAGCCGGATGCTCGGCACCATGTTGGTCTCGGTCCTGCCCTGGTGGGACGGTCCGGCAACGCGCGACGGTGTCACCGACCAGCTGAGCCGCGATACGGAATACCCGAAGCAGAGCTGGTTGTGGGCCTACCACGCTCCACCTGCGGATTGCCCGGTCAGCTGGGCCGGAAGCCGGCACTACGGGGACACCGCCCTACCGGACTGGATTAAAGCGTTCCGGCCGGACTATGTGCTCTGCGGGCATGTCCACCAGGCGCCGTTCGTGCGGGATGGAAGCTGGGTGCACAAACTGGGCGGCGCATGGGTGTTCAACGCAGGACAACAGCCCGGGGCCACGCCCGCCCATGTCATTCTGGATCTCGACCAAGCCACCGCCCTGTGGTTTTCAATTTATGGCAACGAGATCGTCACGCTGGACGGCGACAGCGCGGCGCCGGCGCCGTTGGATACCCTGCCCGACTGGTTCAGAGCCGCGGGTCCTGTTGTTGCTTGACCGTCTGGTCGGCCGCGGTGCTCTGCTTCTGCAGCAATGCTTCGAGGATCACGTCCATCATTCCGAAATGGTCGCTGCGATCGCTGAACTGAGTCTTCAGGTCGGCCAGGTAGGCCGTCGCCGCATGGAGGCGCCGGGCCAGAACCCGCGCGGCATGCATGCCGAGCACGGGCCGTGAGGCCAACAGCGCGGCACCATCACTGGAGTGGCGCGCATGTACATCCGTTACGGCGGTCGCCGTCGCGCTGTAGGGACCACCGAGAAGCGCCGCCATTTCACCAAAGACCGCGCCCGGTTCCGACACCGTCACCAGATGGACATCGCCCTTTGCGATCGCGACGTCTCCAGAAATCAGGATGAAAAGAGATCCGCCCTCGTCGCCCTCGGCCAGGATCACATCACCCGGCTCGAACGTGACCCGGTCGAGATCGGCACAGACATCGAGGATTTCGGACATGGGCGCTCCTTGCGGTCTCACTCAACTATCGCGAGCGGTGGCCGGGTCGCAAACCCCCTCTGCCTCTGGGCGCCTCATCAGCCTTTGCCATGGGCCTGTGCCTGTTTTCTGAGCAGGCCGTCCCGACGGCCCACACAACCCCGTGCGTTCAATCCGCGGCTTGGGCCTCTGCCCGGCTCTTGCCCGCGACATCGAGCGCAAGCGTTGCAGCCATGAACCGGTCAAGATCGCCGTCCAGAACGCCCTGGGTGTCC
>JBCDED010000114.1:0-7181 GCA_039179985.1 Pseudomonadota bacterium
ACCCCGTTCCCGACGTGCCTGAGTCGGGCTCCGTCAATGTCCACGACGCCCCATCCGAGAAACCTGAGACCGGGATCGATGCCCAGCACACGCATTGTGTCACCTGCTCGCAACATTTTTTTACCGACTAGCACGAAACGCGAACATCCGCCAAGGTTAATCGGGTTTGCGGCCTGCGGATCGTTTGCGACCGCGCAGCGTCGGAAATCGACGCCGAAGCGCAAAAGACGGCCAAATGCGACGCCGCGGATGTCGCAAATTTCTTGTTTTTTCATCAAGGGTTAACACCCGAAATCGCCATGCAAAAACTGCATGGGTCCTATGCGTTTTTATCCCTAGGAGCGGCGGATTTTTCACCCTAATTGGCGTTCAAGACACAGAGCCTGTGTCTCCGAAACCCGGATCTTGAGGAGGACCCAAATGGCTGCATTTGACACCACCGCGACGTCGGGCACTGGCCGCTTCGGAGGCTTGTTTGCTTTGACTCATCGCTTTACGAGCGCGCTGACCAACTGGAACGATGCGCGCATCACACGGAACGCCCTCAGTGGCCTGACCGACCGCGAGCTTGAAGATATCGGGCTCGTGCGCGGCGACATCAACGACCTGGCTGTCCGCACCCACTGAGACAGTCGGCAACCACCAAAAACACAAAGAGGCCGCGTCTGACGACCCGGCCTCTTTCGTGTTGTTGAAACCCCCGCCGCGAGGGAACCCGGCGCGCGTTTCGGTACAGATCGCTAGAGCAACGGCTCCAGGCGACCTGCAATCCAAACGGTCAGCGGATCGGCCTGCATGACCCAACCGCCCACCTGTTCAACAGGCGTACCGTTTTCGAGCGAAATGACACTTTCGGCGTAGCGCTCGGCACCGAGATTGGCGAGCACAAGGCCTTTGAAGGTGAAGAGCAGCAGGACCACGAGGGCTGCAGCCTTCCATGGGAAGCGCAAGTTGCTCCGCCGGGGCTGGGCGACCATCAGGCCGTCAGAATTGATTACGGTCACGTAACCGCGTGCCAGCTTTTCATGGCGTCTGTCGATGCGCTTGAGGCGCTGGCTGAAATTTGCGTGGTTCGGGTCGCGCATGTTGCTCTCCGGGCGAAAAAACTCGTACTGACTGATAATGCGCCGGATTGTGGCGACATTATGCTCTGAAGCCAATTTCTAGACGCCTTCGAGGCTTTATTCCAAATTCCGGCCCAGAACGAGCGTCGTCCAGTCAACAATGTCGATTGATTTCAGAAGATTGAAGCCATTTTGCGCGTAATGCCCGGCAACTTCGGCGGCCTGATCGTTTAAAATGCCCGACAAAATCAGGCGACCGCCGGGCGCTATATGGTGTGCCATCGCTGGCGCCAGCGCGATCAGCGGTCCTTTGAGGATATTTGCGAAGACCAGATCAAAGGGCGCCGCCGACGCGAAGGCCGGCTGATCAAACCCCGCTGCCAGAACGCAAGTCACGCGACCCTCAAGACCATTTACAGCAACGTTGGCCTCGGCGGTCTCCACAGCCACCTGATCGTAGTCGCCCGCCACAATGGGCGTTCCCACCGAAAGTTCCGGCGACTTGGCCGCCGCCATCGCCAAAACGGCCGTCCCGCAGCCGATATCCGCCACGGATTTCGGTCGGAAGCCACCTGCAAGCAGCTCGTCAAAGGCCAGCAGGCATCCCATGGTGGTCCCGTGGTGCCCGGTGCCAAAGGCCATCGCCGCCTCAATCAGCAAACCGGTGCGGCCCTCGGGCAGTTTCTCAGCATCATGGGCGCCGTAAACAAAAAAGCGGCCCGCCTCCACCGGAGCAAGCTCGCGGCGGACGTGAGCAACCCAATCGGTGTCCGGCAGTTCCGAAACGGCGAAGTGCTGCGCGCCGTGGAGGGCTGCCAGAAGCGCCAGCGCGGCGATGTCAGGGGCTTCGGTAAAATATCCTCCCACTTCCCAGAGGCCAGAGCCGTCTTCGAGTTCGAAGACGCCGACGCCCGTGGGCTCGGGGTCCAGTCGCTCCATTGCCAGCCCAAGCGCTTCGGCGGGCGCTTTGCCTTCAAGCGTCGTGAGCGCGGTGAACGTGGGCATGGGTACGACCTTTCCTTGGCCAAGGCATCAGGGAGACCTCCGCTCCCAGCTTTGGACAACGTCCGGGCCGATAGCAGAAACCCGCGCCAGCCGAAAGCGCGGCGCCTCGGTCAGCCGGTCCACTCCAAGCGCGCCAAGGGCCGGCGTGCCTTCGGCACCCAGTGTCAGTCCGGCCTGAAACACCTCCAGCCGGTCCACAAGGTCGGCGTTTAAGAGCGCGGCCGCAAAAATGCCACCGCCTTCGCAAAAGATGCGCGTAAGCCCGGCAGCGCCAAGCGCGCCCAGAAGCGACGCAAGGGACAGCTGCCGGTCCTGGCCCGGCGGCACCTCGATCAGCCGCGCGCCCGCCGCTTCCCAGGCCGCACGCCGGTCGGTTGCTGCATCGGGGCCGTGGCAGAGCCAGACGGGCGTGTCCTTCGCCGTTGCCGCCAGTGCGCTGTTCAGGGGCAAATCCAGATGCCGAGCCGCCACGATGCGCACCGGTTGATGGCGCATGCCAAGGCCGCGCACGGTCAGTGACGGGTTGTCGGCTCGGGCCGTTCCGCCGCCCACCAGAACGCCGTCATGGGCGGCGCGCAGCCCGTGGACACACCGTCGGGCCGCGGGGCCTGTAATCCACTGGCTTTCGCCGCTTGCTGTCGCGATCCGGCCGTCGAGGCTGGTGGCGAGTTTCAGCGTCACCATGGGCCGCCCGGCAGTGATGCGCGTGAGAAACCCGATATGATCATGGCGCGCCTCAGCCTCCAGAACGCCGGTGACGACCTCGATGCCCGCCTTGCGAAGGATAGCGTGGCCGCCCCCGTCGACCCTGGGATCGGGGTCTTCCATGGCGCTGACCACGCGCGCGACCCCCGCAGTGACCAGGGCCTCGGCGCAGGGCGGGGTCTTGCCGTGGTGTGCGCAGGGTTCAAGCCCGACGTAGGCGGTCGACCCGCGCGCCGCCTCGCCAGCCTGGGCAAGCGCCTGGACCTCGGCATGGGGCCGCCCACCCGGCGCCGTCACGCCGCGCCCAAGGATGCGGCCGGATGCGCCCACGATCACGCAGCCGACGGCAGGATTGGGCCAGACCCGCCCAAGCCCGCGCCGCCCCAAAGACAGCGCCAGCGCCATATACCGCGCATCGGTGGAGGCCCGGATCACTCTTCCGGTTGGGCGTCGGGCCGCAACTCGCTGACGAATTTGTCGAAGTCGTCTGCTGCCTGGAAATTCTTGTAAACGCTGGCAAAACGGACATAGGCGACGGTGTCGATCCGCGCCAACGCCTCCATGACGATCTCGCCGATCTGCTTTGACGGAATATCCGTCTCGCCCATGGATTCCAGGCGTCGGACGATGCCGCTGGTCATCTGGTCCATGCGTTCCGGTTCCACCGGACGCTTCTGCAGCGCGATTCGGATCGAGCGCTCCAACTTGTCGCGGTCAAAATCCTCGCGGCGCCCGTTGGATTTGATCACCACGAGATCGCGCAACTGGACGCGTTCGTATGTCGTGAAGCGCCCTCCGCAGGCCGGACAGAACCGCCTGCGCCGGATCGCTACATGGTCCTCGGCAGGCCGGGAATCCTTTACCTGGGTGTCAATATTGCCGCAAAACGGACAGCGCATACGGTCCCCCTCGGTCTCACCGCGTAATCATCCACAGGCACTATAGGGGTACCTCAACACTTTGGGTAGTGGGCAAATCACACCCCAAATTCAAGCGGCTGCCGGCTGTTGTTTTCCGGCCGCCTCAGGCGAAATGCACTGCGATTTCCCGGGTTTGCGCGGCATAGCGATGCTCAAACAGGTAAATGCCCTGCCAGGTCCCAAGCCGCATACGCCCGCCGACAACGGGTATCTGCAATGACACCGGCAGGATCGCGGCCTTGAGATGGGCGGGCATGTCATCCGGTCCCTCTATCGTATGGGTCAGATAGCCCATCGACGGATCGTCCGCGGGCGGCACCAGACGCCCAAGCCAGTTAAGCAGATCCACACGGACATCGGGATCGGCGTTTTCCTGGATCAGAAGCGAGCAAGAGGTATGGCGTACGAAAAGCGTCAAGAGCCCGTCCGCTCCCGCGGACAACAGCCCCTCTACAGCCCGTGTCACCTCGTAGAGACCTGCGCCACGGGTCTCGACCCTGACCGTATCGTGCATCGTTGTTCCCCCTTCGAGCGCGATGATCTGGCCTTGGCGCAAAAACGCAATACCTTACGGGTGTCCGCGCTATATGACGAAGGGGATCGTCCATGAACGACCAGGCACCGATCAAGCGCAGGTTGACTGCCGCTGACTTCGATCAGGAATTGCTCGACCTTTACGACTACTACGCCCATGGGAAGATCACGAAACGGGAATTTCTCGATCGTGCGGGCAAGTTTGCCGTTGGCGGCGTCACCGCCGTGGCGCTTCTGAACATGCTGAGCCCGGACTACGCGCTGGCCGAACAGGTTTCGTTCAACGACCCGGACATCTTTCCTGAATATATCACCTACGACAGCCCTGCCGGAAACGGCGAGGTACGCGGCTATCTTGTGCGTCCCGCAGGGGCAACAGGGCAGATCCCGGCGGTTCTTGTCGTCCATGAAAACCGTGGTCTCAATCCATACATCGAAGACGTCGCCCGCCGCGTGGCAAAAGCGGGCTTCATGGCGCTGGCCCCCGACGGGCTGACCAGCGTGGGCGGCTACCCGGGCAATGACACCGAAGGGCGTGAATTGCAGCGGACCGTCGACCGCGAGAAGCTGATGAACGATTTTTTTGCTGGTTTCGAGCATCTTCTGACCCGCGAGGACAGCTCGGGTCGCGTGGGCGCCGTCGGATTCTGCTACGGAGGCGGCGTATGCAACGCGCTTGCCGTGGCCTATCCTGAAATGGCGGCCTCTGTCCCGTTTTATGGGCGGCAGGCCGCGGCAGAGGACGTGCCGCGCATTCAGGCGCCCTTGCTTTTGCACTATGCCGAGCTTGACGAACGCATCAACGCGGGCTGGCCGGAGTATGAGGCGGCGCTGATCGCCAACAACAAGACCTTCGCCGCGCATATCTACGTCGGCGCAAACCACGGCTTCCACAACGACAGCACCCCCCGCTACGACGAGGCCGCGGCGGAACTGGCCTGGGACCGCACGATTGCCTGGTTCAACCAGTACCTGAGCTGAAGGACCGCGACGCCGGGCGCCAGGTTTGGTAGAGCGTTCCGGCGTCGTTCAGGACCCGTTCGTCCGACTTTGAAAACCCGGCGGCTTTGACGATGGCCTCGGGGTCGTTCCCGGTCTGGCCGGTGAAGATCGGCAAACCGGCGCCAAAAGTCACCGGTTCAATGGTCAGGTAGATCACATCAATCGCAGCGTGTCGCAGAAACCAGTCGTGGACGGTGGTACCGCCCAGGATCAGCCCGGCACCGAGCGGGCGGACCCCCTCAACCCGAGACGGCAGATCACCGGGTGACAGCCGGGAGGGATCAATCCAAAGCTGGGTGGGGCGCTGCCAGCCCGATGTGCGGCGCGACAGGATAATCCGGTGCCGGTAGGGCTTGTCCGCGGCTTCGTGCGTGTTGCGGCCCATGATTGCCCAGTCTGCAGCTTCCACGTGCTGAAAAAAGATCGTCTGCTCTTCCGCGCTCGCCCAATTCTGTGGGGCATCGTCGGTCGCGCGGGCGATAAAACCGTCCTCTGAAGAGACGACGGCGAGGGCAAAGCGAGGCTCCATGGCGCCGCACCCTCTGCCAAACACTGACCAAGGACAAGCCCCGCGAGATCAGGAGAGTTTGCGCAGCACGTTGCCCCGGGCAATCTCGCCGTCTTTCGTCACACGCGCATAGATCCCGCGCAGTTTGTGCGTTTTGCCGGGCCCGGTGTTGACGAAAACGCAGGCGTCGCGCCCGTAGCGTTCGATAAAAGCGTCGCAGCCCGCGTGGATCTCTTCGGTCACTACGAATTCGGCGGTGCCGATGGAAAAGCGCGTGCCGGGCGGCATATTCGCCGGCGTCAGGTCCATATCGATGAAAAAGTTGTCACCCGCAGGCGGCCAATTCTCCATATCTCCTGCTATGGCGGCGATGCAGCGGCTCATCATCATGCAGATCTGCACATCAGGATGCGGGTCGCCCGCCTCGGTCGTTCGCCAGCACCCCTTGGACCAGTGGTCACCCTGCAGCCCGCCGGCCAGGGACACCGCGGCCGTATTCAGCGCCGTGCGCTGACCGTGTCCGGGCCGGGAAACGATCAGGTCGAGCCGCCCTTCATCTTTTGGCGCGCCGAGAATGTCGGGCAGCGCTTCGGCCAGTTCGGCTGCCGTTCGGTGGGGCCGCGTGCGGAACGTGTCGGGCATCTGGAAATCCTGAAGAATACCACTCGGCAGCGTGCCAGATTCCGCCCGGCCTGTCGACGGTCAGTCGAACATGCTGTCGCCCTGTTGGTCGATCACGATCCGCGCCTTGGCAACCGCCGCTTCGCAGGCTGCGTCGTGTGTCTCCAGCGTATCGGCACGGATCAACCGATGGACCCGGGTCTCGCCGCCGATATCCTTCTCGATCCGCGCGCCCAGGCGATACTTGCCGCCTTCGGAAATGGGATCGGGGATGATGCGGTAGTCGCCGTGCGTCACAGGCTCTGCCTCCTGCGATTTCGAGGCACCACCACCGAAAAGACGGGACAGAAGAGACATTGCATATACCTCGTCGTTAAGGCGGGACGACGGTGCGTCTTCCCGGCGGGCGCCTGAATCACCGCTTTACTGATCGAGAAACGACCGCAGCTTGCGCGACCGGCTGGGGTGTTTGAGCTTTCTCAGCGCCTTGGCCTCAATCTGACGGATGCGTTCGCGGGTGACGCTGAACTGCTGGCCGACTTCCTCAAGCGTGTGGTCGGTGTTCATACCGATCCCGAAGCGCATGCGCAGCACGCGTTCTTCGCGCGGCGTGAGCGAGGCCAGAACGCGCGTCGTGGTTTCCTTGAGGTTTTCCTGGATCGCACTGTCGAGCGGAAGAACGGCATTCTTGTCTTCGATAAAATCGCCCAGCTGGCTGTCTTCCTCGTCGCCGATGGGCGTCTCAAGGCTGATCGGTTCCTTGGCGATCTTCATCACCTTGCGGACCTTTTCCAGCGGCATCTGCAGCTTTTCGGCCAGTTC
>JBCDED010000115.1:0-7123 GCA_039179985.1 Pseudomonadota bacterium
AGGTCGCCCCGCCGTTCAAGCAGGTCGAGTTTGACATCATGTATGGCGAAGGCATCTCGAAGATGGGCGAGCTTTTGGACCTCGGCGTCAAAGCCGGAGTTGTGGAAAAGTCCGGCGCCTGGTTTTCTTACGGGGACGAGCGTATCGGGCAGGGCCGCGAGAACGCCAAGACCTTCCTGAAAGAAAACGGCAGCATCGCGCTGGAGATCGAGGACAAGATCCGGGCAGCGCATGGGCTCGACTTTGACATGGGGCCGCCCGAAAGCGGCGACGTCATCGAAGCCTGACAAATTTTCCCTTTTGATCTGAGCGGCCTTGCCACGGGCGAGGCCGTTTTTGCTTGCATTCTGCCTAACGAATCTATAATTCTAAAAACATAGAAATATAGAAGGGAATGCAGAGATGTTTGAATTTGCCAATCGCCTGCTGAAAGAGGTCAGGGACCGCGCTGCGCGCCGCCGCGCCATCGGTGAACTCCAGCGATTTGACGATGCGCTCCTGAAGGACCTCGGTATTCTTCGCGACCAAATCCCCGACTACGTGGAGGGTCGCCTGGGCCAGTTAATCGCCGAACCCCGGACCCAGGTCCGAACCGAGGTCCCGACCCCCACCCAGGCCCAGGACGCGCCGGCCTGGACCAAGATTGAGGCCTACGTCGACAGCGACCGCAAGGCCGCCTGACTCTGATCCGCGGCCGCGCGCTGCCCCCAGCGGGGCCGTGGCGCGGCCCCATCGCACCGCGAGCCCTCGACACCTTTGTCCTGGGCCGCTATTTCTCCGCGACGAACTGCCCGGAGAACCAGATGACCAGCCTGAACGATATTCGGTCCACCTTTCTCGACTACTACCGCCGCCAGGGCCACGAAGTGGTGGCGAGTTCTCCGCTCGTGCCGCGCAACGACCCGACGCTGATGTTCACCAACTCGGGCATGGTTCAATTCAAGAACCTCTTCACGGGGCTCGAACAGCGGGACTACACACGCGCGACCTCCAGCCAGAAATGCGTGCGCGCAGGCGGCAAGCATAACGACCTCGACAACGTTGGCTACACCCTGCGCCACCACACGTTTTTCGAGATGCTCGGCAATTTCTCCTTTGGCGACTACTTCAAGGAACAGGCGATCCCCTTCGCCTGGGAGGTGATCACCAAAGAGCTCGGGATCGACGCCAGCCGTCTTGTCGTCACCGTCTACCACACCGACGACGAGGCCGCCGAGATCTGGAAGAAGGTCGGCGGGTTCACCGATGATCGCATCATCCGCATCTCAACGGACGACAATTTCTGGATGATGGGCCCCACGGGCCCCTGCGGGCCGTCGTCTGAGATCTTCTATGACCACGGCGACCATATCTGGGGCGGCCCGCCGGGCAGCCCGGAGGAAGACGGCGACCGCTTCGTCGAGATCTGGAACCTCGTATTCATGCAGTACGAGCAGTTCGACGATGGCCGCCGCGAGGCTCTGCCGAACCAGTCCATTGACACCGGGATGGGCATCGAACGCGTGGCCGCGCTGTTGCAGGGCACGAACGATAACTACGCCACCGATGTAATGCGCGCGCTGATCGAGGCCTCGGCCCAGATCACCTCTACCGATCCCGACGGGCCGGGCAAGACCCATCACCGGGTGATCGCCGACCACATCCGCTCGATCTCGTTCCTCATTGCCGAAGGCGTTATGCCTTCGAACGAAGGTCGCGGCTATGTCCTGCGGCGGATCATGCGCCGCGCCATGCGGCATGCGCATCTTCTGGGAGTGAAAGATCCGGTTATGCACCGGCTGGTGCCCGAGCTTGTGACCCAGATGGGCCAGGCCTACCCGGAGCTTGTGGCGACGCAGGCTGTGATCGAGGACACGCTGAACCAGGAAGAAGTGCGCTTCCATTCCACGCTCGACCGCGGTCTGCGGTTGCTGGAAGACGAGCTGAAAGCGCTGCCCGCTGAGGCCGAACTGCCTGGCGAGGCGGCTTTCAAGCTTTATGACACCTATGGCTTTCCGCTGGATCTGACCCAGGATGCCCTGCGCGAAAAGGGCCGCGTCGTCGATGTGACGGGTTTTGAGGCCGCCATGGCGGAACAGAAAGCCAAGGCGCGCGCCGCCTGGGCGGGGTCCGGCGAGACCGGGAACGAGGCGCTTTGGTTTGACATCGCCGACAGCCAGGGTCCGACAGAGTTTCTGGGCTACGAGACCGAGGTCGCCGAGGGCCAGATCTATGCGCTGGTCAAAGACGGCGCGACCGCCGAGCGGGCCGACGCGGGCGAGGCCGTGCGCGTGGCACTGAACCAGACACCGTTCTATGCGGAGGCGGGCGGTCAGGTCGGCGATGCCGGGATCCTGAAAACCGAAACCGGCACGGTGCGGGTGACCGATACGAAAAAGCAGGCCGACGTCTTCGTCCATATCGGCGAGGTGACGGAAGGCTATCTGACACCGGGGCAGGCAGCGCAGCTGACGGTGGACCACGACCGGCGCACCACGATCCGCGCCAACCATTCGGCCACGCACCTTTTGCACGAAGCGCTGCGGCAAGCGCTTGGCGATCACGTGGCGCAACGCGGATCGCTGAACGCGCCCGACCGGCTGCGGTTTGACTTCAGCCACGGCAAGGCGCTGAGCTTGGATGAACTCGCACGGGTTGAGAGCGAGGTGAACGCCTATATCCGCCAGAACAGCCCGGTGGAGACGCGGATCATGACGCCGGACGACGCCCGCGCCGTGGGCGCGCAGGCGCTCTTTGGAGAGAAATACGGCGACGAGGTGCGTGTTGTCTCCATGGGCAAAGAAGCCGGGTCCGGCAAGGGCGGCGATGGCCAGACCTATTCGATCGAGCTTTGCGGCGGCACCCATGTGGCCCGTACGGGCGACATCGGCGTTTTCGTGACGCTTGGCGACAGTGCGTCCTCGGCTGGCGTGCGCCGGATCGAAGCGCTGACCGGCCCGGCGGCGTTTGAATACCTGTCGAAACAGGATCACCGAGTGGCTGAACTGTCGCTGGCGCTGAAGGCGCAGCCAGACGAACTGGCGGGCAAGGTTCAGGGGCTGCTTGATGACCGCAAGGCGCTGAGTGCCGAGGTGGCGGACCTGCGCAAGCAGCTGGCCCTCAAGGGCGGCGGCGCGGCGGAACCCGAAGCGCGCGATGTCTCGGGTGTGCCGTTCCTGGCGCAGGTTCTGAACGGCGTGACGGGCAAAGATCTGCCCGGGCTCATCGACGCGCACAAGGCGCGGATGGGCTCCGGCGCGGTGCTTCTGATCGCCGATGCAGGCGGCAAGGCGGCGGTGGCCGCGGGCGTCACCGACGATCTGACAGGCCGCGTGTCAGCGGTGGAGCTCGTGCGCGCAGCGGTGGAGCCTCTGGGCGGAAAAGGCGGCGGCGGACGGGCCGACATGGCGCAAGGCGGCGGCCGGGATGCCGCGAATTCAGATGCTGCCATTAAGGCCGCCGAAGCGGTGATAGGGGGAACGGCATGAGCGCGCTTTGGATTGCAAATGTCCATGTGACGGACGAAGAGACCTACGCCAAATACGCGGCGATCGCGACCGAGGTTATCACCGGGCACGGCGGTGTCTTTCTGGCGCGCGGCGGACGCCATCTGCAGATGGAAGGTCGGGACCGGGCGCGCAATGTCGTCGCCCGTTTCCCCAGCGTCGAGGCGGCGGAAGCGGCCTACAATTCGCCCAGATATCAAGAGGCGCTCATCTATGCCCATGCAGCGGCAGAGCGCGACCTGGTGATCGTTGAGGAAGTCGCGCCCGCCTAAACCGTCCCCGCGGGGACAGTTTAATGTGCGTAACTATATTTATTTGTTAACCTTTTTGTGCCGTCAGCTGGCGGCGCGGGCCTGCCGCTTGCGCTCGTGCGGGTCGAGAAAGCGCTTGCGCAGGCGGATGGCGTTTGGCGTGACCTCGACGAGTTCATCGTCGTCGATATAGGCGATGGCTTCTTCCAGGCTCATGCGCACCGGCGTGGTCAGCACGACCGCGTCGTCCTTCCCTGAGGCTCGGACGTTGGTCAGCTTTTTGCCTTTCAACGGATTTACTTCGAGGTCGTTGTCGCGGCTGTGTTCGCCGATGATCATACCCTCGTAGATCTCTTCCTGCGCGCCGATGAACATCCGGCCCCGCTCTTCAAGGTTGAAGAGCGCATAGGCGACGGACGTGCCGTTTTCCATGGAGATCAGAACGCCCGCCCGGCGGCCCGGGATCGGCCCCTTGTGGGGCGCCCAGCTATGGAAGACGCGGTTTAGAACGCCGGTGCCGCGCGTGTCGGTCATGAACTCGCCGTGGTAGCCGATGAGCCCGCGGGAAGGTACAAGCGCGGTGATGCGCGTTTTGCCCGCGCCGGCTGGGCGCATATCGGTCATCTCGCCGCGCCGGGCGCCCGTCAGCTTTTCGATCACGGCGCCCGAGTAGTCGTCATCGACGTCGATTGTGACTTCTTCCACCGGCTCCATCTTCTGGCCGCCTTCGTCGCGGAAGATCACGCGTGGACGCGAGATCGACAGTTCGAACCCTTCGCGGCGCATGTTCTCGATCAGCACACCCATCTGCAATTCGCCGCGCCCGGCCACATCAAAGGCTTCGCCGCCTGGCGTGTCGGTCACGCGGATGGCGACGTTCTGCTCGGCCTCTTTCATCAGGCGCTCGCGGATCACGCGGCTTTGCACCTTCTTGCCGTCGCGGCCCGCAAGCGGGCTGTCGTTGATGCCGAAGGTGACCGAGATCGTGGGCGGGTCGATGGGCTGCGCGGGCAGGGGGGTATCGATTTCCGGCGCGCAGATCGTGTCGGCCACGGTGGCCTTGGACATGCCCGCAAGCGAGACGATGTCGCCCGCTTCGGCGGCGTCGATGCGCGCTTGTGCGAGGCCGCGGAACGCGAGGATCTTGGTCACGCGGAACTGTTCCACCCGGTCGCCCGTGCGCGAGAGCGCCTTGACCGTCTCGCCTGTTTTCAACGTGCCAGCCTCGACGCGGCCCGTGAGGATCCGCCCGATGAAAGGATCGGCGCCGAGGGTCGTTGCGAGCATGCGGAACGGTTGGTCCTGCGCGGCAAGCTGCGCGGGGGCCGGGACATGGTCGACGATCAGATCGAAGAGCGCCGAGAGGTTCTGCCGCGGCCCGTCGAGGTCGACGTCGGCCCAGCCAGACCGGCCCGAGGCATAGAGCGACGGGAAATCAAGCTGGTCGTCATTGGCCCCGAGGTTGGCAAAAAGATCGAAGACCTCATCGAGCGCGCGGTCCGGTTCGGCGTCGGATTTGTCGACCTTGTTCAGCACCACGATGGGCCTCAGGCCAAGAGCCAGCGCCTTGGAGGTGACGAATTTCGTCTGCGGCATGGGACCTTCGGCGGCATCGACCAAGAGCACGACGCCGTCCACCATGCTCAGAATCCGCTCCACCTCGCCACCGAAATCGGCGTGGCCGGGGGTGTCGACGATGTTAATGCGCGTGCCCTTCCATTCGACCGAGGTCGCCTTGGCGAGGATGGTGATCCCGCGTTCGCGTTCCAGATCGTTGGAATCCATGGCGCGCTCTGCCACGGCCTGGCCTTCGCGGAAGGCGCCGGACTGTTTGAGAAGCTCGTCGACAAGGGTGGTTTTCCCATGGTCGACGTGGGCGATAATCGCAATGTTGCGCAGATCCATTTGACGCTCCGGGAGGTTTCGCCCGCGCCCTACACGGCTTGGGGCCCTTTGGCCAGCACCTAGTGCGTGGAAGTGGACGAGAAAAGGTGGATGACCAGAAGGCCCGACAGAATAAGCCCGATCCCCAGAACGGCAGGCAGGTCCAGTTTCTGTCCGAAGACCACGTATCCCATGCCTGCGATCAGGACGATGCCGAAGCCCGACCAGATGGCATAGACGATGCCCACCGGCATGGCCTTGAGCGCCAGCGCCATGAAGTAAAAGGACGCGCCGTAGAAGATCACAACGATGACCGAGGGGCCGACGCGGGTGAACTGCTGGCTTGCCTGCAGGGCGGTGGTGCCTATGGTTTCGGCGATGATGGCGAGAAACAGGTGCAAATAATGTGCGGGCATGGGCGTCTCCTTTCGGGCGACCCCTAGCGCCGCCGGGCCTAAAGGGGAAGGGCAGTGGTTTCCTTCAGTTCTTCCATGACGAAACTGGCCGAGACATCGGACATCTCCACCTTCTCGATCAGCCGCTGGTAGAGCCGGTCATAGGCGGCCATATCGGCCACGCGGGCGCGCACCAGATAGTCGAGATCACCGGACATGCGGTAAGCGCCCATGATTTCGGGCATCTCGCGGGTGGCGCGTCTGAATTTGTCGAGCCAATCGGCCGCGTGGCGACTGGTGCGGATCTGGATAAAAACGCTGAGTCCGAGATCCAGCTTATCGGCGTCGAGCAGCGCCACGCGTCCTTTGATGTAGCCTGCGACTTCGAGCGCGCGCAGGCGGCGCCAGACGCCGTTGCGGGACAGGCCGACGCGTTCGCCCAGTTCCTCCAGGCCAAGGGCGACATCGGTCTGGATTTCCTTCAGGATTCGCAAGTCGATTTTGTCGATCATCCCCGCCAAGGCCTCGCTGGGTGAAATCCTCCCTGAGTGTAACCCAACCTTGTAAACTTTGGGAAGAACTCTCTGGCCGCTTGGGACAGAATTACAGAAAATCAAAGGAGGCATCTATGATCGATCGCGTTTTTCTCGACCACCCGCGCAGTGTGGATGAGACCTATCTTGAGCACGCCCGTTTTGCGGCGGGGTTTTCCCTGTCGCTCTTTGGCGCGGCCTTTGCCGCGTTGATCCACGCCCTTATTCCCTGCGCTTTCGAGAAGACCGCCAGCCGCATTGTCGGCCGGCTCTACGCCCGGACCCATAACCGGGGCCGCTGAGTTCCGAGAAGACCACCACCACCACGGCAAACCTTCCCAAGCGGGGCCGCCATGGGCGGCCCCGGACGCGTTTGCGACATGCAATTCAAGGGTGCAGAGCGCGCGTGGACGGTCTATTGTGGCGGCAGGGGCCTATTGTTCGGTGGTCGGAAGGATTTTCCATGTCAGATGCGGTGACGCGCGCGAAGGCGCTCTTGGCTTATCTCGAAGCGGATGGCGGCTCGCTGGTAATTGATGGCGATGTCCATATCTCGGACCCCGATGCTTTGCCCA
>JBCDED010000116.1:0-7026 GCA_039179985.1 Pseudomonadota bacterium
ACGTGCAAGCAGATGTTTTTGCGAATGAAGTTCGTCGACTGATCCGCGAGCACGGAGGCGGCAACCGGCGGCTGGCTGTCGACAAGGTGATGCTGCACGGGCTGCGCGCGCTTGAGGCGCAGGGTTTTGAGGTGATGGAAGGCGAGGAACTGACCGAAAAGGCCCGCGCCATCAAAGGGCCCGACGAAATCAAGGCCATGCGCTGCGCCTCGCTTGCTTGCGAAAACGCTGTTGCCGCTATGGAAACGGCGGCCCGTGAGGGCGTTCCCGGCGGCAACATGTCCGAAGACGATATCTGGGCCGTGCTTCATGCCGAAAACATCCGGCGCGGCGGTGAATGGATCGAGACCCGCCTTCTGACATCGGGCCCACGGACAAACCCCTGGTTTCAGGAGTGTGGCGCCCGCATCGTCCAGAACAATGAGATCGTAGCCTTCGACACCGATCTCGTGGGGGCCTACGGTATCTGCGTGGATATCAGCCGGACGTGGTGGATCGGCGACCGCGCGCCAAGGCCAGACATGGTCTATGCCATGCAGCACGCCCACGAGCACATTATGACCAACATGGCGATGCTGCGTCCGGGCGTCGCCATGCGCGACCTCACCTTCAATTCGCATCGGCTGGACGCACGGTTCGTCCCACAGAAATACGGCTGTCTGATGCATGGTGTCGGGCTCTGCGACGAGTGGCCGCTGATCCGCTATCCGGATGTCTTTGTGGATGGCGCATTTGAGTACGAGCTGGAAGCGGGCATGGTACTGTGCGCAGAGGCGCTTGTGGGTGAGGTCGGCGGAGATTTCTCGATCAAGCTCGAAGATCAGGTGCTGGTGACCGAAACGGGCTATGAGAACCTCTCGAAGTACCCCTTCGATCCGCGCCTTATGGGGGTCGCTTGAAATTTGACTGTGCATTTCTGCACCGACGCGATGCCTCACCATCCCGTGAGATCGGTTGCGCGGAATCGCCCTGACCCCCACTACTGAGGCAACCGGCGCGCTCGGACCCAACCCGCGCCTTTGACGTTTCCCGGAGGTTTGCCATGGGCATGGAACGGATCACGTTCGACGGACACAACGACGACACCCTGGCCGCCCGGCTCGACCTGCCGGATGGCCCACATCTGGCGACAGCGCTCTTTGCGCACTGCTTTACCTGTTCAAAAGACATCCCGGCGGCCCGCCGGATCGCGGCGCGACTGGCGGCATCCGGCATCGCTGTCCTGCGCTTCGACTTCACCGGGCTCGGCCATTCCAGCGGCGAGTTCGAGAACACGAGCTTTTCCTCGAATGTCGCAGACCTGAAACGGGCGGCGGACTATCTCACAACCCGCGGGATGGCACCGTCGCTTTTGATCGGCCATTCGCTGGGCGGTGCGGCTGTGCTGCGCGCGGCGGGAGAGATCCCATCGGTCAAGGCTGTCGCCACCATCGGCGCGCCCTTCGACCCGGGTCATGTGACACATAATTTCGCCGATGCCCTCGACACGATCCTGAAGGACGGTTCGGCCGAAGTGAACCTTGGCGGACGCCCTTTTCGCATCGGCAAGGCTTTCGTGGAAGACGTCGCAGCAGAGAAACTCCAGACCGCGATTTCCAACTTGGGTTGCGCACTCCTGGTGCTCCATGCGCCGCTGGACAATGTGGTCGGGATCGAAAATGCCTCGCAGATTTTTGGCGCGGCAAAACACCCCAAGAGCTTTGTCACGCTTGACGACGCCGACCACCTGATCACGCGCGCCGATGACGCGGAATACGCGGCCGAGGTGATCTCTGCCTGGGCGACGCGGTATCTGGAGCTGTCACCGCCCGCCCCGCCGCCGGGGGCACCCGAGGGTGTTGTGCGCTCTTCGGAGTCAGACCCGGCGGGCTTTCTGCAAGACATCAACAACGGTCCCTACCACCATGTTCTCGGAGATGAACCCGAAGCCTACGGTGGGACCAACAAGGGGATGAGCCCCTACGGTTTTCTTTCCGCCGGTCTGGCGTCCTGTACCGCGATGACGCTGCGCATGTATGCCCGCCGCAAGGAATTGCCCCTGGCCCACGTCTATGTGGACGTGACCCACGACAAGGTCCACGCGCAGGACGCCATGGCAGGTTCCGGCGACCGGATTGATGTCTTCAAGCGGGAAATCCACCTGACAGGCAATCTGTCTGAAGAGCAGCGGCAGCGCCTTCTTGAGATTGCAGACAAGTGCCCGGTGCACCGCACGCTGGAGCGTACCTCAAAGATCGAGACCGTACTTGCGGCTGTTTGATCCTGTTTCACACAAAAAAGGGCGCCGTGCAAAGCGGCGCCCTTTTTTGTTTCTTTACTGATAGGTTAGCTGCGAGCGGACCCGATCAGCTTCCAGAGCGCGGGCACCAGAAGCGCGGCCAGCGCCAGCTTCAGTGCATCGCCGACGAGAAAGGGCGTCAGACCCCATGCCAGGATCGGCTTGTCCCAGCCATAAAGCTGGCCAAGCCAGAGAAGACCAGGAATGTAGATTAGGGCGTTGCCGACAAGCATGGCCAGCGCCATGCCGCCCACCGACCGGTCAAGCCCACGCCGGGCCGCCATGCCAAGGGCCAACGTGGCAAGGACATAGCCCACAAGGTAACCGCCTGTGCCGCCCATCATGTAGGTCAGCCCGAAGCTTTCGGCCGATGAACTGGCGAAGACATCGAACCCAAGGGCGCCAATCAGCATGTAGCCGAGGATCGTCGCAAGCCCGAGGCGCGGACCGTAGGCGGCACCGATTGTCAGGACCGCGAAGGTACCCATGGTGATCGGCACGGGCCACATGGGCACTTTTACCTTTGCCAACACGGCCAGCGCCAGAATTCCCACGACAACAAGCGCCGCCTGCTTCAGCCGCAACCCCAGGCCCTCGGCCTGCCAGATCGCTTCGGTGAGAACGGGGGATTTTGCCGCGTGAGCCATGGGGTGTTCCCTAAATGTAGACGTTACTCGCCTATCTGCCCCAGCGGGCTCGGGGGCGCAAGGCCCGTGGCACCCTGCGGGCGGTAGCGCGACAGCATCCGGTAGTTCTTGCGTGGCCCCGACACGCGCCAGACGGAGTACCAGGTCGGCCACTGCGCAAAATCGTAAGTGACGTGGTAGAGGTCGGGCGCGCAGACATGTTCCGCATGGGGCATTGTCTGGCCCAGATCGATGATGTGAAATGGACGCCCATCCTCAAAAAGCACTTCGATTCCAGGCCGTTGCCCCGGCAGGCTCTGCCAAAGGTAGCGCCGGGTGGCGGCCAGCTGCGGCTGGTCGCCGTACCGGAGCGCGCCTTTCTCGTTGTAGGCCCAGCCCTCACCTTCGCGCCGGATATCGACCGTGCCCGACAGGCGCCCCTCGCCGCCGACGGAGATATCGTTGATGGCTCGCTCAAGCGACCAGGCGCCAAGGAATGAGGTGATCGACAGTTTTTTCATAACCGTCACCTGGTGATCCGTCCGATCGTTTCCGAGCCATCCCGCGCAACGAACCGGAACGCATCCCACGCCTGGTTCACATCCAGCGTGTAGCAGTCCCAGGTTTCGCCCGGCGGCCACTGCGAACAATAGGTTCCTGCATCCTCGCGCCAATAGCCCCAGCTTTCCTGTCCCGCATCATAAAGCGAGCGCCCGCTTGCAAAAAACCGCTGCGAGGCACTGTCGTACTGCAGCGTGACATCTGCCAGGGCGGGTGCGATCTCTCCCGGCCCCAGGCTCTGCCAGTCTTCGGCAACGGCACCGGTGGCCAGGGCCAAAAGAAGAAGCGGGACAGAGAAAGCGGTGCGCATCACGGGGGCAATCTTGCTGATCGGTGCGCCACAGACTAAGAGACACCCGGTCCCTCTTCAATCGCGCCAAGGTCCTTGCATGATCCCTCGCTATTCCCGCCCCGAGATGGTGGCCGTCTGGTCGCCTGAGACCAAGTTCCGCATCTGGTACGAGATCGAGGCCCATGCCTGCGACGCCCAGGCGGATCTGGGCGTGATCCCGCGGGAAAACGCTCAAGCGGTCTGGAAAGCCAAAGACACGGAATTCGACGTGGCCCGCATCGACGAGATCGAGGCGGTGACCAAGCATGATGTGATCGCTTTCCTCACCCATCTGGCAGAGATCATCGGCAACGATGACGCGCGCTTTGTCCATCAAGGCATGACATCCTCAGATGTGCTCGACACGACGTTCAACATCCAGCTCGTGCGCGCCGCCGATATACTTCTGGCGGATATGGAGGCGCTTCTGGCGGCGCTGAAACGGCGCGCATTTGAGCACAAGACAACGGTCCGGATTGGCCGCAGCCACGCGATTCACGCCGAACCCACGACCATGGGCCTGACCTTTGCGCGTTTTTATGCCGAGATGGACCGGAACAAGCAGCGGTTGGAAACGGCCCGTGCCGAGGTGGCCACGGGCGCAATTTCTGGGGCGGTCGGGACCTTTGCCAATATCGATCCCGCGGTCGAGGCCCATGTCTGCAAGATGCTAGGGCTTGAACCCGAGCCGATCAGCACGCAGGTGATCCCCCGCGATCGGCACGCTGCCTTTTTTGCGGCGCTTGGGGTGGTGGCGAGTTCCATCGAAAACATCGCCACCGAAATCCGCCACATGCAGCGCACGGAAGTACTTGAGGCGGAAGAGTTTTTCTCGAAAGGCCAAAAAGGGTCGAGCGCGATGCCACACAAGCGCAACCCGGTCCTGACCGAGAACCTGACGGGGCTTGCGCGTCTGGTGCGCATGGCGGTGGTGCCCGCGATGGAAAACGTGACGCTCTGGCACGAACGCGACATCAGCCACTCGTCGGTGGAGCGCAACATCGGGCCGGACGCGACGGTGACGCTGGATTTCGCCCTCGCGCGACTGGCAAGTGTGATCGACAAGCTGGTCGTCTACCCTGAAAATATGCTTAGCAATCTCAATAAGTTTCGTGGCCTAGTTCATTCTCAGCGTGTGCTTCTGGCGCTAACCCAGAAAGGTGTCAGCCGCGAAGACGCCTACCGGCTGGTGCAGCGCAATGCCATGCGGGTCTGGGAAGATGGCGCCGACTTCATGTCCGAACTCAAGGCAGACCCCGAGGTGACAGCCGCGCTCAGCGACGAAGAAATCGCCGAAAAGTTCGACATTGGCTACCATCTTAAGCACGTGGATACGATTTTTGAGCGCGTGTTCGGAGAGAGCTGACAAAGCGTTGGTCGAATTCCCCAGCCATGCTACGATTCGCGTGTAGGACTAGTTCAATTGGGAGAGACGACATGACGCTTAAGACCCTTTTCGTGGCCACCGTGTTTGCCGCCGCCCCAACCCTGGCTTTGGCCGAGGGATGCTTGTGGGGACACAGCAAAGAGCAAACCGTTGCAAGCTGTCCGGCAGGACAGACTTGGGACAGCGCGACGGCGGCTTGCGTGGACCAGGCTTCAAGTTAACGAAGCTCAGCTTGCTTTTTATGAAGACCGCGCTCTGGCGCGGTCTTCGTTCGTTTTTGGGTGTCCTCCTTCGCGGGCAGGGTTGCGTCCCCGACGCTGACCCTGTGTAGCTTGCGCTGCCGAACCGGCCTCTGGTGTCCCGGCCGGTTGCTCTGACCACTGCCCATCAAAGCGGCGAAGATGGCGCCGCCATCTCCGAATTAAATGCCTCTGAAATGATCGCACCCGACGCATAGGACTGTGCGCATCTTGCAGGTTTTGTATCGGTTTCGCGAAGCTTCAGTAAATCCTCGGCGCTGACACGGAAAATTTGATCCCGCGCGACTAGGTGTGATCGTGGTTCGCCCCGATTCCGGGCGGCCGCTTTGGAAGACTAACCCGAAAGGTATTTGAAATGACTGGGACAAGACTGGTCACGGCAGCCCTTGTGGCGCTGCCTCTCGTAACGGCTCCTTTGGCCGTCACCGCACAAGACAACATCATGCTCGCCGGCGACGATCGCGTTCGCGTGCTATTCTACGGACAGGTGAACCGCGCAATCCTTTACGGCGACAACGACACCGACAGCGAATTCTTCTTTGTCGATAACGACAACAGCTCGACCCGCTTCGGTATACGCGCCGACTATGAGGGCGTGGTTTCGGCGGGCGCCCGTATCGAACTGGAGCTTGAGTCCAACTCGTCAAATGATGTGTCTTTTTCCGAGACATCCACTGATTTCGAACTCAAGGAGCGGATTCTGGAGGTCTATGTCGCGGGCGAATACGGAAAGCTCTCACTGGGCCAGGGCAGCACCGCCTCCGACGGAACGTCAGAGGCGGATCTTTCCGGCACCAGCGTGGTTGGATACTCGAACATCTCCGCCATGGCCGGCGGGCTGACGTTCAACAATTCCGACACGGCCATCAAGGACGCATTCAGCAACTTCGACGGGTTGGGGCGCGACGACAGGCTGAGGTATGATACACCGGAATTCGGAGGCTTTGTCGCGTCTGCTTCGTTCGGCACCGATGACGAATGGGACATCGCCCTGCGGTACGCAGCTGAATTCGGCGGCACGGAACTGGAAGCGGCCATCGCCTATGCAGAACCCGATTCAGACAGCGTCGACGATCAGATAAACCTCTCAGCATCCATCCTCTTGTCCGGCGGCATCAGCTTCACACTGTCCGCAGGCGAACAGTCACTGGTAGATACGGACGATCCGGACCCGCAGTTCTACTACGTCAAGCTGGGCTACGAAGCTGATCTGTTTGAAGCAAGTTACCTCGGCTCCACGGCCTTCGCGATCGACTACTACGATGGGGACGACCTTGTCTCGGGCGCCTCTTCAAAAACCTACGGCATCTTTGCGGTGCAGAACTTCACCAACGTCGGCGTCCAGGCCTACATCGGTTTGCGGAATTACGAACTTGACGGACCGGCCGCCGATGATGACATCGTGGCAGCCATGGTGGGCGCAAGGTTGAAATTCTAATGGTGACAAGCAAGCACATGAAGTGGGCCGGGGCGCTTGGGTGCATCGGCCTGCTGGCAGGATGTCTCGCTCCGACGGGCGCGACGTTCACAGAAACCGACGAGTTTGACTTCGAAGCACCGGGCCTGATCTCGGGCGAGGCTGG
>JBCDED010000117.1:0-6851 GCA_039179985.1 Pseudomonadota bacterium
GAAACGGTGATCCGCCGTGGCCGCGTCGAGGCCGGGGGCATGATCTACTACAATCACGCCGAACGGAAGATTTACGAGACCGAAGAGGCCTTGGAAATTCTGGCGGCTCAGGCCGATTACCCAGCATTGCTGGCCAAAGCGCAGATCAGTATCGACGATCTGCCCTCCGCTGATGCCGATCCCAAGCTTGCCGCGACGCGGTACTTCGGCGATATGGATACGCCCGCGCGCTATGTGGCCTACACCCACAATCAGGAAAGTTTTAAGTTCCTGATGGACCCAATGTTGCAGACCGGTACAGAGAAAGTATCGGCCATGGGCTACGGCAATGCGATTAATGCGCTGTCGGACAATGAGGGCGGCGTAGCGAAGTACTTTAGCCAGCGTTTCGCGCAGGTCACCAACCCGCCGCTCGACTCCATTCGTGAGGCGGACGGCATGACCCTACGTGTTGCGCTGGGCGAAAAGCCGCATCTGGGTCAGTCGCGCAGCCGTCAGATCGTGGTGAACTCACCGGTTCTGCGTATGGCGGACATGCTGAAGATCAAGGCGCAGACCGACACGCCCTGGGAGCGTTTCGATATCCTTTATTCTCCCGTCTTTGGCAACGGGTCGGCCAACGAGGCGGCTTTGGTCGACGCAATCGACGCGGTTGCCAATGACGTGGTGGTGTTCGCCCGCGACAAGGGCGGCATAGCGATTCTTACCGACCGGCATATCGCCCGGTCGCAGGCGGCGATCCCCATGACGCTGGCGGTCTCGGCGATCAATCAGCGGCTGATCGAAGAGGGACTGCGCCTCAAAGTGTCTCTGGTGGTGGAAAGCGGGCAGATTGCCTCGTCGCATCATATCGCGTGTGCTTTGGGTTTTGGCGGCTCGGCCGTCTATCCTCTGGCCGTCCGGCTGCGGGCGGAAGAGGTGTATGGCGACGACGCGACCGAAGCCTATTACAAATTCCAGAAAGCTGCGGAAAAAGCGCTGATGAAGACCATGGGCAAAGTCGGTCTTTGCACGGTCGAGAGCTATTCCGGCGGTGAGTTTTTTGAGCCCAATTTTCTCGACACCAACGACCCGGTCTTCCGTAAGTACCTGCCCAACATGAAAACCGTTGTGGGCGGCGCGCGCTTTGACCGGATTGCGCAATCCGTGGCCGACTGGCATGAGCGTGCTCTGTCGGTGGAAGGCCCCGCCGACATCCCGATCCTCGGATTGTTCAAAGAGCGTTCGGAAGGCGCGGGCCACAGCTATGGGACGACCGCGGTGCGCGGGTTCGTGGATCTGACCGAAGAGGCGATCTCGTTTTCCGGCGACGACAAGGTCGAGGCCCTGGATGGCGAAACCGATCCGCTGCGTCTGATGACCTTGCGGCAGATGGACGACGCTTTTGGCATTGACGACGCAGGCTACGTGAACACGAGTTTCGAAAAGCTCAGCGTCGAGCAGATTGACAATTTCAAGATCACACCCGGGTATCGCGCCTTTAGCCGGATGATGGCCGAGGAGCGCCACAAGCGGCCGGCAGCGTTGCGCGACGTTCTGGCCTTTCCGGCGGATGTTACCTTTCTCGACGCAAAAGAAGACATCAAGCGTGAGATGATGCTGTTCAACCGCGCGGGTAACAATGATTTCGTTATCCGGGGTCTTGACTGCGAGACACTGTGCGACACTGAGTTTTTGCTGCGTCTCACCGGCCCTAAATCGCGTGAGATTGCCCGGCTCGATGCGTTGGCGCAATCGCTGGTCGAACGGTTCGGCACGGATATCGAGGGCCACTATGTCACCAAGGGCGCGCTGAAAGTGGTGGCGAAAGGCTGGGCGCGGGATTACCTGTCGCGCCTGCGGAGCGCGCCTGCGCGAATCGAGCTTGCGGCGGTGCAGCCGGCACATGAAATCACGCCGCGGCTCGCCTCTGGCGCGATGAGCCATGGCGCTTTGGTGGCC
The DNA here is from genome assembly GCA_039179985.1 of Pseudomonadota bacterium. Classification (GTDB taxonomy): domain Bacteria; phylum Pseudomonadota; class Alphaproteobacteria; order Rhodobacterales; family Rhodobacteraceae; genus JBCCMQ01. The sequence continues at coordinate 1,942 of JBCDED010000117.1, forward strand.
ACCGCGCACGAGGCCGTAGCTCATGGCACCAACATGGCCGGTGGCATGTCTAATTCCGGCGAGGGCGGCGAGCATATCAGCCGCTATGGCACGATCCGCGCAAGCCGTATCAAGCAGTTTGCATCGGGCCGTTTCGGGGTCTGGGCCGGCTATCTTGCCGATCCCAATCTCGAAGAGCTGGAAATCAAGATCGGGCAGGGGGCCAAGCCGGGCGAAGGCGGGCAACTGCCCGCGCCCAAGGTGACGGTGGAAATCGCCGCGGCCCGTGGCGGAACCCCCGGTGTCGAACTGGTCAGCCCGCCGCCGCATCACGACACCTACTCGATCGAAGATCTTGCGCAGCTCATCCATGATTGTAAGGCCGCGCGCAAACGTGTGATCGTCAAGCTTGTCAGTTCCGAAGGCATAGGAACGATTGCCGTGGGCGTGGCCAAGGCGGGCGCCGATGTGATCAACGTTGCCGGAAATACCGGCGGCACGGGGGCAGCAAGCGTCACCTCTTTGAAATACACCGGCCGCGCGGCGGAGATCGGAATTGCCGAGGTGCATCAGGCGCTTTGTGCCAACGGTATCCGGCAAAAGGTGATGCTGCGCTGCTCCGGCGCGATGCAGACCGGATCCGATGTGGTCAAGGCCTCTTTGATGGGGGGTGACAGCTTTGAATTCGGCACCACCGCGCTGATGATGCTGAAATGCGTGATGGCCAAGAACTGCAACATCAAGTGTCCGGCGGGTCTGACGACCAATCCCGAGGTTTTCGACGGCGATCCGCGCGCACTGGCGCAGTACTTGCTGAACATCGCTCATGAGGTGCGCGAAATCCTTGCGACTTTGGGATTCAAGAGCCTCGACGAGGCGCGCGGGCGGTCCGATCTGCTGCACCTGCTGGACCACCCGGCCTCGATCGGGCAGTTGACGCTGCGCGCGATGCTCACCCATGTGCCGGAAAACCGCGTCGAGAACCCGGTTTATCTGGAACGCGATTTCGAGGTCGACGATGCGCTGCTTGATCAGGTGCGGGCGCGTGTGATCGAAGGCGGAGAACGGGCGATTGAACTTCGCCCCAATGCCCCGCTCAACAACAGCAACAAGACTGTCGGCGGCCAGCTGGCCGTCGATATCGAACGTCTGCTGAACCACGATCTGGAGACGCTGCCCGACGCCGCCTTTGAGGATAAGCGAGGCAGGCGGTATCTTGACCAGCGTACCATCCGGGTGGTCACGCAGGGCTCCGCCGGCCAGAGCTTTGCGGCGTTCTGCAACGACGGCATGGTCATGGACCACACCGGGACCTGCAATGACGGTGTTGGCAAAGGCGCCTGTGGTGGCGAGATCATCGTGCGCGCCCCGGCGGGCGGCGGCACGGCGGACGGCCAGAACGTGCTGATCGGCAACTTTGCCCTGTTCGGTGCGACCGGCGGACGAACCTTTATCGAAGGCCAGGCCGGCGACCGGTTTGCCGTTCGAAACTCAGGCGCCACAGCCGTCGTCGAAGGCGTCGGCGATTTCTGCGCTGAGTACATGACCAATGGAGCGATCCTGAATCTCGGTGGATTTTCAAAGGGCTATGGAAACGGAATGTCGGGCGGGTTCGCCTATCAATACGATCCCGAGGGGCGTTTGCCAGACATGCTGAGCCAGGATTCGGTGTTTATGGGCACGTTGACCGACGGCAGCGTCGAGGCGGATGTGCACCAGGATGCAGTGCGTCAATTGCTGGAATGGCATGTCGAGGCGACGGGATCGCGCAAAGCGTCAGAGTTGTTGAGCCGCTGGGACGAGGTGAAGGGTGACTTTGCCTGGATCATGCCCAAGGCGCTGCTTCAGTATCAGGATGCCGACGAAATTCTAGCGGCCCGCAGCCGCAAGGAACTGCTGGAAGAACTGGCGAGCGCGCTGTCTGCACATCAGATCTCGCTGCTCAAAGCCGCGTGGAAGCGGGGCAAGCCCGTGCATCGCGGCGCCACGCCGGGCCAGGGGGGGGCTACCGGCGAGGACATGTACCGCCTGATCAACAGCTATACCGTTCTGGAAACCGCGCAGATGCTGGCGGAAAAGAAAGTGGGTCGCGCCGACAGGCTGGCCCGCGACAAGACGGTGCGCAACCTGATCCTGACAGAGGATTTCGGACTGACCGCCGCCCTGACCAAACACGCGCGCACCGCGGTGGCGGATTATGACGACCCGTCGCTCGCGGCTTTGGTGGCGAACAAGCGTCTCAGTGACTTCAAGCGGGCGCTTTCTTTGCGCAATATCCTGTCGATGGACAGCCCCGGCACGTATTCCTGGATCATGCATCAAAGCGCCAAGAACCGCGCGGCTCTGGGCGAGATCCCCAGCTTTGACGAGCTGTTCGCCAAGAACGCGTTGCCCGAGGTGGCCGCGCGGCAGGCGGCGGAGTGAGCCTGATGAACGCCCCCTACATTCCCGGTGAAGCGCCCTTTTCCGAAGACCAGCGCGCGTGGCTCAAGGGCTTTATGTCCGGTATCAAAGCGCAGGCGGCGCTGGGCCTGATTGATGTCGCGCCCGCCGAGGCGCAGGCGCAGGCAGCGCCGCTCGATATCCTGTTCGGGACACAGACCGGCAATGCCGAGGAAGTGGCCAACGAGGCCGCTGCGCTGGCGAAAACGCGTGGGTTTCTTCCCCGCGTGAACGATCTCGATGCAATCGAGATGCCGCAGCTTGCCGAGATGGAAAACCTCATTGTCGTCATCTCGACCTACGGCGAAGGTGAGATGCCCGACAATGCGGAACTGTTCTGGGAGGCGCTGTCGGCAACCACGGCGCCGCGGCTGGAAAGCCTGAGTTACGGGGTTTTGGCGCTCGGCGATACAAGTTACGAGCATTTCTGTCAGGCCGGAAAACTGCTCGACACCCGGCTTGAGCAACTGGGTGCCCGGCGTCTGGCCGCACGCGTCGATTGCGACATCGATTTCGAGGAGGCCGCCAGCGCCTGGCTCGACAGCGCTGTGCCGCAGGGCGACGGTCCGGTGGCAGAAGCGGCTGTGCCGCTGGCCAAGAAATCCGGCTGGACCCGAAAAAATCCCTACGTCTCGAAGATGCTCGAAAATCGTATCCTGTCTGGTGCGAAATCGGCCAAGGAGATCCGGCATGTCGCCTTTGCCCTGCCGGAAGACGGCATGGCCTACGAGGCGGGCGATGCGCTTGGCGTCATGCCGGTCAATGCCCCCGATCTGGTGGAGTCCTGGCTGGAAAGGCTCGGCGCGGACGCTGATACGCCGATTGAAGGCCGCGACACACCCCTGGGCGCGTTGCTGTCCACGGGGCTGGAAATCATGACGCCGTCGCGCGAGCTCATCCGGGGGCTTGAACCGATGGTGCGGGACGACGAGTTCACCCATGTCGTCAGCAATGGCGACAAGGAAGCTCTGGACGCCTTTCTGTGGGGCAAGGATACGCTCGACTTGCTGAACATGAAGCCCGACCTGGCCTTCGATCCGGCTCAGGTGGTGGGCTGGCTCAAACCCCTGCAGCACCGGGCCTATTCGATTTCCTCCAGTCCCAAGGCGCATCCCGGCGAAGTGCACCTGACGGTGGCGGCCGTGCGCTGGATGTATGAGGGTCGGCCGCATCGCGGCGTCTGCTCGACCTTTCTGGCCGATCAAGTGCCCGAAGGCGCAACGGCGGGTATCTTCATGCAGGCCAACAAGGCGTTCCGTGTGCCCGAGGATGACGATCTGCCGATGGTCATGGTGGGTCCGGGGACCGGCATTGCACCGTTCCGGGCCTTTCTCGAAGAGCGTCGCGAACGGGGCGCGGAAGGATTAAACTGGCTGTTTTTCGGGGACCAGCACCGGGCAAGCGACTTCATCTATGAAGACGAGATCGGCGCGATGAGCGCCTCCGGACTGCTGACCCGTCTCGATCTGGCCTTTTCGCGCGATCAGGCGGAAAAGATATACGTTCAGCACCGCATGATCGAAAACGGCAAGGACCTTTATGCCGCGTTGCAGGATGGCGGTCATTTCTATGTTTGCGGCGATGCCACGCGCATGGCCAAGGACGTGGATGCCGCGCTGCACAAGGTCGTTGCGGATCAGGGCGGGCTGAGCGAGGACGCGGCGACCGAATACGTCAACACGCTCAAACGCGAAAAGCGGTACGTTCGCGACGTCTACTGATCAGTCGTCCTGGTTTGGCTGGGTCCAGTAGCTGGCGGCCGTGCAGGCTTTCGCCGGGAACCCGCGCTCTTTGAAGAGTGCGCGGGCGCGTCCGGCCTGAGTCCGTTCGGCGGCAAAGAAGACGTAGCAATCCGTCTCCGGTGGATCGAGATCGGCGATCGCCTCTACGGGATCCTCTTCATGCATTTTTGCAAAGCGCAGTGAGATTCCGGAGGGTTGGCTGGCTATTTTCGCATCATCGGGATCGCGCAGGAACAACACGGCTTTTCCGCGCGTTCCTTCAGGAGCGGCCTCCAGGATGCGGCAGATGAGGGGCATCGCGGTTTCATCGCCGATCAGACCGAGCCACGAGGCCCGAGGCAGGGCGCTGCCATTGGGCCCGGTCACCGCGATCTCTGTGCCGGGCGCGACGGTCTGGGACCACGCGGTGACCCGGCCTCGGGACTGCAACGCGATGTCGAGGTCAATCCAGTCCCCCGCCTCGGCGATCGCGCGCACGGTATAGACCGGTTTGTGCCAGGCGCCCGGACCGCCCGGCCAGTGCGTCACGCCGCGATGATCAAGCGTCGGCCATTCAGCGCCTTCCGGACCGAAGAGCAGCCGAAAATGCAGGCCGGCGTCAGGGGTCAGGAACGCGGTGAAATCGCCCTCCAGCCGCATGCGCAGGAAGTTAGGCGATATCCGGGTCGTCGCGGCCACATGCGTGATCCGCTGATTGAGGGGAATGGGGTCGCGGGGGCTGTCCCATTGCATCGCCGCCTCAAAGCC
>JBCDED010000118.1:0-6632 GCA_039179985.1 Pseudomonadota bacterium
CCGTGACGTGCTGGACGCCCAGGCGCGCGAGGCATTGGACAAAGCGCGCGGTCTGGGCGCCGAGGACAGTCTCATTGATTTCGAGGGTCTGACACCCCAGATGGTGGTGGCATTGGCCGAAGACGATGTGAAAACGCTCGAGGATTTTGCGACTTGTGCGGATTGGGAACTGGCAGGTGGCTGGACGACTGTCGAGGGTGAGCGCGTCAAGGATGATGGCATTCTTGAATCCTTCGACATGTCACTCGAAGAAGCACAGGATCTGGTTATGACCGCCCGCATCATGCTGGGATGGGTTGATCCGGCGGATCTCGAATCCGCCGCCGAAGAGGACGAAGACGCCGAAGAGAACTCCGATGCAGAGGAGGCCGGGGCCTGATCTCAGGCCTCGTCGGGCGGCGCAATGGGTCGGGGCAACCGAACCAAAGACCGGTCGAACGGTCCGGAACGCAAGTGCATCGCCACAGGTGCCGTTCAGCCGCAATGCGGATTGATTCGGTTCGTGGTCGCACCCGACGCCCGAATTGTGCCCGACGTCGCGGGCAAACTGCCCGGACGGGGGGTGTGGGTGTCGTCCGACCGGGCCGCACTGGAAAAGGCGGTGGCGAAAGGTCTGTTCGCCCGTGCGGCGCGCCAACCGGTCACGGTCCCCGAAGGCCTGCCGGACCTGATCGAGGCGCAGCTTTCGCGTCGCGTCGTGGAGTTGATCAGCCTTGCCCGAAAGGGCGGTTCCGCCGTCGCGGGCTATGAAAAGGTCAAGGACTGGCTCGCCACCGGACAGGCGCAGGTTCTTGTCCAGGCCAGAGATGGCTCGGAACGAGGAAAATCGAAGCTCAGCACGCCCTACAAGGGTGATTGGATCGGCTGGCTGAGTGCGGATGAACTGGGTCAGGCCTTCGGCCGGGCCGGCACAATCCATGCGGCACTAGCGTCTGGTGGTTTGTGCAAACGTGTTGTAGATGAGGCGGCGAGACTGAAGGGCCTGCGCGTCTCTGGCGGCGATCGCGTCGCGAAAAGGGAAGAAGTAACCGAATGAATGACAACGACGGAAAGAAAACGCTTGGTGTACGTGGCGGCCCGCGTTCGGGTAACGTGAAGCAGAGCTTCAGCCATGGTCGCACCAAGAACGTCGTGGTGGAAACCAAGCGCAAGCGGATTGTAAAGCCGAAGACCGGTGCGGGTCCGCAAGGCAGCGGTACGCCCGGAACGCCGGATAGATCCAAGCGCCCGGCCGGCATTTCCGATGCTGAGATGGAACGCCGGATGAAGGCCCTCGCAGCGGCCAAGGAACGCGAGGCCGAAGAAGCCGAGAGCCGCGCCGCTGAGGAGAAAGCCCGTGAGGCCGAACGCTTGCGCCGCCGGGAAGAAGCCGAAGCCAAGGAACGCGAACAACGCGAGGCCGAGGAGCGCGCCAAGGCCAAGGCCGAAGAGGAAGAACGCCTGAAACGCGAAGCCGAAGAGGCCACCGCCAAGAAAGCTGCAGCCGCGGCGGCAGCGCCGGCACCTACGCCGACAGAAGCTGCACAACCAGCATCGCGTGCGCCCAAACAGGCTCCGCGCAAGGCCCCGGAACGAGACGACGCACGCAACCGTGGACGTGGCCGAGGCGACGATGGCGGGCGGCGGTCGGGTAAGCTGACGCTCAATCAGGCGCTGTCTGGCGCCGAGGGCGGACGGCAGAAATCGCTTGCGGCGATGAAGCGGAAGCAGGAGCGCGCGCGACAGAAAGCGATGGGCGGGGTCGAAAGCCGTGAAAAGGTGGTTCGCGAAGTCCAGTTGCCAGAAGTGATTGTTGTCTCAGAACTGGCCAACCGAATGGCTGAGCGCGTGGGCGATGTTATCAAGGCTCTGATGCAAAACGGCATGATGGTAACCCAGAACCAGTCGATTGATGCCGATACCGCCGAACTCATCATTGAGGAATTTGGCCACAAGGTCAGCCGGGTCAGCGATGCCGATGTCGAGGATGTGATTGATGCGGTCGAAGATCAGGAGACCGATCTGAAACCGCGCCCGCCGGTCATCACCATCATGGGTCACGTCGACCATGGTAAGACGTCGCTCCTGGATGCGATCCGGGACGCCAAGGTCGTCGCCGGTGAGGCGGGTGGCATCACCCAGCATATTGGTGCCTACCAGGTGAAGACCGACAGCGGCGCCGTCCTGTCATTTCTCGATACGCCGGGCCACGCGGCCTTCACGTCGATGCGGGCACGGGGTGCGCAGGTCACGGACATCGTTGTGCTGGTCGTCGCCGCCGATGACGCGGTGATGCCGCAGACGGTCGAGGCGGTCAATCACGCCAAAGCCGCCGAGGTGCCGATGATCGTCGCGATCAACAAGATCGACAAACCCGAGGCGAATCCGGAAAAAGTCCGCACTGATCTGCTGCAGCATGAGGTGATCGTCGAAAAGCTTTCGGGCGAGGTGCAGGATGTCGAGGTGTCCGCGATATCCGGCCAGGGTCTTGATGAATTGCTTGAAGCCATTGCGCTACAGGCGGAAATTCTTGAGCTCAAGGCCAACCCGAACCGTGCCGCCGAAGGTGCGGTGATCGAGGCCCAGCTTGATGTGGGTCGTGGCCCGGTCGCGACTGTCCTGGTTCAACGCGGTACGCTCAAGCAGGGGGATATCTTTGTCGTCGGCGAACAATTCGGCAAGGTCCGCGCACTGATCAACGATCGTGGCGAACGTGTCAAAGAGGCCGGACCCTCCGTGCCTGTCGAAGTTCTCGGCCTGAACGGCACGCCGGAGGCAGGAGACGTGCTTAACGTTGTCGACACCGAAGCGCAGGCTCGCGAGATCGCCGAGTATCGCGAAAAACTCGCCAAGGAGAAACGTGCCACTGCCGGGGCCGGGACCTCGCTCGAACAGTTGCTGGCGCAGGCCAAGGAAGATGAGAACGTCAAGGAGATGCCCGTTGTCGTCAAGGCGGACGTGCAGGGCAGCGCCGAGGCGATCGTTCAGGCGATGGAAAAAATCGGCAACGAAGAAGTGCGCGTTCGCGTCCTGCATTCGGGTGTCGGTGCCATCACCGAATCCGATATAGGCCTGGCCGAAGCCAGCGGCGCGCCAGTTCTGGGCTTTAACGTCCGGGCCAATGCGCCGGCGCGGAATTCGGCCAACCAGAAGGGCGTCGAGATTCGCTATTACTCGGTGATCTACGATCTCGTGGACGATGTGAAGGCGGCGGCCTCTGGCCTGCTGGGCGCGGAAATCCGCGAGAACTTTATCGGCTATGCGTCGATCAAGGAGGTTTTCAAGATCACTGGCGTTGGCAAGGTCGCGGGCTGTCTCGTGACCGAAGGCGTTGCGCGCCGTTCGGCGGGCGTGCGCCTGCTGCGCGACGATGTGGTGATCCACGAAGGCACCCTGAAAACGCTCAAGCGTTTCAAGGATGAGGTCCCCGAGGTTCAGTCGGGTCAGGAATGCGGCATGGCGTTTGAGAATTACGACGACATCCGTGAAGGCGATGTGATCGAGATCTTCGAACGCGAGGAAGTCGAGCGCAGCCTCGCCTAAAGGCTGACGACCCCCGGGTGTTTCGGGGGTCGATCCAGCCTCTTGTTGCTGGCCAGCGGCGCAAGTCCCATCCTCTGGTGAATGACGTTCGCGCTGCGCGCCGCTCATCTATCAGAAAAACGTCTGCACCGCGTCCGCGCCTCCGGGCACGCCGAACTGATCGGCTATCCGTTTGCCGGGCCATGTTTTCGCGCGGCATTCGGCCAAAAGCTGTGGATCAGTTTTTTGGCCCAGCGCCTTAGTCGGCGGACACAACCGCGTCGTAGGTGCCGCGCAGGTGCAGGGTTACTTTCACCGCCGATTTGTCGCGATTGCGCCAGAACCAGCCATGTTCGCCCGCGAAGGGCGCTTCGATCGATCCCTCGCCCTCGGTGGCGCCGCGGTCCTTGTCGTAATTCACCGACTGACCCTCGCCATGGGCATGCAGATCGAAACTGATCCGGCCGCCCGTCGCGGTCCACGCATAATCGGCGGTGTCGCCCTCATCCATCAGCATCTTCACCTCGGTGTGCTCACCGGGTTCCAACGAAAACGTCACGACATCCTGCCAGGCCTCCTGGGCATGGGCGCTGCTCACGAACAGACCAAAGAGATCATCGAGAAACGAGTCCTGATCGCCTGCGCCATGCCGTTGCGCGTCTTCTTCGGCCTCGCGTGCCAGTTCCTGCTTGATCTCGCCCATCTCGGTCAGGCCCAGCACCCGGCCCATGCCCGTCGGATCGATCCCGTATTCAGCGGGCAGCACGACTGCGACAAGGATCGCGGCGGCGCTCAGACCGGCAATCGCGGTGGACCGTAGCAATTGCGCCGAGCTGGGCAATGCGTCGAGACTTGGTTTTTCTGCGTTAAACATCTCGTTCCTCCTTTACGCGGTCGCGAAGTAACCGGCGAGTTGGTAGCCAACCAGCATGAAGCCCAGCGACATCATGACGACATTGGCGGTATAGGTCTGACGAAAGAAAAGCGGGCTGCGGCGCCAATACCCCATGACGATGAGAATCACGGCCAAAGCCAGGATCTGGCCGATCTCGACACCCACATTGAAGGCCAGCAGGTTCCAGAACAACCCGTCCTCGTCGATCTGGTAATCGAGGATTTTCGTGGCCAGGCCTGTGCCGTGGAACAGGCCAAAGATCAGCGTCGCCGCCTTGGTATTGGGCTGGACGCCGAACCAGCGCTGATAGGCGCCCAGATTGTCGAGCGCCTTGTAAACCACCGAAAGACCGATAATGGCGTCGATGATATGAGCGTTGACACCCCAGCCAAACCAGACACCGGCCAGCATCGTCACCGAATGGCCAAGGGCAAAGAGACTGACATAGATGGCGACGTGCTGCATCCGATAGAGAAAAAAGACAACGCCGAGCAGGAACAGGATATGGTCGTATCCCGTCACCATGTGCTTGGCGCCCAGATAGACAAAGGGCATGATATGCACGCCCCAGATTTCCTGGATGTACCCGGCATCGCCAGCGGTGACGTTATGGGCCAGTCCCGGCCCGGCACTGAAAGCCAGCGCGATGAAAATGAGGCAAAGCGGCCTCGCGGAACGTCCGTTCCACGCGCGTCTGCCACGCAGATGAGTGATCATTCGTGATCTCCGTTGTGTGTTTTGTTGGATCAGATGAGCCGCGCCAAAGCAGCGCGGCGCAGATCACACACGAGGAGGTCGGTCGATCCTGAAACGCGGCGGTGAAACGCCGGAGAATTCGGCGCGCCGCCAGATATCGCGGCGCATGACGGTTACGGCTGTATGTGAATTCAATGCGAGCACAGCTTGAGCATGATCGTGGTCGGCGGCATCATGGCTGTGACCGTGAACGGCCCAGAGCATGTCTTCGTAAAATCCGTGCGAATGCCCATGATCCGCGATCATTGCCAGATGCTCTTCGATCGTGTCGATGACCTGTGGCGCATGGCTCGCCAGCGGCGCGATGGACCAGATCACCAGAGACAGCGTCAAAAGAGCTGACGCGGCGATCCGTGAAACGGGATGCAACCTTACGATCAGTGTCATGTCGCTGCGTGTCCGGCGGCGCCTGTATGCCGACAATATCATTTTCATTATGCGGATTTTACCGGATCGGCCGGATCAGACCTAGGGTTTTCTGCTTCGAGCGTGAAAAACGCTTGCGCGCGCTGCGGGCCTGCGCCGGATTGTCTCACTGGCAACCTGTTAGTGCTTTTGTCGTCCGCCTGTTACGACAAACGACAATGCTCTTGCTTGTTCCAAATCCCCTCAACTCTGTCCATCGTGACACCCATTCAGGAGAGTTTGATGACCAAGATACCCTGCCTCGCGGCAATTTCCGGAATGTTTCTGACACTTGGCACTGCTGTTCAGGCGCAGGAGACCGGTAACGTGATCTTTTTCCACCCCGATGGCACCGGCGTGAATCACTGGCTCGCGGCGCGTATGCACACAGTCGGACCGGATGGCGAGTTGAACTGGGACAAGTTGCCAGCGCTGGGCGTTTACACCGGGCACATGGCGGACCGAGTGACAGGCACCTCCCACGGTGGTGCGACGGTCCATGCCTACGGGGTCAAGGTTGTTGCCGACAGTTTCGGAATGAACGGCAAAGAGGCGTTGACCGCGGCCTCGGGCCAGGAGATGTCGATCGCACAGGAGGCCATGGAGGCGGGAAAGTCCGTTGCTCTCGTACAGTCGGGTCATATCGCGGAACCCGGCACAGCCGTATTTGTCGCCTCCAACGAAAGCCGCCGCAACGCGGCCGAGATTGCCGCCTCGGTAATCGAGTCCGGTGCTCAGGTCATCATGGCGGGCGGCGAGCGGTTTCTATTGCCCGCAGGTACCGAGGGTCGCCATGGCCCGGGTGAGCGCGACGATGGCCAAAACCTCATCGAAAAAGCTGAAGAGCTGGGGTACACAATCGTCTTCGATCGGGAAGAGATGATGTTCCGTTCTCTTTCCTGATCGTTGAAGGTGTGGTTGTGGGCAAACACCCCGAGCAGTTTCTCGACCTCGTCGAGGTTCAGCGCCATCAGCTCTTCCCGATCGAAGACGACTGTGTACCCCAGCTCTTCAGCCTTTTCGATGAGGTTTTGGCCATCGTCGCGCTCACCCGGGCCATGGCGACCCTCGGTAC
>JBCDED010000119.1:0-6477 GCA_039179985.1 Pseudomonadota bacterium
CATGGGGCTTCCTCCTTCATCTATTCAAAGGTGGAAAACTCCAGTTCGCAATGGCCCGGATATCGGGGGGAAGGTCAGAAGAGCGGCCAATATCTGCTCTGGACCGAAAGGGCCCATCGGATCGGCCGGTCGTCACGCCCGGTTCAAACGATCCAACCTGGCTTGCACGCTCAGACCATGGGCTTGCAGGCTTTCAGAGGCGGCAAGGCGAACGGCGGCGGGGCCAATGGCCCGAAGACTCTCGGGCGTCATGCGGGCCAAGGTGGTGCGCTTGAGGAAGTCTAAAACCGACAGGCCTGATGAAAAGCGGGCCGACCGGGCCGTCGGTAGCACGTGATTGGGGCCGCCGACATAATCGCCGATGGCCTCGGGTGTCCACTGGCCCAAGAAGATGGCGCCGGCATGGGTGATCCGTTCAGCCAAGCCGTCGGGGTCTTCGACGGCCAGTTCCAAGTGTTCGGGGGCGATGCGGTTCGACAGGGCGGCGGCCTCGAACAGGTCGCGCGTGACGACAATGGCACCGAAATCGCGCCAAGAGGCGCCAGCGATCACACGGCGGTCGAGGGTTTCGAGGCGTCTTTCGATGGCCTGAGCCACCTTGCCTGCAAAAGCCGCGTCGTCCGTGATCAGAATGGATTGGGCGCTTTCGTCGTGTTCGGCCTGGGACAGCAGATCGACGGCGATCCAATCGGGGTCGTTGTCGGCATCGGCGATGACCAGGATCTCGGACGGACCCGCGATCATGTCGATGCCCACGCGGCCGAACACGCGGCGTTTGGCGGCGGCAACATAGGCGTTGCCGGGGCCGGTGATCTTGTCGACGGGCGCGATCGTGTCGGTGCCGTAGGCCATGGCAGCGACGGCCTGGGCACCGCCGATCCGGTAAATTTCGTGAATACCCGAAAGGCGGGCGGCGAGCAGGACCAGCGGGTTCAGGATACCGTCGGGTGTCGGGACGCACATGACCAGGCGGCGCACGCCCGCCACCTGGGCGGGGATCGCGTTCATCAGGACGGAGGATGGATAGGAGGCCAGGCCGCCGGGGACATAGAGGCCTGCCGCATCCACCGGGCTCCAGCGCCAGCCCAGAGTGGCGCCGGCTTCGTCGCGCCAAGTCTCGTTCCAGGGCATCTGGCGGTCGTGATACGCGCGGATGCGGCGGGCCGCGATGTCGAGGGCGTCGGCCTCCGGGGGGGAGACCTGGGCGATGGCGGCGTCGATCTCGGCTTCGGAGACGCGCAGTGTCTCCGGCGTCAGATCCAGGCGGTCGAACTTGGCAGTCAGGGCGATCACGGCCGCATCCCCCTGGCCACGCACGTCTGCGATGATGCCGGCGACGGCCTCGTCCACATCCGGCGCGTCCTCTCGCTTCATGGTCAGCAGCGCGTTGAAGCGGGCGTCGAAATCGGGATCGGTTGTCGAAAGGAACTGGGGCATGACGCTCGCCTTAGCCGCCTGGTGCGGGGGGCTCAAGATGGCGGGTCATCAGGATGTCGGTCGCAGAGGCATCGTTCAAGCGAACCGCGTCAGGGCGGCGGGCGATGTCCGTGAAGCCGTGGCGCCGGTAGAAGGCATGCGCGCGCGGATTGGCCGCCGCGACCCAGAGGTCGAGCCAGGCGATGCCGTCGGCCCGCGCGGTGTCGACCAGATGGTTCATAAGGCGGTCGGCCGCGCCCGTGCCCTGATGCGTCGCCGCCACGAAAACCGGGCCTAGACTGGCCCGGTGACGGATGCGCGACGGGCCGCCGCGGCGCAAGGCGGCAAACCCGATCAGGGCGGCGCCCGCAAAGACGCCGTGCCAATCGCCGCTGCCCGCGATGGCACCATGGCGGTCGGACGGGATCGCGCGGACTTCGTCCGTCGACTGAAGGAAACCGTCGGGAAATTCCTCCGCCCCTACCACCAGGAGCCGGTGCCAGGCCGCGCCATCCGAGGCAGCCAGCGGACGGGCGATCATTCGGGGTGGTCGGGGGCCTTGCCCGAAGGCGCCGCATAAGGCCGCGTCACGTCACGCAAAGTGACATCCAGGCACTCGGCCTGGGCCTCGATCACGCCATCGCCCGCGAAAGTCAGGCGCAGGGCACCGTCAGCATCCTCGGCCGGGACCCATTCGACCGACAGCAGCGACAAGACCGTGTCGGGATCGCCCGGCACGATGCCCTGGCCGCGGACGTGGCGGATATCGGTGGCCGTCAGCAAGGTGCGCACGCGCTGCGGCGTGCGACGGCCATGCTCCCAACGGAAACGGTTCAGCAGAAAAACCAGCGCCCGATCCCCTTTGAGCCAGCGCATGTCGGAGGCCTGCAAAACGGCGTCCTGGCAAAGCGCGGACACGATCTGCAAGTCTTCTGGATCGGTCGCCCAGAGACGCAGGGGCCGCGCCTCGCCGTCGTGGAAGCTGGCATCGGCCAGCGGGTCGTCGTCAGGCATCGTCCTTCACCCGCTCGATCCGCGCACCCACGGCCGAAAACTTGCGGACCACGTGTTCGTAACCGCGATCCAGGTGATAGACCCGGGCGACCCGGGTCTCGCCTTCGGCGGCAAGCCCGGCCAAGATGAGCGAGACCGACGCCCGCAGATCCGTGGCCATCACCGGGGCGCCGAACATCCGATCAACGCCGGTGACTGTCGCGGTCCCGCCATGGACGTCGATGCGCGCGCCCATGCGGATCAATTCCGGCGCATGCATAAACCGGTTCTCGAAGATCGTCTCCTCCAAAACGCTCGACCCCTCGGCCCGGCACATCAGGGCCATCATCTGGGCCTGGAGGTCGGTGGGGAAGCCCGGAAACGGCGCGGTGCTAACATCGACTGCGCGGATGGCACTGCCATTGCGCGCGACCTTCAGGCCTTTCTCGGTCTCGGCGATCTCGGCGCCCGCCTCTTCCAGCTTGTCGGCAAAGGCGGCAACCAAATCGCGACGGCCGCCCAGCAGTTCCACCTCGCCGCCGCACATGGCAGGCGCGACCATGTAGGTACCCAGCTCGATCCGGTCGGCGATGACCTGATGCGTGCAACCATGCAGGCGGTCGACACCCTCGACGGTGATCTCGGATGTGCCCGCTCCTTCGATCTTGGCACCCATGGCGCTCAGACATTTGGCCAGGTCGACGGTATCGGGTTCGCGCGCAGCGTTGCGGATCACGGTGGTGCCTTTGGCCAAAGTCGCGGCGGTCAGCGCATTCTCGGTGGCGCCGACGGAGACAAAGGGAAACTCGATCACCGCGCCTTGTAGTCCGGCCGCGGGGGCCGTGGCATGAACGTAGCCCGCTTCCAGCTCGATCTTGGCGCCCAATCTCTCCAGCGCCATGATGTGCAGGTCGACCTTCCGCGCCCCGATCGCGCAGCCGCCGGGCAGCGAGACGATGGCTTCGCCTTCCCGCGCCAGCAGCGGCCCCAACACGTTGAAAGAGGCACGCAGCTTGCGAACGATGTCGTATTCCGCCCGACGGCTGGCAATCGTGCGCCCCGATAGGACCATAACATGGCCATCAGAGAGGTTCGCGATCTCGATGCCAAGAGACCTGAGCAATTGGGACAACGTGCGGATATCCGACAGGCGCGGGACATTGGTCAGCGTCACCGGCTCTTCAGTCAGGAGGGCAGCACCCATGAGTTTCAGACAGGTGTTTTTCGCCCCCGAAATCGGGATCGCGCCGGCCAGCGGGCCGCCGCCTTGGACGATGATGCTATCCATTCTCGCTCTCCTGCCCGGCCTCATCGGTCGCTTGCGCGCCCTCTTCGGCCCGCGCGCGCGCCTGGGCCTTCCGCCGGGCCATATTGGCCTTCAGCGCGGCCTTGAGTCGGTCCTCGCGGGTTTTGGGGGGCTGCTTTGCCATGGGGGTCCTATTGCCGCCCTGACCCCATAACCGAGGGGGCGGCGTGGGTCCAGCAGGGCCATGGCGCATCGCAGTAGCGCGGCAGGTCGCGCAGGTTGCTTTCGCCGGGAGCCGTCCGCCCGGGCAGCGATCATGAGGATTGGCGGAAACAAATCGCGGGACTCGATCCGCCTTTCGCTAAGCACGGCGGAGGTGGAGGTTCGGATCTTTGAGGGCTTGCACGACGCGGGATGAACAGCTAACTGAGCGTTTGGCACTGCTTTAGCTCAGAGGGAGGGCTATCCCTTGGCTAGGTGGGGGCCTGTCCAGATGGATTTTGTTCAACATTGAGTTGGGTGAAAGTGGCGCATAGACATGGGTGTTTGCCGGGCAAATTTTCTGATGCTCACCAACAGATTGGCTGCCGTAGCTCAGGGGTAGAGCACTCCCTTGGTAAGGGAGAGGTCGAGAGTTCAAATCTCTCCGGCAGCACCACCGCCTTTTTCACGTCATTTTTTTGGCTTAACGCCTTGAAAGGAAACGATAATTTCGGAGTTCCATACGCACCATTTCTGCAGTAGGTCAGCGGCTCCACAAAAGCCAATCTGAGCACTGTTTGCTTCAATGCGTAGCACCCATTATCGTATATATTCCAAGGGTTTGATAGGAACTGAAGCGATAGTTCCATACAGTCCTCCAGCCTCCCCTTTGGAGGTTGGGTGTTCTTCAACTTCTCACCGATTACAATCTTGTCTCTCTCCAGCCGTTCGAGGCGCTTCTCATATGCGCTGACGACGCTTGGCGAGGAAGCCTCAACGATACGATCAAGCAACCCGTCGATCTGTTTTTGAGCGTCAGTGAGTTGTCTTCGTAGGCTGCTCTGTGTGTCGCGGACTTGATCAATGCGCATCTCCCATGCCTGCCGGAACATATGCTCCGCCACAGACATAAGCTTGCGCGTTGGCTGCATGCCTTTGAGGATTTCGGCAAATCCGTTCTCAATCTTGCGCACCGGGATCGACTTACTGAACTCAGGGCACTTACGAGTCATACAACGGAAATAGGCATAACGCTTGCGGCAGCCTGTCGACCATGCGGCAGTCATCGGATTTCCACAGGACTTACAGCAAACAAAACCCCGCAGAGGGAAGTCTTCACTAAAATCTTTACGTGCTGCCGGACGCCTGCGCCCTTCGAGGTTCTCAAGGATGCGCTCATGCGTCTCAAAACTGATCAGCGGATCATGCACACCCTTGCGCAATGAGACATCCCACTTGGGAGCCTCCACGTAACCTGCGTAGACGACTTTCTTCAAAAGACGGGTCACAGTCATGGGGCGCAGACCGCCATCTGGCAGGTCCTTGGGGAAGTGCGGGCTGGCTTCAAGGAAGCGCTGCACTTCAGCTTGCGAGTTGAACCGCCCGTTGGCGAAACCTTGCAAGGCCTCCTGCACGACGCCCGCTACGGGTTCATCGTGGACGAGGACTTTGCCACCGCCGGACTTGCACGGCACATGACGATAGCCGATGGGCGCGCGAAAGACCCAATAGCCCTTCTCCACCCGCGCTTTCATCTTCTGCACGACTTGGCGTCGGTTCTGTTCACGCTCCAGCTCACCTTGGGCTGCGATGATCGTCTCAATGAACTTGCCTTCCGGCGTATCTTCGAAGCGGAAATTGAGGCATTCAATCTGAGCACCACGCACATCAAACTCACGTCTCAGTTTGATGTGAAACTCTGTGTCGCGCGCAAAGCGCTTGAGATCATCAAAGATGACGACGAAGCGCTCTCCAACTTGCGCATCCAGGTACGCAAGCAGCGCACACATGCCGGGGCGCTTCATGAAATCGCCGCCGCCAGAGACATCATCTGGGAACACGGCAGCAACCTCGTAGCCCTTGCTAGCGGCATACTCACGGCAGCGCTGTTCCTGGCTTTCCAGGCCGCTACCTTCAACCCGCTGCTTCACCGAGGAGACACGGCAGTAGATGATAGCTTTCGTGGCCACTTTAACCTGGCTGTTCAATACGTTCATGCCATATGCCTCCTTCTCTATTTGGTATGTTGTTATTCTACGTCATCGGCGGACTCCTGGGGAGAGACAGCCGCTCTCTTTTTGTCTTTTCCACAGGCTTGCTGGACGGGATGCACCCCAAAGCCCAGGTCAACGAAGGCAATGATGATTTCCCAGAGCGCTACGATGATCTGTTCTTTCTGCGTATCCGTCAGTGACGGATCATCCAGCATCTCCTGATAGAGATCGACATCGACCTCCAGCTTCTTCAGCTCCGGCAGGGAAAGCCCGGCCTCGTATATCTGATCATCGCCATCTTTCATGACCATTCATTCCTTCTTTTCCATGCTCGCATGCGCAAGGCCACCTGGCCTTTCATCAGGCCAAGAGCGTATTTCTCATGTCGATTGTCGAAAATAGATAAGGGCGCAATCGCGCCCCTCTTCTTGATGGTCTTTTATGCCAGAAGCCATCTTTTCTTTGATTCTAGCATAAATTATGCGAGGCCCGCAAAAAGCGGCTCTTTCTATCTGTAGCTTTTCTGATCGCTTGCGGCCTCGCATGCATCAAACATGCCTGAAGCCGAATGTTGATGCCGGACAGCTATAGATTGATTTCCGGGACGCAGTTTGGACATGGGCCAGA
>JBCDED010000120.1:0-6350 GCA_039179985.1 Pseudomonadota bacterium
CCCTACACGGCAGTGGAGGGTTGAAACTCCCTGTGGAGTACCGTCTCTGTAACCGGCAGAAAACCTTTGGATACCGAACAAAAGCCCAACCCGGAGGCGCCCGAACAGGACTTCTTCCTGCACGGCGAGCAGCTCACCCTGATCTCGGCACGGATCGACGGCGCCCCCGTCACACCCGAGATCACCGATCAGGGCCTGACCGTCGCGGTGCCCGACGCCGCCTTTCTGTGGGAGGCCGAGGTCGAAATCGATCCTGCCAACAACACCGCGCTCGAAGGCCTCTACATGTCAAATGGCATGTACTGCACCCAGTGTGAGGCCGAGGGCTTTCGCAAGATCACCTTCTATCCGGACCGCCCGGACGTCATGTCCACCTTCACCGTGCGCGTCGAAGGTGATCTGCCGGTGCTCTTGTCAAACGGCAACCCGGTGCTGCGAACCGGCGGCGTCGCGGAATGGCACGACCCCTGGCCCAAGCCGGCCTACCTCTTTGCCCTCGTGGCCGGCGATCTGCTGGCCTATTCAGACAGCTTCACCACCGCCTCCGGCAAGCTGGTCGACCTCAACCTTTATGTCCGCCCCGGCGACGAAGGCAAATGCGCCTTCGGCATGGAGGCGCTGAAGAAATCCATGACCTGGGACGAAGAGGTCTACGGCCGCGAATACGATCTCGATGTTTTCAACATCGTGGCCGTCGACGATTTCAACATGGGCGCGATGGAAAACAAGGGGCTCAATATCTTCAACTCGGCCGCCGTGCTGGCCTCCCCCGAGACGTCCACGGATGGCAATTTCGAACGTATCGAGGCAATCATAGCCCATGAGTACTTTCACAACTGGACCGGCAACCGGATCACCTGTCGCGACTGGTTCCAACTCTGCCTGAAGGAAGGTCTCACCGTCTTTCGCGACGCCCAGTTCACTGCCGATATGCGCTCTGCCCCGGTCAAACGCATCGAGGACGCCATCGACCTGCGCGCCCGCCAGTTCCCGGAAGACGGTGGCCCGCTGGCGCATCCCGTTCGGCCCGATCACTATCAGGAGATCAACAACTTCTACACCGCAACGGTCTACGAGAAGGGGGCCGAGGTGATCAGTATGCTCAAACACCTGGTTGGGGATGAGGCTTATCGCAGCGCGCTTGATCTCTATTTCGACCGCCACGACGGACAGGCCTGCACCATCGAGGATTGGCTCGCTGTGTTTCAGGACACCACGGGGCGCGATCTTACCCAGTTCAAGCGCTGGTACACCGAGGCCGGCACACCGCGCGTCACCGTGAGCGAAGACTGGAGCGACGGCAGCTACACGCTCACATTCACGCAAGAGACCAAAGCCTCCGCGGCCACGCCCGCACCCGGCCCAAGGGTGATCCCCATGGCCATCGGGCTTCTGTCGCCGAACGGCGACGAAGTGCACCCGACAGATCTGCTTGAGATCACCGAAGCCCGCCAGAGTTTCACCTTCGAGGGCCTCGCCGCCAAACCGGTGCCGTCCCTGCTGCGGGGCTTCTCCGCGCCGGTGATCCTCGATCGAGACAGCTCGACGCGAGAACGCGCCTTCCTGCTCGCCCATGACACCGACAGCTTTACCCGCTGGGAGGCCGGCAACGCGCTGGCCCGACAGACCCTGACGGAGATGGCACACTCCGGCGCCGCGCCCGAGCCCGCCTATCTCGACGGCATGCAAGCCGTGCTGCGCGACGACACGCTTGACCCGGCGTATCGCGCGCTGATGTTGGTGCTGCCCACCCAGTCGAGCCTCGCCGGCGCGTTGTTCGACAAAGGCATCACCCCGGATCCGGATGCCATCTGGCAGGCGACGGAGACGCTGAGACACAGCCTTGCGGAGCATTTGCAGGACCTGCTGCCCCGGCTTGCGGCTCAAACCCAGGTCGAACAGCCCTTCGTGCCGGATGCCGAGCAATCCGGCAAACGCGCGCTTGGGGGCGCGGTCCTGCGCTTGCTGACCCGGCTCGACGGCGGCGCGGCGGCGGCCAGGCAATATGACGCCGCCGATAACATGACCCTGCAATTGTCGGCTCTGGGCTGCCTGATCGCTGCGGGCAAGGGCACCGAGCAGGTCCACGCCTTTTACACGCAATGGCAGGCCGACCGGCTGGTGATCGACAAATGGTTTGGCCTGCAGATCATGCAGGCCGCCCCCGAGGCCAGCCTGACCACAGCGCAAGCGCTCACCCGGCACCCCGATTTCAATATGAAAAACCCCAACCGCTTTCGCGCGACGCTGGGTGCTTTTGCCATGCATCACGCCGGTTTTCATCGCGCTGACGGAGCGGGGTATGCCTTGCTGGCGGACTGGATGATCAAGCTCGACCCGCTCAATCCGCAGACCACGGCACGGATGTGCAGCGTGTTCCAGACCTGGAAGCGCTACGACGCGACCCGCCAATCCCATGCGCGTGCGGCGCTTGAGCGGATTGCCTCGGCCCCCGACGTGTCGCGCGACACCACGGAAATGGTTCAGCGGATCCTGGCTTGACCGACGCTGCGGCGCCCTTTGCCTCCACCCGGCACGGGCGGCGCGCGACCACGGCCTTGGCTGTGGTCGCGGTCTATCTTGGCGTATTGTTTCTGTGGGCCCAGTTCGAGGCGAGCGCGTGGATTGTCGCGCCGCTGCTGCTGGTGACGTTGCCCGCGGTCTGGGATCTGATTTCCAATCCGGTCAGCCATGTCTGGCTCGATGCGGATGGTCTGCGCTGGCAGACGGGCAGCCGGGAAGGCCATATCGATCTGGCCTGGCTGGCGCGGGTTCGCTTTGACACCACCTGGGACTTTGCCGTGCGCATCACGATGATCCTGGAAAACGACAAGCGCATCACGCTGCCTCCGGACTGCAAACCGCCGCATCAGGCCTTCGAAGCTGCCCTGCAGGCCCATGGCGTGGCCACCGAACGGCACCATTTCGCGCTATGGTCGCGCCGGTAGTGCGCTCACCGTTTACCGGATTTCACAATCGCCGTTGAATGGTGCGAAAAGCTCCGTCTGAGGGTCATGATTAAGCCGCAGACTCGAGCGATGTTTGCGATGTGGCCGCGCTCACGGTCATCCCAAATACTTACATTGTGAAGATAATGCTATTGAATTTCATGACAATTTTCCGATCGCTCTCGGAAAGTCTCTCGACGATGCTGCGTGCCACACCGCGTCCACCATTGGGCCTGCCGGCGCCGATACGCCCGTCGCCGGACATCAATCCCGAAGACTGTCTGGACATTCCGGTGCAGGACTGCAGCGCCGATCAGACGGCGCGGGATCAGGTCTTTTCCCACGGCCGGTTTCTCGCCCGTCAGGAGCGCTGGGAGGATCTGTCAGACGAACTGTGCCGCGCCGAAACCGGACGCGAGACCACGCCCTCGGGCATGCCGGTCTCTGACCTTCTGTCGCTTGGGGCCCGCGCCGATGTCGTACTGGCCGCTGAACATGCGCTCATCGATGGCCGTCCGCCCCGCGACGCGCCCATCAACGCCGGCATTCGGGCCCTCGAAGAGGTGCTGGAAGAGCGCCCCGGAGACTACGCCACCGCGCTTGTGGTGGCTCTGGCCCATATCGACATCGGCTGGGCCTGGCGCGGAACCGGCTGGGACGCCACCGTGCCGCGCGCCAACCGGACCGCCTTTCACCGCCACTTCCAGCAGGCATCGATGATCCTGGAAGCCCATTGCGGTCTGGAAAACGACAGCCCCTCCCTGGCCGCCGCGCGCTGTGCGCTGCTGGCTGCGGATGCCGACCCGCGCGGACGGATTGCCGACGATTATGAGGATCTCATCGATCTCGACCCGCACAAGTACCGCCATATGCGCGCGCTTGGCACAAACCTGCTGCCGCGCTGGTTCGGCACCTATCCGCAACTGGAACTGGAGGCCCGTCGCACCGCCTCCCGCACCCAAGACATCTGGGGCGCCGGGGCCTATACCTGGGTCTATATAGATGCGGTTTCCAGCGACGAAGAGGCCTGTGCCCGGGTTGATCTCGACTTCTTCATCGACGGATTGCACGACATCGTGGACGCCCGCCCCGACCAGGCCATGGTCAACATGTTGACGGCCTATTGCGCGGTGACGCTGCAGCAGCGGCTTGGGTTCGAAGCCGAGGCCGACTACGCCCGGACGCGGGTGGCCGACTGCGCCCGCTGGCTGATCCGGGACCATCTGAACGAAGTGCATCCCCTGATCTGGGCGCGCGCTGCGGAGGGTGGCGATGTCTCCGCACGGATCACCTCCAACGCCCGGATTGTGGCGCGCGGACGCTCAGATGCGCTGCAGGCGATTTGCGACAGCTTTGCCGAGGATATCCTGAGCGGACACCGCGTGCGCTTCACGCCGCAGGGGCCGGAACTGATGCGACTGTGAGCCGGCTTGCTCCGGACCACGGGCTGGCATAGAACGCATGTCATCCTGCTGCCTGGAGTTGCCGCGATGCTCGATCTCACACTCACTCCCCCCAAACCCCGCGTGATCGCCGGCGCGAAACACGATTGGGAACTGGTGATTGGCATGGAGGTCCATGCCCAGGTGAGTTCGCAGTCCAAGCTGTTCTCCGGCGCCTCGACCTCCTTTGGCGCCGAACCCAACTCCAACGTCGCCTTCGTGGATGCGGCGATGCCGGGAATGTTGCCGGTTATCAATGAGTTCTGCATCGAACAGGCGGTGCGTACCGGGTTGGGGCTGAAGGCCGAAATCAACCTGACCTCGGCCTTCGACCGCAAGAACTATTTCTATCCGGACCTGCCGCAGGGATACCAGATTTCCCAGCTTTATCAACCGATTGTGGGAGAAGGTGAAGTGCTGGTCGAACTCGGCGACGGGCTGGGCCGCAAGGTCCGCATCGAACGCATTCATATTGAACAGGACGCCGGCAAGTCGATCCACGACATGGACCCGCACATGTCCTTTGTCGACCTCAACCGGACCGGCGTCGCGCTGATGGAGATCGTTTCGCGCCCGGACATCAGAAGCCCTGAAGAAGCAGCGGCTTACATCGTGAAGCTCAGGCAGATTATGCGCTATCTGGGCACCTGCGACGGCAATATGCAGAACGGCAACCTGCGGGCCGACGTGAACGTGTCGATCTGCCTGCCCGGCGCCTATGAGCGGTATCAGGACACGCAGGATTTTTCGCACCTGGGCACACGCTGCGAGATCAAGAACATGAACTCGATGCGCTTTATCCAGCAAGCCATTGAAGTTGAAGCGAAACGACAGATCGCGATCGTCGAGGCGGGCGGCGCGGTCGAGCAGGAAACGCGGCTGTATGACCCGGACAAGGGCGAGACCCGCTCGATGCGCTCCAAGGAAGAAGCGCATGACTACCGCTATTTTCCGGACCCCGACCTGCTGCCGCTGGACATCGAACAGGGCTGGGTCGACGATATCGAAGCCGCGCTTCCGGAACTGCCGGACGCCAAAAAGGCGCGCTTTATCAAGGACTTCGGACTGACAGATTATGACGCCTCCGTGCTGACGGCGGAGGTGGAATCGGCGGCCTATTTCGAAGAGGTGGCCGCGGGGCGCGACGGCAAGCTGGCCGCCAACTGGGTGATCAACGAGCTGTTCGGCCGGTTGAAAAAGGAAGATCACGAGATCACCGACAGCCCGGTGACCCCGGCGCAGCTGGGCGGCATCATCGACCTCATCACCAAGGGCGACATATCGGGCAAGATCGCCAAGGATCTCTTTGAAATCGTTTATAAAGATGGCGGTGATCCGGCCGAGATCGTTGAGGCCCGCGGCATGAAACAGGTCACCGACACCGGCGCGATCGAGGCTGCCGTGGACGCGGTGATCGCCGCCAATCCCGCGCAGGTCGAGAAGGCCCAACAGAACCCGAAACTGGCCGGGTGGTTCGTCGGACAGGTGATGAAAGCCACCGGTGGGAAGGCGAACCCCAAGGCGGTGAACGAAATCGTCTCGGCCAAGCTGGGGCTCTGACCGGGCCGTTTCGTCCGTTTTGTACAATTTCCCAGCGGCGATGCGTCCGTTTTGTACAAACCCTTTGGGGTCCCGTTTTCCCCCGTTGATCGGCGGCTTGGAGCGCTTTAGCGTCACCCCAAGAGGTGGGATGGCGCTATGTCGATAAGCCAGATTTCGAAAGAAGCCGGTGCGCTGAGTGTGGGTGCGGTGGCAATCTGTGTCGGCGAAGTCGTCGGCGGTGCAGCGATAACTGGAATCGCTTTGGTCAACCTCGCAGTCGTCTGGCAGGATCTCACGTCGCAGAGTTCAAACCGAACGCGACGAGCGGCAGAGACGGCGGTTCGTGCGGCGCTGGACTCCAGCCGGGAGTTTCGCGACGAAGATCTTGCAACCGCTGCGGCGCTGCTCGACACCCTGC
>JBCDED010000121.1:0-6023 GCA_039179985.1 Pseudomonadota bacterium
CACATGTTCAGCGCACCGGACGCTCCGGCACCGATGGCGACAAACAGGATCGACGCGAACGCGATCACGGGATTGACCGAAACGGGAGCGGCCAGGAGCCCAACAAGCGCCGTGAAAACGACCAGCGACATGACACGCGGCTTGAGCAGCGCGAAATAGTCGCCCAGGCGCGCTTCGCCTTCGATGGATTGGGACTGGTAGCTGACGTCGGTCATGTCGGGTCCGTCATTCGCTCAAATCGGCTGGGCGAGGGATATCCTCGCCCAACGGGTCTCAGTTCGATGCCACGTTGTAGTCGGTGGGCACGCCTGCAAATTCCTGCTTTGCTTCGGCCAGCCACGCGGCATAAGCCTCTTCGCTGACGACCTTGACCGTGATGGGCATGTACGCATGGGCGATGCCGCACAGTTCGGAACACTGCCCGAAATAGATACCTTCCTGATCCGCCTTGAACCACAGTTCGGCCAGGCGACCGGGCACCGCGTCCTGCTTCACGCCAAAGGCGGGGATGGTCCAGGCGTGGATCACGTCGGCACCCGTCACCTGCACCACGATGGTCTTGCCAACAGGCACGACCATGGCGTTGTCGGTGGCCAGCAGGAATTCGTCGCGGCTGTATCCGGCTTCGATCAACTGCTCCTCGACCTCTGGGGTAAGGGAGTTGTCGCCACCGGTGGCCGGCGCGCCGATCATGTATGCGTCAAAGGCAAAGCCGTCATCGACGTATTCGTAGCCCCAGAACCACTGATAGCCGGTGGCCTTGATGGTCACGTCGGCCTCGGGGATTTCCTGCTGGTGAAACAGCACGGGCAGCGAAAATGCACCGATAAAGACCAGGATGACGATCGGAATGACAGTCCACGCCACCTCGATCGGGGTGTTGTGGGTAAAGCTGGCGGGATCCGGATTGCGTTGACGATTATAGCGCACGATCACCCAGCCCAGCAGACCCACCACAAAGATCGTGATGGCCGTGATGATGATCAGGATCATCCAGTCCAGTGCCTGGAGGCGGTGCGCGATTTCCGTCACCGCGGGCTGAAAGCCCATCTCACCGTCCACGGGTTTGCCGATGATCGGCAGGTTTTCCTGGGCCCAGGCCGGGGCTGCGGCAAACATGCCGAGCACAGCCGACATCGAAAGAAGCTTTTTCATCTGGTCGTCCTGATCTAGCTGGATCGCACTGTTGGTTCACAGGAATGCGGTGGCACCCCGTTGTATTCCGCCGACTTACAATCATATCTTTAGCGCAAGATAAAGATGCTGTGGGCGCGTCAAACGGACGCTTCACCCGGCATCTGCCCTGCCTGAATCCCCGAAAGGACGCCCCATGACAGACGCCCCATTCGCCCCGCTGGATACCCTGCTGGATCGGGATAACGCACTGAAAACGTTACGCGATGCAACGGCGGGGGCTGACGATGGCGAGCTGTTTCTGGAACGTCGCCGGTCGGAATCGGTGGCATTTGATGATGGACGCCTGAAGACGGCCAGCTATGACGCGGCACAGGGCTTTGGTCTGCGTGCCGTGCGTGGCGAGGTGTCGGGCTATGCACACTCGACCGAAATCAGCGCCGCGGCCCTGACCCGCGCCAGCGAAACCGCACGACTGGCCGTGGGCGATGGCGGCGGCACCCGTGCCGATGCCCCGGTCGCGACCAATCGCAAGCTTTATACCGATGCCGACCCGATTGCGGGCGCGACGTTTCCCGCCAAGATCGAGACCCTCAAGGAGATCGACGCCTTTCTGCGCGGTCTTGATCCGCGCGTCGTACAAGCATCGGCCTGGATCAGCGCGTCACTGCAAGAGGTCGAGATTCTGCGCCCCGAGGGGCACTCGGTCCGCGACAGCCGCCCGATGACACAAATGACCGTATCGGTCATCGTGGAGCAGAATGGCCGCCGCGAAAGCGGCAGTGCCTTCGGCGGTGGCCGGGTCGAACTGGACGGATTGATGGAACCCGCCGCCTGGCAGTCCAAGGCCCGCGAGGCGCTGCGCATTGCACTGGTCAACCTTGACGCGGAACCGGCGCCCGCCGGTGTCATGGACGTGGTTCTGGGCCCCGGATGGCCCGGCATCCTGCTGCACGAGGCCATCGGCCACGGGCTCGAGGGCGATTTCAACCGCAAGGGTTCAAGCGCATTCGCGGGTCTGATGGGGCAACGTATTGCCGCGCCCGGTGTCACGGTGCTGGACGACGGCACGATCCCGGACCGGCGCGGATCGATCTCGGTCGATGACGAGGGGACACCCTCGGGCAAGAACGTGCTGATCGAGGACGGGATACTGGTGGGCTACATGCAGGACCGGCAGAATGCGCGGCTGATGGGGGTCGAAGCGACGGGCAACGGGCGGCGGCAAAGCTATGCCCATGCCCCGATGCCGCGGATGACCAACACCTATATGCTGGGCGGCGATAGCGCGCCCGCGGATATAGTGGCCGACCTCAAGGACGGCATCTATGCCGTGGGTTTCGGCGGCGGGCAGGTCGACATCACCAACGGCAAGTTCGTCTTTTCCTGTACCGAGGCCTACCGCGTGAAGGACGGAAAGGTGGGCGCGCCGGTGAAAGGCGCAACCCTTATCGGCGACGGAGCCACGGCGCTGAAGCAGGTTCAGGGGATCGGAAACGACATGTCGCTGGATCCGGGCATCGGAAATTGCGGCAAGGCGGGACAATGGGTGCCGGTGGGCGTGGGCCAGCCGACCCTGATGATCGGCGGGCTGACGGTGGGTGGTTCGGCGGCCTGATTCCCTGCCGGCCCTACGCCAGCGCACGCCGCGCGGTGCCAGCGCCTCGCCATTTCTGGGGAGATGCGCAACGGCGTCAGGCCTGCAAGGGCCGCGCCTGCATCGTCAATATACAGAAATATTGCCCTAAAATCAGATACAAATGAGAGCTTGGCCGAAACGACCGCGGTTGTTCATTCGTTGTTAACCGTGCCGATTCTAAAAAAGTTTCAGCAACGGACGGAGCCGCGGATGACTGAAAGGGATACCCATCCTTCTTCCACTCACCCCCCACTCCCACCCACCTCGGAAGATGACCAGTTTATGCGTCTTCGTCTGTTGCGCTCTCGCCGGGTCGGCATATCGACGTATCACCGTCTGCTGATTGAACACGGCACTGCGCAAAATGCGCTGGCCGCGCTGCCAGAGGTCGCGCGCGCCGCAGGTGTGAAGGGGTACGAAACCTGCCCCGAGACTGTAATCCACGCCGAGATAAGGGCCGGGCGCCAGAACGGCGCCCGGCTGATCGCCCAGGGCACGGCGGAGTATCCCGCGCAGCTGGCCGCATTGCCAGACGCGCCGCCGTTCCTGTGGGTGCGCGGTGACGCAACCCTTTTGAACCGTCCGACAATTGCGCTGGTTGGTGCACGCAACGCATCCTCGCTTGGCACGCGGATGGCCCGTGCTCTGGCCGGTGGATTGGGCGAGGCTGGGTATGTCGTGGTGTCGGGCCTGGCCCGCGGGATCGATACCGCCGCGCATCTGGCCGCGCTTGAAACCGGGACGATGGCGGTCTTTGCCGGTGGGGTCGACGTAATCTACCCGGCGGAAAACACGGCGCTGGCGCAGGACATCGCGCAACAGGGCCTGTGTCTGAGCGAGCAGCCCGTGGGCCTGCAACCCATGGCGCGGCACTTTCCGGCGCGCAACAGGATCATCTCGGGTCTGGCACGCGCCACGGTGGTGGTCGAAGCGGCCGCAAAGTCCGGCAGCCTGATCACCGCGCGTGACGCGCTGGATCAGGGACGTGACGTGCTTGCCGTTCCCGGCCATCCGATGGACGCCCGCGCGTCGGGCTGCAACATGCTGATCCGGGACGGGGCCACGCTGATCCGTTCCGCGGAAGACGTTCTGGAGGCACTTGCCCCGCTTGCCCAACCTGCGCAATCCGTGCTGCCCCTGCCCCAGGACGCGCCACACACGGACAAACGCAGCCTGCGCGAAACCGCGGCCCTGCATCAACAGATCCTGGACCGCCTGGGCCCGTCACCGCTGGCCGAAGACCAGTTGATCCGGGACCTGAACACTGCTGCCGATCAGGTGGCGCCTGTGCTGGTGGAACTGGAGTTGGACGGCAGCATTGACCGCGCGCCCGGCGGCCTGCTGACCCGCGCCAGTTGACCGCACCCCGTCAGCGTCGGTTGACATTCGCCACTTGCACCCCACATCTTGCGCCGCCATAGAGCGCGTGATCTTTTTCCCGAGGTGTATCCCCTAAATGCCTGTTGTCGTTGTCGAATCCCCGGCGAAAGCCAAGACCATCAACAAATACCTCGGCAGCGATTACACCGTGCTGGCGAGTTACGGCCACGTGCGCGACCTGCCGCCCAAGGACGGATCGGTCGATCCCGACAACGATTTCGACATGCTGTGGGAGGTGGCCAGCGACAGCAAGAAACACGTCAAGGCCATTGCCGACGCGCTCAAGGACGACAATGCCCTGATCCTTGCCACCGACCCCGATCGCGAAGGCGAAGCGATCAGCTGGCATCTGCAAGAGGCGTTGACCAAGCGCAAGTCGATCAAGAAGGACACGCCCGTCCAGCGCGTCGTCTTCAACGCGATCACGAAGTCCGCGGTGACGGAGGCGATGCGCCAGCCCCGCCAGATCGACATGGAGCTCGTGGAGGCCTATCTCGCCCGCCGCGCGCTCGACTATCTGGTCGGCTTCTCGCTCTCCCCCGTTCTCTGGCGGAAGCTGCCCGGCGCGAAATCCGCCGGCCGGGTCCAGTCCGTCGCGCTCCGCCTCATCGTCGAGCGCGAGATGGAGATCGAGGCCTTCAAGCCGCGCGAGTACTGGTCGGTCAAGGCGGTGCTCGAGACGCCGCGGGGCGAGACCTTCGAGGCGCGGCTGACGGTCCTTAAAGGGGCCAAGCTCGACCGCTACGACATCGCCGACGAAGCCGCCGCCAAGGCCGCCGTCGCGGCGGTCGAGGCGGGCGAGCTCAGGGTCAAATCGGTCGAAGCGAAGCCGGCGAGCCGCAACCCCGCGCCGCCCTTCATGACCTCGACCCTGCAGCAGGAAGCCTCCCGCAAGCTCGGCTTCGGCGCGCAGGCGACCATGCGCGCGGCCCAGCGGCTCTACGAGGCCGGGCACATCACCTATATGCGGACCGACGGCATCGACATGGCGCCGGAGGCTGTGGCGATGGCGCGCGACGCCATCAAGAACCGCTACGGCGAAAGCTACGTGCCGCGCGAGGCGCGGGTCTACAAGAACAAGGCCAAGAACGCGCAGGAGGCGCATGAGTGCATCCGCCCGACGGTCATGGCCAACGCCCCGTCGGACCTGAAGCTCGAATCCGATCAGGCGAAGCTCTACGACCTCGTCTGGAAGCGCGCGCTCGCCAGCCAGATGGAGGCGGCGCGGCTCGAACGCACGGTGGTGGAGATCGAGGGGCCCGAAGCCGGGCTTCGCGCCACGGGTCAGGTGATCAAGTTCGACGGCTTCCTCAAGGTCTATGAGGAAGGCCGCGACGACGTCGAGGACGAGGACGAAGGCCTTCTGCCCGAGATCGTCGCGGGGGAGGCCGCCAGGCGCCGCTCCGTCGCGCCGACGCAGCACTTCACCCAACCCCCGCCCCGCTACACCGAAGCGACGCTGGTGAAGCGGATGGAGGAGCTGGGGATCGGCCGCCCGTCTACCTACGCGTCGATCATCGGCACGATCCAGGACCGGGAATACGTCAAGAAGGACAAGAACCGGCTGATGCCGGAGGACAAGGGCCGGCTCGTCACCGCCTTCCTCTCGAACTACTTCAACCGGATCGTCGACTACGACTTCACCGCCTCGCTCGAAGAGGAGCTCGACGACGTCTCCGGCGGGCGCGTGGAGTGGAAGGACCTTCTGACCCGCTGGTGGAAGGACTTCGCGGAGGACCTCGAAGAAACGAAGGACCTTCGCATCACCGAGGTGCTGGAGACGATCAACGACGTCCTCGCGCCCCATATCTTTCCCGATCCCGGCGACGGGTCGGACCCGCGGATGTGCAAGGCCTGCGGCATGGGCCGG
>JBCDED010000122.1:0-6005 GCA_039179985.1 Pseudomonadota bacterium
CCAAAAAGAGGCCCAAAACGCTTTATCCCCAGGGATTTCCCGCACCGGCGCGAACCTGCAACACCCGCGCAAAAGCGCGCGAGCGATGTTACAGACCGGCCCGGCGGGCGGTTCCCGGACCTGCGGCGGCCTCAAGGGCCTGGGTGAGATCGGCAAGAATGTCGCCGGCGTCCTCGAGACCCAGGCTCAGCCGAACCAGACCCGGCCCGATCCCCAGGTCGTCGCGCACGGCTTCGTCCAGTCGCTGGTGGGTGGTTGTCGCCGGGTGCGTGATGATCGACTTAGCATCGCCGAGATTGTTGGAGATCGTCACCAGCTGCAGCGCATTGAGAAAGCGGAACGCGGCCTCCTGCCCGCCTTCGATCTCAAAGGCGACAACGGTCCCGCCGCCGGTCATCTGCGCCCGGGCGGTGGTGTTTTGCGGATGGCTGTCGAGCCAGGGATGCGACACGCGGAGCAGACCTCTGGCCCCTTCCAGCGCTTCTGCGACAGCGAGCGCCGTGGCGGCCTGGGCGCGGACGCGCAATTCAAGCGTCTCGAGCCCCTTCAGCAACACCCAGGCCGTGAAGGGCGACATCGCCCCGCCCGTATGCTTCATGTAGGGCTCGACTGTCTTGCGAACAAACTCTTCGGCGCCAAGGATCACGCCGCCCAGAACACGGCCCTGCCCGTCGATGTGCTTAGTCGCCGAATAGATCACCACGTCGGCCCCAAGATCGAGCGCGCGCTGAAAGATCGGTGTGGCAAAGACATTGTCGACCACGACGGTGGCGCCCACGCCGTGGGCGAGGTCCGCCACCGCCTTGAGGTCGATCACCTCCAGCGTCGGATTCGAGACGGATTCGAGAAATACCGCCCGGGTTCCCGGCCGCAGTGCAGCCTTCCAGGCACCAAGATCGGTGCCGTCGACGAAATCGACCTCGACCCCGAACCGCGGCAGAACATCTTCGAGAATGTAAAGGCACGACCCAAAGAGCGCCCGCGCTGCAACCACGTGGTCGCCCGCCTTGAGCATGGAACACAGCGCGCCGTTCACAGCCGCCATGCCGCTTGCCGTGGCAAAGGCAGCTTCGGCGCCTTCCAGACCAGCGATGCGGTCTTCGAACATCGCGATGGTCGGGTTGCCGTAGCGAGCGTAGATGAATTCGTCGTCGCCCGCCTGCAAAAACCGCGCTTCCGCGGCCTCGGCGCTTTCGTAGACGAAACCCTGGGTTAGGAAAATCGCTTCCGAGACTTCGCCATACTGGCTGCGGCGCGTTCCGCCGTGGACAGCGCGTGTTCTCGGTTTCCAGTCTCGTTCCATGGTCGCGGGCCCTTCTGCCACAAAAAAACGCCCACCGATTGACGAGCGTCGGGGGCGTTGAGATGTCCCTGACCTCTTTAGCGGCATGTTTAACGTGGCCCGCAATCCGGTGAACAAATCGCCACGCGCATCCTCTCGTTCAATACCGTCCTTATCGGCTTTGAGCGGCGATGCGACACCAAGGTCTATACGTCAAATGCGTCAGGATTGTATAGCCCAAATGTCAATCTCAAGCCTGCGTACCGATGCGTTGCCTTGTCGAACGCCGCGTCGCCCACGCTCGGCGACGCGGCCGCCAGACGTCTGTTGCGCTTGGGCACCGTCACGGTGCTGTAACGCAGACTTCATGACTCTGTCGTATGATCGCGCTATCGGCCCACCACAAGATGTAGTGGGAGGCACAAATGCCACTCCTCCATGTCAGTGCAAGTGGGCGGCTACCGGTCGCCCATGGCGCTTCAGAAGACCTAACTGCTCGTCTGGAACGCGAACTGGACAGTCTGCCACCGGACGCGCCGGTGATCATTCTGATCCACGGGTACAAGTATTCTCCGAATTCCACCCGGGGAAATCCCCATAAAACACTGCTTGCCATGGACCCAGAGGCCCCGGGCGTCGGACGGGTCGTTTCCTGGCCCCGGCACCTTGGATTCGGGCGCGGTGTGCCCGGTGAGGGCCTCTGCATCTCTTTCGGCTGGCATGCGCAAGGCTGGCTGCGACAGGTCTTCAACGATGCGCCCAATGCGGGACGCGCCCTGGCGCATTTGGTTCGCTTGGTCCACAGCATTTCCCGACGCCGCGTTCACATTCTCGCCCATTCCATGGGCGCCCGCGTGGCGCTTTCGGCCTTACCGCATCTGCCTGCAGGCGCCCTTGGCCGGGCCGTTCTGCTGTCGGCGGCCGAATTTCAGACCGGCGCCGCGGAAGCGCTCGCATGTCCAGCGGCCGCGGTGGCCGAATTCATCAACGTAACCTCACGCGAAAACGACCTGTTCGATTTCCTTCTCGAATGCGGTGTTCGCATGCCGGGCGCCAAGACGCTCGGGCAAGGTCTGCCTGAGGCGGGATCGAACTGGGTTGATATTCAGCTCGATGATGGCCCTGCCCTTGACGGGCTCAACGCACTTGGCTTCCGCATTGCGCCGGCCCAGCAGATCGTCTGCCACTGGTCCACCTATATGCGCCCCGGCGCCTTCGGCTTTTACGGTGCCGTTATGCGCGAAGCCGACACCATGCCGCTTTCAGACTTGCGCGCGGCCCTTCCCGGATCATCCGCACCCCGCTGGTCTCGCCTTCGTGCGCAGATGCAGAGACCCCGTGCCTTGCAACCCGGCTAAAGGGTGCCATGTCTGGGATACATGACCACGAGGATATCCCATGACCCAGCCGATCGAGCTTTACTACTGGCCCACACCCAATGGATGGAAGGTCTCCATCGCGCTCGAGGAAATGGGGCTACCCTACACCCTGCACCTCATTGATATCGGCAAAGGCGATCAGTTCGACCCGGAGTTCCTGAAGATCGCCCCGAACAACCGGATGCCTGCCATCATCGACCCCGACGGTCCGGATGGCGCACCGATCTCCATCTTCGAATCCGGCGCGATCCTGCAGTACCTCGCGCGAAAGACCGGCACATTCTACGGCGAGACCGAGCGCGACCGCGTGAAAGTCGACGAATGGCTCATGTGGCAGATGGGCGGCGTTGGCCCCATGGCCGGGCAAAACCACCATTTCATCAAATACGCGCCGAAGATGGAGCCGCCCCATGTGCTGCCGTATGCACAGGACCGCTACCGCAACGAGACCGGACGGCTCTACAAGGTCCTCGACGGACAGTTGGCTGAAAACGCCTGGGTGGCAGGCAATTTCTTTTCCATCGCCGACATGGCAATCTGGCCCTGGGTTCAGAACTGGAAGGGTCAGGAACAGACGCTCGACGATAAGCCAAATCTGGCCCGCTGGCTTGATGCCGTGGCCGCCCGCCCGGCGGTTCAGAAGGGCAAGGCGGTTGCAGAAGAAATGCGCGACCGGAAGCAAACCCGCGCGGAAGAGCTTGCCGCACAGAAAGTGATGTTCGGTTTCGACAAGCGCTAGG
The DNA here is from genome assembly GCA_039179985.1 of Pseudomonadota bacterium. Lineage (GTDB taxonomy): Bacteria > Pseudomonadota > Alphaproteobacteria > Rhodobacterales > Rhodobacteraceae > JBCCMQ01. Next base: position 3,402 of record JBCDED010000122.1, read on the forward strand.
GTTAGGGGCAGCGGCCAAAGGCCGGTCAGCTGCCCTTTTCATCCTCGATCAGGTATTTCTGCAGGCTGACGATCTGGGCCCAGAGAAATATGAAGAGCGCGATGGGGAATCCGAAGGTTTCGATCTTGACCCAGGCGTCCGTGGACATCGTGCGCCAGATCACCTCGTTACTAACCGCAAGGATCGCAAAGGCGAGCGTCAGACGACGGGTGAGGATCATCCAGCCTTCGTCCCGCATAGGCAGAAACTCGGCCATCACCCAGGCAAGATAGGACCGCCCCTGCAAAAGCCCGATCCCGAGAATCCCGGCGAAGACTCCGTAGACGATGGTGGTCTTCATCTTGAAAAACCGTTCATCATTGAACCAGACGGTCAGACCACCGAAGACGACGACAAGGACGGCCGTAAACACCTGCATCCGGCTTAGTTTACCAGTGAGATGCCAGAGCACGCCGATGCTGACCAAGAGGATCGGGACGAAAGCCGCCGCCGCGACGATGAACCCGTCGTACTCTGTCCCGCCAATGACAAAGGTTTCGTCGCGGACGTAGAGATAGGCCGCAAAGAACAACAGCGGCGGGCCAAGTTCCAGAACTTGTTTGACCACCGGGTTTATCGCTTTTTCGTCCGCCATCCTGCCTTGCTTCTTAACTGCCGATTTCAACTATCACAGCACCCGCCGCAATCAATGCCATCAGCGCCAATCTGCGGGGGCCCACCTTTTCTCCCAGCATGAGCCAGCCAATGAGCGCCGCGAAGACAACCGAGGTTTCCCGTAGTACGGCGGCCTCACCGACCTTGTCCAGACGCGTGGCCAGCATGATCGAACCAAAGCTGAAAAAGGCAACGAACGCGCCGATAACACCGCGCCCGATCAGGGGCGGCAAAGCGGGCGGGTTGTCCATGGCGCGCCAGCGCAGCGCGGCAATGACCGGGAAGGTCAGCCCGTCGATAAAGAAAAACCACGCAAGGAAGGTGAACGGATCGGCCGTCGCGCGGATGCCGTAGGCGTCATAGGTCGTGTAGGCCGCCACAAACGCACCGGTCGCCACCGCCAGCCAAAGCGCGGGCACCAGCGTGTCGCGGTCCACCTTGATATGGATGAGGTTATAGACCGCCAGCCCGAAAATACCCGACAAGAGCACGACCAACCCAAGCGCCTGCACCACCGTAAAAGTCTCGCCAAATAGGATCCAGGCGCCGATCACCGCAAAAAGCGGCCCCGTGCCGCGAACGACGGGATAGACCACCGTATAGGCACCGCGGACATAGGCCAGAGCCTGGAGAACCTTGTAGATAATGTGGATCACGTAGACCCCGGCAAAAATTGGCCACATATGCGGTTCCGGCCAGTGCACCACGAAAAGGGCGAAGGGCGCCGCCATCAGGCAGTAGGCTCCGTCGATCGCGCCACGGCTGAGCCAGGGGTCGTGACGCCCTTTCTGGAGCGCCCCAAAAAGCGCGTGCAGAAAGGCCGCGAGGATGGCGAGATAGAGCGCCATCTGCCGGCCCGTCTCGGTCCCTTCGATGGAGATCAGCCAGTCGCTCAAGGACGCTGGCCACACGGGAGATCAGGCATCGATCCCCGTCAGCGCCTTGGCGAAATCCTCGGGGTCGAAGGGCGACAGATCGTCGATCTGCTCGCCGACGCCAATGGCATGAATGGGCAATCCAAAACGATCAGCCAGCGCCACCAGCACCCCGCCCTTCGCGGTGCCATCGAGTTTGGTCATGACGAGCCCCGAGACATCGGCAAGTTTCTGGAAGGTCTCCACCTGCGACAGGGCGTTCTGACCCGTGGTGGCATCCAGTACCAGAAGCGTATTGTGTGGCGCGTCCGGGTCTTTCTTGCGGATCACGCGGACAATCTTGGCCAGTTCCTCCATCAGATCGGCCCGGTTTTGCAGGCGGCCAGCCGTGTCGATCAAAAGAAGGTCGGCGCCATCGACCTCGGCTTTCGACATGGCGTCAAAGGCAAGGCTCGCCGGGTCGGAGCCCTCGGGCGCGGTCAGAACGGGAACGCCGGCGCGTTGCCCCCAGACCTGCAACTGCTCGACGGCGGCGGCACGAAAGGTATCGCCCGCCGCGATCACCACGGATTTGCCCGCGGCGCGGAACTGACTGGCGAGTTTCCCAATGGTCGTTGTCTTGCCTGACCCGTTGACGCCCACGACCAGCACCACCTGAGGCCGCTTCACATAGATGGGCAGAGGCCGGGCCACGGGCTCCATGATGCGCGCGACCTCGGTCGACAGGATTTCCTTGATCTCTTCCGTCGACAGTCTGCGTCCCATGTGATCCGCCGCGATATTCGCCGTGACCCTGAGCGCCGTATCAACGCCCATGTCAGAGGTAATCAAAAGCTCTTCAAGCTGCTCGAGCATGTCGTCGTCGAGGGTCCGGCGCACCACCGTCGCGGCCTCGCGCCGTCCAAGCATGCGACCAAAGAACCCCGGTTTCTCCGCCGTGCCCGGCTGGGAAACCTTTTCCGGCTCCGGCTCAGGCTCCGGTTCGGGTTCGGGTTCGGGTTCGGGTTCGGGTTCGGGTTCGGGTTCGGGCTCGGGTTCGGGTTCGGGTTCGGGTTCGGGTTCGGGTTCGGGTTCG
>JBCDED010000123.1:0-5969 GCA_039179985.1 Pseudomonadota bacterium
AAGCTGATGCGGTTGATCGTCGGGAATTCTTCCACCCGGATCAAAAGCGTCCGACCCTGGGGGACGAATTCGACCGTTTCAAAGACGCCGCTGTCCACAACCCGCCGGTAGGCATCGTTCAGCTGACCGGCGCTCAACGAGGTGCCCGGTTCGATGCCCGTATAAGACAGGATCGTGGCCGTCTGGATGCGTTGATTTCCCTCAACCGCAAAGTTGTTGAAGGTGAATGTCTGTGCGCTCGCAGGCAGTGCCGCGACAAGCGACCAGACCGCAATCAGCGCTATCGTGAAAAATTGAAGGGCATACGAAATCTTGACGCCTTCAGGTCTCCTACCGCGAGATGTACCGCAAATTTTGCCCAACCCCATCAATCCGTACCCAGTTCTACGCAGACGTTAATGATCTGACTATCGGGATTGATGTGGCTTGTCAAAAGCCGAAAAGGCCCTGCGGGCTGCCGCCCGGGGCACAAATTTCTCGACTGCGCTTTTGCGCGGCTATCTTGGCGTGCTTTGGGCCGCCCTAAAGGAGGCTGCCGACGTAGGCGCCGGTCAAAAGCGCGATGGCCAGAGTGACCAGGTTGATCAGCCGGTCCCAATTGAGCGTGAAGACTAGGCTGAGGCCCTGATAGGTGTGAGTAAGCGTTTGCATGACAGTCGTCCTGAGAGAGGCATTTCCCTTGAGGTATCGGCGAAATAAGGCGGGAAAGAGGCAACAGCACGGCCTTCCCGTGCCGGCCTTTCTTCGCCGATCGCGCGTCCTGCCAGGCGTTCAGGTGTCAGGGACAGAAGATGTCGTTGCCAAGCGCAAAGACCATAAGGGTCAGGATCATAGCCAGTCCGGCGGCCATCAGAACCCGCAGGACCTTGTCGCTGGGCGGACGGCCGGTCACGGCTTCGTAGCCGTAGAAAACCAGATGCCCGCCATCAAGGGCCGGGATCGGAAAGAGGTTCAAGAGCCCGACCGCTGTAGACAGCACCGCGATAAACCATACGAAGTTCTGCGCCCCCTGGCTGGCCATTGCGCCGGATGTCTCGGCAATGCCGATGGGTCCGGAAAGATTGCAGGTGCTGATCGCGCCGGTGATCATGTGCCACAGACCCGACAGCGAACCGTCAATGATCCGTAGCGTTTGGGTCACACCTCCGCCCAAAGCGGCCCCCAGCCCCACCGGCTCGGTTGCCGGGGAAAAGGCCATTCCGCCGGAGATTCCGATTCGCCAATAAGTGACAAAGCTGCCATCGGCCTGCGGTTCATCCGTGCGCTTGGGCGCGAGAGCAAATTCGAGGATCTCGCCATCCCGCCAGATTTCGACCAGAAGCGCGCGCCCGTCAGAGCCTTCCACCCGCTCCTTGAGCTGGTCGAAGGCAAAGATCGGATCGCCATCGACAGAGACAATGACGTCGTTGGGGCGCACGCCAACGTCATAAGCCGCGCTGCGCGGTGCCACCATGTTGACATGCGGCGGGAAGAGGTAGGGGCCATCAACCACCTGAGCCCCACCGTCGCGTTCCACGGTGTAGTCCAGCACCCGGGTCATCGGAATGCCGTCGGTGAAGGCGGACCAGGCCTCGGCCTGTTCAAAGCCGGGCGCATCGGAACCCGCAATAGCCAGGATCTCATCGCCCGGCAAAAGGTCATAGGTGCCGTCCGGCAGAACCAGCGGATCACCGACCGTCAGCGGGTCGCGAATGTCACCTTGCGAGAACATGATCGCCGCAAAGACGAGGATCGACATGATAAAGTTGAAGACCGGCCCGGCCGCGACAGTTGCCGCGCGCGCCCAGAGCGGGGCGCCATGCATGGTACGGCGAAGCTCGGCGGGATCCAGAGCGGCACTTTCCATCGCCGCCTCGTCCTTGCCTGACGCCGCATTGGCGTCGCCCAGAAACTTGACGAACCCGCCGAACGGCAGCGCCGCCACCTGCCATTTGGTACCGCGCCGGTCCACGCGGCTCCAGATCACTGGCCCGAAGCCCAGCGAGAACGTTTCCGCATGGATGCCGCACCAGCGCCCGACGATGTAATGACCGTATTCATGCACGGCCACGATGACCGAAAGCGCCACCACAAAGGCGACGATTGTCCAGATCAATCCGCCAAACTGGGGAAGGAGTTGTAAAATGTCCAAAATTTATCCTGCTCGTTCCGCCATCAGGTTCCGGGCATGCTGCCTTGCGAGATGGTCCGTTCGGGTCACGTTATCAAGGGTCATTGGGGCGTCAATAAGGCCAGGCTTTGCATCTAGCGCGGTCAAAACTTGGTCAACCACCTCGGCCATTTCCGTGAATTTCAGGTGACCGGCGATAAAATCATCCAGCGCCTGTTCCTTGGCGGCGTTGAAGACGGCGCCGGCCAGACCACCGCGGTCCATCACCTGCCGCGCCAGCGCCAGAGCCGGATACCGTTCCGGTTCGGGCGCGCGAAAGGTCAACGCGCCGATCTGCGCCAGATCGAGCCGCTCGACGGGAAGATCCGCCCGGGTGGGGTAGTTCAGCGCATAGCCGATGGCATGGCGCATATCATGCGGCCCGACATGGGCCATCAGAGCCCCATCGCGAAACCCCACCAGCGCGTGGATCAGGGATTCAGGGTGAACCACGGCCTCGATCTTGGCGGGATCAACCTGAAAATATTCCCGTGTCTCAATTAGTTCCATCGCCTTGTTAAACATGGACGCGCTATCGATCGTAATCCTTTGCCCCATGTCCCAATTCGGATGGCTGGAGGCTTCGGCCAGCGTCGCCTGTGACAGATCTTCGAGCGGCCAGTCGCGGAAGGCCCCGCCGCTGGCGGTGATGATCACCCGCTCGACCGTGTCCATGTCTTCGCCGCGCAGCGCCTGAAAGATCGCGGAATGCTCCGAATCGACGGGCAGAAGCTGGGTATTGTGCCGGCGTGCGGTGTCAATCATCAGCGCGCCGGCACAGACAAGGGATTCCTTGTTGGCCAGCGCCAGGGTCGCGCCTGCCTCAAGCGCGGCAAGCCCGGGTGCAAGACCCGCGGCCCCCACGATAGCGGACATGACCCAATCGGCGGGGCGCGTGGCTGCTTCCTGCAGGGCGGCGGGTCCGGCGGCGGCGATGACGTCGCTGCCTGCAAGGGCTGCACGCAGATCCTCCAACAGGTCCGGAAACGCGGTGACGGCAAGATCTGCCCGCAAGGCGCGGGCGTCCTGTGCCAGTTGCGCGATGTTGCGCCCGCCCGTCAGGGCCACGATGTCATAGGCCTCCGGCGCGCGTGCGATCAGATCAATCGTGTTCTGACCGATTGAGCCGGTCGCTCCAAAAATACTGACGCGTCGCACGCGATCTCCCCCGCTTACGGTCCAGGCGGATAGCCCGTCGTCTCCATAACCGCAAGCACCAGGACCGAGGCCGCGATCATCCCGTCAAACCGGTCAAAGAGCCCGCCATGGCCGGGCAGCAGCGATCCTGAATCCTTGACTCCGGCCCGTCGTTTCACGGCGCTTTGCGCGAGATCACCGGCCTGCGAGGCCACCGACGCCGCGACGGAAAGCAGGGCAAGCCAGAGCCCGGTGCCGATGATCTGCATGAAGATCAGCCCCAGGATCAGCGCCGCGACCCAGCCCGCCGCCGTGCCGGACCAGGTCTTTTTCGGACTGAGCGCCGGCCAGAGCTTGGGCCCGCCGATCAGGCGGCCCGCAAAATACCCGGCGATGTCGGTTCCCGCGACAATGCAAACCAGCCAGAGCATCCAGACGAACCCGAACGCATCGCGCACCGAACTCATCCCGAATGCGGCGAGCAGAATGAGCACCAGAAAGGGAAGGAAGACGCGGCGATGTTCGGGCAAGGTGACGTAGCCGACGATCACCGGTACAAGGAGCGTTGGCACAACGGCGGCAGCCGGACCCCAGATCGCGCAGTAGCCGGCCAATCCCGACATCGCGCCCATCTGAACGCCAAACCCCCGGTCGGCGGGTGCCAGCATGCCGGCCAGTTCCCAGACGACGATGCCGCTCAGGATCGAGACAAAGGTGATAAAGACCCAGCCGCCCGCCCAAACGGTGGCCAGACCCAACCCGGCCAAAGCGAGCCCCGAGACGATACGCATCGCCAGATCGCCCCAACGGCCGGGTGACGTGGCGGCTTTGGTTGGACTCTCGGCGTCGTCAGACTGGGAGGGTGGGTCCGCGGTCATGCCGCTGTCGGCGCCCGGCTCGGACTTCGGGTCAGGCTGAATGGGATCGCCGGGCGCGCTCACACCAAAACGGCGCCGAACCGGCGTTCGCGCCCGCCATACTTGTGGCAAAGCCGCGCGAGCTCTTCCGGCGAGAAATCCGGCCACAGCGTGTCCACAAATTCATATTCGGCATAGGCCGACTGCCACAGCAGGAAATTGGAAATCCGCGCCTCGCCACTGGTGCGGATCACCAGATCCGGGTCGGGCAGAACCCGGGTGTCGAGATAGCGGGTCAGTGTTTCCTCATCCACGTCATCGGGCGACAGCTGGCCACCGGCCACATCATGGGCCATGAGCTTTGTGGCACGCGCAACCTCGTCGCGGCTGCCGTAATTCAGCGCCACCGTCAGATGCACAAGATCGTTGTCCTTGGTCATCTCTTCGAGACCGCGCATCAGGTCGACCAGTTTGGCGTCCAGCCGGTCGCGGTCGCCGATAAAGCGTACACGGACACCTTCGGCCAGCAGCTCTTTGGATTCCTTGGTGAAGTACCGGCGGAACAGGCTCATCAAACCGGCCACTTCGACCTGCGTGCGTTTCCAGTTCTCGGTCGAGAATGCGAAGATCGTCAGATACTTGATGCCCAGCCCCGGGCAGGCCCGGACCACGTCGCGCACCCGTTTGGCACCGGCGTGATGCCCGAAAAGCCTTGGGCGGCCCCGGGCCTGCGCCCAGCGGCCGTTGCCGTCCATAATGATGGCGACATGGCGCGGGCCGACGGCGGGCTCGGGTTGGGGGGCGGCTGACATGCTGAGTGTTAGACCTGCATAATTTCGGATTGCTTCGTTTCGAGCGCGGCATCGACCACGGCGATCATCTTGTCGGTGAGGTCCTGGACTTCGCTTTCCCAGAACTTCTGGTCATCCTCGGACAGGCCGTCCGATTTGGCTTTCTTGATCTGATCCATCCCGTCGCGGCGTACGTTGCGGATCGAAACACGCGCGTTTTCCGCGTAATGGCCGGCGACCTTGCCAAGTTCGCGACGCCGTTCCTCGTTCAGTTCCGGGATCGGCAGCATGATGATGGTGCCGTTGAGCTGGGGGTTGATGCCGAGCCCGCTTTCACGGATCGCCTTTTCCACCTTGCCCACAAGCGACTTGTCCCAAACATTGACGGTGACCATGCGGGGTTCTGGCACGTTGACCGTTCCCACCTGGTTAACGGGCGTGAGCGCGCCATAGGCATCCACCATCACGGGCTCCAGCATGGACGTCGAGGCGCGTCCGGTGCGCAGCGAGGCAAATTCCGTTTTCAGATTGGCCATGGCGCCGTCCATGCGCCGCTGAAGGTCATCGGTGTCGAGTTCGAAGTCATCCGACATGCTGCCCGTCCTTGCTCCTGCTGGTTTTCGGGGTCTATAGCGGTTTCCGACAGGGGTTGTATAGGCTTGCCGTGATCGGCCCCTCGGCCGGCCCGCAAACGCCCCGACCGCAGCGTCGCGTCAGATGGGCCGTGTCGGGCCGGGGTATTTGCAAAAAGAAAGAAGCTGCAGAGCGCGCCTAGCCATGAACCTTGGTATAGATGCCCTGCCCGGCCAGTATGCCTTTGAAGCCACCGGGTTCGTCGAGCGAAAAGACGATGATCGGCAAATCGTTGTCCCGGGCGAGCGCGAAGGCCGAGGCATCCATGACCTTGAGGTTCTTCAGCAGCGCCTCGTTGTAGCTGATTTCGTCATAGCGCGTGGCATCGGCATGTTTCTTGGGGTCTTTGTCATAGACTCCGTCGACCTGCTTGCCCATGAAGATGGCCTCGCAGGACATTTC
>JBCDED010000124.1:0-5630 GCA_039179985.1 Pseudomonadota bacterium
GCGCGCTCGGCCGGCCGAGCGCCTCTGCGATTAACTTCACGCTAACCAAAACTGGCTAGCTCTGGCCGTGCGGAAAGCCCGCCGCACCCAAATGTCGTAAACGGTTTTGTTGGTCCCGGGCGCGTACGAGTGATGGTTTCCCCCGCCGACGGGCCCGGTCGGCGGGGACATCACCCTTGCACCCGCGCAGGGTGCAGGGCATCACCCGCGCCATGGCGAAGCTCTATTTCAATTACTCAACAATGAACGCAGGGAAATCGACGCTGCTCTTGCAGGCCTCGTACAACTACCGCGAACGGGGTATGTCGACCTATCTGCTAACCGCCGAACTGGATGGCCGTGCAGGCACCGGCGTAATTGGCAGCCGGATCGGCATTTCGGCGGAGGCCGATACCTATTCCAGCGAAACCGATCTCTTCCGAAAGCTGAAGACGCGACTTGATGCGGGTCCATGCGACTGCGCCTTCTTGGATGAAGCACAGTTCCTCTCCAAAGAACAGGTCTGGCAACTGGCCCGGGCGGTGGACGATCTGAGCGTTCCGGTGATGTGTTACGGCCTGCGCGTGGATTTCCGGGGCGAACTTTTCCCCGGCTCGGCCGCCCTTCTGGCACTGGCCGACGAAATGCGTGAGGTCCGCACGATCTGCCACTGCGGCAAGAAGGCGACCATGGTCGTGCGGCAGGACAGCGACGGCAAACCACTGACCGAAGGCGCGCAGGTGCAGGTCGGCGGCAACGAAACCTATGTCAGCCTGTGCCGCCGCCACTGGCGAGAGGTCATGGGCGACAGGCCCGACCACTAAACGGCCGCACGTCCCGCGGCCTAGAACATGCGCCCGCCGATCGGGACCGCCTTCTGCGGCCCCAGCAAAACGACCTCGCCCGCGGCGTCCGGAACGCCGAGAACCAGCACTTCAGACATGAACTTACCGATCTGGCGGGGTGGGAAGTTTACCACGCCCACAACCTGCCGACCGACCAGTTCGCCGGGCGTATAGTGCACGGTGATCTGGGCAGAGCTTTTCTTCACACCGACATCGCCGCCGAAATCCACCCAAAGCTTGATCGCGGGTTTTCGCGCCTCCGGGAAAGGTTCGGCTTTCACGATCTCACCCACGCGGATGTCGACTTTCATAAAGTCGTCAAAGCTGATTTCATCCATTGCCGAGTTCCTCGGACCGGCGTGCCGCGGCGGCGACTGCCTTGGGCAGGAGCGCCGGGAACCCGGAGGTCGGGTCCATCAACACCTCCAGCGCCGCAGCGGTGGTGCCATTTGGTGATGTGACATTGATGCGCAGTTGCGCCGGGTCCTCTTCGGCCTGTTCCGCCAGATGTCCGGCGCCTCCGACAGTGGCCTTGGCAAGCTGCATCGCAAGATCCGGGGGCAGCCCCTCTGCCTCGCCCGCCGCAGCCAGCATTTCAATAAGGTGGAAGACATAGGCCGGTCCTGAACCGGAAACGGCCGTGACGGCATCCATCTGCGCCTCATGCGCCAAGCGGACGGTTTGTCCGATGGCCGAAAGCAGCGTCTCGGCCATCACCATATCGTCCTCCTCGATGGTTTCACTGCCAAAAAGCGCCGTAATGCCGCGCGCGACAGCGGCGGGCGTTTTGGGCATGGCGCGAATGATGCGCGCCCCGGCGCCCAGGTGGGCCTGATATTTTGAGATCGGGGTTCCAGCCGCCACAGAAAGAAACAATGGATGCCCGTCTAGCTCCGCGAGGGCTGGCAGTGCTTCGTCCATCATCTGGGGCTTGACGGCGATGAGGACCACCGCCGGTGCCTCGGGGAACGGGCGGTTCAGGTGCAACCCGTCGAGGCCTTTCAGCCAGTCGGAGGGCGCAGGTTCGTTCACCCAGACCGAGCGCGCCGGAAGGCCGGCATCCATCCAGCCCGCCAGCATGGCCGAGCCCATCTTCCCGCAGCCCAGAAGGACGATGCCTCGCCGCTCTACCGTGTCAAACCCCATGGAAAACCCCGCAACATCGGCTGTGTTGCGGGGCACCCTAGTGAGTTGATCAGAGGTGTTCCAGAGGCAAACCCTGGATCAGGCGCGACCGTAGGCTTCGGCGATGGCCGTCTGGAGCGCCGTGGCTGGCGCCTGTTCGCCCCAGGTAACCAGTTGGAATGCCGGGTAAAACCGTTCAGCCGCCATAACGGCACCAGCGATCATGCGGTCGATCTGCTCGGGCGAGGCCATCTGGCCGCCCGAAAGCACAAGGCCATAGCGGTAGACCATCAGCGACTGCTCGGACCAGTAAGAAAACGCACCTGTCCAGATCTTGTCGTTGACCGAGTTCAGCACCTCGTAGAGCGCGGGCATCCGGGGCTCCGGCGGCTCCATTTCAAAAGTGCAGATCAGACGCAACGTTTCGTCAAAGCCCGACCACGCAAGCGTCAGCGAATAGGTCCTCCACTGGCCTTCCACGGCCATGGCGATCTGATCCTCGGCGATCCGGTCAAAGTCCCACTCGTGATGCTCTGCGAGGGTTTCCACGATGTCGATCGGATGGACTTCCTCGGTGTCGTAATACTGCTCGGAAAGCGACATGGCCCGGCCTCTCGTTGTTGTAGCCGATGGGGGGACGCGCCCACCAAGGGCTAGGTGCCTGCTCTAGGTTCGGGGGAGCCTGTATATCCCCTTACAACATATGGTGGGTTAGTTCCGATGCGCTGTAAAGTGATATTTTCGAAAATTGCGGACGCTGTCGGACCGGAACGGCAACCGCCCGGTTTCTGTGCAGATCATCGGCTTTGGCTGAGGGAGTCCTGTTCGCGCAGCCCGGTGGCGGGCCACACAATTCCCCGTCGGGGTCCGTGTTCTTTTACGTCTTGGTGGCCGCTTCCAGCGCCGCGATCCGCGCCTCAAGGGCTGCGTTTTCCTCGCGGGCTTTTTGCGCCATCGCGCGCACGGCGTCGAACTCTTCGCGGGTCACGAGATCGCGGTCGGCGAGCCAGCGGTCGACCATGCCGGAAAAGGCGGTTTCGGCTTCCTGGCGCGCACCCTGGGCCACGCCCATGGCGTTGGTCATGAGTTGCGACAGATCATCCATCATTTTATTGCGGGTCTGCACGGCAAGCTTCCTTTCCTTTGTCCCCACTATATTGCCCTTCCACAGGCCATTCTCAAGGTTGACTTACGGTCCGGTCCGTGTCCCCTACCCCCATGCTTGCCGCCGCCATACCCTTCCCGAATATCTCGCCGGAAATCTTCTCGATTGATCTCGGCGGGTTTCAGTTTGCCCTGCGCTGGTACGCCATGGCCTATGTGGTCGGCATCATCCTCGGCTGGTGGATGGCGGTACGGATCGCCACGTCGGACGTTCTGTGGAAAACCCGCCCCACGCCATTGACACGGGCGGAGGCGGACGAATTCGTGACCTGGATTGTCCTCGGCATTGTGCTTGGCGGACGGCTTGGCTACGTGCTTTTCTATCAGCCAGGCTACTATATGCAGCACCCGCTTGAGATCTTCATGATCTGGCAGGGCGGCATGGCCTTCCACGGCGGATTTCTGGGCGTTGCAATTGCCATTGTGCTTTTTGCACGGCGGCACCAAGTGCCCCTGCTTTCCATGGCAGATATCGTGGCCATCGCCACACCGCCCGGGATATTCTTCGGACGTGTGGCCAATTTCATCAACGGCGAGCTTTGGGGCCGCCCGACGGATGCGCCCTGGGGCGTGATCTTTCCCGGAGAGCGTGCGCAGGACTGCGGCCAGCCCCTGGGCGAGCTGTGTGCACGGCACCCAAGCCAGCTTTACGAAGCGGCGCTAGAGGGTCTTGTCTTGGGCCTGGTCCTGCTGTTTCTCGCCTACCGCCGCGACTGGCTGGAGAAACCGGGGCAGATCACCGGGATGTTTCTGGCGGGCTACGGAGCCGGGCGTTTTGTCGTCGAGTTCTTCCGGCAGGCCGATCCGCAATTCATCACGCCCGACAATCCCTGGGGCCATGTCATCGGCATTGGTCCCGTTGGCATCACCATGGGCCAGACGCTATCCCTGCCTATGATCATCGCCGGGGTTGCCCTGATCCTTTGGGCCCGCCGCCGGTGACGCTGCTCGGTCAGCGGCTGATATCACGGATTGAAGCCACAGGTCCGATCAGCCTTGCCGACTATATGACGGAATGCCTGCTCGATCCTCGGCATGGTTACTATACCACCGGCCAGCCCATCGGTCGCTCTGGCGATTTCACCACCGCGCCCGAAGTCAGCCAGATGTTTGGAGAGCTTACCGGCCTGTGCCTTGCGCAGGCCTGGATCGATCAGGGACGCCCCCAACCATTTACCCTGGCTGAGCTCGGGCCGGGGCGTGGCACACTGATGGCCGATATCCTGCGCGCCACGTCTGGCGTCGAGGGGTTTCACAAGGCCATGTCGCTAACGTTGGTGGAAGCCTCGCCAAGCCTGGGAAAGTTGCAGCAGCAGACGCTGCATCCCGCGGCGACCGAATGGATCCCCGATGTGTCCGGGCTGTCGGAAGCCCCGCTCTTCCTTGTGGCCAACGAATTCTTCGATGCCTTACCCATCCGGCAGTTCCTGCGGACCGACGCCGGCTGGCGCGAACGCATGGTTGGCGTCGCGGACGGCGCGCTTACCCTTGGTCTGGGCCCCGAGACCGCGTTCGCGGCCCTTGCGCACCTGCTGGACGACACCGCACCAGGGCAAATCGTCGAGTTCTCTGGCGCGGCGGCGGCCATTGCCGGAGAACTCGGCAGGCTGATCGGAACGCATGGCGGGCTTGCACTGATCATCGACTACGGCGGCACGCGGTCCATTGGCGATACCTTGCAGGCCGTCCGAAACCACGCCTATGACGACATCTTCGCCCATCCCGGCGAAGCCGACCTGAGCGCTCATGTGGATTTCGGCAGGCTTGCCGAAGGTGCCGCACCGGCCGCCGCCAGCGGTCCTGTGTCACAGCGGGACTTTCTGGGAGCCATGGGCATCGGGGCACGTGCCGAAGCCCTGGCCGCGCGGCTCTCGGGCGCGGCGCTGGATGCCCATATTGCCGGGTTTGAACGCTTGACCTCGCCCGAGGAAATGGGAACGCTCTTCCGTGTTCTTGCGCTCCATCCGCTGGACGCCGCACCCCAGGGATTTCCGTCAGCAGGCAGGTCAACATGACACTTGAAGCGGTCACCACCGATGCCCTCGCGCCGCGCCACGGTTTTTACACCCGCAAGGGCGGCGCCTCGTCGGGCGTCTTTGCCGGCCTGAACTGCGGGCTTGGCTCGTCGGATCAAGAAGACGTGGTGCGTCTGAACCGCGACATGGTTACGGCGGACATGGGCGCTTCGGCCGGTGATCTTGTGACAGTGCGTCAGGTCCACTCTGCGGAGGTGCTGACGGTGGATGCAATGCACCGCGGGCCCGCGCGGGCCGACGCCCTGGTCACGGCAGAGCCCGGAACGGTTCTGGCGATCCTGACCGCCGACTGCGCGCCGGTGCTGTTTTCGGACCCCGAAGCGGGCGTTATCGGCGCCGCTCACGCCGGCTGGAAAGGGGCCCTTGGCGGCGTGCTCGACGCGACTCTGGACGCGATGGCCGGACTCGGGGCCCTGCCGGAACGCACCGTTGCGACGGTCGGGCCGACCATCAGCCAGCGCGCCTATGAGGTGGGGCCGGA
>JBCDED010000125.1:0-5328 GCA_039179985.1 Pseudomonadota bacterium
ATAGAAGCGCACATCGAACTTCATCCGGGCATCGTCGAAGGCGTTAAATCCGCATTCGTAGGCGCTGACTTTTTCTGGGTCGGGTGCCCGAACGGCCAGAATTGCGGCCGCGAGCAATAGAACAAGCCCAAGACCGGTGGCGAGGGCCAGGAAGATGAGGATGGGAAGGTAGTCCCTGAGCAGCTCTTCCAACTGAAACTCCTTGCGAGCGTCCGTCTATCGGCGCGCGGCGCCCGAGACCGGATGGATATTGTGAACTTGCCTACTCTCCGCCCTGCGCAGGGTCAACCGCAGCTCGCTCAGAACTGTTCACAACCGGACGGTTGCCGCGGATTCCTTTGCCGGTCGGGGCGTTATGCCGCGGCGGGCCAGCGCCGCGGAAGGTATCAGTTCACCGGTTGGGTATTTGCGCCCACCGCCGCGCCTGCGGCTGCACCGGCTGCGGTGGCGATGGTGTTTCCGCTGCCGCTGCCAATCTGATTGCCCACGACAGCGCCAACGACGGCGCCGGTGGCTGCGTTGACGCCCTGGTTTTCGGTGCACGCCGAAAGCCCGAACCCTGCTGCCAGAACGGCCGAGGCAAGAAAGATGCGATTCGTCATGGTTCATCCCCATTTTCGATGACTTGGCATCAGCGTGACACGCCGCTCTTGCGGGCACAAGCGCTCTACCTTTCAATCAGCGCGCCTTCGCCGTGCCTGTTCAGTTGATGTTTTCCGTATTCGCGCCAACACCAGCGCCCACGGCGGCGCCCACGGTGGTTGCGACGACACGGCCGCCTCCGCTTCCAAGCTGGTTGCCCACGACGGCGCCGACAGCAGCGCCGCCGACGGAGCGGGCTTCGGGATTGTCGCAGGCCGACACCGCTATAGCGGCAATTCCCGCAAAACAAAGGAAAGAAACTTTCTTCAAGTGCATCGAGGACCTCACACGCCGGTTTATTGATTTGGTTTCGACAACAGTATGCGCCTGTGGCGAAACAATCGCAATCAAAGTGCGTCCGGGCCCGTCAGTCGGATCGGGACCAACCCGGGCGGCGCTTCTCAAAAAAGCTGGCCACCCCTTCCGCAGCCTCAGGGGATTGCCAGCGCCGCACCAGCGCGTTCACGCTCGCGTCCACGGCTGCCGCGTCAACCCGGCCGACAAGATCGCCGATCAGCGCCTTCGCTTCGGCGATAGCCCCAGGTGCTGACGACAGGCAGGGCACCACCTCCGCCTCTACCGCCTCGTCAAGGTCTTTTGGCGCCACGGATTTCGAAAGTAAGCCCAGGGCGACCGCTTCGTCGGTTGCAAAAAGCCGGGACGAAAAGAACACGCGCCGCGCCGCCGGGCCGAGCCTGGCGGCCACGTAGGGCCCGATCGTCGCCGGGATCAACCCGAGCCGCGTCTCGGTGAGACCGAATTTTGCCTCTTCGACACCGATGGCAATGTCGCAAACGCACATCAGCCCGACGCCACCGCCAAAGGCCTGCCCCTGAATACGGCCGATCAGCGGTTTCGGCAGGCTGTTGAGGGCGCCAAGCATCGTCGCCAGTCTTCGCGCTTCCGTGGCACGAGTTTCCGAGTCCGCTTCGATCTGGGCGCGCATCCACCCCAGATCACCGCCGGCGCAGAAGCTGCGTCCCGTTCCCGTCAGCACGACAACGCGTATATCCTCGTCCGACCTGAGCCGTTCCGCTGCCCTGGACAGTTCGTCGATCATCAGGGCAGACATGGCGTTGTGCTTGTCGGGCCGGTTCAGCGTCAGGGTCGCGACGCCCCGCGGGTCCACGTCCAGCGTCAGTGTCTCAAACAGCATGCGACCCCCTCATATCTTGCGCCAGTGCGGCAGCCCGCCTCAGCTTTTCGGCATCGAGCCCCGTAGTCCACCCGTCCGACCTGAGCATAGCGTCCACAGCTTCGGTCGCGACGTTCCCAGCCGAGCCGGGCGCAAAGGGGCACCCGCCAAGACCTCCGACAGCCGCATCGAAAACGCGCAGTCCTGCGTCGAGTGACACAGCGATGTTGTCGAGTGCCCTAGCCCCGGTGTCGTGGAAATGTCCCGCCAGGGTCTCCGGCGGAACCCGCGACGTCACGGCCTCAAGCATTGCCGTGACGGTCTCTGGCGTCCCGGCCCCGATCGTGTCCCCAAGCGAAACCTCGTAGCACCCCTCCGACGCAAGGATACCGGCCACATCAGCGACCCGCTCGGGCGCCGTTTTCCCGTCGTAAGGACAGGCGATGACGCAAGACACATATCCCCTGACTTTCACACCCATAGCCTGGGCCGCCGCGAGGATCGGTCGAAACCGCGCGATACTCTCGGCCACCGAACAATTGATGTTGGCCTGGCTAAATCCCTCGGACGCGCTCGCGAAGACCGCCACCTCATCGGCGCCTGCAGCCACTGCGTCTTCGAATCCCCGCATATTCGGGGTGAGGACAGCATAGGCTATGCCCGGTCGTCGCTTGATCCCGGCCAGCACTTCGGCCGATCCGGCCATCTGAGGCACCCATTTGGGACTGACGAAACTCCCGACCTCGATGCGCTGGAATCCGGCCGCACTCAGGGCATCGATCAGGTCAACCTTTTCGGTCACCGGGATGGCCCGTGCTTCATTCTGCAACCCGTCGCGCGGCCCGACCTCGAAAATCTCCACCGCCTCAGCCACGGGGCACCTCCCAGGCATCGTAGAACGCCTGGCCGTAAAGCTTCGCCTCGCCCGGTTTCGGCAGGGCGGCCAAATAGGCAGGGCGCTGCGATAACCGCTCAAACCATCTCTGGAGCGCGGGAAAGGGCTCCAGCTGCGCAAAATGGCGCCCCATGTAGACCGCCTGGCCTACGGAGATATCGGCCGCTGAAAAACCGGTCTCCAGAAGATAGGCCTGTCCCCCAAGCGCTTGTTCCAGAGCCGCGTAGCACTTTTGCAGCCGATTGGCCTCCAGCTTCATCACGATGGGGCTGCGCATACTGTCTTCGTAAAGCGCCACATGCTGCTGGGTCAGCGCCGCCGTGTGCTGGCTGATCGATTCCGCAAAGTGCAGCCAGATCAGCCAGTCCGCACGTTCGGGATCGCCCGCGAGGCGACCGAGACCCGGTTCGGGAAACCCCTCGCACAGAAGCTCGGCAATGGCCCCGGTCTCAAAGAGCACCCGACCGTCCCACTCCAGCGCAGGCACACGCCCCACGGGATGCAGCGCCAGGTAGTCGTCCGAGCGGAGGGATTTGTCAAAGCCATGCAACACGACCTCAAAGGGCACGCCGATCTCTTCGAGGAGCCACAGGGTCCGCATGGACCGTGTTTCGGGGCAATGGTGCAGGCGGATCACTCCGTGTCCTCTTCTGTCTCCAGCGTCACCAATGTCGCCCCGGCCTCCACCTGATCTCCAGGCGCCGCCAGCACCTCGGCAATGCGCGCGGCGCGTGGGGCCCGCAGCACATGCTCCATCTTCATCGCCTCCAGCACCAGAAGCGGATCGTCCGCCGCCACCCAGTCGCCGGATCTCACGGACACCGCGCCCACGAGTCCCGGCATCGGTGCCAAGACCGCACCCGCGCCGGTGTCTTGGGCGCCGCTGCGCCGCAAGGGATCGGGAATGTCGTAGGCATAGGCGTTGCCCCAGAAAACGGTCACGCGCTGGCCGGCCCGGTGAATGCTCGCCACTACAACCGCCCCGTCAATGCGCCAGCGCGCGCCATCCCGAATAATCTCGTGGTGGGCGTCGCCAATCTCGGTCCGGAACCGCCCTGGCCCCAGAACCGTGACCCGCACGTCGATCTCTTCGCCCTGCCAGTCCAGCCGCTGGTCGCGCGACAGGGGCGCCCAGAGCGTGAAACCTGCGCGCGGCGCCACGTTGGCCTGGAGCCCGAGCGCCCCTATGGCCGCCAGCGACCGCGACCGGCTACACGGCACCGGGGCCGGCATCAGGGTGTCTGCATGCCGGTCAATCAACCCCGTATCAACGGCGCCCGACGCAAAATCGTCCTGGGCCGCTAGACGGCGCAGAAAGCTATGGTTTGTCGTCAGCCCGGCAATCTCGGTCCCCGCCAGGGCCTGGCGCAGCCGCAAGAGCGCCACATCACGCGTGGGACCATGGACGATTAGCTTGGCGATCATGGGATCGTAAAAGGGCGAGATCTCATCGCCCGCTCTCACCCCAGTATCGGCGCGCGCGCTCTTTGGAAAACCGAGGTGGCTGAGCCGCCCTGTGGCCGGCAGGAACCCGGCGGGCACATCCTCTGCGTAAAGGCGCGCCTCAAACGAATGGCCGGTCAGGTCGATCTCCTCCTGTTCCAAAGGCAACCCCTCACCGGCGGCGATCCGTAACTGCCATTCGACAAGATCGACGCCCGTGATGGCCTCGGTCACGGGATGCTCCACCTGAAGCCGCGTGTTCATCTCCATGAAATAGATGCGCTCGGGATCAAGCGCGTCCGAGCCATCGGCCACAAACTCCACCGTGCCCGCCCCGGCGTACCCAATCGCCTCGGCCGCCCGCACCGCCGCCGCCGCCAGCCCCGCGCGCACCCCGGGCGTCATCCCCGGTGCCGGCGCTTCCTCAATCACTTTCTGGTGGCGGCGCTGGAGCGAACAGTCGCGCTCAAAAAGATGGATGGCACGCGCGCCGTTACCCATGATCTGGACTTCTATGTGGCGCGGCGCTGTGACCCATTTCTCAATCAGTACATCGCTATTTCCAAAGGCCGACAGGGCTTCCGACCGGGCGGCGGCCAGCGCCGCGCCGAACGCCTCCGGCGCCTCCACGCGGCGCATTCCCTTGCCGCCGCCGCCCGCAACGGCCTTGATCAGCACGGGATAACCGATGCGCGCGGCCTCACTGGCCAGATGGCCAGAATCCTGGTTTGCACCGTGGTAACCGGGCACAACGGGCACCCCGGCCGCTTCCATGGCCGATTTGGCCGTCCCCTTCAGTCCCATGGTCCGGATCGCCTTGGCCGAGGGTCCAACAAAGACTAGCCCGGCCGCCTCCACCGCTTCTACGAAATCCGGGTTTTCAGACAAGAACCCATAGCCCGGATGGATGGCCTCGGCGCCTGTCTCAAGCGCCGCCGCGACGATAGCCTCACCCTTCAGATAGCTTGTCTCCGGCGTCGTACCGCCAAGCGGCACAGCCATATCGGCCATCTTCACATGGAGCGCGTCCGCATCGGGCTCAGAATAGACCGCGACCGTGCCAACCCCCATGGCGCGCGCCGTCCGGACAACCCGGCAGGCGATTTCGCCGCGGTTGGCGATGAGAATGCGCTTGAACATCATCGCCCCAAAACTCCGCCCGCAGTTCGCCCATGCGCAAGATTTCTTTGGTCCAGGAATACTCCCGCCGGAG
>JBCDED010000126.1:0-5313 GCA_039179985.1 Pseudomonadota bacterium
GGCCGATCTGATGATGGTAGCGGGCAAGGAAATCGAGGCCTGTATCCAGCGCCTTGCCCAGATGGCGCGGGCCTCGGGCATCCACCTGATCATGGCCACGCAGCGCCCGTCGGTCGACGTGATCACCGGCACAATCAAAGCCAACTTCCCAACCCGGATCTCGTTCCAGGTTACCTCCAAGGTCGACAGCCGGACCATCCTGGGCGAGCAGGGGGCTGAGCAGCTTCTGGGGATGGGCGACATGCTCTATATGGCGGGCGGTGCCAAGATCACCCGTGTTCACGGGCCCTTCGTCAGCGACGAGGAAGTCGAGGAAATCGTCAGCGCGCTCAAGGCCAATGGTGCGCCCGAATATGTCGGCGGCGTCGTCGACGGGCCGGACGAGGATAAGGAAAGCGATATCGACATGGTCCTCGGCCTCGGCGGCAACACCGATGGCGAGGATGCGCTCTACGATCAGGCGGTGGCCATCGTCATTCAGGATCGCAAGTGTTCGACCAGCTATATCCAGCGCAAGCTGGCCATCGGTTACAACAAGGCCGCACGACTTGTTGAACAGATGGAAGAGCAGGGGTTGGTGTCGCCTGCGAACCATGTGGGCAAGCGCGAAATTCTCGTCCCAGAACAATAGCGGTCCACTGCTAGCCGATAACATCCGCCTGTCTATGGCGGCGCCACGGCGGCTCGCCTATATTTGTCCTAAGGACAAAAGGGCAGACCATGGACAGACGCAGATTTCTGATGCTCACGGGCGCGGGGGCAGTGCTGGCCGCTACACCGGCGCGGGCCGAGCTTATCCCGCTCAACACCATCAGCGGGTACTTCAACAGCTTCGACACGGCGCAGGCCGATTTTACCCAGTATAACGCGGGCGGGTCGCAGTCGCGCGGCAGGGTCTACATGCACCGCCCGGGCCGGGCCCGGTTCGAATACACCGACGAGAACAACCTGGTGATGGCGGGCGGCGGACAGATCGCGATTTTTGACGCCAAGTCCAATGCCGAGCCTCAGCAATACCCGCTGGCGCGGACACCCCTGAACATGATTCTCGAAAAGGACGTCGACCTTTCGCGCCAACGTTTCGTCGTCGATCACCGCGAAGAACAGGGGCGTACCATGGTCACCGCGCGCGACCCGCAGCGGCCTGAGGTCGGGACGATCCAGCTTTTCTTTGAGGCAGATCCCATTCGCCTGGTCCAATGGACTGTGATCGACGAGACCGGTTCGCGGACGGCTGTCGTGCTGCAGGATTTCGAGACCGACGTGCGCCTGCCGTCGTCGCTGTTCAATATTCCGCTGGAGATGCAGAAACGCGGGCGCTAGGCCCGCGCTCCATGAAGATACTCGTCAGACCGACGCTCAGATCTCTCTGCAGGACCTGAGCTGGGCGTCATAGGTGATTGCGCGGTCGCCCACGTCATCGGCCACGCGCATCAGCCAGCTTTTCTTTTTGTAAGACCCGCGCGCGTAGCCCCGGTGCCCTTCGTGATAGGCGAGGTACTGGCGGCTGGCGTCGGTCTTGGGGATGCCATTGCGCGCTTCGGTTTTGTCCATGTACCAGCCGATGAAATCGGTGGCGTCATCGATATCGTTCCGCTTGGCGCGGCGCTTGCCGGTCTCTTGCTTGTACTCGTCCCAGGTGCCGTCCAACGCCTGGGCATAGCCATAGGCCGAAGACTGGCGGCCCATGGGGATGACACCCAGCGAATACTGCAGCGGTGTCCGGGCATCGCCCTGGAATTTGCTTTCCTGATAGATGGTAGCCATCTGGACGGCGACCGGAACGCCCCATTTGCGTTCCGTCCGCTTCATGGCCTTGAGATATTTCGGGCGCTCGTCGGCAATGATGCAGGCGTTCACAAGCTTGCGCTCGGCGATGTAGTTGCCACTACCGCCACCACAGGCCGTCAACACCAGTATCAGTCCGAATGCGCAAAGACGTCTGTTCATCTGCCTCTCGCACGTTATGTTCTGTTTTTTAGACATTTTACCCCATCCGGGCGCGCCGACACAAAGAAAATCGCCAAGGCTCAGATCAAAAACGCGAGCGTTGCAGGCAGAAAGATCACCGACAAGAGGGTCGAGACCACGGCCAGTCCGGCAACAGAGGCCGAGTCGGCGCCGTATTTCTCGGCGATCAGATAAGATGTCACGGCCACCGGCGTT
Organism: Pseudomonadota bacterium; assembly: GCA_039179985.1. Taxonomy (GTDB): domain Bacteria; phylum Pseudomonadota; class Alphaproteobacteria; order Rhodobacterales; family Rhodobacteraceae; genus JBCCMQ01. The sequence goes on from JBCDED010000126.1 coordinate 2,167, forward strand.
GCAACCTGCAGCACCAGAACGGCAAAGGCCACGGGATCGAGATCAAAGTAACCGCCGACAAAGGCAGCGAGGCCCGCGCATATCGCGAACTTGACGACCGACAGCGCGACCGGCAGCCGGAAATCGCTAATCTCCAGCCGCGCCAGCGCCACGCCCAGGGTGATCAGCATCAGCGGAATGGCCATCTGGCCGATAAGCTCAAGCGTGTTGGTGAGAAAGACGGGTGTCTCCCAACCCCTCCAGAGAAAGAGCGCGCCCAGGAGTGTGGCGCCGACCATGGGCTCTTTCAGAGAGGCCAGCGGATTGCCGCCGCCTGACACCAGCCAGACGCCGAAGGTGAAGGAATAGACCGCCATGATTGCGAAAACGACGACCGCGTATCCGAGCCCCGCTTCGCCGAAGGCAAAAAGCGCAAGCGGCAGGCCAAGGTTGCCGGTGTTCCCGACAATCAGCGGCGCCATATACGTCCGCAGATTGAGCCGGGTTAGCTTGAGCAAGACAAAGATCGCCACCGTGACGGCGGCGTAGGCGGCAACGGTGGCCAGCGAAAGGGCGGTCAGCGCCGCCGGGTCGATTTCGGTTTTCATCAGCGCCGTGAAGACAAGGCACGGAACCGACAAGGTCATGGCCATACGCGTGACAAATTGCACGCGATACTCCAACCCCATCCGCATCCAGATAAACCCGATGGCCGCCAGAAGAAAGACAGGCGCGACGATCTCGATCACTGTCAGGACGAGGTTCACAGACTGTTTCCCCTGTTTGAGGCGCTGGTTGATGGACAACCCGTCAGACGCTGCATATACACGTTGGTCAGGGGCTGTATGACATGCTGAGAACGCGTGCTAAATATCACTTGGGCCAGGTGGTCCGTCACCGGAAACATCCGTTCCGCGGAGTCGTTTTTGACGTAGACGCCATCTTCTCCAACACCGAGGAATGGTATCAGGCCATTCCAGAGGAAAACCGTCCGTCCAAGGACCAACCGTTTTATCATCTGCTGGCAGAGAACGACCAGAGCTACTATGTGGCCTACGTTTCGGAACAGAATCTGGTTGCGGATTACTCTGGGCAACCTGTGGATCATCCGGATGTCTCCGACCTGTTCGGCGAGTTTGAGAATGGATCCTACCCCCTGCACTTCCAGCTGAACTAAGCGGGCCTAGTCGACGGGTTTCCCGGCGGCTTGCCACGCCGAAAACCCGCCGTCGAGTTCTGCGATGTTCTCGGCGCCCATGTCCTGCAGCGTTTTGACCGACAGGGCCGAACGCCAGGCGCTCGCGCAGAACAGAACCAGTGTCTTTTCGGTTTTCAGCGCCTCTTTGTGATAGGGGCTTGCCGGGTCGATCCAGAACTCCAGCATCCCGCGCGGCGCATGGAAAGCACCGGGGATGCGCCCCGTGCGCTCTAACTCGCGCGGGTCGCGTATGTCGACGAGCAGCATCTCGCCCTTTGCGACGCCCTCCGCCACCTCCTCTACCGGCAGCGTGGTGATTTCGGTTTTGGCCCGTGCGACCAGATCCTTGACCGGTGTCAGTGCCATGTCGTCAGTATCCTAACGCGCAGCCATCTTTACGTGGATCTGACCCGCCTTCGAGAACGCCTGTATCCGCATCGATCCGGATCGCCTGCGCGCCGCCGATGGCTGTGGGCGGGTCGACTACGGTGTGGCCGAGTTCAGTCAGCCGCGCCTTCACCGCATCGGAGTACCCGTTCTCGACCCGCAGATCGCCCTTCTCGGAAAAACAGCGCGGTCCGTCGATGGCCGTTTGGACATCCATGCCGAAGTCTTCAATATTCGAGACAAACCGCGCGTGCCCATGGGCCTGGTACTGGCCGCCCATGACCCCAAAGGGCATCTCGACGCGGCCCTTGCGCGTGACAATCCCGGGAATGATCGTGTGCATCGGACGCTTGCCGCCAGCCGCTTCATTGGGATGGCCCTCTTCCAGCGTGAATCCCGCCCCGCGGTTGTGCAAGAGGATGCCGAACTTGGGCGAGGCGATGCCCGAACCGAAGCTATCGAAGATCGAATAAATCAGAGACACGGCCATCCGATCCCGGTCGACGACCGTGATATAGATCGTTTCCCGGTGGACCGCCTCTGTGACGTCGCGTGCGTTGGGCAGGGCCCGGTTGGGATCTATGAGCGCGGCAAGCGCTTCGGCGGTCTCGGGCGCCAACATGTGGGCGACACGCTCGGAATGATCCGCATCGCCCACAAACCGGTTGCGGGCGTCATAGGCGAGCTTTGCGGCTTCTGTTTCGAGATGTGCGCGCTCGGCGCCAAATGGGTCGAGCGCCGCCAGATCGAAATGCGACAGAACATTCATCAGCAGGATTGCTGCCGCGCCCTGCCCGTTGGGCGGATGCTCCCAGACCTGGGCGGTTTTATAGTTGCCGGAGATTGGCTGCGTGTACTCGCAGGCGACCGCCGAGAAATCGGCGGCAGTATGGACTCCGCCCGCCGCCGTCAGGCCTGACAGCAAGTCCTCGGCTACGTCGCCTTCGTAAAAGGCTTTGCGCCCATCTCTGGCCAGACGGCGCAACACTTCGGCCTGCCCGGGCGCGCGGAACACTGTGCCGGGGACGGGCGTGGTGCCACTGGTGAGGTAGTAGTTCTGCGCGACCGGAGACAGGTTGTTTGCCTCGCGTGCCCAGTCAAAGGCAACCCGCGGCGCCACCGGCACACCCTCCTCGGCATAGCGGATGGCCGGTGCAAGGCAGCGGTCGAGCTCCAGTTTGCCGTGATCTTCGGACAGCCGGCAAAAGGCGTCGACGGCGCCGGGCAGAGTGACGGCCGCTGCGCTCTGGCGGGGAACGACGCTGTGGCCAGCTGCACGTAATGCCGCGGCCGACAGCGCTGCAGGCGCACGGCCTGATCCGTTCAGCGCAAGGATTTCACGACCGCCCGCGGGGGAGAAGAGGACAAAGCAGTCGCCGCCCAGCCCCGTCATATGCGGTTCACAGAGCCCCAGCAGGACGGCCCCTGCAATGGAGGCATCCACGGCGTTTCCACCCGCCTCCAGAGTTTCGACGGCGACCTTCGCGGCAAGCGGATGTGATGTTGCGCACATCCCGTTCGAGGCAAAGACGGGCGAACGGCCGGGCAAGTGAAAATCGCGCATGAAACCTCCCTTTAGCGAC
>JBCDED010000127.1:0-5253 GCA_039179985.1 Pseudomonadota bacterium
CCGACGCGCCCCCCCGGACCCCGTGTCATCGCCGTCGCCAATCAGAAAGGCGGTGTCGGTAAGACGACCACCGCAATCAACCTTGCAGCCGCGCTCGTGGAGGAGGGGTTGAATGTACTGATCATCGACATCGACCCCCAGGGCAATGCATCGACCGGCCTAGGTCTGGCGCCGGAAAACCGCCGGGAAACCACCTATGATCTCTTGCTTGACGAGGTGCCGCTGAACGAGGTGATCCGCGAAACGGAGTTCGAGGGGCTCTGGGTCGCTCCTGCCTCGACCGATCTGAGCAGTGCGGATATTGAGCTTGTGGCAAATGAAAAGCGCAGTTTCCTGCTGCTCGATGCGCTGCGGGACAGGGCAATTGACGCCTACGATCTGGACTATGTGCTGATCGACTGCCCGCCATCCCTGAACCTTTTGACAGTCAACGCGATGGTCGCGGCGGACTCAATTCTTGTGCCGCTTCAGTCAGAGTTCTTTGCCCTTGAAGGCCTGTCGCAACTAATGGTGACGATCCGAGATGTGCGTGCGGCGGCAAACCCGCGCCTGCGGATCGAAGGAATTGTGCTGACCATGTACGACGGACGCAACCGCCTGAGCCAGCAGGTCCTGAAGGATGCACGCGACAACCTGGGTGATCTGGTTTTTAATACCGTCGTGCCGCGGAATGTCCGTGTAAGCGAAGCGCCATCGCATGCGCTGCCGGTTCTCGCGTATGACACAATGTCCAAGGGCAGTGTTGCATATCGCCAGCTCGCGCGCGAAATAATGGCGCGACACAAAGACTTTGAGACATCGGGGGCAGCATGAGCGACCGGCGGGCGGATCGAAAAGGACTAGGGCGGGGCCTGTCGGCCCTGATGGGTGATGTGGCACCAGCACCGGAGGCCTCCACACCCGTACCCGCAAGATCTGACAGTCTGGTTCCGATTGAAGATATCGCGCCCAACCCCGACCAGCCGCGCCGCCGGTTCGATGAGGATGCATTGCGTGATCTGGCGCGCTCCATCGAAGAAAAGGGCATCCTTCAGCCGGTGATCGTGCGGCCGTCGCCCGGTGGATCGCCCCGCTACCAGATCGTTGCGGGAGAGCGGCGCTGGCGGGCGGCGCAGCTGGCGCGCTTGCATGACGTGCCCGTTCTCGTTCGCGATATTACCGATAGCGAAATGATGGAACTGGCGATCGTCGAAAACATTCAGCGCGCCGACCTGAACCCCATCGAAGAGGCGGAAGGCTATCATGCGCTGATGGATCGCCATGCGCGCACGCAGGAAGAAATGGCGCAGGCGCTGGGCAAGAGTCGTAGCCACATTGCCAACATGCTGCGTCTGACCCAGCTGCCCGGGCAAGTGCAGGATATGGTGCGCCGGGGCGATTTGACGGCGGGCCACGCCCGCGCGCTGATCACGGCTGACGATCCCACCGGACTGGCTGAGACCATTGTGAAAAAGGGTCTTTCCGTGCGGGACGCAGAGCGTCTGGCCAAAGGTCCGGCGGCGGAAACGACGCCCAAATCGGCTGCCCTCGCGCCCGAAAAAGATGCGGACACCCGTGCGCTGGAAGGCGAGCTTTCCGCCAATCTAGGAATGAAGGTTCAGATCGACACCGAAACAGGCGGAGGCCGCGGCAAACTGACCGTGCGCTTTGGGTCGTTTGAAGAGCTGGATGATCTCTGCCGGGTGCTGAGCGCGACCCACGGCGCGGGCCAGGTCTAACCTGTCAGCAACTTTTCGTAGATCCCGTTCAGAACCGGGCGGCCTTTCGCGGTCGCGCGCAAGAAATCGCCCTGACGTTCCAGAAGGCCAAGCTCTTCCAATCCGGCGAGTTCGTCCTTCGGTGGCCGGTATCCCATATATTCCAGCCGGCACAGGTCGATTCCGCCGGTAATCCGAAGGCCCATCATCAGGTACTCGTTCACTTGATCTTCCAACGGCAGTGGCAGGCACAACGTTTCTCCGCTCCCGTTCCGCTTGACTGCCTGTAGCCAGGCCTCGGGGTTCAGTTCGGTTTCCGTGCGGTGGCGGCGTCCGTCGAGCGTCAGGCGACCGTGCGCGCCGGGGCCGATTCCAGCGCAGTCTCCGTAGCGCCAATAGATCAGATTGTGCCGCGATTCCGCACCAGGTTGGGCATGATTAGAGACCTCATAGGCCGAAAATCCGGCCGCCTCGCAGAGGTCTTGAGTGACCTCATACATATCGGCCTGGGCGTCTTCGTCGGGCAGGCCGGGCAAGCGGCCCCGCGCGGCGCGATCGCCAAAGGCGGTACCGGGCTCAATCGTCAATTGATACAGGGATAGGTGATCTGCCGCGAGGTCCAGCGCCTCGGCGAGTTCGAGATGCCAAGCGTCGGCCGTCTGGAATTGCCGGGCATAGATCAGATCAAAACTCACCCGCTCAAACGTCTGGCGCGCTATGTCGAAGGCACCGTAAGCCTCTTTCACCGAATGCAGCCGCCCCAGCCGGGACAGATCCGCATCGTTCAGGGCCTGAATGCCGATGGAGACACGGTTTATCCCTGCCGCGTTGAAGGCCCGGAACCGTCCGTACTCGATCGAGGTTGGATTGGCCTCTAGCGTGGTTTCCAGATCGTTGGCCAGTGTCCAGCGCGCGGCAATCCGCTCGATCAGAATGGCCACCGTTTCAGGATCCATCAGACTGGGAGTGCCGCCGCCGAAGAAGACGGAGTTCAGAATGCGCCCGGGGGTCAGAGCTGCGATACGGTCGATTTCGGACAGATACGCAGATCGCCAGGCCGCTTGCCGGATGTCAGCAACGACATGGCTGTTGAAGTCGCAATAGGGACACTTCGACTGGCAGAAAGGCCAGTGAATGTAGAGACCGAATCCGCCGTTCCGCCAGTCTTCACGCAAAACAGTTGGCGACGAGGTGTCGAAACGCATCTGCACGGTGGCTCATCTCATGCTTTCGGTCGGGGTCCATCTCGCCGAATGTTTCATACTCGCCTATAGGTTGAAAAATGGGATCGAACCCAAATCCCCGACTGCCGCGCATTGGCCACACCAAACGGCCCTCGACCTTGCCTTCGACGATCTCATCGTGGCCGTCCGGCCAGGCAAGGCAGAGGGTACAACGAAACCGGCCCGTCCGGGGTTCCGGCGCGGCTTTTTCTTCCAGAAGGGTCCAGACTTTGGTCATGGCCATTGGAAAGTCACGACCAGTCTCTGTTTCGGCCCAATCAGCGGTATAGACACCGGGTGCACCGTCCAGTGCGTCCACGTCCAGGCCACTGTCATCGGACAGCGCGGGCAGCCCGCTTGCCTGCGCGGCGGCATGGGCTTTGATCCGCGCATTGCCGGCAAAAGTGGTTTCGGTTTCTTCCGGTTCGTCCAGACCCAGCTCGCCCGCAGACACAACCTTGATGCCAAAGGGCTGCAAGAGCGCGCCAATCTCGCGCACCTTGCCTGCGTTGTGCGAGGCGATAACCAGCTTATCGCCGTCAAATCGCCTCATGCGCCCGCCGCGGCCAGTTGCGCTGCAACCAGTTCGGCCACACCCTTGTCGGCGAGATCGAGTAGTGTGTTCATCTGATCGCGGCTGAAGGTGGCGCCTTCGGCGGACATCTGAACCTCGATCAGACGGCCGCCGCCGGTCATCACGAAGTTGCCGTCAACGCCTGCTTCGCTGTCTTCGGGGTAATCAAGATCCAGAACGGGCTGGCCCGCGTAAAGGCCGCAACTAACGGCGGCGACGGGTTCTTCCAGCGGGTCCGAAAGGATGTCGCCTGCCTTCATCAGCTTATTGACCGCAAGGCGCAGCGCCACCCAACCGCCGGTGATCGAGGCACAGCGCGTGCCGCCGTCAGCCTGCAACACATCGCAGTCGATGGTGATCTGCCGTTCGCCCATGGCCACCCGGTCAACACCCGCGCGCAGGGACCGTCCGATCAGGCGCTGGATTTCCTGGGTGCGGCCCGATTGGCCCGCTTTTGCCTCGCGGCGCATCCGTGTGGTGGTGGCGCGCGGCAGCATCCCGTATTCGGCGGTGACCCAGCCAAGGCCGGTGTTTTTCAGGAACGGTGGCACGCGTTCCTCAAGCGAAGCGGTGCACAGCACATGGGTGTCGCCCATCCGGATCAGGCAGGACCCTTCCGCATGGCGCGCCACGTCGGTTTCAATAGACACAGCCCGCATTTCGTCGGTGTTCCGGCCAGAGGGACGCATGGGACAGTCCTTTCCTAAGTGTGGCCGCCCCCTTCCCACGGGCATCCTTCGATTTCAAGCCCGATTGACGTTCCGGGGAGAGCGATCATATCTATTTCAGGTGCCGCAACGCCGCCGGCAATGCCCGAGGACATGACCGAAGAGTTAGACATCCTTTCCCAACTTAACGACCGCTCGCGCGAGGTCTTTCGCCGCGTGGTGGAAGGGTATTTGGAAACGGGTGATCCCGTGGGCTCGCGCACGTTGACCCGGACACTCGAAGAAAAGGTCAGCGCGGCGACGATTCGCAACGTGATGCAGGACCTCGAATACCTCGGTCTTCTCAACAGCCCCCATGTCAGCGCGGGCCGTGTGCCGACGCAACTGGGCCTGCGCATGTTTGTCGACAGCCTTCTGGAGGTCCGTGGTCTGGACAACGACGACCGCGGCAAAATCGACGCGACGCTGGGGAACGGCGGCGATGACGTGGGCGCGATGCTGGACCGTGTGGGATCGGCCCTGTCGGGAACGACGCAAAGCGCGAGCCTGGTTCTGGCGCCCAAGCACGAGGCCGCGATCCGGCATATCGAGTTTGTAAGCCTTGCGGCCGACCGGGCGCTTGTGGTGTTGGTCTTTGCCGATGGCGAGGTTGAAAACCGTGTCTTTCAGCCGCCGCCGGGGCTGACACCCTCGGCCATGCGCGAAGCGGCCAACTTCATCAACATGCTGGCGGAAGGCCGGACGCTGGGCGATCTCAGGTTTGGCGTTTTGCAAGAGATCGAGCGTCACCGCCGCGAGCTTGGCGATCTGACTCGGGACCTGGTGACAAGCGGTCTGGCGGTATGGGAGAACGAAGGCGAATCGACTGAACGGTTGATCGTCCGGGGCCGGTCGAACCTCTTGGGTGAAGGTGCCGATCCGGCCGATCTCGAACGGATCCGCTCGCTTTTTGATGACCTGGAGCGCAAGCGCGACATTGCTGAATTCCTTGATCTGACCGAAGAGGGCGCCGGCGTGCGCATTTTTATCGGATCCGAGAACAAACTCTTTTCACTTTCGGGTTCCTCTTTGGTGGTCTCTCCATATATGAA
>JBCDED010000128.1:0-5171 GCA_039179985.1 Pseudomonadota bacterium
CCATCGCCTTTGGCACGCGGGTAGATTTCGACGGTGTGACACTGGAAGGTATCGAGCGCATTTCCATCGACGACATCCGCCACGCCGCCGACATGGGGTTCCGGATCAAGCTCCTTGGTGTCGCCCAGATGACCGAAAGCGGCCTTGAACAGCGAATGACGCCCTGCCTTGTACCCGCCACCTCACCCCTTGGCCAATTAGAGAACGCCACCAATATGGTCGTCCTCGAAGGCGACGCCGTCGGACAGATCATCCTACGGGGAGCCGGCGCCGGGGAGGGCCCAACCGCTAGCGCCGTACTTGGCGATATCGCCGATATCGCGCGCGGGATCCTACCGCCGACGTTCGGCCAGCCTGCCGAGACCTTGATAGCCGCCAATGCCGTCGCCTCGGCAGGTGCGGCGCCCTTCTATCTGCGGATGACCTTGCGCGACCGGCCCGGCGCCCTGGCCAGGATCGCCACGGCGCTTGGCGATGCGGGGATCTCCATCGACCGCATGCGCCAGTACGGGCACGCTGGCGCGGAGGCGCCGGTGCTGATCGTCACCCATGCTTGCGAACGCGACGCGCTCGATGGCGCCATCACCGCCTTTTCGGACACCGGCGTTCTGATCGGCGCCCCCGTCGCCATGCGGATCGACGCGGTCTGAGACGCTCTCCGCTTGTGGCGCAGGGCGGCGCGCGTTAGGGGTCGGAGGCGATTGGACCACCAGTAACGACAGGAGTCGCTCCCGTGCCCACAGCCTCCATTTTTCAGGACCGAATGCTTTCCCTTGGCCTCGCGCGCGTCAGCGAAGCCGCGGCCCTTGCTTCTGCCAGCCTTATCGGCCGGGGCGATGAAAAGGCCGCCGACCAAGCCGCCGTCGACGCCATGCGCACCCAGCTCAACCTTCTCGACATCGACGGCGTTGTCGTCATCGGCGAGGGCGAGCGGGACGAGGCACCAATGCTCTACATCGGCGAGGAAGTGGGCACGGGCAAGGGCCCCGGCGTTGATATCGCACTTGATCCGCTCGAAGGCACCACGTTGACCGCAAAAGACATGCCGAACGCCCTTGCGGTGATCGCCATGGGCCCGCGCGGGTCGATGCTGCATGCGCCCGATGTCTATATGGAAAAGCTGGCCGTGGGCCCCGGCTACCGGACCGGTGTTGTCACGCTGGATATGTCCCCGTCCGAGCGTGTCTCGGCGTTGGCCTCGGCCAAGGGGTGTTCGACGCGCGACATCACGGTCTGCGTACTCGAACGCCCCCGCCACGAAGAGATGATCGACGAAATCCGCAGCACCGATGCCGCCGTCCGCCTTATCACCGACGGCGACGTGGCCGGTGTCATGCACTGTGCAGAAGCCGCGCGGACGGGTATCGACATATATATGGGCTCGGGTGGCGCGCCCGAGGGGGTGCTGGCTGCCGCAGCGCTAAAATGCATGGGCGGCCAGATCTTCGGCAAGCTGCTTTTCCGCAACGATGATGAAAAGACCCGCGCCGAGCGGGCTGGCATCAAGAACTTCAACCGCGTCTATACCCGCGACGATATGGTGACTGAAGACGTGATCTTTGCAGCCACCGGCGTGACCGACGGCTCGCTTTTGCCCGGGATTAAGCGCGAGATTGGCTATCTGACCGCCGAAACCATACTGATGCGCTCGAAAACAGGCTCTGTCCGGCGGATGACCTACCGTAACCCGACTCGCTGAGCCCGTGACGCGGGCCTTTCTCGGAGTCGAACATTCGCTGACCGGCCGGCGCTGGATCGGCCCCGCAGAAGACGTCGAGCGTCAGGCCGAGGCGCTTACGCAGATCACTGGCCACCCGCTGGCGCTCTGCCGCGTCCTGGCACGGCTGGGCGTCCCAGCAGAGGGCAGCGAGAGTTTCCTGGAGCCCCGGCTGAAGGATCTTCTGCCCGACCCACGGCGATTGAAAGACATGGAGCCCGCTGCCGCACGGCTGGACCACGCGGCGCGCAACGAGGCGCGCGTTGCGATCTTTGCCGACTACGACGTTGACGGCGGCGCCAGCGCAGCGCTGCTGATCAACTGGTTCCGCGCGCTCGGCACTCTGGCGACCCTCTATGTGCCCGACCGGATCGACGAGGGGTACGGCCCAAACGCGCCGGCCATCTCTGACCTCGCCGCCAGCCACGACCTGATCATCTGCGTCGATTGCGGCACCCTGTCCCACGACGCACTGGCCGCCGCCGAGGGCAAGGCGGATGTCATCGTGTTGGATCATCACCTTGGCGGCGAGACTCTGCCGCCAGTGGCTGCGGTAGTGAACCCGAACCGGCAGGACGAGACCGGCGAACTGGGCCATCTCTGCGCGGCGGCGGTCGTTTTTCTTTGTCTGGTCGAAGCAAACCGCCAGCGCCGCGTCGCACAACTGCCCTGGCCAGACCTCATGCCACTGCTGGATCTGGTGGCCCTGGCCACCGTGGCGGATGTGGCGCCGCTGCTGGGCGTCAATCGCGCCTTTGTCCGCCAAGGGCTGAAGGTCATGGGCCAAAGGCAAAGGCCCGGAATTGTCGCTCTGTCCGATACCGCACGCCTTGACGCTGCCCCTGCAGCCTACCACCTGGGCTATGTCCTAGGGCCCCGCATCAACGCGGGCGGACGCATTGGCCGTGCCGACCTGGGCGCACGTCTTCTGAGCACTGACGACCCCCACGAAGCCGCCGCCTTTGCTGAACGGCTGGAAGCGATCAACGCTGAGCGGCGCGACGTGGAAAACGCTGTGCGCGAGGCCGCCTTTGCCCAGGCCGAGGACCGCGGGCTCGACACACCGCTCACCTGGGCCGCAGGCGACGGCTGGCACCCGGGCGTCGTGGGGATCGTCGCGGCGCGCCTGAAAGAGCAGACGCACCGGCCCGCCGTGGTGATCGGCTTTGATGGGGATGCGGGCAAAGGCTCGGGACGGTCCGTAAACGGGGTCGATCTTGGGGCCAGCATCCAGAAACTCGCCGCCGAGGGGCTGATCGACAGAGGCGGTGGCCACCGGATGGCGGCGGGGCTCAGCTTGTCGCGCAGGCAGCTAGAACCGGCAATGGCGCGGCTGAGCGAACTATTGGCGCGCCAGGGTGCCGGCGAGGCCGGACCGGCGGATCTGCGACTTGACGGGATGCTGGCGCCGAGCGGGGCGCAGACCGAACTCATCGACGCGCTGGAACGGGCGGGCCCTTTCGGCCAGGGCGCCCCAGGTCCACGGTTTGCCTTTCCCGACTGCCAGATCCTCCATGCGCGCGAAGTCGGGACCGGGCACCTGAAAATCAGCTTCGGCGACGGGACCGAATCCCGCGTCGACGCCATCGCCTTCGGGGCCTTCGACGGCCCCCTTGGAAGCCGGCTTGCAGGCCACGGCGGCGCGCGGTTTCACCTGGCAGGCCGGCTCGACATCAATACCTGGGGCGGGCGCAGAACCGCGCAACTGCGCCTTGAGGACGCCGCGGAGATCTAGGCCGAGACAGGCCACCGTGAGGCGTCAAGAACCGGCGTCCGTAAGCGAAGAATCCGCTTGCCCTCTCGCCCAGCTTTGCCTAAGTAACGCCGCACGCCGCGCTGGCCCGTTCGTCTATCGGTTAGGACGCCAGGTTTTCAACCTGGAAAGAGGGGTTCGATTCCCCTACGGGCTGCCACATCCTTATTTTTTGCCAATAAATTCAATGAACTGCGAGGTCATCAACCGATTGACCCACAAGCCAACCCACAAGTACAAGAATTTTTTGAGCGGGTCGATTACCCAATCTGTCCATAGCAGTTTCGGCGCTTGTTGAGATTGTCTGACACCAAGGCACTCAAAAACTCGATACCCAAACAGACCCAAAGAGACCATTGTTCCCAAATGGCAGTTGAACTCGACTCAGACCGTGCGCTGGAAGCAAACCAAGAAGATCATTTCGGCTTCGTAGGCATTGCACAGAACCTAGCGCCGTCAGTCATTCAGGCGTCCAAGGGAGAGGGGATGGTCATCGGCTTGGAGGGCCGCTGGGGTTCAGGGAAAACGTCTCTTCTAAACTTTCTTCGCGCGGAACTCGCTAAGGCTGAAAGCGACAACACCTTCACGATTACAGTGGCACCTTGGCTTAACGGCGACCAAGCCTCGTTGGTCGCTTCAGTCTTGGAACCTATGGCGTCAACGCTGGCGAGGATAGAGACGGAAAGCGCCACCCCTGAACAGCAAGCAAACGCTCAACTGGCTGAAAGGGCCAGAAACTTAAAGGAACTGGTCACGAGCTACGGCAGCAAGACAGCGCGCAGAATTGCTCCATTGGCAGGCTTAGCTGGATACGTCTTGCCCGGAATGCAAGCTGTGGGAGACGCCGCAAACGCAGCCGCAGACATCTTGGAAAACGCTGCTGAAGGCGAGAAGTCGCCAACTGAGCTAAAGTCAGAAATCGTCGATAGAATTCGATCCCTAGATGTCGGCTTCGTTGTTATTCTCGACGACTTAGACCGCTTGGAACCGGCACAAGCTGTGGAAGTTGTACGCCTCGTGCGGTCTGTCGCTGACTTTCCTAAGGTTGTCTATCTTATGTGTTATGACAGAACCGTACTGGCAGACGCACTAAGCGAGGGTTTAAAGGTCAAAGACGGTGATCTGTTCCTGCAAAAAATAGTGCAACTTACCTTTGCAATCCCACTGCCAGAGCCCTTCGACCTCAGAAACCAATTTCGCAATGATGCAATTCGCTTCTACAAAGAAGTGAATGGAATGGACTTGGCAGGCGATGCTCTTGATGACCTCAAAAGCGCTGTAGATCGAGAGGGCGGCTGGTTAGCAACTCCACGAGAGGTCAAACTGGCTTTGAATGGAGTACGGTTCATATACCCATCAGTACGTTCAGACGTGTACTTCCCAGATTTGTGCCGCTTGCACTTGATCAAAACAACGCATTTCAAGTTCTATGAGTGGCTTGAAGACTACCTTGCCGTTAGATCAGTCATCGCCAGCGGAGACGCTGTGGTTTCGTCAGAAGAAAAAGAAAAACTGGGCGACAGACTAAAGCAACTTATGCCATCCGAACACGTTGACTCATCAAGGTCCATCTGGCGCGCAAAAGACTTTGTACCCGGCCTCACTGTTGATGACGCGGCTGAGAAGAGGGTTTTTTCTAATACGTCTCCACAGGACGAACACCGGAACGTAGAACTTCGACGCCTAGGGAGCCCCCTACAC
>JBCDED010000129.1:0-5068 GCA_039179985.1 Pseudomonadota bacterium
CCGATGGCGACGGGTATGCCTGTGGCTGGGATCCTGCTAGCGCCCGGGGCGCCAGTGCTGGCTGACGCACAAGGGGCGCTCTGGCACCCATCGCCCAATTTCGGCCCCCGCCGCGACGGCGCGGGGGTTTCGCTCATCGTGATCCACTATACAGCGATGGAGAGTGCTGAAGCAGCGCTGCAGCGCCTCAGCGATCCGGCCTTCGAGGTTTCGGCGCACTACCTGATCGGCGATGACGGGACGCTCTGGCAAATGGTGCGCGAGGCCGAGCGCGCCTGGCATGCGGGGTTCGGGGAATGGGGCGGACGGGCTGATGTCAACTCGCGCTCCATCGGGATCGAGCTCGACAACGCGTCAGACCAACCCTTTCCGGCGGTTCAGATGGAGGTCTTGCAGACGCTCCTTCAGGAGGTGCTGGCGCGTCACGACCTCTCCGAAGAGGCGGTTATCGGCCATTCGGACATGGCGCCGGAGCGCAAGCGCGATCCCGGACGCCTTTTCGACTGGCGCTCGCTCGCGGTGGCGGGTCTCTCGGTCTGGCCGGAGCCGGTGCAGGACGACCCCGCGCCCGACGAGGGCCGTTTTCTCGCCGATGCACACCGCTTCGGGTATCCCGAAACTGATCTGGCACACCTTCTGGACGCGGTGCGCCAGCGGTTCCGGCCCGAGGCGACCGGACCGCTGTCGCCGGAAGATATGGCCATTGCCGCCGACCTCGCGCGGCGCTTCCCCGTTGACCGGGCGGCCGCGACGTCCTAAGCCGCCCACCGCGCGGATGGCTGGATGGCCGCGGCCCTCGGGTCGAGGAAAGTCCGGACTCCACGAAGCGACGGTGCCGGGTAACGCCCGGCCGGGGCAACCCGAGGGAAAGCGCCACAGAGAACAGACCGCCCGTCATCAGACGGGTAAGGGTGAAACGGTGGGGTAAGAGCCCACCGCGGGACTGGCAACAGGACCGGCACGGCAAGCCCCACCGGGAGCAATGCCGAATAGGGATCCCGCGCGTTCGCGCAGGCCGCTTCAGCCCAGGGATCCGGGTTGGCAGCTAGAGCGCGCCGGTAACGGCGTGCCCAGAGGAATGGTCATCCAGGGGGCGCATGTCCCCGGACAGAATCCGGCTTACAGGTCATCCGCGCGCGCCTGCCTGGCTCCGAAAAAAACCCGAGACCCGCTGCCGGAACGTCAGCTACAAAGGCGCGTGATGAGCCGCTGTCACGGAAATGGCATAGCTTATCTAGGTCGCAACCTGACCGAAGGAGGTTTCAGATGACCATCGCAAGACAGTTTCTTTATTCCACAGTCACGAGTTTCGCCCTGGTCAGCGGCGCGTGGGCCCAGGGCGCCCCCGCCCCGGAAGGGATGGTGGTTCTGACGGTGAGCGGTGAGACGACCGAGGCAAATCGCGCTGCGGCGCTCGAAGACGGCCGCGACATGATGAGCAAGTACGGCATCGCCTTCGACAAAGCGGTCGAGTTCGATCTTGCTGGATTGGCGTCCCTTGAACAGGGCGAGGTCGAGCGGACGATTTATGTAGGAGAGTTCGAGGGCACCTTTTCCGGTCCGAAGCTTGCTGCTGTGCTCGATGCGGCGGGCTTCCCGCTGTCGACGGTCTGGGCCATGGCGCTCGACGGCTATTCGGCCGAGATCCCGGGCGAGTTCATCGAAGAGTATGACCCGATCCTTGCGACGCATCTCGACGGTAAACCGCTCGGCATCGGGCGCTATGGTCCCACCACCGTCGTTTTCCCGGAGACCGACGATGCTGAGGTCAATGAGCAAACCGACGCAATGCTGCCCTGGGCCACATTCTACATCGAGGTGGAGTAGCGCGGGGAGGCCCTTGACAGGGCCGCCTGCATCCCTGATAGACCGCGTTCATCGAATTTCCGGGCCGGTCTGACCGGCACGTGTCAGGAGTGACCCATGGCGAAGCCGACCACGATCAAGATCCGCCTGAACTCGACTGCGGACACCGGTCATTTCTACGTGACCAAGAAAAATGCTCGCACCATGACCGAGAAGATGGTGGTCAAGAAATACGACCCCGTCGTGCGCAAGCATGTCGAATACAAGGAAGGCAAGATCAAGTAATCTGCCATCCGTGCTTTGACGACCAGGGGCCACGCCGTCTGCGTGGCCTTTTGCATTTCATGGGCCGGGAACACGGGCGGCATACCCATTGTCAGCTCTGTTGGGTGTGCCTTGCGTTGTTCGGGGCGGCGATCCCTTTCAGTGGAAGGACAGCTTGTGTCGGGCGCCGCGCTTGAATCCGCGCGCGTTAGGCGTAGGTTTAACCCGACCCGGTCAGACCCTTGGTCCGACTTGCACTTTCGGCAGCGCAAACAGCACGAGTGTGCAGCAGGCAATCACAGTCATTACAAAACCGGCACAGGGCGACGATGATATCTGTTGAGTTCTACTTCGGCACGGAAAGCGGCACGGCGGAGATTCTGTGCGAGGATATGGAGGCATCGATTACGGATCGTGCCACCACCGAGATTTCCAGCCTCGACACCGTGGACCCTCTTACGCTGAGCGATGGCCCGCTCTACGTATTGGTCTGCTCGACATTTGGAACCGGCGATGTGCCGGCGTCCGCGGAGGACTTCTACCAGGAGCTGACCCGCAAGAAACCCGATCTGGCGCATATCAGATTTGCGATTTTCGGCCTTGGCGACCGGTCGTTCAAGGACACGTTCGCCCAGGGCTCGGAAAAGCTGATGAACGCCTTGCTCGCGTGCAATGCCCGGATGATTGGGGAACGGGGTATCGCTGATGCGTCGGCGGCGGAGCTGCCCGAGGACATTGCGGTGCCCTGGCTTCAGACTATCCTGGACATTGAGGCTGGATCCCGGAAGGCGACCGCCAGCGGTTAAGCGATGCGATACACCAGGTCGAACGCGAGGAGACTGCGGCACGATCGTGCCGCGAAGGGATGAGACGCACGATCGACATCGTCGGCTACAGGATCAGGCTCGCGGTGGCGCGGGACATCGCGGCCGTCGACGCGCTTCTGGCGCGCGCCTATCCAAAGCTTCTAAAAGCCGACTACCCGCCATCGGTGATGGTAACGGCTCTGCCTCTGATCAGCCGGGCGCAACCAGGGCTTGTGACCGGAGGGAGCTACTTCGTCGCCGAGACCGACGCCGAAGAGATCGTCGGCGCCGGCGGCTGGACCCGGCGACGCGCTGCGCCAGGCTTGGGCGATGTGCGCCATCTGGTGACTGATGACCGGCATCTGCGAAAGGGGATCGGGCGCGCGATCATGGCCGCGGCTCATGATCAGGCGCGGGCGGCTGGCGTCCGTGTGATGGATTGCAATGCGACGCGCACGGCAGAGCCATTCTATGCCGCAACGGGCTACCGCAGGCTGGGCGAGATCACCGTGGAGCTACGCCCCGGGATCAGCTTTCCCGCGGTTCAGATGCAGCGCAGGCTGTGACCGACGCCTAAGTTCGGCCGGCGCCCCCGGACGCCAAGTTACACAACAAAAAAGGCCGGCGTCTCCGCCGGCCCTTTCGGTCATGTCTGTCGCTCAGATCACTCGCGCTGACCGAACAGCGACAGCAGCAACATGAACATGTTGATGAAGTTCAGATAGAGGCTCAGTGCGCCCATGATGGCGGCCTTGCCAAGCCATTCCTGATCGCCTGCTGTGGCCATCTGGATGTAGGTGTTTTTGATGTTTTGCGTGTCGAAAGCCGTCAGGCCCGCAAAGACCAAAACACCGATCACGGAGATCGCGAAGGCGAGAGCTGACGATGCGATGAAAAGGTTGATGACCATCGCTACGATCACGCCAATCAGGCCCATCATCAGGAAAGTTCCCCAGGCGGAGAGATCTTTCTTGGTCGTGTAGCCGTAGAGGCTGAGCCCCGCGAAGGCGATCGATGTCACCAGGAACACCTGTGCGATCGAGATGCCGGTGAAAGCCGCGAAGATCCACGAAATCGACAGTCCCATGACTGCGGCGAAGGCGTAGAACACGGTCTGAGCCGTTGCGGCAGACATCTTGTTGATGCCAGCCATGAAGCCGAACACGAAGAGCAGCGGCGCGAACATGATGATCCAGCCAAGCAGATTCGGCTGCAATGTCATCGGATCGCGGAAAACCGAGAGAAGCGCCGGCGACGTGCCAACGGCCCATGCCACGGCAAATGTCAGCAGCATGCCTACGGACATGGTGCTGTAGACTTTGTTCATATGGGCGCGAAGGCCCTCGTCGATCTCTGCCGTCCGGACGCCGGCCCCGGCACGGATCGTCTGATAGTCAGCCATAGGTTGCCTCCAAACAAGGATTGCGGCGGAGCCTGGGGGACCGCCGCCGTTGGTATGAATATCGGCAAACATTGGCCGCATTTCAAGCGAAGGAACCAGCAGTTTTTGTCGGTTTTGCGGGCTCAGAGGCGCCAATGGCCCGGAACATCCCAGATTGGGCGGGCTGACTCGCGCTTTGCGGCCTCTTTGGTGAGCCCGATATCCCGCAGCTGGTGAGGGCTGAGATCGGCCAGTGTCCGGCGCTGACGCCACAGATCGAGATAGTCCAGAAGGCCCCGTGCGCGGGTCCGGGGGCGGCCGAACGCTGCGGAGGGTGCGCGTCTGACGGGCAGGTCATAGACAGGCATGGCAAATCCTTTCCCATTCTTGATGAATTTTTCCGATGCGATCGCTTTGCTTGATGTGTATGCCGGGAGATGATAGATTTTTAAAACGAATGTTTTTGAACTGAAACATCAGGAGGACTGATGCGAACTCTTGATCTGACAGCGTTACGCGCTTTGGTTGCCGTGGCCGATTCCGGTGGCGTGACGCGCGCGGCCAATCTGCTGAATCTCACCCAGTCGGCGGTGTCGATGCAGATGAAGCGGCTGGAGCAGGCCGTCGGTCTGCCGCTTCTGGAAAAGTCCGGGCGCCGGGTCGTGCTCACCTCAGCCGGGGACCAGCTTCTGGGTTACGCGCGCCGGATGCTGGCGCTGAATGACGAGGCGATCACCCGCCTGACCGCACCGGCCTATGAGGGCACGCTCACGCTCGGCGTGCCCCATGACATCGTGTTTCCCCATATCCC
>JBCDED010000130.1:0-4990 GCA_039179985.1 Pseudomonadota bacterium
CAGCGACAGCCCCCACCAGGTGTCAATCATGCCGAGAAAGGCCCACATGATCATCACCGGGATCATCACCGCGAGCGGAGGGAATATCCGCAACTGCAACAGCGACAGCCCAATGGATCCGCCGACCTTTTCCCGGCTGACGGCATAGGCTGCGGCGGTACCCGCAACCACGGCGATCAGCGTACCGATCACCGAGGTCAGCAGGCTGGCGAACAGCGGCCACCAGACCGTACGGTCCAGACTGACGATCTGACCCTCGACCTCGCCGGTGAAGACGTAGACGAAGTTCGACCAAGTCGGATCCTTGGGCAGGAACGTCAGATCGGAGGTCGCGCTCGTCCATTCCGCCGGAGGCTTGAAGGCCATCGTGGCCATCCAACTGATCGGCAGCAGCGCGATCGCTGCAAACAGGGCGACCGTTACGGTCCTTATGACAAGTCCGGTCATGCTCGAGCCGTCGCATTGGGGTGGAGTGGATGCAGGAGCGGGCCCTGCATCCGGTTGACTTGGTTCAGTCGATAATGGTCGGCCAGGCTGCGCGGCTGGCCTGGATGATCGGGATCATCTTGTCCTCGCCACGCCTACGGATGATGCGCTGCCAACGCCTGTTGGCATCCAACATCGCCTGTTCCGCCGTTTTCTGCCCGGTCAGCGCCGCCTGCAACTCTTCGTCGAGAGCCGCATCCAGCGCGGTTTGCCCAGCGAAGTTGATCGTCGGAACCGAGCGCGAAACCGTCTCACGGATCGCGTACATCATGTAGTCGTGATAGGTTTGCTGGACCAACGGCTCTTCGAAATTCGCCTTCTGGAACGGATCGAAATAACCGGCCGGGTTGCCCGTCATCCACGAATAGGTCCGCGTGGAACTCAGCCATTGCAGGAACAGATAGGCCGCTTCCGCGTTCTGCGCCTGCGAGCTGACCGTGCCGGTTATATTGTAGTAGATCACAGAGCGCCGGACGAGCCCGCCGTCATGCTGCACCCCCGGAGGCGCATAGGCCGACAACATGCCCGCAGCCGGGTTGGCCGGGGTGCCGTCGTCGTTGAAGCGGTCGACGAATTTGGCAACATTGGTGTAGGTCGTCACATGCGGCGTCTGGCCCGATCCAATGCCGGAATACCCCTCCGCAAAGGTCCAGCTCAGCGCGTCAGGATGCGCCCATTCGCGCGACCTGACGTATTCCTCGGCCGCTTTGACCGCCTCGGAGGTGCCGAGGTTCGGGTTACCGTCGTCGTCGAACCAATACATGTTGGGCATCGCCTGCCCGGCGAGGCGGGCATAGAACCGCGGCAGCCCCCAGAACGGGGCCATGTCGTTGCCGTTACCGTATATCGTGGTACCGTTCAGCCCGGTCCGCCCGGTGAAAAAGGCCGAGATCTGGTCGCTTTCATCCCAGGTCTTGGGCGGCGCCAGGTCGCGGCCATATTGCGCCCTGAAATCGGCGGCATGGGCTTCGTCCTCGAAATAGCCCTTGTTGTAGACCCAGGTGTGAAAGTCACCGTCGAGTGAGGCACCGTAATAATCGCCGCCGTATTTATAGAGAAGCTCGGCGATCTGTGACGTGGGCGTGCCGCGTTCGGTATCGGCCCAGTCGGGCTGATAGGCCTCAACGAAGTCATTGAGCTTGGCGGCGCCGCCGGCCTCGACCAGATCGCCCAGGCTGTTCCAGGGATGGGTATAGATGTCAAATGCGCCCGAGCGCGTGGTCACGTCTTGCAGCACCCGCGCCCAGATGTCGCCCGCGGGCGCGCCGATGATTTCCAGCTCGATGCCGGTCTCGGCTTCCCAGACTTCTTTGACCGAGGTGCCAGACGGGAAGGGCTCGGTGATTTGCCCGATCGCGCCGTCGGTCAGCAGAATGCGCAGCTTCGATGGCGCGGTGCCGCCGGCGACCAGGCGCTTGATGCCTTCAATGGCGCGCCCCTCGGACATACCTTCGTTGTACTGAAACCGTTCCGCTCCGGGAAATCCGGTCGGCCCGCCGGTCATGCCGGGGGCATATCCACTGGCATGCGCGGGTCGAATGAACCTTGGATTGATGCCAATGGCCGAGACCGTTCCTAACGCTGCGCCGCCCTTCAGGAACGACCTGCGTGAATGTCCAGAACCTCTCATGAGACCCCTCCCTCTGATGGTGGCGCAAGGCGCCAGGTTGCGGTTTTGTCCGCTATTTCCAACGGTAAATGGAAACGTTTCCATTCGTCAAGATAAATTCCATCGCGGATTTGCGAGTCGATTTCTGGGATCATGTGCCGAACTTGTTTATTTTAATACTATAAAATCAGCAGCTTAACGGAGAATTGCATACTTCTTCCATATCAGGTCACGAAAATAATCATGCATTGCAGCGATAGCAGAAGGAAAATTTGGTATTTTTTGGTTTGCGACAGGAAACGTTCTCACTTACCATCAGACGGGTGACCCAGGACATAATTCCAGCGGGCGCAAGCCCGATTCAGGGAGGATTAAGAATGAAGACGCTTAAAGGACCCGGACTGTTCCTCGGCCAGTTCGCCGATGACAAGGCGCCGTTCAACAGCCTTGGCGCCATCGCCAAATGGTGCGGCGACAACGGTTTCGCCGCCATTCAGCTGCCGATGTGGGATGGCCGTTTCATCGACCTGGCCAAGGCGGCCGAAAGCAAGGACTACGCCGACGAGTTGAACGGCGTGGCCCAGGAAAACGGCGTGGTGATATGCGATACGGCCAGCCACATTCAGGGGCAGCTTTGCGCTGTGCATCCCGCCTATGACGTCTGGATGGACGGTCTGTGCCCTCCCGAAGTGCGCGGCAATCGCAAGGCGCGGCAGGAATGGGCAATCGACCAGCTGAAAAAGTGCGCCAAGGCGTCGCAAAACATGGGCCTGACCGAACACGCGACCTTCTCCGGCGCGCTGGCCTGGCCATTCTGGTACCCGTTCCCGCAGCGCGACGAATCGCTCATCAACGAGGCTTTCGACGAGCTGGCCCGCATCTGGGGCCCGGTGCTCGATTATTACGAAGAGTGCGGCGTCGATCTGTGTTTCGAGCTACACCCGACCGAAGATCTCTACGACGGCGTGACCTTCGAGATGTTTCTGGAACGCGTCAAGAACCACGACCGCTGTCGGCTGAACTACGATGCCAGCCACTTTGTCAAACAGGGTCTCGACTACCTGCAATTCATTGATTTCTATCATGAACGTATCCGAATGCATCACGTCAAGGACAGCGAGTTCAACCCCACCGGCAAGCAGGGCTTTCTGTCTGGCTACCAGCCCTGGCTGAAGCGCGCCGCGCGCGACCGGTCACTGGGCGATGGTCAGACAGATTTCGGCGCGATCTTCTCGAAGCTGACGGAATACGGCTTTGGGGGCTGGAACGTTTACGAATGGGAAGACTGCATCGAACACCCCGAAGACGCCGCCCCCAAAGGCGCGCAGTTCATCCGCGACCACATCCGCCGCGTGACGGACAAGACCTTCGACGATTTCGCGGGTGGCAAGGGCGATACGTCCGGCGCGCGCGCCATCCTCGGGCTGGAGTGATCCCATGGCGATAGAAAGCTTTGGCACGGAACGGGCCGCGCGCAAGTTGCGGCTCGGGATGGTCGGCGGGGGTCGCGGCGCTTTCATCGGCGCTGTGCACCGCATGGCCGCGCGACTAGACGACAAGTGGGACATCGTGGCGGGTGCTTTGTCGGCGGATGCAGAGAACGCCCGCGCCTCCGCCGCCGATCTCGGCATCGCCGAGGACCGCGCCTATACCTCGTGGCAGGATATGGCCGAGAAGGAAGGCGCTCGCGAAGACGGGATCGACGCCGTTTCCATCGTAACGCCGAACCACCTGCACTTCGGTCCGGCAAAGGCGTTTTTGGAGAATGGCATCCACATCATCTGTGACAAGCCGATGACGCTGAACCTGACAGAGGCGCGTGAACTTGAACAGATCGTAGACAAAAGCGGACTGTTGTTCGTTCTGACCCAGAACAACACCGGCTACCCGCTGGTGCGGCAGGCGCGTGCGATGGTGGCCGACGGCACACTCGGCGACATTCAGGTCATCCGCACGTCCTATGTGCAGGACTGGCTGACAACCGCGCTGGACCAGGAGGGTCAAAAACAGGCCGCTTGGCGTACCGATCCCAAGCTGGCCGGCAGCGGCGGGTCGATCGGCGATATCGGGGTGCATGCCTTCAACCTGGCCGCCTTCATCTCCGGCCTGGAACTTGAAGAGGTCTGCGCCGACCTGCGCTCTTATGTGAATGGACGTCAGCTTGACGACAACGCCAACGTGCTCCTGCGCTACAACGGCGGGGCCAGCGGCAACTTGTGGACCAGTCAGGTGGCGCCGGGCAACTACAACAGGCTGTCGATCGGCGTCTACGGCACCAACGGCGGCCTGGAATGGGTGGGGGAGGACAATGACAACCTCTACTACACCCCCTTCGGCGAACCCACTCGGTGTATCACACGCGGCGGGCCCGGTGCCATGGACGTCGCAAATGCCGGCACGCGGATGCCGCCCCGCCATCCCGAGGGCTATATCGAGGGCTTCGGCAACATCTACGCCAACGCGGCAGAGATGATCTGGGCCAAGAAGGAAAATCGTGAGCCGGATCCCTTTGCTACCGACCTGCCGACAGTTGCCGACGGTGTGCGCGGGCTGGAGTTCATCGAGGCCTGCGTCGCCTCTAGCAAGAACGGCGGCGTCTGGACAAAGCTCGGCAACTGAACTTCGGCTGTTTGGTCGAAAAGATCGGGTGCGGCGGCAGACCCCGCCGTGCTGCCAGGACGGACCATTTCACAAAGAGGCATTGGCGTGCGCGATACATCCCTCCAAGACCGGCGCCGCCGAAGCATCCACCTGCGCGCCGAGGCCGACATCCGCTTGGTCCAGGTGCTCGAAGGCTGCGGCGCCGGTGGCCGCGTGCTGGAGATCCGCACGCGGCAAGGCCTTTCCGCCGATCTTGCCCTTGACCGCGCCGGTGATATCCTGCGCTTGGCTTGG
>JBCDED010000131.1:0-4986 GCA_039179985.1 Pseudomonadota bacterium
CTCTGTCGAAGAGCTGGTGTCGAAACTCAAAGAAGCGGGGGCTGTGTAATGGCTGTTCTACTCCTTGCAGAAGTAACCGATGGCGAACTGTCGATGGACGCCACGTCGAAAGCGGTGACCGCCGCCAAGATGCTGGGCGATGTGACTGTTCTGGCCGCAGGTGGCTCGGCCGCTGCAGCCGGTGAAGCGGCGGCGAAGATCGACGGTGTCAGCAAAGTGCTGGTGGCGGAAGATGCCACCCTTGGCCATCGCCTCGCGGAATCGACTGCCGCGCTGATCGTGTCGCTGTCCGGTGACTACGAGCACATCGTGGCGCCCGCGACCACGGACGCCAAGAACGTGATGCCCCGCGTGGCCGCTCTGCTCGACGTGATGGTGATCTCGGATGCCTCCGGTGTTGTCGACGGCAGCACCTTCGAGCGCCCGATCTATGCGGGCAACGCGGTGCAGACGGTGAAATCGGCAGATGCCAAGAAGGTCGTGACCTTCCGGACGTCGACCTTTGACGCTGCAGGCGAAGGCGGCTCGGCCCCGGTCGAGACCATTTCGGCGGCGGATAACCCGGGGCTCAGCGAATGGGTCGAGGACAAGGTGGCCGAGAGCGACCGCCCGGAACTGACCTCCGCGGGCGTTGTGGTTTCCGGTGGGCGCGGCGTAGGCTCCGAAGATGACTTCGCGCTGATCGAGAAGCTGGCCGACAAGCTGGGTGCTGCCGTTGGCGCCTCGCGCGCGGCGGTCGATTCCGGCTATGCGCCGAACGACTGGCAGGTGGGTCAGACCGGCAAGGTTGTCGCCCCCGATCTCTATGTGGCGGTCGGCATTTCGGGCGCAATCCAGCACCTGGCCGGCATGAAGGACAGCAAGATCATCGTTGCAATCAACAAGGACGAAGAGGCGCCGATCTTCCAGGTGGCGGATTACGGCCTGGTGGCCGACCTCTTCACGGCCGTGCCGGAGCTGATCGAAAAGCTCTGATCCGCGCGCTGAAGTTTAACGCTATAAGGGGCCGTGCCGTCGGGGCGCGGCCCTTTTTCTTTATGCCAGATCCTGCAGGACCGGCCCGAGGGTCTGCGCCAATTCACCATGTGCCTTAGGGCCCAGCATCTCGGCCGCGGCCATCGCCTCCAGCTGGCTGAACACCATGCCCTCCGTGCCCGCAGCCATTGCCTCGGGCGTTGCAACGACCTCAGTATAGGCCTCGGCATGTGGCACCAGATCGTTCAGCATCTCGCGCGTGACAAACAGCGGCGACCGCCCGGTGGCGGGATCAATCGCATCCTCCGCTTCCAGCAAAGGTGCGTGATCGGCGAACCAGACCAGCACGACCTTGCCGGTGACCTTCTTCAAAAGCAGTTTCATCCGCGCAAGCCAGGCCGTCTGGACCTCGTTGCGCACGGCCGCGAACCGCTCTTGCGACACATTGTAAAGGCGGCTGAGCATGTGCTTGTTGAAGTGAAACTCGGCGAAGTCCACCTCAGGGTAGATCGAGCAGAGCAGCGGAGAGGCCTTCACGAAGCGGTCATTGCGGCGCGGATGCACCGTGTAGAACCGATTCGACAGGTTCTGCGCCCCGAAGATCTGGACCACCGTGGCCTCGGCCTTGCAGCAGGCGTCTTTCAGGAAAGCGTCATTCAGCAAAACGTCGATTCCGGCGTTCGCGATGCCGAAGTTCACACAATTCACCCCCAGCCCGCTTTCAACCAGCGCCGGATACGGTGTTTTTATGAATTTTCCGTAGGTTGCAGTGCCCCCGAGAAACGCCACGTAGGGCGCATCAAGGCGCCGCTCTGGCCCGCGGAACAGCAATTTGGACCGGCCATAGCGGCACGGCATATAGTCGAGAGCCCCCGCCCCCAGTACATCGTAGGACATAAAACCCACCTCGTTTAACTCACCCAAGTCTGAGTGTGCACACCGCGTCCTTAGATTCCCTTAAACCTTCATTTTGCCGCGTATTTTAAACGCTCCGCGGCCTTGCAGCCGCACCGTCCAGCGCCCTAAAGTGCGTCAAATCGAAAAGGGGCAGCCGATGGACATCAAGGCAATCGGGATCGTAGGTGCGGGGCAGATGGGCAACGGGATTGCGCATGTGATGTCGCTGGCCGGGTACGACGTGCTGCTCAATGACATCAGCGACGACGCGCTTGAGGCCGCGATGGAGCTGATGTCGACAAACATGGCGCGCCAGGTCAGCCGCGGGAAGATCACTAGCGACGACCAAGACGCCGCCCTGGCGCGGATCAAGACCACGCAGACGCTGACCGACCTTGGCCAGACCGACCTGATCATCGAAGCGGCGACAGAACGCGAAGCCGTCAAACAGGCGATCTTCGAGGACCTCGTGCCGCATCTGCAGCCGCATACGATCCTGACATCGAACACCTCGTCGATCTCGATCACTCGGCTGGCGAGCCGCACCGACCGGCCCGAGAAATTCATGGGGTTTCACTTCATGAACCCGGTGCCGGTGATGCAACTGGTGGAACTGATCCGCGGCATTGCCACCGACGAGGCGACCTATGCGGCCTGCAAGGAGGTGGTCGACCGGCTTGGCAAGACTGCGGCCTCTGCCGAGGACTTTCCCGCTTTCATCGTGAACCGCATCCTGATGCCGATGATCAACGAGGCGGTCTATACGCTCTACGAGGGCGTGGGCAGCGTGCAATCGATCGACAGCTCGATGAAGCTGGGCGCGAACCACCCGATGGGGCCTCTGGAACTGGCCGATTTCATCGGGCTCGACACCTGCCTGGCAATCATGAACGTGCTGCACGACGGGCTGGCGGACACCAAGTATCGCCCTTGCCCCTTGCTTACGAAATACGTGGAGGCCGGGTGGCTGGGCCGCAAGACGCAGCGCGGGTTTTACGACTATCGCGGCGAGACGCCGGTGCCCACGCGCTGAGCACCTAGTCTTTCAGAGAAAGGGTGTGGTCGCGCAACCAGGCCATGAAGCCGCGCGGGTCGTCATCCCATTTGCGCAAATCGTCCTGATCCAACGGATGGCCGACCACGGGCGCCTGGGACTTGTTCAGCGAATGCACGATCTCATGCAGCAAGAGGCCCTGCCGCAGGATTGGCGACAGCTTGTTGGCAATCTGGTAGGCGCGGGAGTTCTGGCCGGGGAATCTGATCGGCACCACCGTCGCGCCCGACCGGCGAATGAGCTTGGCGGTGAACACATTCCATTCGCCCTCGATGGCCGGGCCAAAAAAGGTCTGAGACGCGGCCACGCCGCCCGAGGGAAAGAGTGCCACGACACCGCCGTCCTTGAGGTGCTGCATCGCCTTGGCACGCATCTCGACACCCTTGCGCTGTGCGTCGGGGTCATGCGGAAAGGGCACAGGTATCATGTAGGAGCCCGCGACCTCGTCGATCACGGTCAGCAGTGAGCGCGTGAGGATGCGGTAATCCGGTCGCACGCGCCCGATCAGATCAGCAAAGATCATCCCGTCCACCATGCCGTGCGGATGGTTCGAGACGACAATGACCGGCCCGGTCTTGGGAATGCGCGCCAATTGTTCTTCGGGCGTCAGAAGGTCGATGCCCATCACGTCAAGCGCTGCGCGCCAGAAGGCCTGCCCCTGTGGCGCCCCGCGCCGTTCGAACTTGCGCACCAGCCGCAGGATCGTGAGCTTGCCGGTCAGCGCCTCGATGATGCGGATGACGGTGGATTTCCACGGGTCTTCGAAGGTCGACGCGTAGGAGAGGCTGCTGCGGTCATATTTGGTGAAATTGACCGGCTCCGCGACACTCGTCGGCACGTCGATGTCTTGCGAGCTTTCTACCAAGACCTGTTATCCTGTTCTGCAGCTCTCTGACCGCATCGTTTCGCTATTGGCCTTCGCCGAACTTGTTGGCCACAAGGGCCGTCAGCGCCTCCGCAAGCGCATCTGCGTCGGGCCCAGAGGTCCGTATGTCAATAAAGCTTCCCTTGGACGCTGCCAACATCAAAAGTCCCATAATACTGTCGCCTGAGGCGGATTGGCCGTCTTTCAGAACCTCAGCGCTGGCGTCAAAGCCTTCCACAACCTCGACCAGTTTGGCCGAGGCGCGCGCGTGCAGGCCCTTTTCATTCACGATTTTCAGTGTGCATTCAGTCATTGATCTTGTCGGGTATCCTGCTCGGGGCTCACGTTTTGGCTGTCGATGTACTTTTTTCCGGCCTCCAGCGCCAGCCGCACGGCATCCGGGACCGGCTTCTGACGGCTTTTCGCCAGTTTAATCAACATCGGCAGGTTTGCACCATAAAGGATGCGGCGATTGCCGGGGCGGCAGGCCAGAAGGCTCAGGTTCGACGGGGATCCGCCATAGAGATCGGTGACCACAACAACCCCGCCGCCGGTGTCGACCTCGTCTGCGGCCTCACAGATTTCACGCTCCTTGGCGGCGCGGTCATGGTCTGCATCGATGGAAATGGCCCGAATGCCCGGCTGGCGCCCCACCACATGTTCGACGGCCGCCAGATATTCCTTGGCCAGCCCACCATGGGCAACAATCACGATACCGATCACCGGGCTCAAGCCTCTTCTTTTTTGCGCAGGTCCAACTCGCGGTGTCTTATAGACACCTGCCAGCCTTCCTCCGCAAGGCGCAAAGCATGCCTTTCAGCCATCACAACAGAGCGATGTTTGCCACCCGTACACCCAAAGGCGATTGAGAGGTACGACTTTCCCTCATCGCGATAAGCGGGCAGCAGAAGCAGGCTGAGATCCAGCACCTGGCGTTCGAAATCGGAGAACCGCGGATCGGCAGTCACATGGGCCGCGACCTGCGCTTGCGTGCCGTTCAACTCCCGCAACTCGGGCTCCCAATAGGGGTTCGTCAGGAAGCGGCAGTCAAAGACCATGTCCACGCTTCGGGGCAGACCCCGCTTGTAAGAAAACGACTGGACCGAGACAGTCAGCCGCCGCTGACCCCCCGGCGCAAACCAGTGTTCTACCTCTGCGCGGAGCTGGTGCACGTTGAGATCGCTGGTGTCGATCA
>JBCDED010000132.1:0-4960 GCA_039179985.1 Pseudomonadota bacterium
GCCCTTTATCTTGCGTATCGCTTCCGCAATCATGCAACATGTAGGTCCTAGCGACTCAGAGGAAGGTGCCATGCCGCTTACCCCAGACCAAGAGGCCGAAATCGAAGTGGCCCGCAGGGTTTGGTGCGGCGTCGTGCGGGCCTCTTCGATTTCGGCCTCTTGGTCTGGGGTAAGCGGCATGGCACCTTCCTCTGAGTCGCTAGGACCTACATGTTGCATGATTGCGGAAGCGATACGCAAGATAAAGGGCGCGCACAGGGAATTCTTCGACCCTGCGTCCAGAGGATTGGAAGCAACCCGGCCTTGGGATACACCAGAACCAACAGCACCCAGGAATACAGGAGACGCACATGGGCATCGAGTATCTTCACACGATGGTAAGGGTTAAGGACCTGGATGAGTCCATCGCCTTCTACAAGCTTCTCGGGCTCGAAGAGACGCGCCGCATGGAAAACGAAAAGGGCCGCTTCACACTGGTCTTCCTGACGCCTCCGGGTCAGGAAAATGCCCATGTGGAGCTGACCCACAATTGGGACGGGGATGAAGGTCTGCCCTCCGATAGCCGCCATTTCGGGCATCTGGCCTACCGCGTCGATAACATCTACGAAATGTGCCAGATGCTCATGGACAATGGTGTGACCATCAACCGCCCGCCGCGCGACGGGCACATGGCCTTTGTCCGCTCACCCGACAATGTCTCGATTGAGCTCCTCCAGCGCGGCGACAGCCTGGCCCCGGCAGAACCCTGGGCGAGCATGGAGAACACTGGGCATTGGTAAGCGGCTGATACTGGCCGCCTGTCTGGCGTTTCTGCCCGGGCTGGCCGCGGCAGAGTGCCGTCTGGCGTTGTTGCTTGCCATCGACATTTCCTCCTCCGTCGACCCGGCGGAGGACGCTTTGCAGCGTGGCGGGCTTGCGGTGGCACTTCTGTCGCCCGAGGTGCGGGCGGCGGCGTTTTCGGTGTCAGGCGAACCCGTTGCGCTGGCGGCTTTCGAATGGTCCGGCCGCTACCAGCAGGACGTGGTTCTGCCCTGGACACTGCTTTTAACAGCGGCAGATCTGGAGGCGGCTTCTGCGAGAATAGCGGCAAGTCGCCGGTCCTATGCCGAGTTTCCCACAGCGATCGGTTATGCTCTGGGCTTCGCTTCGGTCATGTTCCGGGATGCACCGCTTTGCCTCAGGCAGACGCTCGACCTCTCGGGCGACGGCGAAAACAATGACGGACTGGATCCGCAGCGCGCCTATGGGGCCTTTCCGCTGGACAGGGTTACGGTCAACGCGCTTTCCATCGGGGGTCACGACGCGGATCTTGCGGGCTACTACCGGCGCGAACTGATCCGCGGTCCGGGCGCTTTCGTTGAAGAGGCCGAGAGCTTTGCCGATTTCGAGCGGGCGATGCGACGAAAGCTTGCCCGGGAAATGGCGGCACCGGCGCTCAGCGCGGTGCAAACCGGCAACGGGGCGCGACTGAAGTGAAGGTTCCGTTTCTAGGTGCGCTTTTTGCGGCGCTTGCGGGGTTTGCGAGTACGGCCGAGGCCGCATGTCGGCAGGCGCTGCTCCTGGCGCTGGATGTGTCTGGCTCCGTGGACGCGGTGGAATACAGGCTGCAACTGGACGGGCTCGCCGCCGCCTTAGAGGATCCGGCCGTCGCCTCGGCACTTCTTGCCCAACCGCATGCGCCGGTCGAGATCGCGGTTTTCGAGTGGTCGGCTTCTGACTTTCAGCGCCGGGTTTTGCCCTGGACGGCCATCGAAAACGCAGGAACTATCACAACCGTCGCTGCGCATCTGCGCGGCTGGCAGCGTCAGGCGGCGCCCCAGTCGACCGGACTAGGCGCGGCCATGCTGACCGGCACGGAGATGCTGGGCCAGCGGCAGGACTGCTGGCGCCGGACGCTGGATATCTCAGGCGACGGCAAAAACAACGACTGGCCGGAACCGGCTTTCGTGAAATCGCGGGGACTGCCAGCGGACCTGACCATCAACGCGCTCGTGATCGGAACCGAGGTCTTGCGCGGTGACGACGCAAGGCAGGGCAATATCGCAGAGCTGCAGTCTTATTTCTCCGCCGAAGTCATTTACGGACCCGAAAGCTTTGTCGAAGTCGCCCTGGGCTATGAGGCATACCGGGTCGCCATGACCCGTAAACTTCTGCGCGAGCTGTCGACGCTGGCGGTCGGAGATGCCGGACAACCACCTGTTCGGCTGGCGGACCGTCAGTAGATATAGCGGATCTGATCCGTCCAGTAGCGTTCCACCCGGCGCAGCGAGGCGTTGATATCTTCTATGGCCTGGATCGACAGGATGTCACGCCCCTCAAGCCCTTCGGCGTGGCGCTCGAACAATTCGGCGACCACATCGCGGATGTTGCGCCCTTTTTCGGTCAGGCGAACGCGGACCGAACGGCGGTCGATCTCGCATCGCTGATGGTGCATGTATCCTGTCTCGACCAGTTTCTTGAGGTTGTAGGACACATTGGAACCCTGGTAGTAGCCGCGCGACTTCAGTTCGCCCGCCGTCACCTCGTTCTCTCCAATGTTGAACAACAAAAGCGCCTGTACCGCGTTGATCTCCAGAATACCGACGCGCTCGAATTCGTCCTTTATGACATCAAGCAGCAAGCGGTGAAGCCGTTCGACCAGCGCCAGCGACTCCAGATAGCTGCTCATGTAGCCGACCCGGCTGTTGTCGCCGACCTGGGAGTACATGCTCATTCTTTGCTCCGCCGTTTTTCTCATTGCAGGCACCTTCTGCGGAATTGCCAAAAATTCCGTAAACATGGAACCAGTGCTTTTGCAGCGGGCAAGGTTTCGGAACTTGTGAAGACCGCAGAGCTTAAGTACCCTTCTCGTCAAAACGCTGACAAATAACGGCAGACAGAGGTTGCCCATGGGGGCGACAGACAGGCATCGGCACCCAATGGCATTTCACCAGGGTCAAGGCTCCGCCGACAACAATCGGAACACCCGGCGCGCTACGGCGCCGTTGGAGAGGGCAGAACACATGAGACTCGGAAACCCATCGAAACTGGAAGTGCAAAGGTCCTACGCCGAACTTTCGGCAGCCGGGCAGAGCGTTCTGGACGTCGGCGCCAACGTTGGCCATTTCACCCAGCTATGCCTTGACCAGAACGCGAGCAAGGTGGTCGCGCTTGAGATGAACCCGACCGTGTTTTCCAGCCTTCGACAAAACTACGATGATGCCGTGGAGCTTCACAACTGCGCCGTGACGTCCTGGGATGGGGCTGACAGTGTCGTTACCGCCGCCCGGTACCTGCGGCCCTCGGGGATCGAGGTGACCGGGCTCGGAACGGTCAAGGAAGTGAACACCGGCCGGCTTGTACGGCGGTTTTCCCGGTTCACCAAAGAAACCTACGACGTCCAGGGAAAGGCGCTGAAACCTTTCACCGAAGCCGTGAACATCATCAAGATGGATATCGAAGGCTCTGAACTCGACATACTCACGGACGCGGTTTTTCCGCAGACGGTGCATACGCTTTTTGTCGAGTTTCACGTGCGCCGCTACGAGGACGGGGAAGAAAAGTATCAGATGTGCCGGCAAAGACTGCTCGAACAGGGCTTTGACGGCGAGTTGCACCATGAAAAAACGGGTGAGGCTTACGGGACACTGGAAGCCAATGTCACCAGCCCCGCCGATTATTTCTGTGTCAGGCTAACCCGCTGAAGAGACGCTGCTCGCCGCGATCCGCGCAATCAGGGCCGAAAAGCGCTCGGGCGCAGCCGCCTGCCCTGTCACCCATTGATAAAGGTCCTGATCGTTTTCGCTAAGCAGCGCGTCGTACTCACGCAGCTCGGTGTCGGACATTTGTGCGAGGGTCTTGTCTGCGAAGGGGCCGAGGATCAGGTCCATTTCCTTGGTGCCCCGCCGCCAGGAACGCATGGTCAGGCGCTTCAGGCGCGCCTCTGGGGGTTCGCTCATGGTTGCTGTTCCACGGTCCGGCGCAGACGCTTTTCGAGCCGCGCAAGCTTGTCACCGGTGGCCGTCAGTTCCGAGCGAAGGGTACGCATCTCCGTCAGGATGCTGTTCAGATCACCGGGCATGGCGACATCCTCGGCTTCCGGGGCCTCGAGCCCTTCGCCGGTTCCGGTCAGAAGCCAGCCGACGGAGACATTCAGGACACCGGACAACATCTGCAGCTTGTTGGCGCGCGGTTCGGCAAGATCTTCTTCCCAGCCGCGCACGGTCTTCAGCTTGACTCCCAAACGCGCCGCGAGTTCGGACTGGTTGAGCCCGATCGCCTCTCTGGCGCCGGCGACCCGGTCGCCAAACGTCGCGGCGGTGTCCGAATACCATCCTTCGGACATGCTGAAGTCTTCGGTCAGTGCCATGTAGACCTTCTCCTGCCTTTGGGCGCTCATTGCTTGATCAGATGCCACGCGCACCCTAAGACATGTCTCCGCAACATTCCACGCGGAGACGACAATGGGCTTTCTATCTGCGACACTCAGCCGAATAAAACCCTCGCCAACCATCGCGGTAACCAACAAGGCGCGCGAGTTGAAGGCTGCGGGGCGCGATGTCATCGGCCTTGGCGCCGGCGAGCCCGATTTCGACACGCCAGACAACGTAAAGGCCGCAGCCAAGGACGCCATTGACCGGGGTGAGACGAAATACACCGCCGTGGACGGTATTCCCGAGCTCAAGGCGGCCATCTGCGCAAAGTTCAAGCGCGACAATGGTCTCGACTACACGCCCGCGCAGGTGGCTGTGGGGACGGGTGGTAAGCAGATCCTCTACAACGCCCTCATAGCGACACTCGATCCGGGGGACGAGGTGATCATCC
This sequence comes from Pseudomonadota bacterium, assembly GCA_039179985.1. Lineage (GTDB taxonomy): Bacteria > Pseudomonadota > Alphaproteobacteria > Rhodobacterales > Rhodobacteraceae > JBCCMQ01. Next base: position 4,804 of record JBCDED010000132.1, read on the forward strand.
CGGCCCCCTACTGGGTCAGCTACCCCGATATGGTGCTTCTGGCGGGCGGCACCCCAGTGATCGTCGAATGCGGCATCGAGACGGGGTTCCGGATGACGCCCGAAATGCTGGAAGCCGCGATCACCCCCAAGACAAAGTGGTTGATCTTCAACTCGCC
>JBCDED010000133.1:0-4738 GCA_039179985.1 Pseudomonadota bacterium
CAGCACGATTTTGGCAAAGAGCGGTTGGACAAAGAACAGCAAAGACGCGCTCAGGAAAATCGTGAGCGTGAAGACAACCGGGATGAGCCGCACAGGGGCTGCAACCTTGGACATGGTCAGAAATGCCATTGTTGGTCTTTGGGCCTGATCTTGTTGGTCTCGAGCCGAAAAACCAGAAAAATATGGTCGCTTTATGGCGTGTGGTCATGTGAAAATTCACACAATAGATGTTTGAATCGCGATGTTTTGTTCGAATTTTTTTCGCTCTAATTTCAGTTGAAGCAAGGAGACCTGATATGAGCTGGAACCCCGCCCTAGACCCCGATTGTCCGACCGGTGACGCCGCCCGCGCCATCGAAACCGTCATTGTCCCACGTGCCCGCGATCTTGGCGGGTTTGAGGTGCGCCGCGCTTTGCCTGCGCCCAAGCGCCAGATGGTGGGGCCATTCATTTTCTTCGATCAGATGGGCCCGGCCGAGTTCCTGCCGACCAAAGGCCTTGATGTGCGCCCGCATCCGCATATCGGTTTGGCCACTGTCAGCTATCTGTACCGGGGGCGCATGCACCACCGCGACTCGCTTGGTACTGACAGCTGGATCGAGCCCGGGGCCGTGAACTGGATGGTCGCCGGCCAGGGCATCACCCATTCCGAGCGGATTGACGATGAGACGCAGACCGATCCAATGCCGTTTTTCGGCATTCAAACCTGGGTTGCACTTCCGAAAGACCACGAAGACCGCGCGCCCGAATTCGAACACGCCGCCGCCGACGCGCTGCCTTTCATGGAAGGGGAAGGCAAGGAAGTGCGATTGATCCTCGGTTCTGCTTGGGGCGAGCGGGCGCCGGTGAAGACGGCTTCCGAGATGTTCTATGCCGATGCAGTGCTGCAGCCGGGAGCCAAGATGCCACTGCCCGACGATCATGAGGATCGCGGTGCTTACGTTGTTGAGGGCGCTGTGGATGTGGCAGGGGAGACCTTCGAGGCAGGGCGCATGATGGTGTTCCGCCCCGGCGACCGCGTGTCGATGACAGCCGGTGCGCAAGGGGCGCGCGTGATGCTTCTGGGCGGCGAGACGTTGGAGGGCCCGCGTTACATCTGGTGGAATTTCGTCGCGTCCTCGAAAGAGCGCATCGAAGAGGCGAAGGAAGACTGGGCGCGCGGCGATTGGCAGGACAATCCGCGCTTTCACTTGCCGCCGGGCGACGATCAGGAGTTCATTCCTTTGCCGGCAAAGTGACGTGCCAAAACTGCGTTGAGCGCACACGCCACCCACTCGTGTAGCCCGGCGGCACCGCCGGGCCGCGCCCGACCCTCCCCCGGGAGGGCGCACGTTGGAACGCTTCAAGCCGTTGAGACAATTGTGCTTTTGTTGAAACCTTAAGGCAAAGTGGAAATGTCGATGTGCGCCCACCCAGGCTCGTGCGCGTCCCTCTCCTCAAAACCTCAAACTAGGTCTTTTTAGCGGTGTTTTTGCAACTGCGCTTTGTCCGACGTAGTCTGCCGCGATGCCGTTGATACTTTTGCTAATCCTCGCGGTTCTGGCCTTTCTGTGTTGGCGGGTTCTGGCCCGCCGCCACGAACGGGCACGCCTTCTTGGCACGCCGTTGACCGGGCGCGAGCGACGCATCGTCGACGCGGCCGTGCCGTTGCTGCAAAAGCTGCCCGCACCGCTGCATCGCAAGCTGGAAGGCAAGATCAACCTGTTCCGCGATCAAGTCGAGTTCATCGGATGCGACGGTCTGGACGTCACCGACGAGATGGAATTGTCGATTGCCGCGCAGGCCTGTCTGATGGTGGTGAACACCGACACCTGGTACAAACATCTACGCACGATCCTCATCTATCCCGGTGCATTTAAATCGCACCAGCAGAGCCATGACGGATACGTCGTAACCGAGGAGGAGCAGGTGCGCTTGGGGGAAAGCTGGGCGTATGGCCCTGTCGTGCTTTCCTGGCCGCATTCCGAACAGGGCGCGGTGAACGAAGTGGACGGCCACAATGTGGTGTTTCACGAATTTGCGCATCAGATCGACCAACTGTCCGGAACCGCCGATGGCGCACCGCTGCTGAGCAAGGGGCAAAGTTTCGAGACCTACGAGCGGGTCATTTTGGACGCGTTCGAGGCGCATGTGCGCAACGTGGAAACGGGTCGCAAGACCGTGCTGGATGAATACGGCGCGACGGCACATGAGGAGTTTTTCGCCGTCGCGGTCGAGGTGTTTTTTGAAAAGCCCGTACAGTTACGCCGCGAAGAGCCGGAGGTCTACGAGCAACTGGCGCTGATCTTCAATCTCGACCCGGCGGAGTGGGATTAGCCGAAGGTTAGCCCAACGCCTTGCGCAGGGCCGGATAGTCGACTTTCGAGTTGTGGCGCCTGTCCAGCGGGATGGCGGCAAGGTGGCGGATGTCATTGATCCCGAATGCATCGGCGGCTTTTGCTTGCCACACTGCAACGTGGCCTTCGTCGCCCTCGATTGCGAGAACGGGCGCGCCGTCAAAGTCCGCCAAGGCCGCGCGTGCCACCCCGGGCCAAAGCCTTGCAGCCGCCTCGACGACAAACGGATGCAGCCCGCCCACATCGGCGCCGTGGCGACCCAGAAGCCAAAGCCTGCCTTGTTCGTCCATCCGGCCCGAATCGCCGGTACGGTGCCAAATGACATCGCCTTCGCGCAGCTTTGTTTCGGCGTCGCGCGCCGGGTCCAGATAGCCTTCATTCACATGGGCGCCTGCGACGAGAATTTCGTCCTGCTCGATCCTGACGCTCACGTCGTCGACCGGATGCCCAGTCAGCAAACCGGCGCCGCCCGCCATGGCCGCGCGGTCGTCGGAGGTCATGTCGCCCATGTCGAGATGCGCAATCGGCTCCGCTTCGGTCGAGCCATAGACGGCCACGATGCGCAGGTCTTTGTGCATGGCCCAAAGGCGGTCTATCATGTCTGGGAACACTGGCCCGCCGCCTGTGAACACCGTGTGAAGCTGCGGCAGCGGGCGCGCATTCGCCAGCGCGTCGCACAGGGCAGGCGGGATCAGCGCGCGGGTGACCCCTTGACGCTCGATCCAGTTGGCGAGGCTGTGTGGGCCGATTTCGGTCAGTTTTTTCATCGGCCAGTTCGGCAGAACTGAGGTGCGGCCCGCCGCGAGGTTCAACAGCGCGAAGACCGGGAAGGCGACAAGATCGGTCTCGTCATTGTCGCTATTCAGCATCGGGGCGAGGGCGGCTTCCTGCGCGCGCAGGAAGCCGTGGCTGCGGGCGATGGCTTTCGGCAGACCAGTCGAGCCAGACGTGAACGAGATCAGCGCGGTGTCGGATATCTCTGGTGCGACCGGTTCGAAAGACTTTGTCGAATTTGCCGGGCGATAGAGCGGCTTGGTCCAAAGCTTCGGCAGTAGCGCCTTGAGCCAGACGTAGGCGCCTTTCGCCGCCAAGCCCTGGCATCCCGCCAATTGCACCGCGTGGCGGACACCGCGCAGACCCATGGCGGGCTCGGGCAGCACGGCGACCGCGCCCAGCGACCAAATCGCGGCAAGTGAGGCGTAAAGATCCGCCGAAACAGGCATGGCCACCAGCACACGGTCACCCCGCTTCAGCCCTTTCGCTGACCATGCCGCAGCGATCCCGTTGGCCCGCGCGCCAAGCTCGGCAAAACTGACACTTGTGCCGCTTTGCTCGACCAAGGCGGTCTTTTCGCCATGGGTCGCGACGGCAGCCGCGAAACCGTCCAGCAGCGTGCCTTCGCTCAAAGCCGCCGCCCCATCAGTCCATAGCGCCGGAACACTTCGGCACCGTTGGTAGCACTGCGCAGGGCCGAAAGATTGTCTTCATGCATCAGCGCGTGAATGGCCGTCTTGTAACCGAGATCGCGCGCGGCCTGGTAAAAACGGCTGCTCAGCAGATAGCCCGCCCCCTTTTGCAGGCTGGCATAGGTTTTCAGGATCACCGTGTCAGTGTCCGGCCCGTCCGCATAATTCGGCATGCCGAAGAGGAAACCTTGCAACGTGCCGCTGACGTCGCGGGCAAAGAGGATCAACTCACGCTTCATCATTGGCACGAATGGCAGGTACATGGCCAAAAACGCATCCATCTCGATCGGTTTGTAGAAGGGATTGCCCGCAAAGGCCGTGCAGGAAAGCGCGTGGACTTGCGCAAACAGCGCGTCGGGATCGTTGCCATCCCATGCCTGTATTTCCAGCGCGTCGTTCTCTGGCGCGGCGGAACTCACCATATCCAGCGGAACTGCGGCAGAGAAATACCCGCCGATCTGCTCGAACCCAGCGGCTTCGAAGGCGGCGCGGTCATGCGGCCCGCTTGTCGGCTCCATCAGGAAAGGCGGGCGACCGTCGCTTTCGGTGACAAGCCGGTAGCTGTGCCACGTGTCGCCCTCCATCGGGCCGACCACGGCTTTGGCGCCTCCCGCTTTTGCAAGGCTGACGACGTCCAGAAGAATGTCGGCGCCTTCGTCCGGCGAGGCAAATTTCAGCTTGCCCACCGTCATCGTCGGACCATCCCAGTCGGGTCCATCGCGGTAGAGGGTCAGGCGCGCGCCGTCGCGTTCAAGCGTTTCCATGGTCAACCTCCAAGACCATCAGATTGCAGAATGTACAGGCCCAAAGGAACCACAAGTGCCAGCCCGGTCACCCGCAACGTGCGGTCAGAGCGGAATTGCGCCGACCAGAGCGTCGGGATCACCACGGCGACACTGGCGGCCAAAGAGAGAGCCAACCATGACACCGTCAGCG
>JBCDED010000134.1:0-4645 GCA_039179985.1 Pseudomonadota bacterium
CGAGGTTGGCATGGCTGATCTCGGCCGCCTTTGGCGGACCGGTGGAGCCAGAGGTGAAGACCATCATCGCCGTATCGGCGTCGCGGACCGCAATTTTGCGAGCTGCGATCGTATCCGCAAAACGGTCGCGGGCGGCGCGTCCACGGGCGAGAAGCTCCTCGAAAGAAAGTAGCGAAAGCGTCGTGTGGCCCCTTGTGCCGCGCGCATCGAAGATGATCAGTTGACGCAGTTCCGGAAGGTCGTCCCGGAGGTCAGAGAGCTTGTCGAGCTGTTCCTGGTCCTCGATGAACAGCAGCGTGGTGTCAGACGCGGTCACGAGATGGCGGATTTCAGCTGCCGGGGAGGTCGGATACATACCGACGGTCACCCCGCCGGCAGCCATCACGCCGAACTGTGCCAGCACCCATTCCTGCCGGTTTTCCGACAGGATGCCGGCGTGACCGCCCGGTTCGAACCCAAGGTCGATGAGGCCGGCAGCAAGGTCTTGGACCGTATCGCGCAGCTCCGCCCAGCTCAATTCCTGCCAGATCCCAAGGCGTTTCTGCCGCATGGCAACCGCGTCGGGGGCATCCCTGGCATGGGCAGCAATACAATCGAGAAGCGTCGCAAAGGTGGTCAACTGAGCCACCGCTTGCGCCGCCTATAGTGCTTCACATCCCGGAAGGAGGCCCGGCGGCCGTCTCCAGCACCCAGATAGGCGGACTGGATGTCGGGATCATTGCGCAGAACCTCGACCGCGCCCTCCATGACGATTTTGCCATGCTCCATCACATAGGCACTATGTGCGACTGAGAAGGCGACGGCGGCATTCTGCTCAACCAGCAGAATCGAGACACCGTCCTCTTCGTTGAAACGACGAATGCTGGAAAAGATCTCTTCAACGATCCTTGGCGCAAGCCCCAGAGAAGGTTCATCCATAAGGATCATCCGGGGCCTTGCGACCAACGCACGGCCAAAGGCCAGCATCTGTTGCTCGCCTCCCGAGAGCAGCCCCGCCACTTGCCGCCGCCGTTCCGACAGACGCGGGAACACCTCAAACACCTGCTCATAATCCGGCGCGAGCCGTCTGCCCTTCAGGGCATACGACGCCGCGATCAGGTTCTCCTCGACCGTCAGTTCGGTGAAGATCCGACGCCCCTCGCGGACGTGAAAGAGCCCCCGGCGCACGAGTTCATCCGGCTCCACGCCGGCAGTATCCTGTCCGTCGAAACAGATGCGCCCGCTGTTGATCGCGCCATGCTCCAGCGCCAACAGGTTCGAGGCTGCCTTGAGCGTCGTGGTCTTGCCTGCACCGTTTGCGCCCAACAGCGCCACGATCTGGCCTTCGGGTACACGAAGTGACAGTCCGCGCAACACCTGTATTGTGTGATGATAGTTCACTTCGATACCGTCGATCTCAAGCATGGGATCTCCCGGCCACGCTCCTGAATGACATTTCGGAACCGCAAGAAATCACACGGTGAACCAGTCGGATGTCGGTGTGAAAAGAAGGCTTTCGGTCGAGTAGCTGTAGACACGCCCGGTGCCGATCTTGTTGTCGACCATTGAGACATTGACGCCGAAGAAACCGCCGGTGTCCCAGTCCTGCAGGTCAACGAGTGCCTCGGCGGCATTCTCAGCGGTCAGCTCGAGGCCTTGATCGGCCACGCGGCGCAGGGCCTCTAGCCCAATCTGCATGGAAAAGATCGCCTGCAATCCCCAGGTGGGCAGGTAATTTTCGAGTGGCGTGCCGGCGAAATTCACTGCCTGAAAAGCGGCAAAGCGATCATAGGCCGGGCCACGGTCGTCATCGTAGAAGTATTTGTAGGGCATGACGCCGGAATAGCCGTCAAGGAAGGGTCCCGCCTCTTCGGTGACGCGGTCGGCGATAAAGTTCTCCATCCCCCAGAAGGTGCCCATGAAACGGGTCGGCAGGCCGAACTGCCGCGCGCCACCGATCAACTGCGGCCAGACACCGGTCACATATCCCTGGAGCAGGCAGTATTCGGCGCCTGACTGCGCCAGTTTGGTGACATGGGTCGGGATGTCGGCGCCCTGGTCGCGCGTCGACTCCTCCAGCACGACGCGGAGCCCGAGCTCTTCCGCCGTGGCCCGGCCGTGAGCGATGGGGTCGCGGCCGAACTCCGAGTTTGCATGGATGAAGGCCACCGTGCGCCCGCCTTCGTCCGCGATCTGGCGTAACAGGATATCGAACTGGTCCTCGTAAGAGGGACCGGGCAGGTACTGGTAGGGATTGGTCGCCGGGTCGGCGAGTTCCGAGGCGAATGAGGTGGAGCCCATCAGGCGTGCATTCTCTCCGGTAAGCTCCGGCGCCACCAGCTTCATGAAGCCGGTGCTGTCGCCGAAATAGTAGACGAGGTTGTCTTCCGTAGCGAGCGCGCGCTGGTAGTTGGCCAAGGCATTTGCCGGCACATAGCCGGAGTCCTCCGCAATTACCCGGATCGGTACACCGCCGATACCGCCATCCTCGTTGGCGAGCGCCTCGAACATGCCGAGAACGGGTGCGATCAGCTGACCTGCCGTTGCAAAGGGACCGGTCAAAGGCAGCGACGCGGCAAAGACGTAGTCTGTAGGTTGTGCGCGCAGGAGAGCGGGCGCGCCAAGGGCCGCGCCTGTAGCGGCGGTTGTTGTCATGAACTGGCGGCGGTTCAAGCGCATGATTGGTCCTCCCACATGCAGATCAGCCCCGGGCAAAGGGCCATCGGTTGAGCGTGCGCAAGGCACGGTCGGCGACCTGTGTCAGGCCAAAGGGTTCGAAGAGCAGAAAAAGCACAATCAACGCCCCAAAGGCGATCTCCTGAACAGGCGCGAGAAACTGGGCCGCTTCGGCACCGCCATCGGAGAACGCCCCGAAGAGCACCTTGATGGCTTCCGGCAACATGACAATGATGATGACACCGAAAACGGGTCCCATGGTCCGGCCCATGCCGCCGACGATGATCGCGGCAACAAGCATCAGCGATAGCTCCAGCTCGAACTGTTCGGGCAGGATGCGCGCATAGAAGTATGCAAACAGTGCCCCGGCAAGCCCGCAATAGGCCGCCGAAATGGCAAAACTCATGAGCTTGTAGCGATAAAGCGCGATGCCAAGGATCTCTGCCGAGTAATCCCGGTCCCGAATGGCGATGAAGGCGCGGCCCACCCGCGTGCGGAACAGGTTCTGGGCAGCCAAAAGGCCCAGGATGGCCAGTGCAGCGATGATCACGAATTGCTCGCGGCGCGTGTCCAGTTCCCATCCGAAAAGGTTCGGGCTTGGCGTGTCGATCCCGACCATCCCGCCGGTCCAGGGCGACATAACCTCCAGCTCAATCAGGAAGATCACGATGAAATTCGCGCTCAGCGTGGCAACGGCGAGGTAGAGCCCCTTCACACGTAGCGACGGGAGCCCAACGACGACGCCGACCAGAGCCGAGACCGCCACGGCGACAGGGATCGCAAGGACCGTGGTCAGAGCCGCCGGGATCAGCGGCGCGGCAAGACTGTGGAATATGACCGTCGTGTAAGCCCCGACAGCGACAAAAGCGGCGTGGCCGAGGCTCAACAGGCCCGTATACCCGGTCACCACATTCACGCCCGTTACCGCCAGAAGCGTAATGCCCATCTGGCAGGCAATCAGGATGACGTAGTCATTGGCAAACACCGCCACCGCGGCGAGTCCGAGAAGACAGAAGATCAGAAACGCGCGCTTCCAAGGATTGTCGAAAACCTGCTCGTCGGCGGCATAGCTGGTCTTGAGATTGCCGGTGATCATAACCGCTCGATCTCTTTGGAGCCTAGGAACCCGTGGGGCCGGATCAGAATGACGACCAACACCGCCACATAGGGCACGACGCCGGCCCATTCGCCGCCAAGCTGCCATTGGGTTGCAGCTTCGAGGACACCCACCAGCATGGCGGCAAGGAAGACACCCAGGTAGCTGTCGAGCCCGCCCATCAACACAATGGCCAGCACCGAGAAGCCGAAGAGCCCAAGTGCAGGCGAGATGCCGTTGCGGGTCGCAAGGATTGCCCCGGCCACAGCCCCGGTGGTCGACGCAAGCATCCACGCCCCCGAAAAGACGCGCGGCACGGAAATGCCCATCGCATAGGCCGTCGATTGATCCTCAGCCGTGGCGCGGATGGCGACACCCGATTTGGTCAGGCGGACCATCAGCACGATCCCGGAAAACACAAGCAACGCGATGCCCATGTTCACGACATCTGCCCCAAAGAGGAAAATCGGTGCCCCGAACAGTTCGAAGCGCAGCGGCGTGCTGGGGGCGAGTGCGGGAACGAACTCCGCATCCGAGGTCCAGATGAGCTGCGCGGCCCCTGACAGAATCGAGATCAACCCAACCGTCAACATGATCATGGCAAAAACAGACCGCCCCATGAGGGGCCGCATGAGGACCCGTTCGATCAGCAGGCCCAGCAAAGCATTGCAGACCAGGGCCCCGGCCAGCCCAAGCGCGATCCGCGGCAGGTTTGCCAGCCAATCCAACACCGCAGCCATGGGCGAAAACATCGGCAGCCCTTCGCGCGCGGCCGCCATCCAAGCGGGCTGCCAGCTTTGCAGCCAGTCCGGCGCCCAGGCCGCCTGAGGGACCAGGACCGAGAACGTGTAGTAGACATACGCCCCGAACATGATCAGGTAACCATGGGCAAAA
>JBCDED010000135.1:0-4547 GCA_039179985.1 Pseudomonadota bacterium
CAACGGAAGGAAGCGGTGGCCGGTCACTGAAGGCAGCGGCACAAACCGTTCAATTTGATGGGGGATCGGCAGGAGCGCGCGCAGGCCTTTGCCGTCGCTTTTGCGTTCCAGTTCCAGCGCGAGCGAGTAGCCTTCATTGGCTATGAACGGAAACGGGTGGGCCGGGTCGATGGCCAGTGGCGACAGGATTGGGAAAACCTGCGTCAGGAAGACCTGGTCGAGATAGGCCTTGTCGTCTTTGTTCAGCGCGTCGCGGGTGAGGATCTCGATCCCCGCTTCGGCCAGTTCGGCATGCATCGCAACCCAGATTTGCTGCTGGTGTTCGAGAAGCGCGCGTGCATCGGCGTTGATCAGGACCAGTTGCTCGGCGGGCGAGAGCCCGTCGGCGGCGGGCGTGGTGTTACCGGCGTCGGCTAGTTCTCTCAGGCCGGCCACGCGGACCGTGTAGAATTCGTCGAGATTGGTGGCGGAAATCGACAGAAAGCGCAGCCGTTCCAGCAGGGGTACGCGGGGGTTTTCGCTTTCCTCCAGCACGCGCCAGTTGAAGGCCAGCCAGGACAGTTCGCGGTTGAAAAACCGGGACGGTCCGGAAAAATCAATGTCTTCCAGAGTTTTGGCCACAGGTCCGGCCGATTTCAGAAAATCCGAAAGAACGGTCATGACATCCCGTTTTGCAAGCAATTGTGACGTGAGGATGACAGTTTTGCCGCGCTTAGTCGCTGTTGTCCAGCACCCTTTGGGCCAATGGACGCGTGATGGCGCGTCCTTCGGCAAGCGCGGCTTGGTCGAGGGTGTTCACGAGGCGCTTGGCCTCGGCGAAGGAACGGTCCATGTGGGTCGTGAGATAGGCGATGACGTTGGGCGGAACCTCGATCTGGCGGTCGGCGAATTGCTTGACCATCACTGCGGCGAGCAGGGCGTCGTCCGGAGGTTGGATGCGCACGGTATCGGTGGCCTCTATCCGGCTTTTCAAATCGGGCAGGGTGAGGGGCCATTGCTTGGGCGGGCTGCGTGCGATGAGAAGAAGCGGGAGGTTTTGGGCCGCGAGGTGGTTGTGGGTGTGGAAGAGAGGCTCTTCTTCGGTTGCGGTGAGTGCGTCAGCCTCAATGGCGAGCGGTGTTGTGATGCCGGGAATGTCGAGCGTTGATAGGTCGGCCGTAGTGAGAAGGCGGGCGTTTTGCGCTTCGGCCCAGAGATGGGCGAGGTGGGTTTTGCCGGAGCCTTGTGGGCCGATGAGGATGAGTTTGGCGTTGGGCCATGTGTCGGGTGCGTCTAGGCGGGTGACGGCCAGTTGGTTGGCGTCGGAGAGGAAGAAGTCTCCGCGCGCGCGGCTGACGCGGAAGGGGAGGTTGAGGGTCAGTTGGCGGGGCATCACTTCAGCGCCGAATGCTTGAAAAGCGTTCTGTCCGCTTTCTAAGAAAGAAAGCGGTCACGCCAGCGCCTCAAGCGCGCGTCGGGCCCAGGCGTTGGCCTCCTCCGGGTCGTCGAGAAGGGCATCGGGCAGGGACCAATAGGGCATCGCGGTGACTTTGTCAGAGCCGTCGCGTTGGTAAGTCCAGCGGGTCCAGCCTTCGGTATCGAAGGTGGTGGCCATGTCGCCCGCGCCTTTCAGCTTGAGATCGCCGTCCGACATGAGCACGGCGAAGATGGTGCCGTTTGCGTAGATGCCAAGCCCCCCGAACATCTTGCGAGTGGTGATCGGGCCGACGCCTTCGAACAGGTCTTCGATCTGGGCGATTTGTTCGTCACTGACCGCCATCAGTCCGAGTCCTTTTCGGCGAGCCCTTTGTAGAGGCGGCTGTCCTTGTACTGCGTGATGCCAAAGCGGATAAGTACGCCGATCATCGCGGCCACCGGAACCGCGACGAGCAGGCCGACGAAGCCGAACAGCGCGCCGAAGGCGGAGAGAGCGAAGATCAGCCAGACCGGGTGCAATCCGACAGACGAGCCGACCAGTTTCGGTGTTAAGACGTTGCCTTCGACCAGTTGGCCGGACTGGAAGATCGCCCAGATTACGACGATCCAGAGCCAGTCACCCCAGAACTGGAACAGAGCCAGGCCAATGGCCAGCGCACCGCCAACCAGTGCGCCGACATAAGGGATAAAGGTCAGAGCGCCCGCGATAAATCCGACGATGAGGCCGAAATTGAGCCCGACCAGCATCAGGGCCACTGCGTAATAGATGCCGAGGATGAGACAGACGGTACCCTGGCCCCGTACGAAGCCTGCCATGGTGCGGTCGATCTGGCGGGCGAGGTCACGGATGACCGGGGCGTGGTCGCGCGGTAGAAGCCCGTCGACTTTCTCGACCATATTGTCCCAGTCATAGAGCAGGTAGAAGGCGACGACCGGCACGATGACGAAAAGAACGATGACATTGACCAACCCGCTGACCGAGGCCAGCACAGCATTGAGCAATTGCGCGCCGCGGGACTGGATGGTGTCGGCAACCGTATCAAGCGCGCGGCGCACGGAACTGTCCGGGTCAGCAATCGCTGGGAAACGCTCGGTCAGGAACGCTTGAAGCCCGGTCAGAATTTCTGGCATCGTTGCCACCAGTTCGGCGGCTTGCCCGGCCAGCAGCGGCAGGATGAGAATGGCGGCAAGGAAGAAAACGAGTGTCGCAAAGAAGGTGATGATCCCGGTGGCCCAGCCGCGGGAGAAGCCGTGATTTTCCAGCCAATCTGCGATCGGGTCGAGACAGTAAGCAAGCGCTGCACCCAGCACAAACGGAAGGATGACGTCGCCAAGGGCCCACATGACAGCGAGAAAAACCGCGGCTGCGATGCCCCAATACTTTACTTGTGTCTCAACCGGCAGCGCCATGTTGGTTTCTCTTCCGCCTTATGGTTTCAGATGCAAATTTCGTGAAAAAAAATTTGGCAAAACTCTTATCTAAGAGTTTTGGGCCGGGGTGAACCCCGGCTTACGCTATTTTCCAAGGTCGGCGGTATTCTGAGTGGTTTCTGGTCTAGCTGTGGGGGTTGCGTATTTTAGAATAGATGAAGACGGCATAGCCGCTGCAGAGGAGTGGGCACTATACGCTGTAAATCTGGACCAAGCGGTCGATGGCGGCTTCGGCGCTCATTTCCTCGCTTTCGCCGGTGCGGCGGGAGACGAGTTCGACGACATTCTTCGCAAGCCCGCGCGGGCCAACGGTGATGCGCCAGGGCAGACCGATCAGGTCCATTGTGGCGAATTTTGCGCCCGCGCGTTCGTCGCGGTCGTCGTAGAGTGGCTCCAACCCTTTCTTTTCCAGCGCGAGTTGGATGCCGTGGCAGGCGGCGTCGCAGGCGCTGTCGCCTTGGCGGAGGTTGATGATGCCTGCGTGGAAGGGGGTAACTCCTTCGGGCCAGATTATCCCGTTGTCGTCGTGGCTGGCCTCGATAATCGCGCCGAGGAGGCGGGAGACGCCGATGCCGTGGCTGCCCATGTATACGGGGACCTGATTGCCGTCGGCGTCCTGCACGTTTGCGCCCATGGTCTCGGAGTACTTGGTCCCGAAGTAGAATATCTGACCCACCTCGATGCCACGGGCGGTGCGGCGACGCTCTTCGGGGACCTTGGCGAATTCGGCCTCGTCGTGCGTCTCATCCGTGCGGGCGTAGCGGGACGTGAACTCTTCCAGCACCGCGCGGCAGGCGTCGTGACTGTCCGGGTCGATCTCGCGGTTGCCAAATTTCAGGTCGGTGATCTGGCTATCGTAGAACACTTCCGACTCGCCGGTGTCGGCGAGGACGAGGAATTCGTGGGTGTCGTCGCCGCCGATCGGACCGCTGTCAGCACGCATCGGGATGGCTTGCAAGCCCATACGCTCGTAGGTGCGAAGGTAACTGACGAGATGACGATTGTAGGCATGCAGCGCGTCTTCTTTCGTCAGGTCGAAATTGTAGCCGTCCTTCATCAGGAACTCGCGTCCGCGCATGACGCCGAAGCGCGGGCGGATTTCGTCGCGGAACTTCCACTGGATGTGGTACAGCGTCAGCGGCAGGTCGCGGTAGCTGGTCACGTTCGAGCGGAAGATGTCGGTGATCAGCTCTTCATTGGTCGGCCCGTAGAGCATCTCGCGATCGTGCCGGTCGCGGATGCGGAGCATTTCCTGTCCGTAATCATCGTAACGTCCGCTTTCGCGCCAGAGATCGGCCGATTGCAGCGTCGGCATCAGCATCGGGATATGGCCGACGCGGATTTGTTCCTCGTGGACGATATTCTCGACGCGTTTCAGTACTTTGTAGCCCAGCGGCAACCACGAATAGATGCCGGCGGAGGCCTGTTTGATCATGCCGGCGCGCAGCATGTAGCGGTGGCTGACAATCTGCGCCTCGGACGGGGTTTCCTTGAGCACGGGCAGGAAGTAGCGGGAGAGACGCATAGCGGACATCCTTTGGGTTTCGGATTGGCTTACGGCATCGCATGGGGTCGTTCAACCGGGTCTATTGGGGTATGAGCGTGGCGGTGCACATTGAGGTGCGCGGGACGAGGGGCTGTGGCGTGGCGCAGATTGATATCGATTACAACAATGTGGATTTCATCCCCGGCGGTGTGGA
>JBCDED010000136.1:0-4487 GCA_039179985.1 Pseudomonadota bacterium
CAGACCCGTTCCGACCCCGTTGAGGGTAATTGAGACCGTGGCAGTGGCGTCGGTGACGGCGTCGCTGCCGTCCGCCACCGGGAAGGCGAATGTGTCGGCCTCGGTTCCGCCGTTCAGCGTGTCGTCGCCATCCCCGCCTTCCAACCAGTCCTCGGCAGCGCCGCTGCTCAGGGTAGCCGTAGGACGTGGCTAAGTCGAAGTGGTTGAACTTCTTTTCCGTGACGAAGAACCGAATATACAGCATCAGCGCCAAGCGGGTGATCTCGGGGTGCGTTTTGAAGTAGCGAAACGGATTGGGCTCAGTCACTCTCGGACGCTATCCACGCACCCTGCCCCGCTCAAACCGGTTTGATCTGACACCGCCCCCGGTAGAGGTCTAGCGCCTGACACCTCGAGAAAAACACCAGCGCCGCCATTTCTCTGACTGGACGAGTGTGGAGTGCGCCGCCCCCAAAGCCTCTTGATCGTCGAGCTTTCCTGTGAGCCGCGCGATCCAAAGGCTTTCCAGCGGTGTGGGAGAGGAAGGCATGTCATTCGTGGCTCCAGTCGGATTGAGGACTAGCGCCAGAGGCAAGAAAGCCTCCCCAATCGAACCTTCGGGAAACAGGCCGGGGTCCGGATGCAGCGACAGGTGCTGTTTGCCTGGGCGGTTCAGGGCCTGAAAGAAACGCAGCGTTGACAAGCTCAGCCTGTCGGCTTTGAGGATTTCTGTCTCGACCACACGGCAGTCCTCGTCAAAGGTCTCCCAATCCAAAAGTTCCCACGCAATTTCCAGACGAACGACACGGGTTTGCATGCGGGCAAGCCGAATGCCGATTTCGTCGGCGCGGCTGACGAAAGCGTGGGCCTCCCTTAGCCTGTCGGCGTGGGGCTCAGCGTACCACCGGAACCGCAGTGCAGGTGCTAAGACGTCCGGTTCCACCAGTCTGAGCGCTCTTTCTTCAACAAGCTTCAGGCACATGTCAGCACAGGCGCGGGCATCGTTAAACCGCGCGGCCGAAAAATACGCCCAGCCAAGGGTACGCAGGGCCCGCCCCTCTGGGTGGGGATGATCGGCGAGATCTCTCGCCGTTTCGCCTTCCGCGATGGCCTTTTGGGGTTTCCGTTCGGCCCATGCCAGGATCGAGCGGGCTTCCGCGATTTCTGACGCCAGATACCCAGGCCCCGGATCTCTTGTGATCCACTGGCTTGCCCTATCGAGCACCTCATGAGCCTCCGCCATCCGGTAGTGCCGGACGTGGAGTCGCGCGATACGGACAAGCGCGAAGACCGCAGGAACCGAGCTTTCGGCGCTTTCGGCGGCCGTCCGGTAGTGCGCCATCGCCGCCTCTTCGTCGCCGAGATCAACGGCAGCAGACCCAAGAAAAACCTCCAGCTGCGCGCGCTGGTCAGGGGTGCAGTCGAGCTTTGTCGCTTCGCTGATCAAAGCAACCGAACGGCCGTGCCGCCGGAAGTGAAATGTATCGCGGGCAACCTTCACACAGATCGCCGGTGCTTCACCGAGGTCTCCGCGCATGGCATGTTCCGCAGCCAGCAGAGGATCATGCGACACCAGAAGGGTGGCCGCCGCAGTGTGCAAGCGGCTTCGTTCTGAGACGGGAAGCGTTGCATAAACACTCTCGCGCACAAGGTTGTGGGCAAACTGAAACCAATCACCGTGATCGCGGAGAAAACCGGCGGTCGGCGCTTCGCGGAGTGTCCCGCGCCCATAGACAATCTCGGCAACCGTCTTCTCGAAGCGCTCTCCCAGAACCGACAACCTCCGCAGGAGCGCGCGCTTCGCATCGCTCAGTTGATCGAACTGGATTTGCACCACGCTCTGGACGGTCCCTGGCACGTAGGCCAGGGAGGCCGGACCCTTGGCCTGGAAGGCTTCGATGAGGCGTGACAAAAACAAAGGGTTGCCGCCGGCGCGTTGCACAAGATTGTCCAGTGTTTCGGTGTCGAGTTGGGGCGCCAGTGCAATGGCAAGGGTACGGGACTGCCGGTCGCTAAGCGGGCTCAAGGTCAACGCCACGATGTCGCCCTGAGCTCGCTCTGAGATTTCATTCAGGAATGCGCCGGACTGTGGGCGGGCCGTGATCAGGAAGATCACGCGTATCTCGGAGCAATGGCCTGCGAGCTGCAAGGCGAAAGCGTGGCTTTCGCTGTCGATCCAGTGCGCGTCTTCCAGTGCAATCAACAGCGGCGCCTTTTCGGATGCGAGACGCAACAGACCAATGATCGCCATGCCAAGGCTCTCGGAATGCCGAACGGACGATCTGCCAACCGAGCCATCCATCAAGGACCGAATGTGGGACCGCAGGTCGGGCGGCACACCGGCGAGTGCGGTGTCGGTGTCACCAATCAGGTCTACAAGCCCGCGCAGAACATTTCGGTGCAATACACCGTCCGCGCTGAGCTCACGTACGAACACCAACGCGCCGCGCCCGCCTGCGTCTTCGACCATTTCGATGGCCCGCTGTGCCATTCTGGACTTCCCGACCCCCGCTACGCCCTCAAGCGTGATGCAGCCACCTGATTGCCTTTCGACCATTGCATCGACGGCGCTTTCGATAAGACCGGCCTCTACAACACGGCCAACAAAGGGGCTGCCCGGCTCTGCAAGGCCCGGATCGTCATCAAGGTCAACCAGGTGCACGGGGCCATTCCGTGACGTGACAACCTCGGCCTGCTCGGGCAGCAGACCTACCAGTTCGGGCGAGACGACCACCTCACCCGCCCGGGCCTGCCCAACCGCCTGCGCCGCGCGCAACATGGCCGTCCCGCGGAACCCGTCGGCGGACCGGACAAGCTTGCCCTTGCCGATCGCCAACGCAAGCCCGGCGTCCCCGCTGAAAGCCGTATCTGCAAAGTCGAGCGCCAGTTGCGCGGCCCTTTCTATATCGCCGTCGCGCGACATCTGGGCGCCAACGAGGGCGTAGATGGTGCCTTCGACGCTCTCCACGATCGCGTCTGCATCGGAGACTATTCTTGCGGCCAGTTCTCTGCGCACGGTTTCGGACAGGCGGTCCAACCGCTCGGGATCAAAGGGCTTGTCCAGCGCCAGCCTAGGCTGAAGCGCGACGGCGACAGCCTGCCGAAGTTCAGTCTCTTCAGGGTGCAGCGCCGCCGCAGGGGTGTGTGCGTATGCCTTCTGTTCGATTCGTTCCGGCTCGTCGTCCAGCGTGACGGGCGCTAGAAACTCATAGCCGATCTTGTGCAGCGTCCTGATGTGCGACCGCCCGCCGACGTCGTCGATGGCGCGGCGAAGACTGCGCATGCGGGTGGTCAGGACAGCGTCGCTGATCGCACGGTCCCCCCAGATGTAAGAGTAGATATCCGCCTTGGTCACGGCGCGTCCGCGGTTTTCCAGAAGAAAGCACAGAAGGTCAAAGACCTGCGGTTCTATATGCACGGGGGCGCCATCGCGTTCCAAAACACGGCGCGCTGTATCAACCCGGCATGTCCCAAAGGAATAGATCATTGGTCTGAGTACGCGTCTTTCTGCAGCGGATTATACCCCAGTCTTCATGGTTTCTTCAGAAAAAAGGTTGGCGCTCTTTAAGTCTGCAGAACGCGGGCAGCGTAGAAAACCTGCCGTGGATGGCGGGCGTTGCAAAGGCGCTCGGCACCGGTTTTTTTTGGAGGAACACGACAATGCTTGGACATAAAATTTTCTGGGACGCCGCGTTTCAGTCTGCACGCCGCCCTTCATCCGTCACTTACAGCCCCCCCGGATGCAATACCGTTCGGTTTGAACCCATCGCTTTGCCAAAGCGCGCCTGCATAGGCGGCACCCAGCAGTCCGTGCGACCGCCGTCTTAGACGAACGCCACACTCAAAAAAAGGATACAACATGAAACTTACATCGCTGAACCAACTGGGCACGATGGGCACCCGCGTCGCGCTTCCCCGCCCGCGGGGCCCGTCGTTGCCCCTGCGCCTCTGGCACGCTTTTCTGGGGCGGTATCGGGCGCGAAGGGACTACCGGAACCTTTTGGATATGCCCGATCACATGCTGAGAGACGTCGGACTTGAACGCTTTCAGGTCCGCGCGGAGATGCAACGGATGGAATCCGATGTCTTTTGGTGGTTCAAGCCATGAGACGACCGCTCAGACCACGCTTCCTGCGCCGGCGCGGAAGGGCCCGGGCAAGTCTGATAAACCCAATGGTCGCGGCTCTGAACGAACTCTCCGCGTTCTCGGACGCCGAACTGGCAGACATCGGGCTCAGCCGGTCCTGTCTTTCCCCTGAAGGGCTGGTCGCCGCGGCCCGGCGGCGCGCGCGGGGCTTGGAGGGCTAGTTTTACGCGAAAAGGGACCCATCTGGCTAACCCACAAGTGACAACAGTTGGGTTCTGCAGAGACCATGTGCTGGACCTGGTCTCTGCTAAAAGTCTACTCGGTCTGAGGTTTAATAACTCATGATTACAACTGGGGTATGCTTTAGGCTGCTTATGTGCCCCAATAAGTCAGAGTGCTTGCAGGAGATGCCCACATTGGG
>JBCDED010000137.1:0-4390 GCA_039179985.1 Pseudomonadota bacterium
ATCGAGGGTGCGCAACGCGTCGGAATAGTCATACCCCGGGACGGTACCGATCCTTCGGCCGAACACGCCGTATAGCGTCGGGCCGGCGCGCTGTTCATCATCGGGGGTCAAGGCATGGCACACCGCGCAGGCCCGGAACACCTCGGCCCCACGCGGGTTGGTCAGCGTTGGCTGTGGCGCGCCTGAGCCGTCTCCGAGCGGCTCGCCATGGACCGACCAGCGCCGGATCAAGCCATCGTTGCCGCCGGTCCACACGCCATGTTCGTCGAGCGCCAGGGCCCACACCGCCCCCTGGCGCGTGTTGATCTCGGCCCGGACTCGCAGATTCTGTGGATCGATCAGCCACACGGTTCCGGTCATGTCAGACACGGCAACTTGCCCGCCCCCTGTCGCCACGGCCAGAAGTGGTCGCGTGGTCAGTTCCAGGACCTGCTTCTGCTGCCCCGGCACCACACGGCGCAGAAACCCATCGGACCCGGCAACGAAGATTGCGTTCGTATCGGTGGCAAGATCGCTGGGCGGCGTCGGCAGTTCCGTAACCGCGCCCGGACTGCCATCAGCGTTCCACAACCGCAGGCGCAAATCCGAGCCAACGCTCGCCAGACTTTCGCCATAGACCGCAAGTCCGGTGACCTGCCCCTGGTGTCCATCAAGGTATCGTGGCGCCTGCTCCCCGTCCCAAACCGCGATCTGTCCGTTCCATGAGGCCGACGCGATCCCGCCAGCCCATGGCGCGAGATCGGCTACCGGCATATCATGCAGGGGCTCGAATCGGATGGGTTCGGCACCGTCCCCCCAAATCGCAACATGGCCATCCTGACCGCCCGATGCGAAACGTCCCTCCGGCAAAGGCAGAACCGCCGTCACCGCGCCGGAATGCGCCCGGGTGATCTGACGGGGGAGGTCGCCCTCCCAGACGATGGCGCGCGTGTCGAAGGACCCGGAGACCAAACGGTCTCCATCCACTGCGAGCGCTTTGACCGGGCCTCCATGGATTGTGAGATCCTGGGCCGACGCGGGTAAAACTGCGGTCAGCACGAGAGATAGCGCCGCCGCGAAGGCGACGCCGCGGGCGTCGGGGGAGCGCGTCAAATCAGTAGTTGATCAGATTGTCGCCAGGATCTCCAACGCGTGCGCCTTCGGTGGTGAAGGCGGAATAGGCGCTGGATTGAAAGTTCTCGTTCAGCATGAAGGAAGCCGCAACGGCGATGACGATACAGACGGCGAGCGAACTGAGGAACGCATTCATGGGCTATACTCCCTGTAGGACTTTTTGATCTGATTGCGGAGCCGCTTGAAGGGTGATCCAGAGTGCCCGGGCCATCCCGGTGTAGAGTTTTCCAAGCGTGCCGTCCGGATCCAGGGCGACAATCGGCTGGCCGCTATCAGAGGCCCGTCGCAGCGCCATCGTCAGCGGCACGGCACCGAGATAGGGCGCCCCGAGCCGGCGCGCCTCGGCTTCGGCGCCACCTTCACCGAACAGCGCGTGCTGACCGCTGCAATCGGGGCAGACAAAATGCGCCATGTTTTCGATCACGCCAAGGATCGGCACATCGACCTTGCGGAACATGGCGATGCCGCGGCGTGCATCGATCAGCGCGAGATCCTGCGGCGTCGAGACGATCACGGCGCCTGCCAGATCCGTGCCCTGGGCAATGGCAAGCTGGGCGTCCCCCGTCCCGGGCGGCATGTCGATGATCAGGACGTCAAGCTCTCCCCAATCCACGTCCGACAGCATCTGCGTGATGGCGGACATCACCATCGGGCCACGCCAGACCATGGCCGTTTCCTGATCCACCATGAGCCCCATCGACATCGCCTGCAGACCGTAGGCCTGCATCGGTCGCAACCGTCGGTCCTTGCCAAGTCGCGGCCGACCGTGGAGCGCAAGCATTGTCGGCAGTGACGGTCCGTGAATGTCGGCATCGAGAATGCCGACCTTGAGGCCCAGTGCACGTAGGCCCAACGCCAGATTGACCGAGCTCGTTGATTTCCCCACTCCGCCCTTGCCGGAGGCGACAGCGACGATGTGGCGAACGCCGGGAAGAACCGGTTGCTTGGCGGCCGGTGCCTTGGTGTTGGCCCCCAAGTTTGGCGGCGGTGGCGCAGCGGTTTGCTTTTCCGCGGTCAGAACCACAATGGCGCCCTCACCCCCAGGGGATCCACGCAGAGCGGCTTCGGCCTGGATGCGGAAATCGGCATAGGACGCGGCATCTTCGGGTGTGACCGAGATCGAAAGAGAAAGCCGCCCGCCCGACAGGAACGGCCCGGAGACGCCCTTTGCCGCAAGAAGCGGGCGGCCGTCGGGAAGTGTCAGCTCTGCCAGAGCCCTTCGAGCAGCGGCGAGCAGATCTGCATCTTCGATCTTTGAGGTCATAGTTTTGTCTCGTGAAAGCAGAAACGCGCGATCTGCCTTTTCGCCAAGGCCGGGGTGATAGGCCCCCCGGCCAAAGCACGTTGCGTTACTCTGCCGGTTGGGTGCTGGGGCGCCCTCCAGTGGCGCCAGTGCCATCAGTCTGCTGACCCTGCACCTCATCGACCCAAAGAGAATGGTGCTCTTTGGCCCAGTTCAGATCCACTTCACCCGATCCCATCGCATCGAATGCACCCTCCATGCCGACCGAACCGATATAGATGTGCGCGACGACAATGGCCGTCAGGACCGCGGCAACGATGCCGTGAATGACCTGGTAGAATTGCCAGCCGGCCTCACCCCCCGCCAGTTCCGGGAAGAGCAACATGACGCCAGTGAAGGACAGCGCTGCCCCGCCGATTGTGACGGACCAGAAGATGCCCTTCTGACCGGCGTTGAACTTCTTGGCGGGTGGGTGGACGCCTTTGGTGAACAGGCCACCGCCCTGCTTCAGCCAGTTGATGTCCACCTTGTCCGGAATGTTGTGCACAACCCAGTAGATAAAGGACAGCAGCAGGCCGAGCATGAAGGCAAAGCCCATATAGTTATGCGCCACCTTGCCCCAAGCCGACAGCGTGCCAAAGACGCCTTCGCCAAACAGCGGCAGGATCACCGCCCGACCGAAAATGAGATTCAGACCGGTGATTGCCAAAACGACGAAGGATATGGCCATCAGCCAGTGGGCGAAACGTTCCATGGACGTGAACCGCAGGATACGCTCGGTCGTCGGGCCGGCATCGATCCGGATCTTGCCCCGGATGAAGTAAAAGACGGCCAGCAAGGCGACAATGCCCACGACCGAAATCAGTGTGATGGTGCGCACCGTGCCGCCATGGGTTTCGGCCCAGCCTTTGTTCGCCGGTTTGATCAGCCCGGCAGCAAGCTCGTCCGGGATCGAGATCCGGCCCTGCACCTGGACATCGCCGCTGAGCGCGTTCATCAGCGACTCCTCGGTCACTGACTTGGCGGTCGGGTTGATCTGTTGCGCTTCTGCGGGTTCGGGCAGTGCAAGAAATGCAAAAAGCCCCAGTGCCAGCACCGCGAAGATGCGACTCATCCTGATACGGAATGTCATTTTGAGCCCCCCTCAGACAGAAACGGTTTCGCCGTAGGCGCTGCGCCAGCCCCAAGCCCCGGAGCCGTAGCCCCGCGTCACGACCCGCTCCCGGTAGATGTCGGCAATGATGTCGCCGTCACCCGCAAGCAGTGACTTGGTGGAGCACATCTCGGCGCAGAGCGGCAGCTTGCCTTCGGCCAGACGGTTGGACCCGTACTTGACATACTCCGCTTCAGTCATGTCGGCTTCCGGACCGCCGGCGCAATAGGTGCACTTGTCCATCTTGCCCCGGGTTCCGAAATTGCCGGTCTGCGGATACTGCGGCGCGCCGAACGGGCACGCGAAGAAGCAATAGCCGCAGCCGATGCAGGTGTCCTTGGAATGCAGCACCACGCCGTCGTCGGTGGTGTAGAAGCAATCCACCGGACATACCGCCGCGCAGGGCGCGTCGGTGCAGTGCATGCAGGCCATCGACACCGAACGTTCGCCCGGAAGACCGTCATTGATGGTGACCACACGGCGCCTGTTGATGCCCCAGGGCACTTCGTGCTCGTTCTTGCACGCAGTAACACAGGCGTTGCACTCGATGCAGCGGTCCGCGTCGCAAAGAAACTTCATTCTTGCCATTGTTCTTTACCCCCTTACGCGGATTCGATCTGGCAAAGAGTCACTTTGCCTTCGTGCATGCCCGTCACCGGGTCGTAGCCATAGGTCGTGACCGTGTTGACGCTTTCGCCCAGAACCACCGGGTCGGTGCCTTCGGGGTACTTGCCGCGCTGATCTTCGCCCTGGAACCAGCCGGCGAAGTGAAACGGCATGAAGGCAACGCCCGGGGCCACGCGCTCGGTGACGAGCGCCTTGACGCGGGCGCGGCTGTCCATCTCCGGACCTCGCACCCAGACCCAACCGCCATCGACAAT
>JBCDED010000138.1:0-4148 GCA_039179985.1 Pseudomonadota bacterium
GAAACGAAGCGGGCCGTTGACATCTGAACTCCTCCATAGCGAAAGCGCAGCGGCGCAATTTAGTCCGGTGCCGAAGCCAAGCTCACCGATGTGGAACCCGGTCGTGAACCGCGCTGGAAGGTCATTGCCTTCAAGGAAGACATACCGCGTCTCGGCCAGGCCATCTTCCAACGAATAATAAGGGTCGTCGAACCGGGTCGCGACGGGTACATCCTTGTTCCAGGCAAGCGTGGGATGGGCGTCGGTCACTGAAGTGGGGTCCGTTTCAGGCGAAGGTTCCGCCAGTTAGGGGAAGGGTTGAAGGCTTGGCAATGGCTGATGTCACAATTCGGGGGGCCGGCATCCTGGGTCTTGCGACAGCCTGGACCTGCTTGGCGAAAGGTGCGCGCGTGCGGGTGATTGACCCGAATGGGGTGGCATCCGGCGCGTCAGGCGGCCCTGTCGGTGCGCTTGCCCCGCACACGCCAGACCAGTGGAACGCGAAAAAAGCCTTCCAATTCGAAAGCCTGATCCTGTCGCGGTCGTTCTGGCCAGAGGTCGAGGCCGCGTCGGGACTG
This sequence comes from Pseudomonadota bacterium, assembly GCA_039179985.1. Taxonomy (GTDB): domain Bacteria; phylum Pseudomonadota; class Alphaproteobacteria; order Rhodobacterales; family Rhodobacteraceae; genus JBCCMQ01. The sequence goes on from JBCDED010000138.1 coordinate 558, forward strand.
AACACCGGGTATCGCAGGTCAGGTCGGATCCAGCCGATTGCGGTCGAGCGTCAGATCTCGCTAGCCGAGGCGCGGGAAGAAGGTGCACACACGCATTGGGGCGCGCATGCCACATGGTCCGTGGTCGGGCGCGCTGATCTGCCAGGCTGGTGCCCACCCTCTCCGACGAGCCGGTACATTCACGATACCCTATCGGCCCAGATCCAACCTACGCTGGCGTGTCAGGCGCTGGCCGAAGCAGTCGTACGACAAGGAGGGGAGGTTGTGCGCGAAGGCCCAAATGAGGGCGCGGTGATCCACGCCACGGGGTGGCAGGGATTGATCGAGCTATCTGACGCGTTGGGGGCGCAAGTCGGGTCCGGACAGAAAGGACAGGCGATCCGGGTCATGTGCGATGCCCCGACGGATGCCGCGCAACTTTTCGTGGATGGGCTGCATATCATATCCCATGGGGACGGATCGGTTGCGATTGGGTCGACGTCCGAACGTGACTTTGAGAATCCAACCTCAACAGATGCGCAGGCCGATGCGCTTTTGGAACGGGCGCAGGCAGCAATGCCTGCATTGTGCGGCGCACCGATTCTGTCGCGCTGGGCCGGGGTGCGGCCACGCGCAGCAAGCCGGGCCCCGGTGCTGGACCGTTGGCCGGGGAGAGCGAATACGTTCATTTTGAACGGCGGGTTCAAGATCGGCTTTGGTATGGCGCCGGGGCTGGCACGTGTGCTGACCGATTGGGTTCTGGAAGGGTCAGACGTTGGCGTCCCAGAGGAATTCCGATTGGCTGCCTCTTTGCCAAAGGTCAGCACGTAGATGCTAACACGAGATGAACAGGGCGTTCCCCAACCGCCGCCCTTTCATTGTTTGGCCTACTCGGTTGAGATTTTCTGAACACCGGAAGATTTTCCACCGTTTGGTTTGAGTATTTTCAAAAAGAAGAAGACCTCTAAGCGCGGCGCGCGAATAGCGGCGTTCCGGTACCTTGGTCTAGCGCGCCTCGGCCTGCATGCAGATCCGCCCATCCGGACCAACGACCCAGAGGTCGTTGCCGCGCATGCACAGCGTCGCGCTTTCAAAATGGAAAAGGGGTGCTGTGGCACGGAATTTGAACTCTGTCAGCGTGCCCAGGCGTTCCGCCGCGACCAGCATGAGGTTCTGCGCCAAGAGGGGGCCGTGCACGACAAGCCCGGGATACCCTTCCGCCTCACGGCAATAGTCGATGTCGTAGTGGATCCTGTGGCCGTTGAATGTGAGGGCCGAGTAGCGAAACAGCATTGTTGCGTTGAACGTCACTTCGCGCCGGACTTCTGGCGCCAGCGCCGTTACAGGGGGCCTTCCTGCCGGTCCGTGCCCGCGATAGACGAGGTCCTGGCGTTCACTCACCACGAGGGCACCGCGCTGGCGGATCGTGTGGCGGATCGACACGAAAGCGAGCGGCCCGGTGCGCCCGGTCTTTTTTTCGACCTTCTCAACTCGGCTGGTTTTTTCGGCCGAGATGCCGGCGTGAAGGTCGGCATGAAACTTCAGATGCCCGCCTGCCCACATCCGGTTCGGCAAGCCAAGGTCGGGCACGAAGTGGCCGAGTGCCGGGTGCCCGTCCGGCCCGAGCGCGACCGGCGGCAGCGGCTGCCAGAAATAGATCTGATGAAAGAACGGCGGCAGGGCATCGCCGGAATTGACTTTCCCAACCTGCCCAAGGGTCGCGAAAAGCGCATTGGCCCGCGCCGGATCCATGCGGTCCTGGATCGTCACGTCTTCTGAACTGCCCCCATGCATCGGGCGGAGCGTAGTCACTCTCAGCCGTCGCGCAAGGGCTTAGCGGAGTATCGCCTCTTTGCGGAGCTGCTCCATCGCCTCGGTCAGAGTCGCCATGGCCCTTTCGTTCGTGAGGGCACCAGTGTCATCGAACTGGTTGTTGCTGTCGGCGAGCAGCAACTCGGGCCCAGAGGAAAAGCGGGGACGAAATGGCGCCATGGCCAGACGCAGCGCGTACGTGGCGCGTGCCCCGCCGGAACGTCCAGCGGCGGCTGACATGATCGCCAGCGGTTTGTCCCGCCACGGTCCGCCCTTGGTGCGGCTGACCCAGTCGAGCGCGTTTTTCAGAACACCGGTTAGCGACTGGTTGTACTCTGGCGTTGCTATCACGACAGCCTCGGCTGCCGCGATCTGATCGGACAGCGTCTGAACCTCATTAGGCAGGCCTTGATTTTCAAGATCGCCATCATAGAGCGGCAAGCGCAAGTTCGCCTCGACCGTATCGCCGCCGTAGAGCGCCCCGGCAGCGCCTAGTAGTTTGGTGTTGCTGGAGGCTTGGCGGAGTGAGCCGGAGATCAGGAGCAGCATAAGGGGCCTTTCGTCTGGGTCGGGACTGCATATAGCGCGGTGTTCCGAAGAAGAAACCGTTCAATCTCGCACGGTAGGGTCGCGTTAACCATGTTTGCGTAGAGTGTGCCTTATGCGAGTCCTTTCGTTTGTGGTGCTGGTCTTCCTCCTCGGCGCGTGCGCAAGCCCGTCGCCTTGGGTGGGGCCTGGCCGCAAGATGGTGGTCGACAGCACCGCATATACTGTGTTTCGGCAGGGTGATCGGGTCGAGGCGTATCGGGTCAGCAGGGGATCTGTTCCACCGAAACGGTTGGCGCTGCTGCGGGGGGCACTCGCCATGGAACAGGTAACGGGGTGTCCGCTGGCACCAGGGTCCGTGCGCGGAGATCAGGCGATCGTAACGGGCATCCTTGATTGTGATGGAACGACGAAGGCGCCGATCGAGATCAAGTTGGATGTCGATCTTGATTGCCAGATCTTCGAGCAGTTCGAGTTGCCCGGACAAGACACGACTTACGCCGAAATCGACTGTGCGATTGTTGAGTAAAGGGCTCCACAGCGTCAACATCTTGTGGATAACCCGGCAAAACCCTGCATATCCTGCGTCATTGCGTTGACAGCGCTGCGCCCAAAGGTGACGATGTCCGCCAACAAGAGACAAAGGCGTCCATCGTGCAGTTCACCAAGCTTCGCCTGAACGGGTTCAAAAGCTTCGTCGATCCGACAGAAGTCGTTATTGCGCATGGGCTTACCGGTGTCGTGGGCCCGAACGGTTGTGGCAAATCGAACCTGCTTGAGGCTTTGCGCTGGGTGATGGGGGAGAATCGGCCCTCGGCCATGCGGGGCGATGGCATGGAGGATGTGATCTTCGCCGGGACATCGTCACGGCCTGCCCGTAATTTCGCAGAAGTCGCCATCACCATCGACAATTCTGATCGCCGGGCACCGCAGGGGTTCAACGAGGCGGACCAGTTGGAGGTCATCCGCCGGATCACCCGCGACGCGGGGTCGGCGTACAAGGCCAACACCCGGGATGTTCGCGCACGTGACGTTCAGATGCTGTTCGCTGACGCCTCGACCGGGGCGCATTCGCCTTCACTCGTCCGGCAGGGCCAGATTTCCGAGCTCATCAATGCGCGACCAAAGGCAAGGCGGCGCATCCTGGAAGAGGCGGCGGGGATCTCGGGGCTCTATCAGCGGCGACATGAGGCTGAACTGAAGCTAAAAGGCGCTGAGACAAACCTGACGCGTGTCGATGACGTGATTGAGCAA
>JBCDED010000139.1:0-4022 GCA_039179985.1 Pseudomonadota bacterium
CGACTTCCTGCCGAAGGTCAAAATCGAAGTGGTGCTGGACGACGACCTTGTCGACAACGCCGTGGATGCGATCATCGGCGCCGCCAAGACCGACAAGATCGGAGATGGCAAGATATTCGTCACAGCCGTCGAGCAGACCGTACGGATCCGTACGGGTGAAACCGGCTCTGACGCGCTTTAAAACACGACATTCCAAAAGAGAGGAACACAGGGAATGAGCAAGGACGCAGTTCTTAAGACGATCGCGGAAGATGATGTCGCGTATGTCGACATCCGGTTCACCGACCCACGCGGCAAGTTGCAGCATGTGACGGTGATGGCGGACCAGGTGGACGAGGATTTCCTCGACGAAGGGTTCATGTTCGACGGCTCCTCGATCGCCGGCTGGAAGTCGATCGAAGCGTCCGACATGAAGCTGATGCCCGACACCGAAAGCGCCTACATCGACCCGTTCTACGCCGAAAAGACGCTTTGCCTGCATTGTTCGGTGCTGGAGCCTGACACCGGCGAACCCTACGAGCGCGACCCGCGCGGCACCGCCGAGAAGGCTGAAAAGTACCTCATCGAAAGCGGCATCGGCGACAGCGCGTTCTTTGGCCCCGAAGCGGAATTCTTCCTGTTCGACGACGTGCGGTTCTCGGTCGCCATGAACAAGGTCTCCTACGAGGTTGACGCGACAGACGCCTCCTGGAACACCGACACCGAATTCGAGACCGGCAACATGGGTCATCGCCCGGGCGTCAAGGGCGGCTATTTCCCGGTCAACCCGACCGATGAAGCCCAGGATCTGCGCTCTGAAATGCTCTCGACCATGAAGCGTCTGGGCATGAAGGTCGACAAGCATCACCACGAAGTGGCCTCGTGCCAGCACGAGCTTGGCCTGATTTTCGGCACCGTCACCAAGCAGGCGGACGAGCTGCAGAAGTACAAGTATGTCATCCACAACGTGGCCCATGCCTATGGCAAGTCGGCCACCTTCATGCCCAAGCCGATCGCAGGCGACAACGGCACCGGGATGCACTGCAACATGTCGATCTGGAAAGACGGCAAGCCGCTCTTTGCCGGCGACAAATACGCCGATCTCTCCGATGAGGCGCTGTGGTTCATTGGCGGCATCCTGACACACGCCAAGGCGCTGAATACCTTCACCAACCCCGCCACCAACTCTTACAAGCGCCTGATCCCGGGCTTTGAGGCACCGGTTCTGCGGGCCTATTCGGCCCGTAACCGCTCGGGCTGCGTGCGGATTCCCTGGACCGAAAGCCCCAAGGCCAAGCGCGTCGAAGCCCGTTTCCCCGATCCGTCGGCCAATCCCTATCTGTGCTTCGCTGCTTTGTTGATGGCTGGCCTTGACGGGATCAAGAACAAGATCGATCCCGGCGAGCCGATGGACAAGAACCTCTACGATCTGCCGCCGGAAGAGCTGGCCGGTATTCCGACCGTTTGTGGCAGCCTGCGGGAAGCGCTGGCCGAGCTGGAAGCCGATATGGACTTCCTGATCGCCGGGGACGTCTTCACCAAGGATCAGATCGAAGGCTATATCGAGCTCAAAATGGAAGAGCTGGAAGCCTACGAGCACACACCCCATCCGGTGGAGTACCAGCTTTACTACAGCTGCTAAACTTCTGATATCTCATAAAGAAAGGGCGCCTGCCAAGGCGCCCTTTTGCTGTTTGGCTCCGGCCCCTTGCGACGGCAGACAAAATGCCCCTTGCCATGGCTTTGCAGGTTCGGTACACGCCGCGCCTCTCCACCTCTGACAGTGAAAGGAGCGGTCCATGCCTGGCCCCGCGACCTTGGGTATCGATTTTGGTACGTCGAACTCTGCCGCCGGCATTGCTGCGGATGGCGGGCCACATCTGATCGACCTGGAGCCCGGGGCATCCACCTTGCCGACGGCCGTTTTCTTTGAAGAAAACGGCACTGAGATGGAGATCGGGCACCGCGCCACAGAGGCTTTGATCAATGGCGAGGAAGGTCGCTTCATGCGGGCGCTCAAAAGCGTTCTCGGCACCAGCCTGATGCATGAAGAGCGCCGGATCCAGGGCCGGCGCATGACGTTCGTGCATATCATTGCCCGTTTCCTGTCCGAGGTCAGGGACCGGGCAGAGGCCACCACCGGCGCGCGCTACACCCACGCCCTGTCCGGCCGCCCGGTCCAGTTTCACAGTGCCGACGCGACCCGCAACGCAAAGGCCGAGGCGGACTTGCGCGCCTGTTATCTGGCCGCCGGGTTTGAGGATGTGCGCTTCATGTATGAACCCGAGGCCGCTTTGCGGGCCGCCCAGCCGGCGCCGGGGCTTGGCCTGATCGTCGACATTGGTGGCGGGACCTCGGATTTCACCGCATTTCGACAGGAGATGTCCGGCGCGACCGAGATCCTCGCCTCTCACGGCGTGCGTGTCGGGGGGACCGACTTTGACCGCCACCTCAGTATCCGCCATGTGATGCCGGAATTGGGGCGCGCCTCGCTGATCCGCAACACCATGGGTCCGGACGCCCTGCCCGCGCCGGCACGGATTTTCAACGACCTCGCCACCTGGTCCATGATCCCGTTCCTGTACACGCCCGAGACCCGCCGCCTGGCGCGGGATCTCGCGCGACAGGCGGTCGAGCCCGACAAGCTGGGCCGGCTGGTCACCGTGCTGGAGGAAGAGCTTGGCCACGATCTCGCCTTCGCCGTGGAGCGCGGCAAGATCGCCGTAAACGCAGGCCAGGCCGCTCGAATTTCACTGGGCATGGTCGAGCCGAAGCTGTCTGTCCCACTGACCGTCGCGGCTTTGGAGGAGGCCCTGACACTGGACACGGACAGCATCATCGCCGCCGCGCGCGAAACGCTGGACCGGGCCCAGGTGAGGCCCGATGCGGTGAATCGCATCGTCCTGGTCGGCGGGTCGTCCCTGATGCAGGTTGTGCAAGCCGGCATCGCCGGGCTGTGTCCCGGTGCCCGTTTGCAGGCGGGCAAGGCCCTGACCGGAGTGGCGGATGGTCTGGCTCTGTCAGCGGCCGAGGCCTTTGCCTGACACCGCCCTCAGATTGCCACAGGATGGGGTTTTGCGAATTTTCGTTGGTGCGTGAACGCCCCTGCGCTAGGGTTTTCACAGGGAATAGGTTTGGGAAGATAGGATGCGTGTGTTTTTTGCGGCCATTGTGGCCGGTGTTCTCACTGGAATAAGTGCAAACGCGGCGCTGGCCGCCACCTGTGGAAATACAAGTTCTGGATTTAATGCGTGGAAGGCGGATTTCGCAAGGGTGGCGCAGTCCAACGGCGTGCGCCAGCCTGGGCTGAACGCTCTGGCCAATTCACAATACGCCACCAAGACCATTGCGGCGGACCGCAACCAGAAGAGTTTTCGGTACTCGCTGGACAAGTTCATGGAGATCCGCGGCGCGAATGTGATTGCCTCACAAGGTCGCAAACGCAAGGCCGCCAATCCGACGTTTTATGCGTCGCTGGAACGGATCTATGGCGTGCCGGCGGGTGTTCTGATCACGATCCACGGTATGGAAACCGGATTTGGCCGGTTCATGGGAGACAGCCAGGTGGTCTCGGCCATCGTGACGCTGGCCTATGACTGCCGGCGGACCGAGTTCTTTATCCCGCATGCGATCGGCGCGCTGCGACTGGTCGACATGGGATCCATCAGCCCCAATACCGTGGGTGCGCGCCATGGGGAACTGGGCCATACCCAGTTTCTGCCCGGCAATGCGCTGACCTATGGCGTGGACGGGAATGGCGATGGGGTGGTGGATTTTTACAATCTCTCCGACGCCATGGCGTCGACAGCCAACTTTCTGCGTCAGAAGGGCTGGAAGCCCGGGCAAGGCTACCAGCCGGGACAACCCAATTTCGAGGTACTGAAAAAGTGGAACGCTGCCACCGTCTATCAGCAAACGATAGCTATCGTGGCCAAGAAGATCGACGGCTAGACCCGTCTGTCTTGCGCGCCGCGCGGGGCGCGCGCGTGCCGGCGCGCGCTGCCGTCTGACGCGTCAGGCCCCGGCCTCGGGTTCGATATCCA
>JBCDED010000140.1:0-3815 GCA_039179985.1 Pseudomonadota bacterium
GCCAGGTTCCGAGGCGGGGAACTTGCCACCGGTCGAGCATCTCAGGCAGTGCTGCGAAAACATCGTCGGGGGGGTGATCAAAGGCCTCTGCCAGCCAAGCGGCCACCTCGTGAAATCGACCAAGATCGGCGCCGCCATTGGCCAACGCTTCCCTGTTCGCCATGAGAACCGGCCCCAAGAGGCGGCCACAAATCAACCCGTGCGGCGCGCCCAAACGCCCACCCAAGACACCCGCCAGCCCATGCACCGCACCCAACCCTGCATTTGCCAGCGCGAGACCGCTCGCGAGGCTCACAAAAGCGATGTCGTCGCGCGCCTGTGCGTCCTCCCCCCTGGCGAGGCGTGCAAGGGCCCGGGCGCCCAATGGAATGGCCGCGCGGCATAAGGCGTCGGTCAACGGGTTCGCACGGGTGCTGAGGTATGGCTCGATGACCTGCGTCAGAGCGTCCTGCCCGGAGGCCAGCGTCTGCGCACGTGGCGCCTGGTCGGTCAGGCTTGGATCAACGACGGCAAGGTCCGGCAGCATCCTGTCGTCGCGCAAGCTGACCTTGCGGGCGGCCTCGGGCACCGAAATCACCGCGTTTTTTGTGGCCTCGGCGCCTGTCCCGGACGTCGTGGGAACCGCGACGAACGGCAGCGGCGCTTCCGTCAGCGGTTTGCCTCCGCCCACACCCTCAAGGTGGTCCATGACCTCCGACGTCCCGGGCAGCAGGGCGGCGACAGCCTTGCCAAGGTCGATCACGGAGCCACCTCCGACCGCAACGACGACGTCGGCGCCCGCCGTGCGGCCCATGGTCATGGCTTCCTCCACCATTACCACCGTGGGCTCGCCGGTACAGATCACGGCGGTGACCTGCGCACCTTTGCTCTTGAGGCTATCGGCAAGTTGATCGACCCAGGCCACTGACCGTCCGCGGATCAGGAGAACGGATCGACCAAACGTCAACGCCTCTGCGGCCACGAGTTCACGGGTGCCGCGTCCAAACTCAATGCGGCCAGCGGTGAGGAAGCGAAACGCTGGTGTCAAAACCGGATCGTCGCATCAACCGCACGCTTCCAGGCCGCGTATTTGTCGTCGCGATCCGTGTCGTCCATTTGCGGTGTGAACTGTTGCTGCAGGGCCCAGCTTTTCGAAAACCCGTCCATATCGGGATAGAGACCCGCGCGCTGCCCGGCGAGCCACGCCGCCCCGAGCGCGGTTGTCTCCAGCACTTCCGGTCGATCCACGGGCGCGCCGATGATGTCCGAGAGGAACTGCATCGCCCAATCCGACGCGGACATGCCGCCATCGACGCGCAGCGTCGCCCCCGCCCCCTCGCCCTGCCAATCGGCCTGCATCGCTTCCAGTAGATCGCGCGTCTGGTAGCCAACGCTTTCCAGCGCCGCCTTGGCGTATTCTTCCGGACCCGAGTTGCGGGTCAGCCCGAAGACGGCACCGCGGCATTCAGCGTTCCAATAAGGCGCGCCCAAGCCGACGAAGGCGGGCACCAGAACCACGTTCTGGTTCGGATCCGCCTTCTCGGCCAGAGGTTGGGTTTCGGCTGCTTCGCGTATGATCTTGAGCCCGTCGCGCAGCCATTGCACGACCGCGCCAGCCACGAAAATCGAGCCCTCCAGCGCGTAGGTGGGTTTTCCGTCGAACTGATAGGCGATGGTCGTCAGCAAGCGGTTCTTCGATGTCACCGCCGTCTCGCCTGTGTTCAGAAGCGCAAAACATCCGGTACCGTATGTTGACTTCAGCATGCCCGGTTCAAAACACGCCTGCCCGATGGTGGCTGCCTGCTGATCACCCGCCACGCCGAGGATCGGAATCGGGCGGCCAAAGAGATCAGGCCGTGTTGTTCCGAAATCCGAAGCGCAATCGCGCACTTCGGGCAACATCTGAAGCGGGATGTCAAAGAGCTCACAAATCGAGGTACTCCACCGCCCTTTATGAATGTCATAGAGCAACGTGCGCGCCGCGTTGGTCGCATCCGTCACATGCGCTTCACCGCCGGTGAGCTTCCAGATCAGGAAGCTGTCGACGGTGCCGAAAAGCAGCTCACCCCTTTGTCCGCGCTCCCGCGACCCCTCCACATGATCGAGGATCCATTTGAGTTTCGTACCGGAGAAGTACGGGTCCGCGAGCAAGCCGGTTTTCTCGGTGATCATCTTGTCGTGGCCGGCTTCGCGCAACTCCCGGCAATAATCTGCGGTGCGCCGGTCCTGCCAGACGATCGCATTGTGGATCGGCTTGCCCGTGTCTTTCTCCCAGACAACCACGGTTTCGCGCTGGTTGGTGATGCCGATGGCGGTGATGTCATCCGGCCCGAGGCCCGCTTTCTCGATCGCAGCCCTGCAGGTGCCTGCCGTCGTGGACCACAGATCACCTGGATCATGTTCAACCCAGCCACTGTTCGGGAAGTGCTGCGGGAACTCTTCCTGTGCGCTCGACGTGATCTTCATCTCCGCGTCGAAGAGGATCGCGCGCGATGAGGTCGTCCCCTGATCGATGGCGAGAATATGGGTCATGGCATCCCCCGGCTGTCACTGAATTCTTTCGAGCAAGACTGCCCATGAAAAAACCGGGGCGCAACACGTGCGCCCCGGCTTATGGTCATAGACTTAGTTTTCCCAGGATTTGATCAGCTCGTCATAGCTGACGGTCATGGGCTCTTCGTCTTCGTTCTCCAGCTTCGGGAACGGGGCACCCGGCTGAGCGAACCAATGCTCTGCACCAAGCTCCTCGTTCATGACAGGGCCAAGATCACCCTGCACACCGGCGCGCTCCAGTCGCTCCAGCACCCGCTCCTGGTCTGCGCACAGCGCGTCAAGCGCTTCCTGAGGTGTCTTGGCACCGGACATCGCATCCCCGATGTTCTGCCACCACAGCTGCGCCAGCTTCGGATAGTCCGGCACGTTGGTGCCTGTGGGCGACCAAGCAACGCGTGCGGGCGAGCGGTAGAATTCGACCAGACCACCCAGCTTGTCGGCACGATCCGTGAAGTGATCGCTGTCGATTGTGCTCTCACGGATGAAGGTCAAGCCAACGTCAGACTTCTTCAGGTCCACGGTCTTAGAGACCACGAACTGCGCATAAAGCCATGCGGCCTTGGCACGATCCACCGGGGTGCTTTCCATCAGCGTCCAGCTGCCTGCGTCCTGATAGCCGATCTTCTGGCCTTCTTTCCAGTAAACGCCATGCGGGCTGGGGGCCATGCGCCACTTGGGCGTGCCGTCCTCGTTCATCACCGGCAGGTCAGGCTCGACCGTGGCCGCGGTGAAGGCGGTGTACCAGAACATCTGCTGTGCGACGTTTCCTTGCGCCGGGATCGGTCCCGCCTCGGAGAAGGTCATGCCAGCTGCGGCGGGCGGCGAATACTTTTGCAGCCATTCGATGGCCTTCGTCACCGCATAGACAGCCGCGGGCGAGTTGGTCGCACCGCCCCGCGCCACGCAGGAGCCTGTGGGCTGCGAGTTCTCGTTCACCCGAATGCCCCATTCATCGACCGGCAAGCCGTTGGGTTCACCCACGTCGCCCATGCCAGCCATGGACATCCACGCATCGGTGTAGCGCCAGCCGAGCGAGGGGTCTTTCTTGCCGTAGTCCATGTTGCCAAAGACTTCGCCTTCCACACCCATATGGCTCAGGTCACGCCCGGTGAAGAACTCCGCGATGTCCTCATAGGCGGTCCAGTTCACCGGAACGCCGAGCTCATAGCCGTATTTCTCTTGGAAATCAGCCTTGTTCTTCTCATCGTTGAACCAGTCGTAGCGGAACCAGTAGAGGTTCGCGAACTGCTGGGTCGGCAACTGATAGAGCTTGCCGTCCGGAC
>JBCDED010000141.1:0-3590 GCA_039179985.1 Pseudomonadota bacterium
CGAGCCCGGTTGCCGACGCGCTGTCCAGGATATCGACCAAATGCAGCAGATGGGCGACGCTTTCGGCCCAGTCCTCATGGGGGTGCGCGCTGGCATAGGCCGTGATGTAGCGGCTTTGCCAATTGGACGGCGCGCCGTTGCCGTAATGGGCTTCGAGCGCGGCGCCATAATCCGCGGTCTCGTCCCCGAAGAGTGATCTGAACGCGGCGAGAAAGGCCGGGATTTCCTGAAGAACCCAAAACAGGAAATGAGCGAGTTCGTGGCGCATATGCCCGATAAGGGTCCGGTAGTCCTCGTCCAGCGCCTCGCGGCGGCGGGTTCGGATGACAGGATCGGCCTCGGCGATGTTGATCGTCACGACGCCATCGGCATGGCCCATGACGACAGGGGTTTCTCCGCTGCTCGTCCGTTCGGCCAGAAAGCGGAACTCGGGACGTGGCGTGCCGCGTGAGAACCAGCCCAACCGGTAAAGCCCGATCAAAACCCAGCGTTTCGCAGCCTCGGCATCTGCCCAGAGTTGCCTGTTGCCCTCTGGCGTGAGGTCGGGGATGACTTCGGTCGTGTCGCAGGCGACACAGAGCGCGCCGGGCTCGGGCGCGATCCAGTTGCAGTCGATCAGCTCACGATTGGCGCAGCCGGCGGTCAAGGGAACGAACTGATCCGCCGCCGGATCGAGCGCCACTTGCTGTCCGCAGGTGCAGACCAGGTTCCGAAAGTACAGGTCTGCCGCGCAAGACGGGCAGCGGTAGATGCGCATCGGATCAAATCTCGTTTCACGACACCATGAGCTGTCGCCCAGCAACGTGCATCTGGCAAGCCCCATTGCGGGGAGCCGGCAATGGTTTTCATTGACCCCGATCGCGTCGTGATCTGATTAGGCTTGAATTCGATGGGTGTCGCCGCGTGTCCATGCGGGCGCAAACACTCGGCCTACGGATCTGTCTTAGCGCGTGGTTTCCGTCAGGCGGCGCTGCACGTATTCGGTGACATTTTCGGTCAACGCGTCCATGTACGGGTCTTCGAAGAAATGCCCCGCGCCCTCGATCTCGGTGTGGGTGATCGTGATGCCCTTTTGCTCATGGAGCTTGGCCACGAGGTTATGCGTATCTGCGGGCGGGGCCACACGGTCGCGTGTTCCGTTAATGATCAGCCCCGAGGACGGGCAGGGGGCTAGGAACGAAAAGTCATACATGTTCGCTGGTGGCGAGACGGAGATGAACCCGGTGATTTCAGGGCGGCGCATCAGGAGCTGCATCCCGATCCAGGCACCAAAGCTGAAGCCGGCAACCCAGCAATGCTTGGCGTTCTGGTTCATCGATTGCAGGTAGTCGAGCGCCGAGGCGGCGTCGCTCAGCTCACCGATGCCCTGGTCATATTCGCCTTGGCTGCGCCCGACCCCGCGAAAGTTGAACCGCAGAACCGTGAAGCCCATGTTCAGGAATGCGTAGTGAAGGTTGTAGACGACACGGTTGTTCATCGTGCCCCCGAATTGCGGGTGGGGGTGCAGAATGATCGCGATCGGAGCGTCTTTTTCCTTTTGCGGGTGGTAGCGGCCTTCTAGCCGTCCTTCGGGTCCCGGGAAAATGACCTCTGGCATGGGCGGCCGGCCTCTCTCTTTGTCGGGCGACGGGCAAGCCGGTTCCTTGACGGGTATGGCGCACGAGGCGTACACCCGAGGTCAAAACCGTGCGTCGACCGATGAAATGTCGTGTCAGTGCACCTAACCATCTGGATTCGGATGGTCAATGCCGCAGGCACCCGGCGGGACAGGGGACAAGCATGAAGCTAAGCACAAAGGGACGCTATGCCATGGTCGCGCTGGTCGATCTGGCGATGCAGCCGCCGGACAAGCTTGTCGCTCTGGCCGAGGTCTCGGAACGGCAAAACATCTCGCTGGCCTATCTCGAACAGCTCTTCGTGAAGCTGCGCAAGGCGGGGCTGGTTGTGTCGATGCGCGGCCCGGGAGGGGGATACAAGCTTGCACTCCCCGCGACCGACATCCGGGTGTCCGATATTCTCGGCGCGGTCGATGAGACCGTGAGTGCGATGCATACGGGAGCCGCCGCGTCCGGCGGTCTGTCAGGCAGCAAGGCGCAGTCCCTGACGAACCGTCTATGGGAGGGTTTCTCCGCTCATGTCTACGTGTTCCTTCACCAGACCCGCTTGTCCGATGTCGTAGGCAACACGCTGGCGCCGTGCCCCGCGGTCCCGTCGCTCTTTGCGATCGTGGACGAATAGCAAAGCGAGCCATGAAAGACAGGGTTTACTTGGACTGGAACGCATCGGCGCCGCTGCGGCCCGAGGCGCGCGCGGCTATGATCGACGCGCTGGACCGCTGCGGCAACCCGTCCTCCATCCATGGTGAGGGACGGGCGGCGCGCGCGGTGATAGAGCGTGCGCGTCGTCAGGTTGCCGAAGCGGTCGGGGCGCTGTCCGCGGATATCGTGTTCACCAGCGGGGCGACCGAGGCGGCCGCGCTCGCGCTGGAGGGACGCGGGCTGAAGGCGTCCGAAGTGGAGCATGAAGCCGTGCGCGCTTGGACGGTGCCCGAACTCGACTGCGACGCAGAAGGACGGGTTACCGTTGAAGATCCTTCAAACAGTTGCCTGCAAGCTGCCAACAGCGAAACGGGGGTCTTGCAATCTCTGCCCCAAGGCCTTGCCGTTAGTGACTTCACCCAGGCCTTTGGCAAGGTGCCGTTGGCCTTCGATTGGTCCGGTGTCGAAATGGCGCTGCTCTCTGCGCACAAGCTCGGCGGGCCGCGTGGTGTTGGCGCCTTGTTACTTCGGCGTGGGCTGGATCTGGAGGCGCGCATTCTGGGCGGCGGCCAAGAGATGGGCCGGCGGTCGGGTACGGAGAATGTGGCTGGCATTGCCGGATTTGGGGCTGCCGCGGAGGCGGCGGCGCGTGATCTGGCCAACGGTCGCTGGGCCGGAGTCGAAAAAGTTAGAAATATTCTAGAAACAACTATACACCTCCGGGCAACTCAGACTATTTTCATCGGGAAAGCAGCACAGCGGCTGCCGAACACCTCATGTTTCGCCGTTCCTGGCTGGAAGGGGGAGACTCAGGTGATGCAGATGGACCTGGCAGGGTTTGCCATTTCGGCGGGCTCGGCCTGCTCTTCGGGCAAGGTCCGCTCGAGCCGTGTGCTGGGGGCGATGGGCCTGCCGGAGGATGTGGCGCAGTCCGCGATCCGGGTGTCTATCGGACCCGAGACGACCGAAGACCAGGTACGGGTTTTTGCCGACGCCTGGGGTACGGCTTACGACCGGTTCCGGGCCCGCGCGGCCTGAGCTCCGGACTTTTGGGAAGAACACCGCTTGCGTCAAGCACGCGGTCAGAGAGGGAAACGGGCAAACGATGGCTGCACTCGATAACACCACCACTACCGAAGTACGTGAAGGCGTGGATCGCGAAACAGTCGAAACCGTTCAGTCCATGGCCGGGAAGTACAAGTATGGCTGGGATACCGAGATCGAGATGGAGTACGCGCCAAAGGGCGTAAACCCGGACATCGTGCGCCTGATCAGCGACAAGAATGGTGAGCCGGAGTGGATGACCGACTGGCGTCTGCAGGCGTTCGAGCG
>JBCDED010000142.1:0-3386 GCA_039179985.1 Pseudomonadota bacterium
CAGGACTTGCCCACCCGACTAAGGTGTTGCCTGCCGCTCGCGCGCAAACTCGATCCACGGTGTGATGTCGAGGATATAACCAACGATTCCAAGCTGTTGAGACAGGTTTTCGGCATCTGCCTGTGCAAGATCGGCCATCGATGTGATCCCGCATTGCTGAAACAGCCAAACCATACCCTCACCCGCGCAGGGCAAATCCAAGAGTTCGCTGTCGATATCGACGGGCCTTGGGGGATTGGACGGTGCGGGTGTGGTGGCGACTTCGGCTGCAGTCGGGGGGGCCACTTCGGGGGGCTGCGGCTCCGGCAAGGCATCGTGTGCCACCTCTTCCACGGAGGGCGTTGCTTCGGGCGACGCGTCCTCTACTGGCGTCGCGTCGTCGACCGCTGTGACCTCCGCGATCTCCGCGGCCTCAGCCACCTCGGGTTCCGAATCCGGTACGTCTTCCGCCATCGGTGCCTCTGCCCCTTCTGCAGGCGAAAACAGCAGACTGGAATCCACAACATAGCGGCCCTCTTCCGCTTGCGGGGCCGCGTCCGCCCAGGGCTCTGGGCTTTCAGAGCGTTTCGCGCGCCGTTGTGCGCGCAGTTGTTTCAGATGTGCCCGCGCGGCCCGGCGGGCATTTTGAGACTTGTCTCGGTAGTTTTGATCCCCAGCCATGCTGCGTCACCCTCTCCTACTAATCTGTCTCCGACAGGTCCCGATCCCAGGCATCCAGGGCCTGCCCCGCCAGCACACGCAGCGCCGCGCGCGCCCGGATCTGTCGCTGCGCGTACTGCAAAAGACTGGCCAGGTCGTCGAAAGAGTCGGGCCCGATCACGCGGTCACACTGCGCCTCAAGCCAACCCATCGCGTCCTCAAGCGCGCCCCGCGACGCGGCATCCGACTCGCCATTGAGCGACAGGTGCACGACAAAGCCCGGCGTCTTACGTTGCCAGAGCTCAATAATGATCTCGCCATCGCGCGTGCCTTTGCTATGGCGCGCCGCCAAGATACCCTTAAAGCGCAAGGGCGGGCGACCGCGCCGCCTACACATCACACTCCGCCACGCTCCAGCGCTCTCCGCCGGCGGGCCGGGGTCAACTATCTCAGCCATACCGCTCATCTGGCCGTCGCGGTAACACGCCCACGGTTAGTGATTGGTGAATACGCGATGGTGCCTGGGGTTCATGCCGAACCGTTCGCTCGCGGCCTCTCACTGCGGGCGACTGCGAAAAGCGATGCGCGGCGATTCAATAAAATTCGAAACGCCTCAGTGCCGAAGCGGTTGAATGATGAATTTTGCGTCAGGAAAGAATTCTCGTAAAAAGTTAAACATTTCCGAGGCTTCATCCAAACCGGGCAGGGCATAGACGAGAATGTCTTCTCCCGCATCCTGCACGCGTAATTCTACTGACCGACCAAGACCTCTGTGATCCATAAAACGACCCCCCACTCATACCCGGCCCAATTATTTTCCGGAAATCCGGTCGCCTTCAACCTTTCATTTAGCTCCGCAGGTCTAAGAGGGGGCACGACCCCGCCGACCCAAGCGCGGGCCTTCTAACGCCGCCGAAAGGAGCATTCAGCGAATGGATGAAATTGGTCACTTGAAGGAGGTCGATGGTCGGTTCGAGTTCCGCCATGACAAACTTGGTCTGGTGGTCCGGGGCGATCATCCCGAATGGGTATTGATGGCCGCCTCAGAAATCATCTCGAACACCGCAAAAATCGAAACCGAATCGGAAATTGACAGCCTTGTTGCGCTGGCCGAGTTCGAAGAAGCCAGCGGGGTAGAGGTCGACTCTGCCAAGTTCGCCTTCAAACAACGGTTCGAAACGATCCCCCAATGCATCGTGAGCCTGGGAAAGATCGACTACAAATGGGCAACGACCGAAGGCCGCGAGAAGCTCATTTCTGAATACGACGGCCATCTTGTTCGGCGCATCCATGACATGTCGCTGACCTTTAACGATACCTTCCTCGAGAATGAGGAAGGCGTTGCGATGCAAGACTAATCGAACTGTCTCAGACAAGGATACGACGATGGAAATCATACCGTTCGGTAGCCAGGATCTCGACAACATCCTCGCCCGTGAACCGCAGCGGGCCGAGTACCTGCCGTTTGGCGCGGTTATGCTCGATCGCAATGGCAAGATCGTAAAATACAACAAGGCCGAGGGCATGATTGCGAACCGCACGCCCGAGGACATGCTTGGTAAGGACTTCTTCAATGACGTGGCGCCCTGTGCAAAGGGCAAGCGGTTTCATGGAGAGTTCCTGAACTTCCACCGCACGGGTCAGATCAATGTGATCTTCGACTACAAGTTCGCCTACAAGGGCGCCAATGTCGGGGTCAAGATCCACCTGAAATCACAGCCCGACGGCCAGCATTGCTGGATGTTCGTCAAGCGCGTCTAGCGCGTCCGAACGAAGTGGGAGGTCATCACCGTGGAACTTCCGGTGCGATATGAGGTGTCGGTATCAGAGACCTTCAAAGCCTTGTGGCGCGGGCGAGATACGGCCGCGCCGACCCAAACTGTGGCGCCGGTCGCAGAAGCGGCGGTGGCGGAACCTGCAATGGTTCGTCCCCGCAGGCGGCCAAAGGGCTTTCGACCGTTGCGGCTGCGCCGTGACGGTGCCCGCCCGCTGCGGTTCGAGGGTGTTGAGCTCTGCCACATCGAGGCGGGACGACACGCTATGGACGGCGCCGAAGACGCCGCCGCGGACGGGGACGGCTATCAGCGCTGTACGCTTTACCTGACCACCCAGCGGGCATGTTTCGCGCATCTTGTCGTCTTGCCCCCGGCGGCGCTGGCGGCGCGCCCGGTCTATCGCGCCAGCCATGTGCAAGACCGGGCCGACCTGCTTGCGTTGCTGGCAGAGGCCCGGCCGGAAACGATCTTGCTGGCGCCCGCGCCAAGCGGCACCGCGCCGGCGTATCTGCGCGATGCCTTCGACCGCCTGGTGGCGCAGAGCGACCAACTTGTCGGTGCAACCACTCACCTTGTTCTTGACGCAGCTTAGAGAGGACCGGAATGTCATACGCTTTAGAGGATACAAGTGGCGAGGCGATGGCCCCCGTTAAAGGAGAGTCGGCGGGCGCCCCCCCGGCCATCGGCGCGCCCAAGCCCTATCGTATCACCCGATCCGGCGCACGTCCGCTGCGCTTTGCAGGATCGGAACTTGTCATGGCGATGAGCTTCACGCCGGAGCTGCCCTACTGGTACGAGATCAATATGTACCGGACCTCCGACCTGGAGTTCGTGGCGGCGGTGCGGCTGTTCCATCAATCCGAGGACATGCCTGATACGGTCGAGGCGATGAAGTTCCCATCGCTCGAGCAGGCGCTTGAAATGATTGAGCACTACGATGCCGTCTGCGATGTGAAGTTCGGGATGGCGTCG
>JBCDED010000143.1:0-3350 GCA_039179985.1 Pseudomonadota bacterium
CACCTGAATTGATGGTGCGGATGAAGGGACTCGAACCCCCACGCCTCGCGGCGCCAGAACCTAAATCTGGTGCGTCTACCAGTTCCGCCACATCCGCACTGCGGTGCGCTTAGCAAAGCCTTTCGGGCAATGCGAGGCCCTGGCAGCAAAAAATGCGGCGACAGGGCAAGATAGTTGAGTTAACCTCCCGGTAATAAGAGCAGACACATAATAGGCGCATTATGGAACCGAAAACGGTCATGCGTCGCAGCGAAGCCCCAATCTTGGCGCTGCGGGCGAAACTATCTGGCTTTTCAGCGGGCTTATCCATCGTAACCGGCGATGGCCTTTTGCCTGTGGAGCATTTGCAGCCGGGCGAGCGCGTGGTGACGCGAGACGGCGGCATGCAACGTGTCAGCTGGATTGAGGCACTCTATGTGACGACCTTCGCCGTGCGGATATCGCCCGATGCTTTGGGTCACACGCGCCCTGAAGGTCGGCTCGTCTTGCCGGAAGGGCAGCCGATCTTGATCCGCGATTGGCGGGCCAAGGTTCTCTATGGCGCCTCGGTGGTGGGCGTGCCTGCCTGGCGGCTTGCGGATGGCGAATACGTGCGCCGCATCGGGCCGCGCTCGCTCAGGCTGTACCGGATCGGCTTTGATCGGCAGCACACGATCTATGCCGGTGGCCTCGAGATGCTCGCGCAAACGAAGCGGCTCGCACGCATTTAAAGCCCCAGCTTCGCCAGGACGCGCGGCAAGGTTTCCGGCAAATCTTCGGCGATGAGGCCCGGCCCAAACTCTAGCGCGCAATCAGCATGGAGCGCGGCTGAGAGTATTGCGGCTATGTCTGGCACATGAGACCTCGCAGAAAGCCCGGCGATAAGCCCTGCAAGCACATCGCCCGACCCGGCCGTCGCTAACCACGGCACGCTTCTTTCCCGGCTGGCCGCGTGGACCCAGGCCATGCCCATGGGGTTTGCAACGACCGTGTCCGGGCCTTTGAGCAGAACAACGGCGCCAGAAGTCTCAGCTGCAGCTCTCACAGCATCCACCTTGGAGTAGGCAGGGCCCGACTGGTTTTGAAGCTTTGTAAGATACGCCTTGGCAGCTTGCTGCTGCTCCACCATGCGCTTTGGATCGTAGCCTTGGTATGTGGAACCGGGGAATTGCGGCCCTGTCAGCTGGTCCGCGAGAGCGGGAAAGAGGCGTTTGAATTCGCCCATATGTGGCGTCGCTACTACGTGCGGGCCCAGCCCCGCAAAGGGCGCGGACCGCTGCGCCAATAGGGTGAGCGCATCCGCGTCCAGCACCAATTTGCGCCCCTGACCTAGATAAGTCCCCTTTCCAGGCGGCGGCGCCGCGGCGAGAGCGGCTTCCAGCAAATCCGCTTCGCGCGGGCCTAGGCCTAAACCGGGGCCGAGGCAGACGACATTGAAGCGCTCATCAGCGAGCAGCTTCGACAATTCCTCTGCATCCCGCACCGACCGGCACATGACGCTCGTACTATGGGCCGCAATCTCGGTTAGCGCCGCTGGCGGGGCCGCGAGCGTGACCGCCCCCGCGCCCGACCTCAAAGCCGCCCGCGCCGCCAATCGAGCCGCCCCCGTGCGCCCAACGCCCCCTGACAGGACCAACACATGGCCGTGGTCGTATTTGTGCCCTGACATCTTTCGATTAAGCACAGGTGAAAAGAGAGCATGGGGTTCTTCCGGCCCTTGCTCCATATCCGGGTAAAGCGTGAGCTTTGGAAGCCGAATACCACGGGCACCGCCCGGCGCTTCCGAGGCCGGTTCCAGACTGCGCTCGGTGGTTAATCCGATGCTTTTGACGGCCAGCTTGCCGCAGATCGCAGGGCCATCCGCCAAAAAGTGTCCCGCCTTGGGCGCTTCGAAAGTGACCGTCAAATGTGCATAAGGCGCCAGCGAATTGAATGGATAAGGCTTCGGGCACCCCAGCACGCGACCGGAATCGGCGCACAAGCCAGACGGCACATCCACGGCCACCATGCGCGGCTGGTAGTGCGCGTAATCCCCCCCAGAGCCTGCAAGATACCTCAAGAAGCTCGCCAAATCGCCTGCCGCGGGTCGCGACAGCCCGATCCCGAAAATCGCGTCCAGGTAAAGGCTGGTGGAGGGTGCGCCACGAAACTCTGTTTGGTCCAATGGGAGTACCGGGCCCAAAGCCTCCCATGCGAGGCGATTGGCACGGGCGTCCGGTCCGGTCGTTTCGCCATGATCCATTCCGAAGACCGAGATTTGCCAACCGAGATCGCGCAACAGCCGCGCCACAACGTATCCGTCGCCGCCGTTATTGCCGGGCCCACAAAGAACTGAAATTGACTGGGGCGCGTCGCGGTATTCCGGCCATTCCTCAAAAATCGCCTCAACGACCCCCCGCCCCGCCCGTTCCATAAGCTCCAAGCCGGTGACATCGCCCGAGGCCATCGCCTCCTCTTCAATGGCGCGCATTTGGGCAGAGGTAAGCAGTTCGGTCATTTCTTTAGCCAAATCCGATTCATTCGCGCATAAATTTTACGCAAGTCGCATTATATTTGAGCAGCACTCAGACTTATCCCCGAGCACTCCTCCCCCGCTAACGCTAGCGAATTGTGAGCCTGGTTTGAACATGGTCTCACGCCAAAAACGCCGCCAGCCTGGGAGTCGCGCGCAATGAAAAAGATCGAAGCGATCATAAAGCCCTTCAAACTCGACGAGGTAAAAGAGGCGCTCCAGGATGTCGGCGTGCAAGGCCTCAGCGTGGTCGAGGTGAAAGGCTTCGGGCGCCAGAAGGGCCATACCGAGCTCTATCGCGGCGCTGAGTACGTGGTCGACTTCCTTCCCAAGGTCAAAATCGAAGTGGTGCTTGCCGACGACCAGGTAGAAGCGGCGGTCGACGCGATCATCAAGGCAGCAAAGACCGACAAGATCGGCGACGGCAAGATTTTTGTCTCACCCATCGAGTCTGCCATCCGGATCCGCACGGGCGAGACCGGCGAAGACGCAATCTAATCTCTACAGTCAACCAGGGGTGACTAATTCATGAGCAAAGAAGCTGTTCTCAAACTCATCAAGGATGAAGGCGCCGATTACGTCGACATCCGCTTTACCGACCCACGCGGCAAGCTGCAGCACGTGACGGTGATGTCCACCGAAGTGGACGAAGACTTCCTCGAAGAAGGCTTCATGTTCGATGGCTCCTCCATCGCGGGCTGGAAATCGATTGATCAATCCGACATGAAACTGATGCCCGACACCGAGTCCGCCTATGTGGACCCGTTCTTCGCTGAAAAGACGGTCTGCGTGCACTGCTCCATCGTAGAGCCTGACACGGGCGAGCTTTACGGTCGTGACCCCCGCGGCACAGCGGAAA
>JBCDED010000144.1:0-3153 GCA_039179985.1 Pseudomonadota bacterium
GCCGAAAAGGCCGATAAAGGGCGAGGCAGACCCCACTGTTGCGAGGACGCCTGTTCCGCGGGAGGCCCGGCCGACTTCGCGATCGACCGTGGCTCGCATGGCGCGCTCGGCGCGGTCTATCAGCGTTTTGACCTCGCCGTCATTGCGGGCCCGGCGGGCATCGTTCCATTCTCGGGACGCGGCTGAGAAGACGCGGGCGGCAGGGTCACCGGCGGCCTGACCGGGACGGCCCATCATATCATTGGCCTGCCCCGACCAGAAAGAAGCTTCGAATTTCTGAGCCGACTTACGAAGTGTCCCCAAGGTGAACCACTTTTCTATAATGACCGCCCAGGACCACAGGCTGGCCACGACCAGCATGATCAGCACCAGCTGAACCACGATATGGGCATCGAGCAGAAGATCCACGAAGGAGAAGTCTGCGGCGACCTCTCCGACTGCAGCGCCGGCTGCCACAGACCCAAAACCTAAGATCATCGACGGGACCCCTCTGACGTTTTGCTCTACACGGGTGCACGCTTGCACACTTACGGCTTCCGCCGTTGCTTCGGCGAGACCATCCGCGCCGTCTGTTGCCTTCTTCTCACTCCCAAATTTGGCGAGAAATTGGCGTTTGGCGCGCTGTTTACATCGGTTTGACTAAGTTTCGCACTGTAATTGTTGTGACTTTACTAAAGCGCCGCGACTGCGGTCGCAGATTACGGTTCTGATATGGGCCTATAGCGGAAGTCTTCCAGGTGTTTCGCCAGCTCGGGTATGGGGCGCCGCGGGCGGCCGTCTGCGTGGATCTGGACGGCTGTTATGTCCGCTGCGGCGACAATTTCCTGATCTCTGAAGGCAATCTGATGAAAAAGAATCCGTGCGCCTTTTGTGCCCGTGTAGCGGGTGCAGATGCGCAGCACATCCTCTACTTGTGCCGCCTTCTTGTAATCGACCTCAACCCGGGTCAGCGTAAAGGCGGCCGGGTCTGGGCGCTTCAGGAGCGCCTGGTGGGAGATACCGGCGTCGCGCAGATGATTCGACCGGCCCCGCTCAAAGAAGCGGAGATAATTGGCGTGATAGACCATGCCGGTGAAATCGGTGTCCTCGTAGTACACGCGGATCTCTGTCCAATGCTGCATCTGGTCATCGAATGGGGCGAGATTGACGGGCTCAAGCATAGGGCTGGTTTAGGAGGATTATGCGACCGGGGAAAGATCTGCGGGGGCGACATAATTGATTTCAGTATGTGTGGGTAAAGCGCCCCCTTGCGCAAAGCGTGACTTCGCTTGCCGGCCCACATGTGCGATCAATCGTCTAATCTGTGCCAAACATCAAAACGGAAGGGCAAGCGATGTGTGATGACACAACTGAACGGGAACTGGATGCCTATCTAAAAGAGAAGGCGCTGACTCGACGCGGCTTTACAGTCGGCGCATCTGCCGTGATCGCTGCCGGTGGTTTGTCGCAAATGGCCTATGCGGCTCCGAAATACGAACCCGGCGACCTGACAGAGACGGACGTGTCTATCTCGACGCCAGATGGCGAGGCCGATGCTTTGTTCATCCATCCGACTGAGGGCGCGCATGCGGCCGTGATCATCTGGCCGGATATTCATGGCGTGCGCCCGGCCTTTTTCGACATGGCGCGGCAGTTGGCGGGCGCGGGATACAGCGTCCTCGCTGTGAACCCCTATTATCGAACCCATGCCGGTCGGCTTTTCTTTGATGGGGAAACCTTCCGCGACCCCGGCGGCCGCGAGCGCGTGGCTCCACATTATACGGCTTTGTCACCTGAAACGGTTGTGACCGATGGTGCTGCCCTAACGGCGTGGCTCGATGAACAGCCAGCTGTGGACACGGCACGGGGTATCGGCGCGGTCGGATTTTGCATGACGGGCTCCTGGACATTGCGGGCCGCTGCCGCTGTGCCCGACCGGATCAAGGCTCCCTGCTCTTTCCATGGCGGTGGTCTCGTCTCGGACGAAGCGGACAGCCCGCATTTGCTGGCGGGCAAGATCACTGGCGGTGTTTTGATCGCCATTGCTGAGAACGATCATGAACGCCAACCTGAGGCGCAAGGCGAACTGATTGCCGCTTTCGACACGGCGGGCGTGCCGGCTGAGATCGAGGTCTATGAGGACGCGCTGCATGGTTGGGTGCCGACAGATTCCCGGGCGCACAATCCGGAACAATCGGAACGTGCCTGGAGCCGGATGCTTGCCCTGTTCGAGACACAGCTCAGCGCGAGCTAGCGGTTGCCTATTGGCACTGCTCAGCACACCAACGGTCGCTGGCCCTCAAATAGACGTGAGATAGCCCTTGCCCTGCCCCTGTATCGCCCAAAGCGGGCTGCAGGGTCGGAGGCTCGCTTACAACTCATTTGAGGGGACACCCCATGACTGACACGACAGATATGTCGGGTCCGCCGGGCGGCGCGCGCGCGAGCTTCGGCACCCTGATTCCACGCCGATCTACCGGCTTAAAACTCTTACTCGTATGCGGGCTCGCCCTATTGATGGCGATCCCCGCATTGTTCGTCTACGGCGTCGTCTATGAGCGCTCAAATGGCGCGCAACAGGCCTTGAACGAGGTGGCTGCAAAGGTCGGCGGAGAGCAGACTGTGCTTGGGCCCGTGCTGGCCATTCCCTATTCCTATGCACCGGACGCCGACAAGCCCGCCGAGATCGTTTACGGCATAGGCCTCGTCTATCCAGAGACAGGACGGGTCGACGCCCATGTGGCCGTAGAAGAGCGTCAGCGCGGCATTCATCTTGTGCCTGTTTATACGACCGATGCGGACTTCATAGCCGTGTTTGATCCCGCGAATTTCTCTGCCGCCTGGCCGCGCGGAGCGACGCCGGTTTGGTCCGATGCGCGCTTCTATATGGGACTGCGCGACGCGCGCGGGCTAAAAACGGCCATCCTGGCAACGGTGAATGCAGCGCCATTGGTGTTCGAACCGGCCGCATATGGAAGCGGATCGAACAGCTACTCGCCGGTCCCTTCGTCCGACTTAAAGCTGGCGAGCGCGGAGTTGCCTGGTCTTAAAGATCTGGAAGGCGCCCTGACCCTGCGGGCCGAGATGTCGTTTTCCGGTGCGGGGCGCATCGCGTTTGCGCCTTTTGCGCGGGACACGGATGTGGCGATGACGTCC
Organism: Pseudomonadota bacterium; assembly: GCA_039179985.1. Classification (GTDB taxonomy): domain Bacteria; phylum Pseudomonadota; class Alphaproteobacteria; order Rhodobacterales; family Rhodobacteraceae; genus JBCCMQ01. Next base: position 3,136 of record JBCDED010000144.1, read on the forward strand.
GACTGGGCAAGCCCCAGC
>JBCDED010000145.1:0-3133 GCA_039179985.1 Pseudomonadota bacterium
AGGGTTGAAGTTGGTTGCGAATCCACTGGCTTCGACGTCGATCCGTCCAAGCCCGAGCGCATCGCCGCGGGCGACAGCTATATTGACGCTGTGGCGCCAGATACGCTGAAACATCTGGTCGGCAGTGGGCAGCTGGCGGCGACGACGGATTTCTCCAGGCTCGCGGACGCGGATGTTGTCGTCATTTGCGTGCCGACCCCGCTGAACGAGCAGCGCGAGCCCGACTTGTCCTACGTGGAACGGACGTCGGATACGATTGCCCGTCACATCACGGCGGACACGCTGGTTGTGCTGGAATCCACCACCTATCCCAGAACCACGCGAGAAGTCGTCGGCCCTCGACTGGAGGACAGCGGCCTGACAATGGGCACGGAGATCTTTCTGGGGTTTTCGCCGGAAAGGGAAGACCCGGGGAACACCTCGTTCAACACCCGTTCGATCCCAAAGGTCGTCGCCGGGCTTGGAGAGACGGCCGGAGACATGGTCGAGGCGTTCTACGGTGCGGTCGTCGACACCGTCGTGCGCGTGCCCACGACGGAAACCGCTGAAGCCGTGAAGATCACCGAGAACATTTTTCGTGCGGTGAACATTGCCCTCGTGAACGAGTTGAAGCTTGTCTTCGATGCAATGGATATCGACGTCTGGGACGTCATCGATGGCGCCGCCACCAAGCCGTTCGGCTTTATGCCATTCTACCCTGGGCCTGGCCTTGGCGGGCACTGCATTCCCATCGACCCCTTTTACCTGACATGGATCGCGCGGCGCTATCAGGTGCCTACACGGTTCATCGAACTGGCCGGTGAGATCAACACGGCGATGCCCTATCACGTGGTGAACAGGACCCGCGAGATCATAGACCGGGCCAGCGGGCGTGGCCTGAATGGAGCCGACATCCTTCTTGTGGGGTTGGCTTACAAAAAGAACGTTTCGGACGTGCGAGAGAGCCCGGCGATGAAAATCCTGGAGCTTCTGGAAGAGGCTGGCGCGAAGGTCTCGTACCTCGATCCGCATGTGCCCGAGATCCCCCCCATGCGCGAATACATGGCCTTTCGCGGGCGCGGGTCGCTCGACATGGCAGAGGCGCAGTCTAAAGGCTTCGCAGCCGCCCTTATCGCAACGGACCACGACGCGGTCGACTACCCCGCGTTGCTGACCCTTGGGTGTCCGGTCGTCGACACGCGAAACGCCATCGCGCGCCGGGATCTGGCGTCGGACAATGTGGTCAAGGTGTAGGCACCGGATCTCCGGCTTCGGCCCTCGGCAACACGTGCAGGCACCGCGCAAGGGTCCAGATGAGGGCGCCCATGACAATCAGCCAAAGCCCGAGGCTTGCCCAAAGGGGAATCCCGAAATGGCCAAGGCGTGCGAAAGAGTTGTTTTCGGTAAAGACGCCCGTGAGGATGGGATCGTAGACCGGGAAGCCGTACCCGAGCGTGACTGTCATATCGACGCTCGCGGCGGCGACATTCAGGAACACCGACAAACAGAAAAACGCGACCAGCAGGCGGCGCATGGGGCCGGTGATGGCCAACCATGCGCCCAGCATGACGATCCCGAAGAACGGCATCGCGGGGATTGTATGGCGAGGGCCAATGGAACTGCCGCCCTGCCAGTAGTAATAGGATCCGTTCAGCGCGAAGTAGTAGCCGATCACGGCCAGCGCCACCCAGATCTCAGGGCTGAGCGCCCTTTTCCTAAAGGCCCACCAGAGACCGTAGAGGCCGAAAACCAATACGGGTGATAGCCAGATCAGGCCGCGCTGTGGACCGACGAGCAGTTTGGCGATCACTTCGAGGTCCGGCAGTGTCAGGCCGTGGAAGCCTTCTTCCATTCCCTCAAACCCGACGACGCTGGAGTAGCCAACGGCAAAAGGGCTGCCAAAGCTGATGTGGTGGTAAATCAGCATGGGCGCCGCGGCGAGGATGCCGCCTGCCATCGCTGCACCAAAAAACCAGAACGCCTGTGGGCGCGCGACACCGCTCAGGCGCCAGAGCGCGTAGAACCCCACGATCGCTGCCGAAGGGGCGGCGGTGTATTCGACGCTGACCGCAAAGCTCAGACAGGCCCCGGCAATCGCCGCGCGAACGATCTGGGACCGGGTGGTCAGAGCCAGCGTCAGTCCGTGGGACAGCGCAAAGGCGATGATCAGCAGGGAGCCCGCCGTCGCGTGACCAAGGAACTGGGTGGACCATCCAAGATATGGCGTTGCCAGCATAGCCGTCGAGGTCGCCATGACGGCAGCGGTCGGATTGCCGGAAAGATGGAGGCAAAGTCGAAAAAGTGCCACGCCGGCACAGGCAAAAAGCAAGCCCGCGCCAAAGAAGAGAATGAACTTAAAGGTCGCCGCCGAGAACCCATTCAGCGTCTCAAACCGTTTCCCCGGCTCCACAAGGTCCAGCAGTGCGCCGTCTGCATCCGCGAACGCCCGCGCGCCTGCGTAGACAGGGACGGCCAGAATAGCCATGCCTGGTGCCTTGTCGGAATAAAAGTGTCCCCCGTGAAGCGCCTTGTCGACCGTCAATTCGTGATAGGGATCAATGCGCGTGGTGCCCGCATCGACCACCGAGGTCGTCAGCATCAGGCGGGTCATTGGGTTGGCGCCGCCATATTCGGGCAGAAAGGGCGCCGGCAGAAGCCAGAAAAGCGCAAAAAGCAACCAGGTCAGGCGCCGGACCGAGGTTTGGGTCAAATCACTCATCGCTTGACGTATTTCTGGCGGAAGACGAAGAACCGGGCTCCGAGAAAGTTAAAGGCCATGCCGCAGGCGATCCCGGTGAGAGCCGCCAGTTGCAAAGCGAAGGGACCCTCGGTCAGAACATTGAACCGCATGAAAAGCGCCACCGCGTAGTTCACCACCAGTCCCAGGAGAGATGTGCTGACGAAGGCGGCGAACTGCGCAAGAATGGGGTCTGCTTTGGCGTAGGAAAAGGTGAAGCGCCGGTTCAAAAGGAAATTGGTGACGACGCTGACGGCGATACCGCCAGCCAGTGAGACCTGGTCCGCCGCGCCGAGTGCCATCAGCAGGCTGAGCACCGCGAGGTTGACCACCACGCCGGATGCGCCCACCACAAGGAACTGGGCCACATACATGGCATTGGCAAATTGATAGAGGTAGAGCCGCCTGAGGTGCTGG
>JBCDED010000146.1:0-2960 GCA_039179985.1 Pseudomonadota bacterium
TCTCGGCCATACGCACCAGATAACGGTCGTAACAATCGCCGTTCTTGCCAATGGCGATCTGAAAATCGAACTCATCATAACATTCAGAAGTGGGGGTTCTCGGGCGTGATGGTGCGGGGCTCGGGCCTCGCCTGGGATTTGCGCCGGTCGCAACCCTACGAATGCTATGATGAGTTCGATTTTCAGATCGCCATTGGCAAGAACGGCGATTGTTACGACCGTTATCTGGTGCGTATGGCCGAGATGCGGGAATCGACCAAGATCATCAAGCAGTGCCTCGAAAAGCTGCGCGCCGAGCCGGGCGACGTGCTCGCGCGGGGCAAGATTACGCCGCCGAAACGGTCGGATATGAAGACCTCGATGGAGGCGCTGATCCACCATTTCAAGCTCTACACCGAGGGCTTCCATGTGCCCGCGGGCGAGGTCTATGCCGCGGTCGAAGCGCCCAAGGGCGAATTTGGTGTCTATCTGGTGGCGGATGGGTCCAACCGGCCCTACCGCGCCAAGCTGCGTGCACCGGGGTTCCTGCATTTGCAGGCGATGGATTACATCGCCGGTGGGCATCAACTGGCAGATGTGGCGGCGATAATCGGCACCATGGATATTGTGTTCGGCGAGGTGGATCGTTGAGAAAGACCAAGACATACGCAGCCGCCGGTCTCGCGCTTCTGGCGCTTTCGGCCTGTGACGACGAAACCATCGCCGCTTTGGGTGGCGCCACAAGTTCTGCAGAACAGCGGGCCGACTTCCTCACGGCGGTCGCGACCACTGATTGTGTTCTCATCGACCAGCGCCAATACGGTGCCGTGGAATTTCAGGCGGGCCTCTCGCGGGAAGAGGTCATTGGCATTGCGCAGTATTACCTGACGATCGGCAAGGCTCAGCGGATCGAAGAGGGCGGCGTGCTGATCCAGGCCGGGCCCTGTTCGGCATGAGGCCACGGCGGGATCATATCCTGCCGGTCCGGCAGATCGCGGCCGTGCCCGCCCTGTTGGGAGAGGCGTGCCCATGACGAACCGCTCCATTCCCCGGACGGCCAATCTGTTGCTGGCGGGTTCGACGCTGGTCGCGGCGCTCTTTGTCGCGATCCAGGCGTGGTACGCACGGGTCACCTATGTCGAGCAAAGTCAGTCGCGACTTCTGCAGGAAAAGCTGGACCTGTGCTTTGACAATTTTGACGCCGCCGCCGCGCTCGATCAGAGCCTGCGTTCGGCCGCGCCGGGTCTCGACATGCAGGCGCAATGGCCGCCAGAGATCTCGGTCGAAACCGGGTTTGAACTGAGCCGTCTGCAGCGCGAGGTTGTCCCACGGCTGGACGATCTGGAAAGCGGGCTTCTCAAGGCGTCGATCCTGGGCCCGCTCGACAAGTATCGCGCCTATCTCGCGCAGGAATTATCGGGCCTTTCCAAGCGATTGCTGGATGTTGCACCAGGACGGCTTGGCGAAGAGGCCATGGACAGAGAAGTGAACGCGGTGTTTGCCACGTTGAGCGAATTTCTAGGCGCGCAGTATTCGGTCTTTACCGGTTGCCGCCTGGTTGCGGAAGGAACAGCCTGATGTTGCGTCGTCTTCACCCTGAACAACCCGGCGGTTTCGCGTTTACGGCGGACAATCTGGCCTGGGCTCGGGGTCAAATTTCGAAATACCCGGACGGCCGGCAGGCCAGCGCGATCATCCCGATCTTGTGGCGCGCGCAGGAACAGGAAGGCTGGCTGACCCGTCCGGCCATCGAATATGTTGCAGACCTGCTGGACATGGCCTATATCCGCGCGCTCGAAGTGGCCTCGTTTTACTTTATGTTTCAGCTTCAACCCGTTGGAACACTTGCGCATATCCAGATTTGCGGGACAACGACCTGCATGATTTGCGGCGCCGAGGATCTGGTCGGCGTGTGTAAGGAAAAGATTGCGCCCAAACCGCATGGCGTGTCCGCGGATGGCCGGTTTTCCTGGGAAGAGGTCGAATGCCTGGGCAGCTGCGCCAACGCGCCGATGGCCCAGATTGGCAAGGACTACTACGAGGATCTGACGGCCGAACGTCTGGGCGAGATCCTTGATGCCCTGGCCGCAGGCGAGGTCCCCGTCCCGGGCCCGCAGAACGGACGCTACGCAGCAGAGCCACGCGACGGATTGACCAGCCTCACGGCCTATGACGCCGACCGCTTGCCGGCAAACGCGTCGGTGCAACTGGCAACGGATATCGGCGACACGATCAAGCGGATCGACGGGACCGAAGTGCCGTTGCTGACCCCTTGGCTCAAGGACGGGCCGCCAAAGGTAGCTGCGCCTGACCCCGCGCCGGAACCCGCGCCCGCGCCGGCCGCAAAGCCGGAGGTTGCACCAACGCCGGAGGCGCAGGCCGGTCAAAAGCCGGAAAGCCTGACAGAAGCACGCGGCGGCGCGCCGGATGATCTCAAACTGATCCGCGGTGTCGGGCCAAAGCTGGAAACGCTTCTGAACGGGCTCGGGTTTTACCACTTCGATCAGGTCGCGAAATGGACCGAAGCCGAAGTGACCTGGGTCGATCAAAACCTGGAGGGTTTCAAGGGGCGCGTGACCCGCGACGACTGGGTGGCGCAGGCCAAGCTCCTCGCCGAGGGCCAGGAGACCGAATTTTCAAAGAAAGCCAAGGACGACGGATTGTACGACAGCTAATCTCATAGGGAGGACAGAGACATGCTCCAGACACTGAAGGATCAACCGGCGAGCCTCACAGGACCCGCCATCGGCGGGGTTGTGGCGTTTGTCTTAAGTCTCATCTTCTTTGGCACCGGGCTTATCGGCGCGGTGCTGGTCGCCATTCTGGCCGCCCTGGTGGTTTCGGCCATCTACAAACGCATGGAATTCAGCAGCCCTGACGAGACGCCGGCACCGGCGCCTGCGCCCGCTCCCACACCGGCTGCGGCGCCCGTGACCGCCGCCACCGCCGAGACAGCCGAGACGCCGGAAACGGGCCAAAAA
>JBCDED010000147.1:0-2931 GCA_039179985.1 Pseudomonadota bacterium
ACAGACGGTAGGATGACAGATGGCTGATCCTCTTTCCCGGCGTGGTCTCCTGAAAGGCATTGGCGCCCTTGGCTGTTCCGCGGCCGCCTTTCCCCTAATGACCAGCGTCACATTCGCCTCTGCCCCCTGGGACGGTCGGCTAGTGGTCATCATCCTCCGCGGCGCGATGGATGGGCTTGACGTCCTGCGTCCCCTAGGGGATCCGGATTTTGCAGGCCTTCGGTCGAACTTCGGCGGGAAAGCCACTGACCTTGATGGATTTTTCAGCCTGAATGACGGCCTTAGCGAACTCTTGCCGCTCTGGCGCGCGGGCGAGCTGGCCTTCGCCCACGCCGTTTCCACACCCTACCGGGACGCGCGCAGCCATTTCGACGGCCAGGACCTTTTGGAAGCCGGAAGTGGCGCGGATGTCGGTGTCACGGGCACGCGCGACGGCTGGCTCAACCGGCTTTTGCAGGTGACACCGGGTCTTGAGGCTGAGACGGGCTTTGCCATCGGGCGCGAAAACCTCCGGATCTTATCGGGTGACGCGCAAGTGGCCAATTGGTCGCCGGAAACCCGCCTGAACCTTGGCCCGTCCGCCGAGCGCCTTCTACAGCATGCCTACCAGAACGATCCCCTCTTTCGAGAGGCGGCCGCCGAAGCGGTGGCGTTGTCGCGGTCGGTGGATCCGGTCACAGGCTCCGGCAGGCCCGAGCGCGCCATCGCCCGCTTCGCGGCAGACCGCATGCGGGGCGATACGCGCATCGTCAGCTTCTCGCTCAGCGGATGGGACACGCACCGCGCGCAGGGCAACAGCATGCCGAACCTGCTGGGGCGCCTGTCAGACACGATCCTGACGCTGAAGGACGGCCTTGGCGCGGACTGGTCAAAAACGGCGGTCCTGGCCATGACCGAATTCGGCCGCACTGCCCGCGAAAACGGCTCGGGCGGCACGGATCACGGCACAGGTGGCGCGATGCTTATGGCCGGGGGTGCGATCCGGGGCGGGCAGGTTTACGGACGCTGGCCCGGGCTTTCCGAAGCCGATCTTTATGACCGGCGCGACCTGATGCCCACGGCGGACGTGCGCGCCTATGCGGGATCGGTTATGCGGGCGCTTCTGGGTCAAGACAGGACGACCATTGAAACCGCCATCCTGCCTGGTGTCGACCTGAGCGATACACCACAAGTGGTCCTCTGATGCCCGATCAGTCCAGCCGCTTTCTGAACCGAAGCGACGCAACCACGATCCCAACAACGGTGAAGCCGATCAGCCAGAGCACCTGAGGGGCAATGTCCGAAAGCCTGGCGTCCCGCAGGACGACACCGCGGATGAGATCGGTGAAATGCGTCACCGGCATGAGCCGCGCCAACCATTGCGCCGGCGCCGGCATGCCTTCGAACGGGAACATGAAGCCCGATAACAAGATCCCCGGAAGCAACACGAAAAACGTCATCTGCATCGCCTGAAGCTGGGTCTTGGCAAAGGTGGAGATGACAAGGCCGATGGTCAGACTGGCGCTGATAAAGAACAGCGTTCCCACCGCCAGAACCCAGAGCGAGCCGTTAACGGGGACGTCGAAAATTACGTGCCCAAGCCCGAGGATAATCGCGACCTGGATGATCCCGATAAAGATGTAGGGCACGATTTTGCCTACCATAAGCTCGATAGGCAGGACCGGCGTGTTGATCAGCATCTCCATATTTCCGCGCTCTGTCTCACGGACGATCGCGAGGGCCGTGAAGAGGATCATCGTCATTGTCAGGATGATCCCGACAAGACCCGGAACGATATTCACAGGTGTGCGCTGCTCGGGATTGAAAAAAAGCGCCACTTCGAAAGTCGGCACCTCAGCGTTGGTTGGCTGCCGGAAAAGCTCGCCCAATGGCATGTTCCTCAGCGATTTTATGGCATTGCCGATGGAGGTGTCCGACCCGTCCACAATCCATTGGCCAACGGGGCGCGTGGTGTCCATGTCGATGGCCTGTGGCTGGCCGAACCCTGCAGCGGGGCTGCGCGCAAGACGGTTTGGCAGGTCTTCTGTCAGGATGAGCGCCGCACGCACCTTGCCGGCGACGATGGCGTCTTCGGCCTCTTCGGCGGTTTGGTAGCTGGCTTCGAAATCAACAATCTGAGTGGCCTCGACCATCTGGACCAGCGCCCGGCTGAGGCCGGTCTGGCTCTGGTCCACCACCGCAGCCGGTATGTGACGCAGGTTCGTCTCAATGGCGTAGCCAAACAGAAGAAGCTGGGCGAGCGGGATCAGGGCGATCAAAGCAAAGGTGATACGGTCGCGCGAAAGCTCCAAAAGCTCTTTCCAGAGAATGGCATGGATGCGTTTGAGCGATTTCAAGGCGCGCCCCGCGTGGCATTTACAAAGACATCTTCAAGATTGGGCCGCGTCTTGTGCACCTCGCCCGCCGAGCCCAGACCCGAGAGGCGGCGCACCGTGTCCACCGGGTCGGGCGTGGTGTCCTTGACCAATACGCGCAGTCGGGCACCGACCTGCGCCGCGGAGACAACCTCCGGCGCGGCGGCGAGCGTTTTTTTGACGTCGCGCAACTGATCGCCAGCGATTTCGATAACCGCAAGACCGAGGTCCTTCATCAGCTGGAATGGCTCGCCGTCCGCGCGCTTGGTGCCCTTGTCGAGAATGGCGATCCGGTGGCAGCGTTCCGCTTCGTCCATGAAATGGGTCGAGACCACGATACTGGCGCCCTGATCTACAAGATCGAAGAGCTTTTCCCAGAACGCACGGCGGGTTTCTGGGTCGACCGCCGAAGTGGGCTCATCGAGGAAAAGAAGCTTCGGGCGGTGCAGAACCGCCGCCGCCAGGGACAGGCGCTGTTTCTGCCCGCCGCTCATGGAGCCTGCGCGCTGGCCCGCCTGTTCGGTCAGGTTGTACTCCTCCAGGAGTTCAGAGATCCGTGCCCGCGCTTTTGCACGGG
>JBCDED010000148.1:0-2802 GCA_039179985.1 Pseudomonadota bacterium
CCGCTCAAAACCTTCGAAAGCTGGCAAAGCTGATCCCACCAACGCCATCAGAACCGGCAGCATGACCGAAGGTAACCACGTTCAGCGCGTGGCATCAGCCCCCAAGACGCCGAACCAAAATCGACTTTTTCAACAAAATCGGCGAGAAGCGGACATTGATTGTTGTGGCGCAACGTCAGCAATGTCCCAGACTACCCAGGATGAAGTAAAAGCCCATTGCGGTTATTGCAGGCCCCTCAATCAATAATCTGCTAAGCGGACTTTGCTGCCTTGCAAGATGCTTGGAAAAAGGTCCGCTCGTCGCGCCAGCCTATAGTTTTGAAACGGTCAGAGTGAAACAGGCCTGCTGCTACCTTCCCGCATTGTCGATAGGTGCGTCGAACCCCCGACGCAGAGGCCGCCAGACAGCCACGGTCAGGATCATCACCGCTATCGCGGCGAGCGCGAAGGGTGTGACCAGTGCAAGTTCGCGCGGCAATAAGCCCTCGGCGGCCCGAACCAACACGCCTGAGAGCGCGAGCCCGACCGCCATCGCACCCCACGAGAGTAAGCGGTATACCCCGCTGACCCGACCCAGGATCGCGTCCGGCACGACGCGCTGCCGATAGGATAGCGAGACGACATTCCAGAAGATGGAGGTGAACTCGAAGAACACAAGTACGAGGGCGAGTAAGACGCCGTTCGGCGCCACGGCGATTAGCGCGAAGCCAATGGCGGAACTGAGAGATGACCATTGCGCTGTACGCCCCGCCCCAATCCAGCGCACTCCCCGTTCGGCGACGAGGCCGCCGAGCACACCCCCGACCGCTCCGGCGGCGAGGATCAGTCCGTAGGCGCGGGGGCCAAGTTCGAGGTTTTCCTGCACATGCAAGATTAGCGCGATTACGACCATCTGGTGGAAGAGGTTCCAGACGGCCGTCACCAACGCCAAAACTTGGAGAAAGGGCTGGTCCTTAAGGAAGACGATCCCTTCCCCCAACTCCGCCCGCCAGTCCCGCCCCGCGCGAGGCAGGGGCGTAAACCGCCCTTGCAGCCCCCTGAGCAGACCAAACGCCAGCACGAAAAGGACCGCGTTTGCCGCGAGGGGCAACCAGATCGCGGCGGCGATGAGGACCGAACCGAGTGCCGGACCGATTAGCGCGTTGCCGATCAACTCCGCCGAGACCATCCGTGCATTCGCCCGTTCGAGGCGGGGGGCCTCCACGATGGCGGGGACTATGGTCTGGGCGGCGGTGTCACGGAAGACCTCCGCCGTACCTATGACAACGGCGCAGGCGAGAAGGACGACAAAGAGGCCCGGCGCGGACACGCCCGTGGCCTGCGGCGCGGGCAAGGGCACGGACAGCCAGACAGCGAGCGCGGCACCCGCGAAGCCGAGCCCGCGCAGTAGATCCATCGAGAGGATCAGCGCCAAACGGTTCGTCCGGTCCGTCACCACCCCCGCAGGAAGCGCGAAGAGAAGCCACGGCAGACGCAGCGCGATGGGCGGTAGTGCGATCAGCAGCGGATCGCGCGTCAGCAGGGACGCGAGCCACGCCCACGCCAACAACGCGATCCCGTCTGCGACGTTGGTCAGCCCCGTCGCGGTGACGAGGCGGGTAAGCCCGCCGCCGCCGCGCGGTCCACCCTCTGCCAGTCCATCCTGTTTTCGCGCGCTAATCATCGCTTCACCTCACTCGACAGGGCTGTGATCTGCCCTCCGGTGGACGGTGTGGGGCCTCAAGTATACTTGAGGTCAAGGATAAAATGTGTAGTCTTACCCCGCAGGCAAGACGGAGGGCCCATGGCATCGATACCCATCGGAGAGGTGGCGCAGCGCACCGGTCTCGCGGTCTCCGCGATCCGCTACTACGAGGAAATGGGGCTTGTGCATCCTGGCCGGACAGCGGGTGGTCAGCGTGTCTTCGAGCGTGCGGACATTCGGCGCCTGTCCTTCGTAATGGTCGCGCAGCGCTTGGGCGTTTCCATTGCGGACATCCGCACCGAGCTGTCGTCCCTACCGGATCGACGTACACCGACCAAGACAGACTGGACCCGGCTTAGCCGACGCTTTCGATCCGCGCTCGATACGCGCATCCAAGGACTCACCGAACTGCGCGACCGACTGGATGGCTGCATCGGCTGCGGCTGCCTGTCCCTCGACCTCTGCCAACTGCACAATTCTGACGATATGGCCGCCGCTAACGGAACCGGGCCGCGCTACGTTATGGGTGACGAACCGCCAAACTAGATAGTCACATTGGTGCGCGCCCGTGTAACAGCTATAGGGAAACGATTTCACTGTAAAATTGGAGGCGTCGTCAGATTTCGACAGGCCTGCATAGGAACTCCATGAGGCATGCTGAACGTCGGAAGCTAGCGTTTATTAAGTGCTCAGTATCATGCACTTTGGGCTCGTAGCAGAGCTTTTACGCAAAAGCGATAAACGTCCGTTAGATCCCAGAACTGCCCGTCAGACAGTTTGAACCTTTTGCGTTCGTCGCTAAAAGACCGAGGAATGAAAGGATGCAAATCCATACAGCTGAATCTGAAAACTTCTGGTGCTTGGGAATGTGTGAACAGGTGTAGTTGGTAGACAAACTGGTCCCAAACCCGTAATTTACATCCTGGAGAGTGATTTACTCCTGCTTAATTTCGGCGATTTTGCTTCACTCAAAGCTTCCGTATCTGCGGGCTTAAGCTAAATTATCGCTTTTCCGCCCAGCACTGCCAAGTGCGACGGATGTGACCAATACCCAGTTCATGGAAGGTGACTTCCTCGAATTCGCGCAACAAGGTCACAAGTTTGATGTGGTGACATGC
>JBCDED010000149.1:0-2707 GCA_039179985.1 Pseudomonadota bacterium
CTTTGGCCAAATCAAGCGATCCTGGAGTGTATAACTGTGTATAACTTAACAGAAGCTCTCGAGCGCCTCAACGATCTCAAAATAATTCAATAATATAAGTATTTTATGGTGCCCGGGGGCGGAATCGAACCACCGACACGAGGATTTTCAATCCACTGCTCTACCCCTGAGCTACCCGGGCACGGGGCGGGGCGTGTGATGGCTCCCGCGGGTCGCGGTGTTCTAGACGGGGGCAGGGGGGGTGTCCAGTGGCAAAGCCGCAAAAATCAAGGGTCATTCTGGGGTCGGTGATCGGGCGGGTCGCCGTCCTCACCGGTGAGTGGCGCGGGGATCGCGTAGTGGCCCAACATCCAGCGGCCAAGGTCGATATCGGCACAGCGTTGCGAGCAAAACGGCCGGTAGGCTGGCGCAGTTTCGGATTGGCAAATCGGGCAGGCCATCACAGAACCTCGTGCAGGGGGCGGCGTTCGCGTTTGCGCTGTAACTCAAAATGGCCAAGCGTTGTCCAGCCCACAAGGCTCGTCTCGACCGGATCGGCGCGAAAGGCCTTGCGCAGCGTCTCTTCCAGCGTGCGACGGTCCTTTTTGTGCATCGGAGCGAAGTCGACAACGATCTGGCCGCCCAGTCCGCGCAGGCGCAGTTGGCGCGGCAATTCGCGCGCAGCGGCAAGGTTGGCCTTGAGGCCGGCGGCCTGGGAAAAGTCTGTGCCTGTGTTCACGTCGACGGCGACGAGGGCGCGGGTGGGCTCGATCGTCATTGAGCCGCTTGGGAAGGCAACCTCGGGTGTGCGTAGCGCGTCCAAGCAGGCAAGTACGCTGGTTGTGTCGAGCGGGTTCGGATCGGTTTCGATCCGGCCCGCGAGAACTGTGTCGCCCCGTAGATTTAACGGTCCGTATTCCGGATTGCCCGCGGCAGCAAGGGATGCAGCATTGCGATCGAGCAAGACCGCATCAGGTGTGTTTGACAGCCACTCGGCCTCGATATCTGTTGCGAAGAGACCCGGCTTGCCGATCCAAGTCGCGCTGGGCTCGGTCTTCGCCATCTCCGCAATCCACCACGTTGTATGCAGGGCCTTTACCTCGGCCGCGAGCCGGTCATCCGAAACACCCTCTGCCGAAGTGCGGATGATGGCTCCAAGTTCGGCGGTCACCGCGGTCTTTTCCGACCCTGCGGCGAGCGCCGCGTCCACGACCGCGGTTAGACGCTTCCGTTCGGCCGTGTCGGTCAGTTTGCGCGACGCGTTGATGCCTGGCGCGCCAGGGGTCAGGATCACCCGCGGGCCCTTGATCAGGATGTTGCGCCGCATGGGGATGGCCTTGCCGGGCTCTGCGAAGCCTGCCACCTGCAGGGGCAGACGTACGCCTTGCTTTAGGCCTTTGGCGTCGCGCACATAGCCGGTGGCCCCTAAAGGCAGATCACAGAATGCACCGCGCCCGCTGGGCAGAACGCGTGTGATGGTCGCGTATCCCACAGTGCCGACATCTGGCTGTGCCTGCCGGCTGTCAGGGGGGCTGAGAACCCAGTCTTCGACGCGCCCATCGCAGATCAGTGCGCTTGCGGACTGACCCTCTCGCAGCCAACCAAAGGTGACAATGCGCCCCTTCACGGCCCGACCGGATACCGTGCGGCGGAAAGCAGTGATGCCGTTTCGAAGAGTGGCAACCCCATCACGGCAGAGTAAGACCCTTGTATCCACGGGATGAAGGCGCCCGCGGGCCCTTGGATCGCGTACGCACCGGCTTTGCCCTTCCAGTCGCCGGTGGCGAGGTAGGCGGCAATCTCGGGCTCGGATAAGGATTTGAGCTTGACCGCCGTGACCACGTCGCGTTCCCACATTTGATGTGCGGTGCGTACGGCGAGCGCTGTGATGACCCGATGCCGACGTCCCGACAACAGGCGCAGAAAGGCGGCGGCCTCATCCGCATCGCCGGGTTTCCCAAGGATACGGCGCCCCACGGCCACGGTCGTGTCAGAGGTGATCAACACCTCGCCGGGCTCAACCGCCAGCGCTTCGGCTTTCTCGCGCGCCATCCTGGCGCAATAGGGGCGGGGCAGCTCGCCTTTGGCGGGCGTCTCGTCGATGTCGGCGGGTCGGATCTCGTCAGGCACAATGCCCAATTGCCCCAGCAGCTCGCGCCGTCGGGGGCTGGCCGATCCCAGGATCAGGCGCACTATTTGAAGCGGTAGTTGATACGTCCTTTGGTCAGGTCGTACGGTGTCATTTCAACTTGAACTTTGTCGCCAGCCAGAACGCGGATGCGGTTTTTACGCATCTTGCCTGCCGTATGCGCGATGATTTCATGGCCGTTTTCCAGCTCGACCCTGAATGTCGCATTGGGCAGGAGTTCCTTCACGACACCGGGAAATTCGAGCAGTTCTTCCTTGGCCATGTTCTCTCCGTTTCAATCCGCCCGATATCTTCGGGCGCCGCTTAAATGAGGGCAAACAGGCTATTTTTCAAGCGGAATATACCCAGTCAATTGACCGTGTGCGATTGTGTGACGCCGCGAAATCGCAGGTGCGCGCCTTTTCCAAGATCGTGCCATTCATGCGTCCGACGCGGTGGTTGGCCGTCCTACTGTCGCCTGATGACAATTTCGCAAGCACTAGCTTTCAGCAGTTGCGGGTCCGAACCGGTCGAGCAGGCGTGCCTTGATCTGGTCGCGGGCCTGGCGGTAGCTTGCCAGCTTCGCTTCCCGCGTTTCGC
>JBCDED010000150.1:0-2577 GCA_039179985.1 Pseudomonadota bacterium
GCCAAGAGGCCCACGACGAACTCACCGGCGATGAAATGGCCGTTCTCGTCGAAGAAAAAACAGCGGTCGAAGTTCCCGTCCCAGGCGACGCCCAGATCGGCCTGGGCATCGAAGACCGCGCGCGAGGTTGCGGGTTGGTTTTCGGGCAAGAGCGGGTTGGGGATGCCATTGGGAAAGGTCGGGTCCGGGTGATGGTGTTTGCGCGTCACCTTGATCCCGGCGCCGCGCGCGATGAGTTCTTCGACAACCGCGTCGAAGGTCGGACCCGCTGCGCCGTTTCCTGCATTGGCCACCAGGTGGATTGGGCCGATGGACGCGGCATCCACAAAGGAACAAACCCGAGAGACATAGGCCGCACGTGGGTCGGCATGCTCATGCGCGCCGGGGCCCGTTGCGCCGGGTGCAAAGTCGCACGTGGCTGCGCGGCGCTCGATCTCGCGAAAGTCAGAATCGCTCAGGGGTCGTGCGCCGCGGCCCACGATCTTAAAGCCATTGTAGTCGATGGGATTGTGTGACGCCGTGACCATCATACCTGCGCAGGCGCCAAGGTGGTCTGTCGCGAAGTAAACCTCTTCCGTGCCGCACAGGCCAATGTCGAACACCTTGGCGCCTGTGTCCCGCACGCCTGCGGCTGCGGCCATCAGAAACTCGGGCGAACTTGCGCGCATGTCTTGGCCCACGACAACTGTGGAAACCGACAGAACCTCGGCTGTCGCACGGCCAATCCGGTAGGCGATATCGGCATCCAGCGTGTCGTCCACGCGCCCGCGGACATCGTAGGTTTTGAAGCAGGCAAGTTTACTCATGAGGTCACACTCCTTACGCATTGCCTGATGCAATAAGGGCCGCAATCGCGCGCTGAGAAGCGTTTTCCGCCGCTGCTATGCGTATGCCCCGGCGCTATACTTTTGAGACTTTGGCGTATACGAGCGCGCGCCCGCACCGGTGGGTTCGCGCGTTAGAAGCCCGGCAATTCACGTTGCCGAGGCAGTACGCCCATGAAAATCCGTCACGAGCGGCCAATGTCCGATTTGTCGTTCCAGGTCCGCGCCCCTCTGGGGCTCGAACTGGCGACCGGCGATGTGGTGAGCGTGACGTGCTGGTCGCTGAACGGCCTTGAATTTCCGCATGACACCGATGTGCTGCCCAGCCAGGGGGTGCTGTCGATCCCGTTTCAGGGCGTCGACATTCGTTTTCCGGTCCGGTTCATGCCTGGCGGGACCGACCGCGAGTTGATCTTCGAAGGCCTCACCGGGCGCCAGCGCGAAACACTGGCGGTGTTCTATCGCTCGATCCTGTCGGGCAAAATGGCGAGCACAGAAGACATCATCACGAGCCTCGACACGCCTGTCGATCTTGTCCCGATGGAAGAGACCGAAGAGGAAAGGGTCGAGGACAGCAAAGGCAAAACGCCCCGGATCCTTCGCGTTCTCTGGAGCCTGTCGCTTTATGCGATGGTCGGCGCCGTCGTGTTCGGAATGCTGGGCCAACAGATCTGGTCGCGGCTGAGCGCAATCTCGGTCGGCCAGGCGCGGGTCGTTGCCGAGCTCGTTGATCATCGGGCGCCTGCGGGTGCCTATGTAGAGAGAATTCTGGTGGCCGAGGGCGACACGGTTGCGCAAGGCGATACGCTTATCGTGCTGACCAGCCCCGGCCACACCGGCACACTGACCGAAATCCGGTCAGATATCAGACTTGCCGAGGCTGATGTTCGCGCCGCGCGGCGGGCGCTGGACCTGCATCTTGACGGTCTTGAGGATGCGCGCCGGCCGTTCGTGGCGGCGCTGGAACGCGCCATCGCCGCCAGACGGCTGCGCGACTTCTTTGCCGACTACGATCTCTTCGAGGTGCGTCGCGCCCTGAAAGCGCTCGCCATATTTGACGCAGGGCTTTCGCAGGCAACGGGGGATTTCCACGAACGGCGGGCCTTCCTTGAGGGCGTCTTGCGGCAGAGGGACACGGCGCTCGGCAAATTGAAACGCGCGCTGAGTGCCGAGAAAAGCATTGGCGGTGCGGCCGATATTGTGGCCCTGGAAGACGGTGTTGTGACTGACCTGCCGGTCTTTGCCGATCAGTTCCTTCCCCGGGGTCAGATTGCCCTTGTTCTCGAGACGGCGGGGCCACGCCACATTGAAGGGTGGCTCGATGAGGGTATGGCCGCAGCTGTCTTTCCGGGCATGGCCGCAAACATGATCGCCAATTCCGGTGGTGCCACCCGCCGGATCGAGGGCGAGGTCGTCGAGGTTGTGGCCATGGCCAACCCGGATGGTGCGGGCAGCTTTGGTCTGCGCGTTCTTGTCCTGCCCGCCGCCTGGGTGGGCCGTGACGCGCCAGAGCTGTTGCGCCCGGATGCACCGATCCAGCTGTCGCTCGAACGCAGCCGGCCATGGCTTAACACACTCCGGGGGCTGATTGATGTACGCTCCTGAGTCCGATTATGCTTTTGACAAGGACCTGACAGAGCGTCTTCGCACATATCGCGCTCCTGGCAAAAAAGGCCTGCGGAAATGGTCCGCCGGACAGCTCTTAATGCTAGTCGTGGCAATGGTCGTTTGGATATATCTCCTTGTCACCACC
>JBCDED010000151.1:0-2405 GCA_039179985.1 Pseudomonadota bacterium
GCCTCTTTCAGCGCGTCGAGAGAGGCCGTTGGCGGCTCCGCGGAAGCGGCGCCCGAGGCGGCGGAGGCGACCGCCGCGACCGAGACTGCCGTGACGCGTGAGCCGGTCCGTGACGACCTTGGCCGCTCTTATGCGACGGGCAAGCGGAAAGACGCGGTCGCCCGTGTCTGGATCAAGCCAGGGTCCGGCAAGGTCTCAGTCAACGGCAAGGACATGGATGCCTATTTCGCGCGTCCGGTGCTGCAGATGATCCTGCGCCAGCCGTTCACTGTCGCAGGCGTTGAAGTCGAGTTCGACGTACAAGCAACCGTCAAGGGCGGTGGCCTGTCCGGTCAGGCCGGTGCGGTCAAGCACGGCATCTCGAAAGCCCTGCAACTTTACGACCCGCAACTGCGTCCGGCGCTGAAAGCCGCTGGCTTCCTGACCCGCGACAGCCGCGTGGTCGAGCGGAAGAAGTACGGTAAAGCCAAAGCGCGTAAGAGCTTCCAGTTCTCGAAGCGCTGATTGCCCACAGCAGCAATCGTGGAGGGCCGCCTTTTGGGCGGCCTTTTCTTTTTGGGCACGAGTGCCACGCAGAAAGCCGCTTTGTTTCGCTGAAACCACTGGAATTGCGGGGCAGAGGCCCCTGATTTGACTGGGAAAGTGCCGGTGCCGGATACTGGGCGCGAGTTGGTTTTCGCAAACCGGAGCCCTGTTCAGATGCGCGTCACAGACCTGCACCAGATCCCGACAGAACAGCGCAACCCGCGTACTGGCGACATTGATCTTCTGAGCCCCGGCCAAATCGTCCGCCGGATCAGTGAGGAGGACAAGTTGGTGGCCGATGCGGTGGAACGTGAGCTGCCGGCGATTGCCCGCGTTGTCGACCGGATCGTCGCGGCCTTTCGCCGGGGTGGACGCCTGATTTATATCGGGGCCGGAACCAGCGGGCGCCTGGGCGTACTGGATGCGGCGGAATGCCCGCCAACCTTTTCAGTGCCGCCCGATATGGTCGTGGGTATCATCGCCGGAGGTGACAGGGCGCTGCGCCGGTCCATCGAAGGGGCAGAGGACGATGCCAAGGCGGGTGCCGCCGACCTCGCTGATGTGAACTTAACCGCCCGCGACGTCGTGGTCGGGATCGCTGCCAGTGGACGCACGCCATATGTCCTGGGTGCGTTCGAATTTGCGCGGACCCTCGGCGCCGGGACCGTGGCGCTGACGACAGCGCCCAATTCTCCGATTTCCCGGGCGGCTGATATTTCAATTGCGCCCGCGGTGGGCCCTGAAGCCTTGACGGGATCGACGCGCATGAAAGCCGGGACGGCGCAGAAGATGGTGCTGAACATGCTGTCGACCGGGGCGATGATCCGCATCGGCAAGACCTATGGCAATCTGATGGTCGACGTCGCGGTGTCGAACGACAAGCTGCGGGCGCGGGCGCTCAGCATTTTGTGCGAGGTGACCGGGGTTGATGGCGCGGTTGCTGAAACGCTGCTTGAGACCGCAGGTGGAGACGTCAAATGCGCAATCTTGATGGCGTTGAGCGGCGTGGATAGGGAAACCGCAGATCAGCGTCTCTGCGCATCGGGTGGCGTGTTGCGGCGTGCCATGGAAGCGATTGAAAAGCACTCGGCATAAGCGGAGCGCTGTCCCTTTCTATACGCGCTCAAGGTCTGCAGGACCTTTGGAACCTCCGACAGGCTTAACTCTGAACGGATGATTGCGCGGAAGTTCGATAGAGAAAACGCCACTCATTACCCATTGCGCACCAGACAACGGGTACAGAGCCACCTGGACCGAAAAGCACTTCTTCTTTTTCAAAGTACTCAATATCCCGCGGCCAATGCCTGGGACGAAATTCACCAAATCTTAGCGCGACTCACAGAACAATGAAGGGGTGGAGGTCGGGGCGCCCGCGCGATTCAATACATGTAAACGGGCGCCACCAGAATGGCAGATCAGGGGATGATCCGGTTGTACTTCGTGCCTTCGATCGCAGCGCCTGCGATCAGACCGGCCTGACCGAAGATGACCGCAACCACCGGCGACAAGGCCGTGATTGTATCGGTGCTCAGGTTCTGGCCTTCTTGGTTCAAGGCATATTGCACGTTGGCGCCAGCGGACCAGCCGGGCGATGTCCGGAATTCCTGTAGCGCCTCGTCGGTCATGAAGAACAATACGTGGCTGAACTGTTGCGCGCCGATTTGCAGGCCAAAGCTCGCTTGGGTGGCCGAGTAATAGTCAACCGTGATGCCGTTTATCTGCAATGCGCCGCGCCCGTAGGACCCGCCAAGCCCAAGGCCTGCTTCGGTCACAAGCGGCATGACCAGCATCCCGGATGCCTTGCCCTTCAGGTCGCGCGTGCCAGGATATTGCCGCTCCATAAACGAAATGGTTTCGGCAACGCGGGCATCGATGACCGA
>JBCDED010000152.1:0-2231 GCA_039179985.1 Pseudomonadota bacterium
CAACGGAAGGAAGCGGTGGCCGGTCACTGAAGGCAGCGGCACAAACCGTTCAATTTGATGGGGGATCGGCAGGAGCGCGCGCAGGCCTTTGCCGTCGCTTTTGCGTTCCAGTTCCAGCGCGAGCGAGTAGCCTTCATTGGCGATGAACGGGAACGGGTGGGCCGGGTCGATGGCCAGCGGCGACAGGATGGGGAAAACCTGCGTCAGGAAGACCTGGTCGAGATAGGCCTTGTCGTCTTTGCTCAGCGCGTCGCGGGTGAGGATCTCGATCCCCGCTTCGGCCAGTTCGGCATGCATCGAGACCCAGATTTGCTGCTGGTGTTCGAGAAGCGCGCGCGCATCGGCGTTGATCAAAACTAGTTGCTCGGCGGGTGAGAGCCCGTCGGCGGCGGGCGTGGTGTTGCCCGCATCGGCTAGTTCTCTCAGACCGGCCACGCGGACCGTGTAGAATTCGTCAAGATTGGTGGCGGAAATCGATAGAAAGCGCAGCCGTTCCAGCAGGGGCACGCGAGGGTTTTCGCTTTCCTCCAGCACGCGCCAGTTGAAGGCCAGCCAGGACAGCTCGCGATTGAAAAACCGAGACGGTCCGGAAAAATCAATGTCTTCCAGAGTTTTGGCCACAGGTCCGGCCGATTTCAGAAAGTCCGAAAGAACGGTCATGACATCCCGTTTTGCAAGCAATTGTGACGTGAGGATGACAGTTTTGCCGCGCTTAGGCGCTGTTGTCCAGCACCCTTTGGGCCAATGGACGCGTGATGGCGCGTCCTTCGGCAAGCGCGGCCTGGTCGAGTGCGTTCACGAGGCGCTCGGCCTCAGCGAAGGAGCGGTCCATGTGCGTGGTCAGGTAGGCGATGACGTTGGGCGGGACCTCGATCTGGCGGTCGGCGAATTGCTTGACCATGACGGCGGCGAGCAGCGCATCATCCGGAGGCTGGATGCGCACGGTGTCGGCGGCCTCCATCCGGCTTTTCAGATCAGGGAGTGTCAGGGGCCACTGATTTGGCGGGGCGCGCGCGATGAGGAGCAGCGGGAGGTTCTGGGCGGCGAGGTGGTTGTGGGTGTGAAAGAGGGGTTCTTCTTCGGTTGGGGTGATGCCGTCTGTCTCAATGGCGAGCGGTGTTGTGATGCCGGGAATGTCGAGCCTTGATAGGTCGGTTGGTTTGAGGAGTTGGGCGTTCTGCGCCTCGGTCCAGAGATGCGCGAGGTGCGTTTTGCCGGAACCTTGCGGCCCGGTGAGGATGAGTTTGGCATTGGGCCATGTGTCGGGCGCGTCGAGGCGTGTGACGGCAAGCTGGTTGGCGTCGGAGAGGAAGAAGTCTCCGCGCGCGCGGCTGACGCGGAAGGGGAGGTTGAGGGTCAGTTGGCGGGGCATCACTTCAGCGCGGAATGCTTGAAAAGCATTCTGTCTGCTTTCTAACAAAGAAAGCGGTCACGCCAGCGCCTCAAGCGCGCGTCGGGCCCAGGCGCTGGCCTCCTCCGGGTCGTCGAGAAGGGCATCGGGCAGGGACCAATAGGGCATCGCGGTGATTTTGCCAGAGCCGTCGCGTTGGTAGGTCCAGCGGGTCCAGCCCTCGGTATCTAAGGTGGTAGCCATGTCGCCCGCGCCTTTCAGCTTGAGATCGCCGTCCGACATGAGCACGGCAAAGATGGTGCCATTTGCGTAGATACCAAGCCCGCCAAACATCTTGCGGGTGGTGATCGGGCCGACGCCTTCGAACAAGTCTTCGATCTGGGCGATTTGTTCGTCGGAGACCGCCATCAGTCCGGGTCCTTTTCGGCGAGCCCTTTGTAGAGGCGGCTGTCCTTGTACTGCGTGATCCCAAAGCGGATCAGCACGCCGATCATGGCTGCGACGGGAACCGCAACGAGCAGGCCGACAAAGCCGAACAGCGCGCCGAACGCCGACAGTGCGAAGATGAGCCAGACCGGGTGCAATCCGACCGATGAGCCGACCAGTTTCGGTGTTAAGACGTTGCCTTCGACCAGTTGGCCGGACTGGAAGATCGCCCAGATTACGACGATCCAGAGCCAGTCACCCCAGAACTGGAACAGAGCCAGGCCAATGGCAAGCGCACCGCCAACCAGTGCGCCGACATAAGGGATAAAGGTCAGAGCGCCCGCGATAAATCCGACGATGAGGCCGAAATTGAGCCCGACCAGCATGAGTGCGACCGCGTAATAGATGCCGAGGATGAGACAGACGGTACCCTGGCCCCTTACGAAGCCTGCCA
>JBCDED010000153.1:0-2214 GCA_039179985.1 Pseudomonadota bacterium
CTGGCGGAGAAATGGTCGAAAGTCAGGTCGATTCGAAAGAAAGTGACCGAGGCAATTGAGTTGAAGCGTCAAGAAAAGGAAATAGGATCTAGTTTAGAGGCCGCACCCACGGTTTGGCTTGGAAACGAAGCTCATCTTTGGGATAGCGATGACGAAGCAACCCAAGATCTCCAGAGCGTGGACTTCGCCGAGATCTTTATCACCTCAGCTGCAAGCGTGAATCTTGGATTGCCTCCTAGTTGGACAGCTGAAGATGGTTTGGCGGGGCTCTGGGTGTCAGTTGACAAGGCAGAGGGTGAGAAATGCGCGCGCTGCTGGAAGATCCTGCCCGATGTCGGAACCCATGCGGCGCCGGGTGTGTGCGGGCGCTGTGACAGAGCCGTCGCCTGACCCCGAAGCCATCGCCGCCGCGATCCGCGCACTGGTGCACCGCCGTGGGCCGGGCAAAACGCTCTGCCCGTCGGAGGTGGCGCGGGCGCTTGCGCCCGGTGACTGGCGGACACTGATGCCGAAGGTGCGGCGCACGGCGGACGCGCTGGCCGCGGCGGGCGAAGTCGTGGTGACGGAGAAGGGCAAAGTGGTATCTGCCTGCACGGCGCGGGGCCCAATCCGGATCGGGCTCAGCGCGCCTTAGACGCAGGTTCCGGGTTGCCGGTTGTGGCGTGTCGGGCCATCTTGGACATATGCCACGTCTCAGCGTCGATACCCAGTTTGGTCGTCTGACCCTTGTCGAAGACGAGGGGGCAATCACAGCTGTGCGCTGGAACGGGACCGATGCGGGCGCGCCGACTGAGTTGTTGAAAGAGGCTGCGCAGCAATTGGCGGAGTATGACGCCGGCAGGCGCGAGAGCTTCGACCTACCCTTGACGGTCCGTGGCTCCGCCTTTCAGCAGGATGTTTGTGCCGCAATGCGGGCCATCCCCTTTGGCGAGACCGTGACCTACGGCGATATCGCCCGTGATCTGGGCGCGATGCCGCAGGCAGTTGGACAGGCTTGCGGGGGCAACCCGATCCCGATCATCATCCCCTGCCACCGGGTCATGGGGGCGAAAGGGCTGACCGGGTTCTCGGGCGCGGGTGGCATCGAGACCAAGGTCGCCCTTCTGCGCCATGAAGGGGCCGCTGGATTGCTGATCTGACCATGGCGTCGGTTTTCGCGCGCGACTGGCGGCTGAGGAAACGAACAAGCGACACCGGTTTTGCTCGAGTGGCGGACGCGGTGGTCTGAAAGCCCACCGTACCTGCCAGCACCACGGTCAGGCCCGGCAGGTACGGTGGGCTTTCAGGCCACCGCGGGCTAGAGGCCGCCGTTGTTGCGGGTGGGAAAGACTTGCTGCGCGATGCCCGCGAATACCAGATAGACCGAGGTCACCACCAACCCCCAATGCGCCCAGCTTTGCGGGTGGAAGTCGACCCAGGCCGCCCAGCCCGCAAAGAACGTCCAGGCGAGCGCCATCGGCAGGGTGATAACCCGCCAGCGTTCCGTGCGCACCGGATGCACGAATTTCAGCGGCAGGAACATGGCGATGGCCAGCGCCGTCACCAGCGCCAGCGAGACCCAGAAATTCGGCTGCAGCGCGAAGATTACCAGCACCAGCATGTTCCAGCACCCGGGGAAGCCGGAGAAGGAATTGTCCTTTGTCTTCATGCGTGTGTCGGCGAAGTAAAGCGCCGAGGCGAAGGTAATGACGATGATCGCAAACCATCCCGTCCAGCCGTCCATCAGGCCGGATTTGAACAAGGCAAAGGCCGGGATGAACACATAGGTCAGATAGTCGATGATCAGATCGAGCAGCACCCCGTCGAACTCGGGCGCATTGACCTTCACGTGATAATGGCGTGCCAGCGGGCCATCGATGCCATCCACAAAGAACGCCACGACGAGCCAGAGGAACATCAGATCCCATTTCTCGTCGACTGCCGCCAACATCGACAGCATAGCAAACACCGCGCCCGTGGCCGTAAACAAATGCACGCCGAGCGCGCGTAACCTCAATGTCATGGGACGTTCATGCCGCATGGGGCTAGGGGATGCAAAAAGAAAAGGCGCCGCGCGGAACATGTCGCGGCGTCGCGGTGGTGCTGCAACAGGGCCGGTGGGTCAGGCCTTGGGGTGGGCCCGGTCGTAGACCTCCATCAGGCGGGCCGTGTCGACCGCCGTATAGGCCTGGGTTGTGGAGAGCGACGCATGGCCCAGAAGCTCCTGGATCGCAC